>JAHJIY010000008.1 GCA_018823175.1 Pseudomonadota bacterium
CGGGGCAGGGCCTCGCTTTCCTTCAAAGAGCGTTTTGGCCTGCTCTTGAAGTTCCTTCTTCCAATGCCCGACCGTTATAGGGTGAACCCCAAATTCTTGACCTATCTCGTTGATCGTCTTTACCCCTCGCAATGCCTCCAGGGCTATCTTCGCCTTGAACTCGGGAGTATGGAACTTTCTCTTCGTTGCTTCACTCATCTTTTCATGTTCCTCTGGATTGAGCATAGCTTAAACTACTGTCTTAAAACTGGGGTCCACTATAGTCTGCCTGGGGAAGGGATTAGTTGGTTTATTCAGGATCTGGCAGATTATAAAAAATTATCAAAAAAACAACGCCGACTGGTGATCGATGCTGAATTAGCAAGAATATATTCTTTTTCCATGTGGGGTAAGGTATTAAAGGAATTTAGACTTAAGCCAGTTAGACAAGATTTCACCAATTTTAATAAAATTGCGATAGCTGGCGGCGGGGGTGGTGGAGAGAGCGAAGAGCACAAGAATCTGAAAAAATATGTGTTATCTAATCCACATACCCTCGGTTTACCCAGGAATATACCGCTTGGCGAAGTGGAATTTATTCTTCCATCGGGTGATATCCTTGACGTGTATTTTCAAAACAAGAAAGAACATATTGGTATTGAAGTTAAGTCAACTTTGTCCGATGTGGCGGATCTAACGAGAGGACTTTATCAGTGCATCAAATACCAGGCAGTTCTTGAAGCAAGACAAGCCGCTATGGGGATATCACAAAACGTGCGAACAATGCTTGTGCTTGGTGGTCAATTGCCTGCGGAGTTACTAGCACTGAAAAATGTTCTCGGTGTTCAAGTGTTTGAAAATATAGGGCAAAAAGTGGTTAACAATCAGTGTGCTTCCTGATTAGTTTTCCAGATTGATGATTCGTCCGGTGAAAAAAAACAAAACGACCAGAGGACGACCAGAGACAAAAAAAGGGGTTACAGCCAGATTAGCTGTAACCCCTTGAATTTACTGGTGCCGGGACGCAGATTTGAACTGCGGACACGCGGATTTTCAGTCCGCTGCTCTACCGACTGAGCTATCCCGGCGGAAACGCAGCTACAATATTTAACGAGGGGGATATTGTCAAGGTATTTCCCCAATATTGCTTGTTAAATTTTCACAAAAGTCACATCAAACTATAAAGGCACGAAGACACTGCATAAAAATAAAAACTTTGCGTGTCTTAGTGCCTAGTCTTTCAGATTACAATTCAACCACGATTCGGAATTTCGGGCGGTTCCTCGGAATCTTCATCCATTAATTCTATTTCGGGCATTTCATCATCATTGCCGCCCATCAGCTGGATGTCGGGGATTGTGTCGTCATCAGCCACCAGTTCGGTTTCCAGCTGAATTTCAGGGAGTGATTCATCTGCTTCGTCAGACAAGAGACTAAGATCCAGATCATCATCCAGGTTTATTTCGTCTTCGCCAGATTCTTCGATCAGAGAAGAGAGATCAACTACTTCATCCTCATCTTCCAGAGCCAATTCTTCGCCATGTTCCCCTTCGTCCAGGGTGTCAAGATCAAGCGCCCCGGCATTGACTGAAAGTTCCAGCTCTTCCGATTTTTGCTCGGGTGTAATTTCCTCTTGTTCTGGAAGAAGATCGGAAAGATCAATGTCATCTAAGTCAACGGAGCTTAAGTGGTCTTCAACATCAAGGTCTTCATCAAGGAGATTGAAGCTGCTCGGTTCAATCTGTTCCAGATTGTCTGATAAATCTAGTGTTTCAGAGATTCTGAGCTGGGAGGTGTCAGACAAGTCAAAATCGGCATCATCACCCAATTCAAAGGACAATTCGTGGGCGGACATTCGTGAGGTAGCCGGACCGGTTTCGTCAAACTGGGTAAGGTCAATGGGGAGGACTTCGCCCAATTCCAGCGAAATGTCGTCATCGCCGTCAGCGCTCATGCCGCTTAGCGATATTACGCTATCGTCATGGTCTTCCAGGTCGAAAGAGATTTCGGATGGGGAATCATCGAAATTAAGCTCTTGTGCTTCCATAGGAGGAAATGACTGGGTGCCCATATCTTCTTCTGACTCATAAGAAGTGGACTTTATGACGGAACCTAGAAAAAATCCAACGTCAGTTCCGGTTCCGGTTCCCTGTAATTCTTCGGCTAAATCAGCGAGATCGTTGGTGCACTTGGAGCAGGCACTCAAATCATCGAAAGAAATAAAACCGCATTTTGGACATCGCATCGCAGATTCCTTGTGAGCAAATAATTATGGGCTCTTTCCGAAAAACGACGGGCTTTTGCTGATTATTTTTATCTGCTGAAGAATATTAAAGCAACAAAAAAAAAGTAATTATTAAATGTATACTAACAAAATTATTACATAAAACAACAATTAAAGAAAGGGTTGATTTCAAAAGTAAAATAATTAACTAATGATCAAATTCTTGCATTAAAAGGTGCTACAGGATAGTCTTGCATTCCTGATCGTGCAAGCAGTTTATCGTGTATTGTTTGTTAACCGTGGGAAGTGATCGATATTGCGTGATTTGTTTATGATATCTTATGGTTGATATTGTTGCTTATTGCTCTGACTATAGGTTTTAAATAGGATATGGATATGGTGGTATCTACATGGGGTGGCCGAAAATATTTTATTCCTGCGGCTATCGTTCGTTCTTTGTCTGTGCTGTTTATTTTTTTGCTTTTTTTGATTACGGCATGCGGGGCCAAGGAGCCTGTGCGCCATCTTTCCTCTGATGTTTGTCTGGTCATGCCGGAAAAAACAACCCGGCAGGAAGTTCTTTCATTCATGGGTAATCCTGATCAACGACAGGTCTCGCCGGAAGGGGATGAGAAATGGATTTACGCCAGGGTGAAAAAAAGTTTCTGGCGACAAACGCCCTTGATCGGTAATTATTTTGGGTTTGAGACCTATGATGTGGTAACGGTGACTTTTCTGGGCGACAAGGTATTTACCTGTGTTTACCGGGAGCTTGATGAGAAAGATTATAAAGATAATGGATCCGGCAGTTGGTAAGACCCAATATTAATAATTATGAGAAAGCCCGGGAGCGCATGATCCTGGAGCAGCTTGTACCCCGCGGGATCATAGACCAGAAGGTGCTGGAGGTAATGGGCAAGGTCCCCAGGCACCTGTTTGTCGAAGATGCGCTGCAGGCGCAGTCTTATAGTGATTTTCCTCTGCCGATCGGTGAGGGGCAAACTATCTCCCAACCTTATATTGTGGCGTTAATGACTCAGATGCTTAATTTGCGCGGGGATGAGAGCGTGCTGGAGATCGGTACCGGCAGCGGATACCAGGCCGCCGTTCTGTCCAGGCTTTGTGAGAGAGTTTTTTCCGTTGAAAGAATTAAACCTTTATTTGTTAAGGCCAGAAAGATTTTTGATCAACTGCTTTACTTTAATATCCTCTGTAAAATTGATGACGGGACCATGGGTTGGCCGGCTAATGCGCCATATGACGCAATCATGGTCACTGCCGCTGGCCCTGATATTCCGCAGGCGCTGGTCGACCAATTGGCTGACCCCGGGCGGATGGTGATCCCGATTGGGGACCGGACAAGTCAGCGGCTTACTCTGGTTACCAAGGAAGATGGGGAAATTAAGGTGCGGGACGGGGAAGCGGTACGTTTTGTAAGTTTGATCGGCGCCCAGGGCTGGGAACCATGACAAACGAAACTGCGGTACAAAACAGAGGAATTCTACGCCGGACTTACGACTGGTTGATGAACTGGATGCAGACGCCATACGGGGTTTGGGTCCTGTTTGGGGTCGCGGTGGCCGAGTCGTCTTTCTTTCCGATTCCGCCCGATGTTTTTTTGATGGCTTTATGTATTTCGCTGCCCAAAAAATCATTTCGTTTTGCGGCTATCTGTGCGGTGGGGTCGGTGCTTGGCGGGGCTATTGGTTATGGACTGGGCCTTGGTTTTATGGACACCCTCGGCAGTAAGATTATTGCCTTGTACGGTCTGGCTGATAAATACGAAATTGTCCAGCATCTATATCAGAAATATGATGCCTTGGCCGTTGGCGCGGCAGGGTTCACCCCGTTACCTTATAAGCTGTTCACCATTACCGCCGGGGCTTTTAAGATAAATTTTGCTACCTTCATGGTCGTTTCTCTGGTCTCCCGGTCAGCCCGGTTTTTTCTGGTGGCCGCCTTTATCTATAAGTTCGGGGCTCCAGTTCGGACCTTTATCGAGCGTTATTTCAACCTTTTGACTATTTTGTTTTTGATTTTACTGGTTCTGGGCTATCTTTTAATCAAATTGGTTTTGTGATCTTTTTGCTTAATCTGTCTACCTGTTTCATGCATTCTGTCAGGTCAAAGCTCAGGATTTGCCGGTTTTCCATGATTAATTTGCCATTGATGATTACGGTGGTTACGTCTTGTCCGCCGGCGGCATAGACCAGTAATGACTCCGGCTTGTAAAAAGGGGTCAGGTGCGGGGCTTTGAGATCTAGTAAGATCAGGTCAGCTCTTTTCCCGATTTCAAGAGATCCCGTAGTTTCTGCTATTCCCAGGACTTCGGCCCCTCCAATGGTTGCCATTTTTAAGACTTCCCGGGCGGTCAGGACGGTCGGGTCCAGATTTTTAACCTTATGAAGTTTGGCGCAAGTATTCATTTCCTGAAAAAGATCAAGATTGTTATTGCTGGCGCAGCCATCGGTTCCGATGCCTGTCGTTAATCCAAGTTCAAGCATCTCTTTGAGTGGCGCGATGCCCGACGCCAGCTTCATGTTGCTTTCAGGGCAGGTGGCGACTGTTGCCCCTGAATCTCGCAAAATCTGCAGATCTTCATCATCCAGCCAGACGCTGTGCACGCAGACCGTGCTTTCATCCAAGACGCCAAGCTGGTGCAGGTATTTAACCGGCGAAACTTCATATTCCTCTTTTGATTTTCTTACTTCAAATTCGGTTTCTGCCAGGTGGATAAAAAATCGGCTCGATGTTTTGGCGGCTAGATCTTTGGCATTTTTGACGGTTTGGGCACTACAGGTATAAGGCGAGTGGCAGAATACGGCTGGTGTAATCAGCTCATGGTCCTGCCAGCGGTTGATAAAATCGGCGACGCTGCTCACGTTTTTTGTCGGATCCGGGACTCCGGGCGCCGGGAAGTCAATGACGCCCTGGGCGGCTATCGCCCGGATGCCGGCGTCAGCAAAGGCCTGGGCGGCCTGGTCTTCATGAAAATAGCCGTCCGCGACCGTTGTGGTGCCGGACATGATCATCTCGGCTGCCGCCAGTTTGGAACACCAGTAGACCATCTCCTCGCTGACAAATTGTGCCTCGGCCGGGAATATATGTTCGTTTAGCCAGATCATCAGGGGCAGATCATCGGCCAGGCCGCGAAACAGAGTCATCGCCGCATGATTATGGGAGTTGATTAATCCCGGCATCGCCAGAGTGTTTTCGGCCTCAATTGTTTTGCGGGCAGAGATTGCCGGAAGTTCAGACATCCGGCCAAACCCGGTGATCAGGCCATTGTTTATTGACAGAAACCCCTTATTTATGGGAACCGGCCAGGTTGGATCGTAAAAAAAGGCGTTGATAATTAAGAGATCATGTTCCATCGGTGGATTGTTTATTTGCCCCATTTTTTTTGAATTCGATTTACCGCTTCTGCGACATTTTGCTGGGAACCAAAAGCGGAAAGCCGGAAATATCCTTCGCCGCTTGGTCCGAATCCGCTGCCCGGGGTTCCGACTACGTGGCATTCGTTGATCAATTTATTGAAAAAATCCCAACTGCCGATGCCGCCCGGGGTCTTGAGCCAGATATATGGCGCGTTAACCCCGCCGTAGCATGTGATCCCGGCATTTGCCAGTCCTTCTTTTATGACTTTTGCATTTTCCATATAATAGGAGATGGTTTCCATGACCTGGGCCCAGCCTTCATCTGAATACACAGCGGCCGCTGCTTTCTGGACCGGATAGGAGACTCCGTTGAATTTCGTGCCCTGTCGGCGGTTCCATAGTTTATTCAAGGACAGCTCTTCGCCGCCGGCCGTCATCGCCATCAGTTCTTCAGGTACCACCGTCAATCCGCAACGGACTCCGGTAAAGCCGGCGGTTTTTGAAAAGGATCTAAATTCAATGGCGCAACTTTTGGCCCCTTCAATTTCATATATGGAATGCGGGATCCCGGGTTCGCTGATAAAGGCCTCGTAGGCGGCGTCAAAAAGGATGATCGCTTTGTTTTTGGTCGCATAATCAACCCAGGCTTTAAGTTGCTCCCTGGTGGCAACGGTTCCGGTCGGGTTATTTGGGTAACACAGATAGATCAGATCAACTTTTTGTTCGGGAAAAGCCGGGGTGAAGTGGTTTTCCTCGGTGCAGGGCATATAGACAATCCCGGCATAATAACCTTTTTCATCGGCCTCGCCGCTGCGCCCGACCATCACATTGGTATCGTTGTAAACGGGGTAAACCGGGTCACAAATGGCTACCTTGTTTGAGGTGTCGAAGATATCAAGAATATTGGCGCTGTCGCATTTGGAGCCGTCGGAGATAAAGATTTCATTGGTTTTCAGGCTGACCCCCAGCGGGAGGTAGGCCTTTTCGATGATGGTGTTGATCAACCAATCATAACCTTGTTCCGGGCCATAGCCGTGGAAAGTTTCCGCCTTGGCCAGATCATCGATCCCGTCATGAAAAGCTTTAATAACTGCAGGGGCTAGTGGTCTGGTCACATCCCCGATACCAAGTCGGATCAGTTTGGCCTCCGGATTGGTTTTGGAAAACTCTTTAACTCGTTTGGCAATTTCCGGGAAAAGGTAGCCGGCTTTTAATTTTAGATAATTATCATTTAGACGTGTCATTCAGGTGTTCCTCCTAACTATTTGGATGCCCGATTCAGGCAAAATATTTATCGTTTGGATTAATTTGCGCAGGTTAAATGGAATCAGGACTATAAAAAAATGTCTTTGGAAATACCAGGGAAAATTAGATCTTGCCGCGAAAGATTAATGGGGGGCGGAAATATTTAGGTTAAATAAAAAAAGCAGAGTCAATTAAATGACCCTGCTTCTTTTTACGGGAGGAGTCTCGTCTTTAAGCTTACGTTGCGTTAACGCTGCCGTTTATATTTTATGTAGTTAGACTCTCCCTCTTTAGATAAATGATATCATCATGATTTACGCAAAGTAAAGCCGTTATTTAATATTTTTTTATTTATTTTTGGGTTGGAGTAAAAACATTGAAATAACAAGGTGATAGGCTTCCAATTAGTGGAGAATTTTTTTGGCAGTAGTCTTGAGATTATATTTTTCCAATCGTTCTTTTGATGTAATCCTGGGTAGAGGGGTCCGTCGTCAGCCTAATGAACTTTTCTTTCCGATTGGCTATCTCGGAAAAAATAGAATCGGATTGAGAGTCCTCAAATCTTCGTAAGGCCCGGGTGGCAACCTGTAAAAGTTGTAAAGAGTGGCGCAGGTTCTCTTTTTGTTTCATCGTCTGATAGTAGGATGATGCCGGGTCGCCAAATTCCTTGACTATTCCCTGGATGATTGCTTGTGCTGAGCTGCCGCCGATCAAGCCAATAAAGATGACTAGTTCCCTTTGCAAATAGAGCAGAAATCGCGGTTTCATTTCATCATTGTTATGCTGCTCTTTGGCGGAAGATTCATACATAAGCTCAATGATTATTTTTGCTTTCTTTAAAATGTATTCAAGGTTTTCCTCAAAAAATTCCAGTCCAACTTTAATCATTTCCTGATTTAGTCCTTTATGACAAAGAAGAACTTCTTCCGGGGTTATCTCGATATTGCTCCCTTCTTCCCGGTTGAATTTGCGCAGCAGAATTGAACCCAGCATCAGGCCGTTTCGATCAGAGAAATTAACCGTTCCTGAATGGCTGAAGACGTCGGCGAGCAGAATTTTAAGGGCGTCTTGCGGTGTTTTAAGGCGGCCGACCAGGATTTGTAAGGCGTTGAGGAAGGAGACCCGGTCTTCCCTGGATGAAAGCTCTTTCAGGTAGTACCAGAGAAACTCAAAAACCTTACTGTCGTATTGGACAAATTCTGTGATATTCTTGGTAAAGTAATTTCGATGAAAGTGACCATTCTGGTCAAAGCAGGCCTTGAGCAGATCAATTAGGTGAGAGGCATTTTTGACACTGATCTTGAAATTTCTGGCGATAACCAAAAAGTCCTCTTCATCGAAATGAACTTGTTTTTTTGAAATGTCGCGAACCTTTTTTTTGGTCGCCGATCGTTGTTTAAAAAAACTGAGCAGATCTGATATGTTTTCGTGGAAAGACCACGCGGTTGACTGACCTTCGTGGTTGACCGAGCTAACTTCATTACCCGAAATAGTAATGTTGTCGTAAACTTCATCGGAGATCTTTTCCAGACCGTCTTCGATGTTCTCCAGAGCATCATTTTGTAAAGACTGTTTGTCCTCGTTTTTTTCGGCAAGATTCATGAATTCGGTGGCCTGGGACAAACGATTACCCATCACAACTCCGGTTTTGATATCGTTGTAACCTTCTCTGGTGATACTGGAGAGTACTTCCGATGCCATTTTTGGGTTGTTGCCATATTTTTCAAGAACCAGCCGGGAGACCTGAACGGCCTTTATCGCAAGTTCCGGATTTGCCTGCGGGGTTTTGGTTTGGGTGAGCCACTGGACATTGTTGACTTCAAGCGGCATTTTGTGGATTCTTTCACGATAATTTTTAGAGGCGATGATTACATCGTAGACCGTGGTGAAACGAGACAAATCGACAGAAGTCTGCGGTCCCAGAATCATCGGTTTTATCTTGTTGACCAGTTTTTCAAGCGCCTCAGGTGGCACCTTATTGGTTGCCGCCAGAAGAGTAAGATTAATATTTGGTTGGCCATATTCATCGTGAACAATAAAGTGGTTTTCAGTGTTCTCGTACATAAAGAATTGGACAAGATGTAAGATGTTGTTTCTTATTTTGTTGTAATCTTCGTCCTCGCCTTTGCCGATGTCGATCGAGAAGTTGAAGATATTCGTTACACTTAAGGTCTTGAAGGCTTCCATCAGTTTAGAGTATATGGCGGCGCCTTTGACCTTTTCCCTTTGTGCTACAATTTGGGCCATCTGGTAATCGAGCAGGAAGTTGCCAAAGGACAGTTCGTAATCATATGACTCTGAACCGCTTTGTTCGGAAGGACATTGCTGGCCGCGGAGACGGCAGTAGATTTTGCCGTCGAATTTTGGGAATTTCGCCAGATTTTTTAAAATATGCAGCAGGTTTTTTATTTTTTGTTCGTTTTCCTTGGCCAGGCTGGAAAAGCGACTGTTAGCCAGAATGCCGGCAAAAAGGCAGGTCGTTTGGGCCAGTAGCATGCGATAGTAATCCAGCACCTTTTCTTCTTGATTGAGTTGCTCGATTAACTCGGATTTTGATAAATCGGTGTGAATGACTCGGTCGGAGTCATCTATTCCGGCGAATCTTTTATAAAGATCTTCGGCTGATTTATCTAAAGCAAAATCATCATCTTTTTTTTCTGTTTCTTCCATCAAACTGCCTTGTAATGCCTTTGAGATAGGAACAAAAAATTACTTTGTGGACGGTTGATCCCAGTTTATCGAGCTCAGGATAAACTACTGATTTGTAATGTTATATACATCAGTTGATAAGTTTCCGTAAACCGCCAAATTTGTCGGACCATTAATAATAAACTATCATATTTCTGCTATTAAACTCAATTTTAAGGCTGACAAGTTGATTTCGGCTGGTTTAACTTTTATTTTTGTCATGATCCTGTCAGATTTTCATATTCGACCAGATCGGCGGTAAAAGAGCCGATAACAACCTTGCTCTGCACTCTGACCAGCAGGCGGCGCTGGTCGGTGGTTATCCAAAGTTGTATTTTCGAATCGGTGTTTTTTTCAAAGACCCCCCCGACATTTTTCAGATCAGGTTCCACCAGAAATGTATCGTATTGCCGGTCCCCGACCATTATTTTTTCACGCTTCAGCACCTTGGCCCGGCCAATGGTAATAGTTTTACCGTCAGTTACCGGCCGATCTATGTTCTGGCCTACTTTTGACAGATGACGGCGGACATAATAGAAGGAGGCCAGGGGGTCGAGTGTGCCGGGTGGAATTAAAGCAGGATCAGCTTTTTTGCCATTTTTTGTGTATTGCATCAGATGTTTTTCTGGACTGAATTCGATTAATATTTTTCGTTTGGTACTCCCTTCATGCTGGTTTTTTTTATATGAAAGTGAGTTGCGTAGCCCCGCATCATTTTTTGATTCAATGTAGTCCCTTACTTTAAAAAACACGTCGACAAAGGAATTGGTCCGGGCGGTAAATTGGAAGCGCCAGGTCATCTCGTCGTTTATTTCCTGGCTCGGTAGGATGGTTAATTCGGCGCAACCGGCCGGAATAAGCCCCCATTTTAGCAAGTAAACCAACTTTTCGCCGGGCTGGAAGGGAAAATCGGCCGCGTTATTTTCAGCAATCGCGGTGCCGGGCCATAGATTCAGAGCGGTCAAAACAATGATCACAACTAAGAAATACTTATTTGACCGCAGTGAGGTACCCATAAATTTTGTTCCTGGCATTAACTTGCGGGTGAATGTTTGTGAAAACTAGATAGATTCAGCTAGTTAACGGCTACTTGTTACTTTTTTTGCTCATGGCGATGAGTGTAAGTCCGACCCCGGATCAAATAGATCACTTTTTATTGTTCTGGTCAGCCATCATTCTTTCCATTTCGGCGGTTCGGTCCGGTACTGGATCTGGCGGTCCAGCATCCAGCCCGGATATTCCTCCGGCAAGCGGCTGATCTGGTCCAGGGTTACCAGCTCCGGGGTACTTAAGGTCACCTGAATGGCGTCGAGGTTGTCCTTAAGCTGCGCCATGGTTTTGGCCCCGATGATCACCGAGGAGACCGGTTTCTGCGCTAATAGCCAGGCCAGGGCGATCCGGGCGATGGAGATGTTGCGCTCTGCTGCCATCGGTCGCATGGCTTCGACACAGCGGAAGGCCCGCTCCTTGTCGACTACCGGGAAGTCGAAATTGCTGCGTCGGCTATCTTCGGGCCCTTTGCCTTCCGGGCTGAATTTGCCGGTCAGCAAGCCTCCGGCCAGCGGGCTCCAGACCATCAGCCCCAGCCCCTGGTCCTGGATCATCGGCAATACTTCCCGCTCCAGGTCACGGCCGGCGATGGTGTAATAGGCCTGGACACTGGCAAAGCGCGCCCAGCCCCGGCGTTTAGAAATGGCCAGCCCCTTCATGATCTGCCAGGCCGGCAGGTTGCAAAGGCCGATGTAACGGACCTTGCCGGACCGGACCAGATCGTTCAGGGTTTCCAGTGCTTCCTCAAGCGGGGTTAAAGGATCGAGGCCGTGCAATTGGTAGAGGTCGATATGGTCCACTTGCAGCCTTTTCAAGCTGGCGTCCACCTCGTTCATCAGATGGTAACGAGACTGGCCCCGACCGTTGGGCAGGTCGTTCATTACCCCGGTGGCCTTGGTGGCGATCACCAGTTCGTCGCGCGGCAGTCCCAGTTTATGCAGAGCCTGACCGACCAGCTCTTCCGACTGGCCAAGCGAGTAGACATTGGCGGTGTCGATAAAGTTGATCCCCCGGTCAAAGGCGTATTTGATTTGTGCTTTAACCGCCTTCTGGTCCAAGCCGCCCATAACCTTCCAGAATCCGGCACTACCGTAAGTCATGGTGCCAAGACATAGTTCTGAAACGTAAAGACCGGTTTGGCCCAAAAGTCTATATTTCATCTCTTCATCCTCCCTGGTTTGCTTGATGGTAAGCTGATGGATTCAGGTACGCATTCAGTATTGTACGTTATTCTTCTGGAAGAGTCATGTTTGATATTGGTTTAGGGGAACTCGGCAACGAAGGACTGTCGGTTAAATTCCATGTTAGTTTAGTTGCGAAATTGGCATGCACTACTTGGAGCTGCAACTACGGCTGAGTGTTAAGAAGGGTTGTCGACTAAACACGTTTTTTGCGCATGCTGCTTGGTGGCGATTTGCTGATGATTACTGCGTTGGGCCGTTATTAGCTCTACTGAAAACCGACATTATTCATTGTAAAAAATGGGTAGCAGAAGATCTGGTTTTGGGGTTTGTTTTTCAGCATTGCCAGTGTTTTTTGGCTCAGTTACTGGATCGTTGAACAAGACAATTTGTTATTTTCTGGTCTGTGTTTCAATTGCTTGTAAAAGGGCGGTTGCCTGCTGGCGGTATTCCCGGGCGCCGGAACTGTCCTGTCGAATCTCTTGTGCTTGCGTAAGTTGCCTGCGGGCTTCAGAGAAGTCGTCAATCAGGATGGCCAACCGTCCAAGCTCATAGTATGGCCGTATCAGCATGGGGAAACTACTCCGCAGTGCTTCCCATTCATTTTTAGCGGTCTGCTGGTCAACACTATATTCAGTAAGTTCGGCGTGAAAGAAAAGAGTATTGAAGTCGGCGGAAAGGGACATCGCTACCTCACTCTCTTTAAGGGCCTCGGAGTATTGTTCTTTCATGGCCAGAGCCCTGGCATGGTCGAGGCGTACCCCGGCAATTTCGGGCAGGAGCATGGACGCTATTGAAAGATTTGCCAGAGAACGGGCTATGGTGCGGATTTTCAAGGTGTCTTTGCCCTTATCCCAGATAATGATCCCTGCCAGATGCCGGAAACCCTGGACCAGCGAAAATAATGCTGCTGTGAGCAGGGCGATCATGAGTACCTGTCGTTTTCTGGGAGAGAGAATGTCCGCGGATTTTGGTTGGCCGGTAACTGGAAGTGCCAGCAGAATACCGGTCAGGAACCAGAAAAGTATCCAGGAGGATGGGACATGTAGCGGCGAGTCGATCATGCCATACAAGGCCAATGCTCCAAGCCCGGCGGCTACTCCGCGGCTGATCTCATTGCCATGGCGATGACCAAGTTGTATGGCCGAAAGAATAAAAATAACAAAGAAAAGGGCGCTGGGAATGCCGCCTTCCACTATGGTCTGCAGAAAATCGTTATGCAGGAAACGGATAGTCCCCAAAGGCATGAAGGCGGTGGCATCGCCGTTTATAAGAGTGGCAGCGGCTTGAGGGTAGGCAGGCAGGAAACCGCCCAGACCGATGCCGGTGAAGGGGTGTGCGGTAATAAGGTGAAGGGCCGTTTGCCAGAGGAACAGTCTGCCGCGCACCCAGGGCAGTGATTGATGCCAGCCTTGCATGGTGCCATAGAAAATGATTGTAACGCAGAAAAACGATAAGATGATTAGTAGCAGTATTTTGGTTTTCTTTTGCAGGGTGGAGCCCAGCATCAGGTAGAGAACAATCCCGGCGATCATGGCGATAATTCCGCCTTTAGACAGGGTCGCAAGGATACCGGCAATCAGCAGGATGGTCAGAAAGGTATCCGCCCAGCGGGTCTTGGTCTGGCTGCATTCTTGCCGCAGGCCGAGGGTGACCGGCACCAGTGGCAGGAGGAAGGCAGCCGCCCAGTTTGGATTGCCGAAGGTCGCTTGCCCCTGGAATTCAGGGCCACCGAGATTCTGGATTAACAGTGGAAAACCAATCTGCTGCAGGATGATAACCGTGGCAATTACTCCGCCGGTCCAGGTTAGGAGGTGTAGACAGTGTTGACGGTGGGCAAGGGTAGTCTGTTGGAAAATCATTGCTACGAGATAACAGAGTCCAAGTCCCAAAGCCAGCTGGGCCACGCCACTGGCGTGCAATAGAGGGTAAGGTGTAGAAAGGGGTAGAATGATTGCGGTGAGCGCATAGGCTCCGGCCCAGCTCATAAGTTTGATTTGAGGGGGCAGTGCCTGTCGGAAATAAGGGGCGAGTCGAAAGGCATATATCGCCAAACACGAAATGACCAGACCGGTCAGTCCGAAGCGCGATAACCGATAGCCCCCATCAATTCCGGGCATGAAAAAAATCGCTACGGCGCAGACTCCACCTGTGGTTAAAAGCGCGGCGCGCCGGAAGCGTTGTTCGGCGATTTCCATCAATTGGGGTGCGGGTCGCAGGTTACGTTGATGATCACTTCCCGGGTGAGTCCCTTGGCCTGGGCGGTCACCGTGTCGGTGGTCGACTCATTTGGTGCCGTATAGGTGATCGGGTAATCCCTGGGGATCTGCACGTAGGCGATGGGAATGCTTCCTTCCTCAGACAGAGTGCCATTGCCCTCGAAGGTTACCTCGCTTTCGTTGGCACAGGTATTGTTGAACAGATAGAGGGTCTTGGATTGGTTGCAGGCCAGTTCAATGCTTTCCGAATGGGTGGTGCCGGTCTGGGAGGGCAGCACGTATGCACCGTAATGGACCTCCCAGGTCGGGTCATTTTTTACTGCCGGTTTGGTCGCGGAAAGGTAGAGACCGCTGTCTTGGTCGTTGATCCACTGGCAGTTGCGACTAAGGTGGTTGTCGTAGCAGCCGCCGCCCCAACCGAAAATGAAATTAAGGCCCCAGTTCCCTGCCGCTTCGTTGACGCAGCAGTCGATTTGTACATAATGGTGACAGGTGGAACCGATATATTTTTTTATTTTTTCAGCTTTCCAAAACACCGCGTCAGCGCTGCTAGAAGGTGGCGTCGGTCTGGTGCCGTTCCAATCGGCGCTGTCATAGTCGAGGCAACATGGTCCCGTATTTTTTTCGTAGCGGCAGGGATCCAGGCCGGGATCAACCAAGGCTGCATGCAGGTTCTGGGCGGCGAGATCAAGTTCGGTGTGACAGCAGTCGGCATCCATTCGGGTGGGGTCGGGAAAGGGTACGGTAACGGTGATGGTCGGAGTTGGCTGATCGGCCGTGGCCAGCAGGTACAATGGAAAACTGAACAGGGGCTTTGTGTCGGTGTAATGCCTGAAGACCTGGGCTACCGTAATGTTTGGCAGTACGAGGGGAATCGTCAGATTGCCATCCTGGTCCATCATGACCCGGTATGCATCGATATCAACCCATTCGCCGCGGAGCGGAAAGGGGCCTTCTTCTATCCCGGTATCGGTGATTTTGAAAGTGGGGGTGCTCTGTTCGATTGCGGCCTTGTCTTTGGTAAGTTCAGCCAGGACATCGGCGTCTAATTCTCTTGCCAGCTTGAACTGGAATTTGCCGGTGAGGGTCTGGAAATAAGCAGGGCGACAGGCATCCCCGATGTCGTCGCCTGCGGAATCGGTCTGGTCGGGGTTGGCGACAAAGGGGCAATTGTCGGTGGCGTTGGCAATTCCGTCGCCATCGGCATCGGCCGGCGCAAGATCGGCCAGGATCGGAAGAAACAGGGAGTCCATCGCGTCAACTGTTCCGTTGCCGTCAAAGTCAAGGACGTCGAAAGGAAATTTTTCGGGGACGGCCACCTCGTCTTCAATTTTGATCCGGCCAAGGTCCAGAGTTGTTGACGGACCCATAATGAAATTTTCAACGGCATCGGCGCGGCTTGTTGACTGGATTAAATAAGGGTTTGGTTGCAGGAGGGTGCCCGCCACATTGCCGCTGTTGTCCAGGAACTCGAGGCGTAGTGCGGTCATCGCCGGTGCATCCATGGTAAAGGAGCAGTCGGTATTGTCAACATCGACCGTGAATGCGGTGTCGGTCTCGGTGATCACCCGAACCTTCTTTATTGCACTGGGGCAACTCATGGCATCGGTGCCACCGGTATCAGCCATGGATCCCTTGATACTGGCTTTAAGTTGGGTCGGAATGTCGGTGTTATCGCCGTTTCCGCCTCCAGAACTGCCTCCTGAATCGCATGAAGTGTTGATGTACAGAGAAAAAGCCAAGATTACCAGGTAGCAGGACATTCTTTTCATGAAACGCACCTCAAAAATAATAGATGTTTAATTCGATCAAATCTTAACCTTGCCTTCAAAAATAAGTCAATTGCTATTTATAAGAGCTAGGGATAAATAAAGACTCTTTACTTTCACCCTTCGGGTATAAGTTTCGTACGAGCAGACAAGCTGCTCAACTCAGCTTTAAAAATCCTCTTGATAATATAACGGTGACAGGATGATGTGAGTGTGGGGTAATAAATTAAGTAAAGAATCTGGGATTTTCTTGACCAGGCGGGACTTTTTTCTGTTCAGATCGCCCGCAATCAAGGTACAAGGATGGAGCATGTTGCCATGACTATTGTTGGGGACGGAAATTACGAAGGATGAATTGGCGAGTGATCAGGGACAACTCGTTACTATTTGCCCGTTTCTTGACACTTTCAGATAAAACCATTTTGTCATTATACGACCATGCCACGACAACTTCTGATAATCCTGCTGCTTTCCGTCTTTATCGCCCTGTTGGGGATTGGGATTATTGTGCCCGTAATGCCGATGTTTGCCGAAAGTCTCGGGGCCGGTGGTTTGACCCTGGGGATAATTGTTGCCGCTTTTTCCTTGACCAGGGGCTTTTGTCAGCCGGTGGTGGGTAATCTCTCCGATCGTTGGGGGCGCAAGGGATTTTTGCTTAGTGGTCTTTGTGTTTATGGTCTGGTCGGCCTCTTGATGCCGGCGGCCACTTCCCTTGGCATGCTGATTCTGATCCGCGCCCTGCATGGGGTGGGTTCGGCGATGATCGTGCCGGTGGCGATGGCTTATGTCGCTGATTTGTCGCCGGTCGGCCTTGAAGGGCGTTATATGGGGTTGCTTAATGTCGCCATCTTTTCCGGCATTGGTTGTGGCCCCTTGATCGGCGGCTTTTGTACCGATCGCTGGGGGATGGCCTCGGCCTTTTATGTGATGGCGGGCTTAAGTTTTCTGGCCATGCTGCTGGTCATGCTGCAGATGCCGGCTACGCCGCTTCCTGCGGTGCTTAAGGGTCGTGCTGTCGGGGTAATCAAGTCCTTGCAGACGATGCTGGCCAGCCAGCGGACTGCCGGCATCCTGCTGGCCCGGATGGCCACGATGATTGTGATGGTCCCGACCATGGCCTTACTTCCTCTGCTGATGCATCAGTGGTTTGAGGCGACCGGCATGCAGATTGGCGTGGTGATCGCTTCTCGGACTCTGGTCAACGCCACTCTACAGACTCCCTTTGGCCGGTTGGCCGATCGTATTGACAAGGTAAAGTTTTTGCGGCTCGGTTGCCTGATCATCAGTGGGGTCATGTGTCTGGTGCCGCTGGCCGGAAATTTCTGGGTCCTGCTCGGATTGTTCGTTATTCTGGGCAGTGGGGAGGCAATTATTTGGCCAACTCTGGGGGCGTTGGCCACCGAGGAAGGGAGGCGGTATGGACAGGGTTCCATGATGGGGGTTTTTAATCTGGCCATGAGCAGCGGGGTATTTATCGGGGCGATCGGGGCTGGTTTTACCTCGGACTGGCTGGGTCTGGACTGGTCCTTTCTGCTGATCGGGCTTTTGGTCCTTAGTCTGAGCCTGGTTGCCACCAAACTCATGGTCCGACCGGCGGTTACGGATAGTGGCAGGTAGCTTTGTCAGCCACTAATGGTCGATAGAATTATCGCGACGCGAAAAGAGACCTCGCAACCTTACCTTGTTGAAATGGTTGTCTTGTGGTATAAAATCTTCTCGATTTATTATGGGATAAACTTGAGAATTATAATTAGTTTCGTCACGATCTTCTGATTCCTGTCAGTTCATCACCTGCTCTGTTGCAGGCCTTCTTTTCACTTCTTTATAAACCTTCGGCATAAAATAATGAACGGACAACTGATTAAATCTCAAGGCAGCATGGGAACCGCCCCGGTCTTCCTGGCCGCCATTTCTACTATCCTTGGCGCCATCATGTTCCTGCGCTTCGGCTTTGCGGTGGGTAACGTCGGTTTTATCGGGACCCTGGTTATTATTCTGATTGGCCATGCCGTAACCATTCCCACCGCCATGGCCCTGGCCGAGATCGCCACCAACCAGAAGGTGGAAGGCGGGGGCGAGTATTTTATCATTTCCCGTTCTTTTGGGATCATTCCCGGCTCTGCCATCGGGATCTCGCTTTTTTTCTCCCAGGCGATCAGTGTGGCTTTTTATACTATCGCCTTTGCCGAGGCCTTTCGGCCGGTGTTTGCCTGGCTGGCTGTCACCTACCAGTTTACCATCACTGATGCCAGAATAGTCAGTTTGCCGGCGGTGATCCTGCTTGGGGTGATGGTCATTACCAAGGGTGCCGACGTGGGGATCAAACTGCTTTATTGGGTGGTCGGAGTTCTTTTCATTTCTCTCTTGCTCTTTTTTCTCGGCTCTACCGATTATACCAAGGTCCTGAGCTATCATAACTTTATCGATACCGTAGAAGCGCCGAATAATTTTTTTCTGGTTTTTGCCATCTGCTTTCCGGCCTTTACCGGGATGACGGCCGGGGTCGGACTGTCCGGTGATCTGCGTGACACCAAACGTTCGATTCCTCTGGGGACCTTGACCGCCACTCTGGTCGGGATGTTGGTCTATATCGCCATTGCCTATAAACTGGCGGTTTCAGCCAGCCCCGCTGATCTGATCGGCGACCAGTTGATCATGGCCAAAATCGCCCTCTGGGGTCCGATCATCCCGATCGGCCTGGCCTGCGCCACCATCTCTTCGGCCCTTGGTTCCGCCCTGGTGGCACCTCGGACCCTCCAGGCCCTGGCCTCGGATGATATTTTACCCTTCCGGCCCCTGGCTGCCTGGTTGGCCAAGGGTAAGGGGCCATCTTCTGAACCGCGCAACAGTTCGATCGTGGTCTTCGGTCTGGCGGTGCTTTTCGTGATGATGGGCGATGTGGACTTTGTGGCCCAGGTTATTTCCATGTTTTTTATGGTCACCTACGGCTCGATCTGCCTGATCTCTTTTCTGGAGCATTTTGCGGCGGATCCTTCCTATCGGCCGGCTTTTCGTTCAAAATGGTATATCTCCTTGTTCGGGGCCATCGCCTGCATTTGGCTGATGTTCAAGATGAGCATGCCCTATGCCATTGTTTCTATTCTGGTCATGGTGGCCCTTTATCTGTGGATCAGTTATAGCAATCCGGACCGGCGCGGTCTGGCCTCAATTTTCCAGGGCGCCATCTTTCAGGTCAGCCGCCAGTTGCAGATTTTTCTTCAGAAATCAACTCGCCTTAGTACGGAAGAGCGTTGGCGGCCCTCGGTGGTCTGTATTTCTTCCCATTCCTTTGAACGGCTTGATGCCTTCAATCTATTGCGCTGGATCTCGCATCGGTTCGGGTTCGGCACCTATATCCATTATATTGAGGGTTATCTCTCCCGTGAATCGGTGGCGGTCTCCCGGGACGTCTTTCAGCGATTGGTTCGGCTCACCGCGGTCAGTCACTCCAATATCTACGTCGACACCATGACCAGCCCGTCCTATACCACCGCGATTTCGCAATTGGCCCAATTGCCGGGGATTTCCGGTAAGGAAAACAATCTGATACTTTTTGAGTTTTCCCGGGAACATCAAGAAGACCTCAACGATATCATCACCAACTTCCGCATGGTGGCCGCCTCAGATTTTGATATCTGTATTCTCGGCTCAACCTCGCGTAATTACGGTTATCATCGGGAAATTCATGTCTGGATTACCCCGGATGATTATGAAAATGCCAGTCTGATGATTCTTCTGGCCTATATCGTTCTGGGGCATCCGGACTGGGAAGAAGGTGAAATCAAACTTTTCGCCTCTTTTCCAAGCAATGAAATTGATGAGCAGAAAGAACGGCTCCTTGGGCTTATTCGTGACGGACGGTTGCCGATTTCGGCCAAGAATGTCGAGTTGATCCCGGCTGATTCCGGCACCAGCCGAAAAGATTTGATCGCCACGCAGTCGCGGGATGCGGACTTGATTATTATCGGGTTGGTGAGTGAGGCTCTGTTCCATCAAAAG
The DNA here is from genome assembly GCA_018823175.1 of Pseudomonadota bacterium. GTDB lineage: Bacteria > Desulfobacterota > Desulfobulbia > Desulfobulbales > JAHJIY01 > JAHJIY01. The sequence goes on from JAHJIY010000008.1 coordinate 19,732, forward strand.
GAAAAGATTTTCGAGGGGTATGATAATCTGGGAAACATCCTCTGGGTCAACACCAAGAATGAGATTCAGCTCAGTCGTGAGGAGACAACCGAGTCGGAGGAAGTGGTCCCTGGTGAGGATGATGGGTCGGTGGTCGTTGTGGCGCCGGAGGAAACAACTCCGGCGGTATAAAAGCAGCTACCGGGCGGGTGCCAGCGCCAAAAGTCTGTGGTTATATTTTCTTTTTGGTTTTTCTCGATTTTCGGCCAACTATTGTTGTTTTGTGCCGCCAATTGTGATCATGAACCGTTCTGAGTATTTTCCTGGTTGGTTTGTTTCTATTTGAGAATCAAGGCGGCACCCTCAAAGATGGCCTGGGCCACCTTCTTTCTGGCCGAGCCCAGAAGCCGTTGCACCGTCCCCCGGGAGACCCCCATTTTCAAGCCGGCCTCTTCCTGAAATAAACCTTCATAATCACTGAGTTTTAATGCTTCCAGTTCGTCTTGTTCAATTGAAATATGGACCAGCTGGCTGAGCGGCGTGCCGGTTGGCTTGAAGGCCTGACCCTGCATCTGGCAGCCGCAGTGTCTCGGTTTTTTAGGTCTGGGCATATGCCCCCCTTTTTTGAGGTAGATGTTTGTTCCGGTTATTGTGCATATGCACAAAATAAAACTTGACAGGCAGCCGCAGGGTATTATTTTGTGCATATGCACAATAAATTCTTTTTTATATAATCAGACCTTTATTAAATTTCAACAGGAGAAGTTGATGACAATCGAAAAGATAGCTGTTCCATCTAATACCCCCGGCGGGCTTGATAGTGTGATGTCGGATCATTTTGGTCATTGTGATCTTTTTACGATTCTAACCATGCAGGGCAAGGAAATTATCGAGGTCAGCACGGTCAATAATGTCGAGCATGGCGCCGGTGGTTGTCTGGCCCCGATCAATCTGCTGGCCGAAAGGGGGGTAAATTCCATTGTGGTTTCCGGGATGGGCAAGAGGCCGTTGGCCGGTTTTCAGGAAGTCGGGATCAAGGTTTTCTGGACCGCTTTGTCACCCAAGCCGACGATCAAAGAATTGGTCGAGGATTTCTGTAACACCACTCGGCAACCGATGGAATTAATTCAGGCGTGTAAGGGGAGCGGTAATTGTCATAACCATTAATTAGTGTCTGTCCATAAATGGTCTTTTTCTCCGATAACTTCGTTGCTGCGGTTTCTGAAAGTGCTCACGGACACTAGTCCGCGAAGTTTATGCCCGGTTTTTTGGGGTGCTTTTCAAAATCCTAGCGCCTCGTTCTCGAACAAAAATCCTCATTTCTGGACAGACACTAACTACTGAAACGTGGTGCAAAAACGGTTCTTTGGTTTTTGCCCCGCGGCTCACACTTTTTTGACAAACATTGATTTGAGTTTCATGGCGCCGATCCCGTCAATCTTACAGTCGATATCATGATCACCTTCGACCAGGCGGATATTTTTGACTTTGGTCCCGACCTTGACTGTCAGTGAAGATCCTTTGACCTTGAGACCTTTGATCACGGTTACCGTATCACCATCTTGCAGCGGATTACCGTTGGCGTCTCTAATGACTTTTTCCCCGGTGCCATTTTCGATCATCGCATCTTTGAGCCACTCATCACCGCATTCCGGACAAATGTACAAAAGCCCGTCTTCGTAGGTATATTTTGAACCGCATTTCGGACAATTGGGTAAATCACTCATGGTTATATCCTGTATATGTTTGGGTGACCTTTAATAGGCCGTTCCGGTTAATCTGCGAACTTAAGGCTAAAGTTAATGAAAATATTTTTGCTCCTTTTATGCCAGATCTTTACAATACTTATCAACTTATATTTTATGGATAAATCCTGGTAAAACTGTCAAACTGAAATTTAACTGTAACGAAGGGAAACTGGTTGGTCGCGTGCACAAAAGTAATGGTTGGTTATCAGATAATTATTAATGTTTTTAAAAAAGGGGTGGTTAGCCATGTTGAGAAAAGTCACAGCGGGATTAATTATGATGTTTGGTTTGGGTTTAATTGCCATACCGGTCTGGGGTCTTGATTTTAAGCCCGGTCTGTATGAAATTACTTCAAAGGTTGAAATGCCAGGCATGCCGGCCGGTGCTATTCCGGCCCAAACTATTACCCAATGTATGACCGAACAGGATCCGGTTCCCAGTAAGAATGCCGGTGGGGAGGAATGTAAAGTAACCGACATGAAGCAGAGTGGAAATTCCATGACCTGGAAGATGAAATGTGATCAGCAGGAGGATATGATCAGTGAAGGTAAAATGACTTATAACGGAGACAGTTTTTCCGGAACGATCACCACCATGATGGGACCTAAGGCCGGGAACATGACCATTGTCACCCGGATTTCCGGCAAGCGGATTGGCGATTGCAAGTAGATGGAGAACCGGTCAGCATGTCTGGCCGGTTTTTTTAAAGGCAGGTAGGGAATGACCGCAGATAAATGGACCCGGACGCAAGCCAATCGCACCCTTGACCGACTGCTCCCTAAACTCGAACGGTTGGCCGAGGGAGTGGACGCCGGGGAATGGCAGCTCTATGTTAACCGGTTGCGGCAGGAGTTCCCCAGGCTTTTCGGGGTCCTGTTTCATCTGTATGCGACTAATTACGATTTTTTCTTTTATCTGGAAGAATTGCTCTCCAACATGACCAGAATGTGGCTGGCCCGTTCCGCCGACCTCAAGGCTCTGGACACCGCCCGGATCATCGAACCGGGCTGGTTTGAGTCCAATCGGATGGTCGGCGCCATGTGTTATGTTGATCTGTTTGCCGGTGATCTGCAGGGGTTCCGCAAACGCATCCCTTATCTGGCCGAGTTGGGGATCACCATCCTTCATCTGATGCCGGTATTTAAGTGTCCGGCAGGCGACAATGACGGCGGCTACGCGATCAGTGATTACCGGACGGTTAACGAGGCGATCGGGACCATTGACCAGCTTCAGGAAATCGCCACCGAACTAAGGCTTCGTGGGGTCAGTCTGGTGCTTGATTTTATCTTCAACCACACCTCCGACGAACACCTCTGGGCAAAAAAGGCCCTGGCCGGCGAAACGGAATATCAGGATTTTTACCGGATGTTTCCCGATCGTCAGGAGCCGGACCGATATGAGGCGAGTATCCAGGCCATTTTTCCCGATGATCATCCGGGCTGTTTTACCTATCGTAGTAAAATCCGCAAATGGGTATGGACCACCTTTAATAATTTTCAGTGGGACCTGAACTACGAAAACCCGGAAGTATTTAACCGGATGGCGGCGGAGATGCTTTTTCTTGCCAATATCGGGGTAGAAATTCTGCGGCTTGACGCTGTGGCCTTTCTCTGGAAGCAGCCAGGCACCAGCTGCCAGAACCTGCCCGAGGCCCATATGATAATTCAGGCCTTTAATGCGGTGGCTAAGGTGGTGGCTCCGGCCATGGTTTTCAAATCCGAGGCCATCGTCCACCCCGATGAGGTGGTGCGTTATATTCATCCGCAGGAGTGCCAGATATCGTATAACCCTTTATTGATGGCTACCCTCTGGGAGGCAATGGCGACCAGAAACACCAGTATGGTCCGCAACTCCCTCGAACATAGGTTCGACATTGAGTCTGGTTGCGCCTGGGTGAATTATGTCCGGTGTCATGATGATATCGGTTGGACGTTTTCCGATGAGGATACTGCCGCCCTGCACATTAATCCCCAGGACCATCGCCGTTTCTTAAATGATTTTTATTCCGGCCGCTTTCCTGAATCTTTTGCCGTTGGTCTGACCTTTCAGGAAAATCCGCTGACCGGTGATACCCGAATTTGCGGAACCACCGCTTCCCTTTGCGGATTGGAACAGGCTCTGGAAAGAAGTGATGTGGCTCACATCGAGCTGGCGATCCAACGCATTCTTTTGCTGCATGGATTGATCGCCACGATCGGCGGGATTCCGATGATTTATCTCGGCGATGCCCTGGGCTTCATGAACGATTATTCTTTTCGGGAAGACCCGGCCAAGGCCGGAGACAGCCGCTGGGTGCATCGTCCTGTTTTTGACTGGCAGAAGGCCGAAGATCGTTTTGAACCAGATTCGGTGACGGCCAAGGTTTTTCACGGAATTTTGCGGATTATCCAGTTGCGTCAGCGCCATAAGGTGTTCAGCGGGATGGACACCGAAATTATCGACCCCAAAAACAAGGCGTTGCTCGGGTACTTTCGCCATTTTGAAGATCAGACCGCTCTGTGTCTGGCCAATTTTTCTGAGGAGACTCAAACGGTGCCGGGCAATCTGCTCCGCTTGCTGGGGATGCGCAAAGCCTTCACCGATCTGATGTCCGGCAAGACCTTGATCGCCATGGAGAGTCTGGTGATGGAGCCATACCAATTCATGGTGCTGGTCAAGGTCTGAAATAGTATATTGTTTGGATGAATAAAAGCAGATTGTGGCAAATATCCCGGATCGATCTGCCTTACCCCGGCAAGTTTTATAAAATCAACTATTGGTCGGCGAACTATTCGGGTCGATCAGACTTATGATCGTCCAGCCCGGTTGAGGATTTAATTTGTCTTCAACGGAAAATATCTCAATCTTTCCTTTGGGGGTGACGGCAAAAAATGGGATCGCCCCCGGTCCATATTGTTGCTGATAAGCACTAAAATCAAAGGTCTCGCTGAGGGCGGTGCTTCGCACTTCCCAACCATCCTGGGTCAGGAGTTTGACCAGAGTGGTATAGGTAATCTCCGGGCCGAAAAGAACTCGCCACTGCTGGCGGGAAACCGCTTTGCGATCTTCGATCATCTCCAGGTCAGCGGCGGTCTGGATCGCAAAAATAGCAGTTGTTCCCAACTCCATCCGGTAATGCATGCAGGACAAGGTATTAAGCGCACCGCGGGGTGAAAGAGCAAGTAGCCTGCCAATTCCCACCAGGTCAAGATTGCGGTCCGCATGCTCTGAAACCGGCTCTCCGTAATAGGTTTCCATCCCTTCCATTCTGGCCTTGCTGATCATCTCCCAGTTGCTGTCAACGAGCAGGACCCGGAATCCGGCATCCTGTAGGACCTTGGCGATGGTTCTTGCCACCAGATTGGCACCGATGATCAGAAATCCCCGGGGCTCCGGCTCCGCCACTCCAAGCCGCTTGGCGATGAATCTGGCGGTGGCGCTCTGCAGGACCACGGTGCCGATGATCACCGAAAAAGTGAGCGGCACCAGCAACTCCGCCTCAAGGTATCCTGCCGCTTCCAGCCTGATGGCAAACAGGGCCGAGATGGCGGCGGCCACAATCCCCCGCGGCGCAATCCAGGCCAGAAGATGCCGCTCCGGCCAGCTTAACTTCGAACCAAGGGCCGAGACCATTATACTCAGTGGTCTGGATAGAAACTGGATGGAAAGAAAGATGAAAACCACCTGCCAGCCGAGATGGATAAAGCGCTGAAAATCAAGACGCGCCGCCAGCACGATAAAAAGTACGGAAATGAGCAGCACACTCAAGCTCTCCTTGAAATCAAGGATTTCTTCCAGGGAAACGTCTTTCATGTTGGCAAGCCAAATGCCCATGACCGTGACGGTCAGGAGACCAGACTCGTGCTGAATGCTGTTGGACAGTGCAAAAACCATGACGACCAGCCCCAGGGTTGTCACATTGTGGAGAAACTCCGGCAACCAGTGACGCCGGAGAATAATGCCGTAGAAATAGCCGGAGAAGGATCCGAGCAGAAGGCCGATCCCGAGAAGTTTGCCAAAGGCAAGGATGGTGTGGCCAAGAGCGTTGCCGGTGCTGCCGGCCAGGATAAATTCATAAACCAGGACGGCCAGGGTAGCGCCGATCGGGTCGATCACAATTCCCTCCCAGCGCAGGATGTTGGCCACGGCGGCGGTTGGTCTGACTGTGCGCAACATGGGTACGATTACGGTGGGGCCGGTCACTGAAGTAATGGCGCCAAAGAGAAGCGCCAGGCCCCAGGGGAAATCAAATACAAGCCGGGTGGCGGCGGCGGTGATCAGCAAAGTAACCATTACTCCGAAAGAGATCATGTTCCGGACTACCCGGCCCAGTCCGGCAATCTGATGAAAACTCAGGGTGAGGCTGCCCTCAAAAAGGATCACCGCGACGGAAAGGGAGATGAATGGGAAGAGCAGATCGCCGAACAGGGCGTCGGAATCCAGCGTCCCCGTGAGCGGACCGGCCGCAATCCCGGCCATCAGCAAAAAAAGAATGGCCGGCAGCTTTACCCGCCAGGCAAACCACTGACAGAGCACACCGGTAAACACTACAGCCGCCAGAATAAAAACCTTATCAATCAGCACGTTTTGTTCTTTTCTTTATTTGAATATGCAAAGCGAAACACACCCCAAGGGTTCTGTTCAATCCCCCCTTGAGTTATTCCGGGGAGCTTCAATTATGGGAGTTGAGTGGTGCCCAAGCAGACTGGTGATATCTTACCTGTTTTCATCGGATGTAATCAAATTTTTTCCGGGATCGGATCAGTTTGCCATATTGGCGAATCCAGGCCAATTCTTCCGGATTTAATGGGCCTTGTTGAATGGCCCTGAGATTATCCTTTAGCTGGGCCCTGTTTCGCGGTCCGGTCAAAACCAGGTGGACATGGGGGTTTGACAAAACAAACCGGTAACAGAGTTCCGGGGTCAGAGGCGGGATGGCTTGTTCGGTGCGGCCCGGCCAGGGCGCCATCTCAATTCCTGCTACCGGGTTGATCAGTTGTTGCCAGGCCAGGGCGGTGTAGCTGATCACGGCAGGATTTCGCTTCTGCAAATACGGGAAGATATCCACTTCCGCCCCGGGGTGTTTGGCATTATAGCGGATCATCAGCAGATCAAGGGCGGAATCAAGGGCCAATTGTCCGGCCCGTTGCCGATCATGAATGCTGGTGCCAATCGCCTTGATCTTGCCTTCCTGTTTTAAGGTCAATAATGAATCGATAATCCCTGGCGTGTAAATGGATGTCCGACCAAGCCAGCCTAATTTGAAAACATCAAGGTAATCAGTATTTAATTTGCGCAGAGCATTTTCAACACTCCGGCGGACCTGCCAGCCCAGGAAGCCCCAGCCCAGCAGGGCCACCACATTGTTTTCCCGGTCTTTTTTGATTACTTCCTTGATGCCGGCGGTAACTTTTTTAAAAGTGGCGCCCCACAGCCAGTAATTTGCCCCCTGCTCCGCCGCCCATTGCACATCAGAGGAATCTATCCCGTAATTGCCGGCAATCCCCATTCTGAAAACCCGTTTATCAACTACCGGTAAACGGCAAAAGGAAAAATCATTTTGGGTGGGGTTATGTTCCATGGTCATTGGAGTACCTGTAAATGGTGAATAATGTTTGAAGTCGTGCTGTCAGGTTGACTTTGTGAACCTTTCATATTGATCTTGCTCGGACCATTCCTTATGAATCTGAACTTATGAAATGGAATTTTTTAAAATAAAAAGGGTGGCTCCGCTTCTGGTTGGCGGCCCACCTTTTTTATTTTTTCAGTTCCAGGCAATTTTTTTTTCAAAGGTTACGATTCGTTTGCTTAATCAGTTTCAGGTTATCTCCTGAATTCTTTGGCGCAACGGCGTCTGGCGTATCCTTCTTCGATGTTGTTGAGCCACCGCTTTAATTGATCAGCCCAACTAATGCTGATGGATACTATGGGATTGCGCCGCCAGAGGATCTTGCCGTCCGGTTCCACCTTGATCAGAATGGGTATGCAGAAGGAACCTCGACAGGCTCGCACGTCAAGCTCATATTTTTCCTTGCTGATTCGTTCGATAACCCAGCCGTTCTGGCGGCGCAGGATATTTAACAGGATATCGAAGGACATTTCCTGCTCACCGGGGGCGTCGGTCAAACAGGCCTTGAAGACCCTTGGCTCAGTTAAAAGGTAATTTGAAGCGCAACCGCCAAGGCCGCTAAGAACGGCAATGGCCAGAACCAGAAAAATTAAATTTCGCATACATCCCTCCCGGTTCCCGGAGTTTCGGGGATACCTTGCTTAATTATTAAATGCGTTATGGATTATTCTTTACTTCATCAACCATTTTCAAAGGTAAGGCCAAGCATAAAACTATTCGGGGCCAGGCGGCAAGATCAGATTCGGCCGGCCATGGCATCTTGTCCCGAAGAAAACCCGCTTTGTCAAATCCAATTAGTAAACTACCTCTGCATACATTATATAAAAAAACATCTGCTCAAGGAATATAAATTATCTGATTACTATCGGCCTTGGGCGATTTGTGAGGTGCGGTCTGGGAAGTCCTTAATAGTCTGAGTTATCTCATTATTGGCCATTATCTTCCTGTTTATCCTGGGCGCTATCTTCCGGCTTTCCGTCGAAAATTGATTGGGCCGCATCTTTCACCTCATGCCCCAGCTCCTTGAACCCCTGGCCGATCGCCTTGCCGCCTTTCTTGGCTTCCTGGCCGAGCGTTTTGCCGGTTTTCTTCATACTTATCCCGACTTCCTTGCCCTCTTTTTTTATTTCCCCCGGCATCTGTTTGGTGGCCTTTTTCGTTTCCTGGCCGAGTTCTTTAAAGTAACGGCTGATATCATGGCCGAAATCCCGGCTGGAGTCCATGACTTCGGCCCAGAAGCCTTTTTCTTCTTTGACTTCAGCGGGGGCAGCCGGGGCCTTTACCTCCTCCTGCTCCCAGAACCAGGCTGAAGCAGGGTTGGCGGTCATGGTCCCGACAACGATCAAAAACCAGAGCGTGTATTTTTTCATGATCAATCCTCTTGTTTAATGCTACCAATTTAACCGAGAAATATGATTTAGAAAACAATTTGCCGAGTGGTTGGCTGGGTACTTTTTGGGTAGTGGTTGATGACGGAAAGGATGCATGCAAAATTTGGGGGGTATTATGTCGAATGATTTATTCTCACAACGGGCAATCCTTAACCCTCAGAATAAATTTTTATTTAAAGATAATAGATGTTTACGACCAAGAAAGCGGACCACTTCTGGTTTAAACAGCACGGGCCGCCAACTGGAAAAAATGATCTGGTTCGAGGATCAGGACCAGATCGTCTTCACTGCTGTTGTGCCGTCGGCCGATATTTGAGACCCATTTGACGTTTGAGTCGGGAAAAATTTCAGGATTGTCTTCGGCATAATGTTCTTGCAGTTCTTCAACCCCTTCCACTGAATCAACCGAAATTGCGGCCTTAGAACCTGCCATGTTCAGGACCATGGCTATTTCCCGGCTGACCGAGTCGCCGACCACCGATCTGACCTGGGAAAAGAGATCAATCATCCTGGCCAGTTGTCGATCCTTGGTCTGGTTGATAAGTTCGTAGGCGCGGTCAAATTCCTTTTTTTGAGTAAAGGCCTCTACCTTAATGGCAATCCCATGGATATCCTTATGCGGCAGATCAAAACGTTTAAGCAGCACTGATAGTTCCATATTGTCTGTTTTAAAATTGTCGTACCATTTGCCAAACGAACATTTATGCGGGTCGGTAGCAAGCTTGAATTCTCTTTTTTCGCGTACCGATGCTTCAAGTTCCTTAATCCAGTTTCGATGGTCTTGTTCCCGTTGCTGCATGATTTGGCAAAATTCTTCAATCTCATTATCGATTGATTTAATGCCCAAAAGGTTGCGCAGGTTAATAACCGGAATGATTTCGCCCCGCAGATTGATTGTCCCCCGCAGATAAGGTTCTGAATCAGGTAAGGAAACGATCTTTGGCATGGCAACCATTATTTCGACTTCGTGGGCAGGCAGGGCAAAGCTGCGGTCTTTGATCTTAAAGATAACCTTAAGGTTTTCGTTGTCCTGATTGTCATCATCCCAAGGTTCATCATAATCAAGGTTTTTATCTAATTTATCAGCCATCATATTCCCTGTAGATATTATCAATTTTTACGACCGGGGTAAGAGGTCAGGTGAAAGGAGTATATCTTGATTCTATCTGAAAGTGTCATAATCATGCAAAAACAAAAAGATAATCGCTAAAAATAATCATCCGAATATTTGTTAAATGTTTTGGCCGGGATAGTTTGGGATCACAAAAAAAGGAACCCCGGTACCTGCAGTTCATTTATCAATTTGCAGATATCGGGGTCTTTGTCCGAGACGAACTTGAACCATTAGGGGGGGGTACAAGTGGGGGGGGTCTCAAACTAAATAAAGCGTATCACAATAAATATAATGAAAACAAATTATTTTTTAATAAAAAAATAAAAATATTTTGGAGACTGGAAAAGCCTTTCAGGATGCCTATTTATTACCAGTCAAACTTCGTTGACGGTGTAGGCTGGAGGGACGCCGGTGACTGTGCCTTGGGGCGTGCCGGTTGGTACAAATAGTTGGGGCGAACGGCATTGATGTGTGGGTGCCATAGTTATGCAGACCAGCGATCTTCCGCAAACCACTTTAGTTCTTGCCGCTGTTTCCGTCCGAACCAAACTCTGCAATTTCATCCTGTTTCTGTGCTTGGCGAAACTGCGTCGGGGATTTAACTTCCGTAATTGTTTTTTACCCTTTAAAACTGTAAGGTTAATTTTGACTGACTAATTAAAGCTGCCATTTTTTGGATGTGAAAACATTGAAAATGCGTTGGTATTTTGAATTATACGAAGATATCAAGTTTCTTGTTATCCCAATTTATCAAACCAATTAGATTCGAGGGGCCTAAGTAATGAATAATTCAGCCTTGAAAGGAAATGGATCTAATCTATTTCCTATTCTTATGTGTTGTATAATTCTTTTTATGTGGATTGGTTGTAGAGGAGATGGTGGTGATAAAGATGTTGATCTTCAGAATCAAGATAATGACGTCCAGTATTCTTTTGGCATCCACCCCTCAAGTGAAGACGATTATTCCTATGCCAGAGATCTGGGGATAGATTTTAACAGAGATGGGGTTTATTTTGTTTGGGATTGGGTAGACCCGGATAGAAACGGAAACTTTATGTTTAAGAATGCCACCGCGTCGTCAACGCCAGATAAACCGGGGGGACATGTCAATTACGACAATGAGAGACAAAGATTACTGAGCGTTGAAGATATCGTCCTGATGAATAATGTCTCCCCATTCAGAGGTGGGGAATTGCTAAAAGGCGAATTCCAGAACGAAGAAGAAAAAGTAATCTATCAAACGTTTGTAGAAAAAATGGTTGAACGATATGACGGAGATTCTGACCTGGGATGCACCCAGACAAATGGAATCGATTGCTACAATCCGGGTGACAAAGAATATCCCGCTCAGAATCTCATAACGATTTTAGAAAGCAATCCAATAAAGTACTGGCAGGTTTGTAACCAGGTGACAGATGTATGCAGTGGGCCGGATTGCCAGTTCAATGATTTGTACGCCCAAAAATACGCTGAAGTCATGAAATTAACTTATAGAGGAATCAAAACTTCCTGTCCTGACTGTGAGGTTCTGATGGCCGGAGATTCAGCCAAAGAATTGTATCCGCCTGTTTATAATATTTTAATGGGAGAATACATTGACATTGTCGATAAACATTTTTTTGGTGCACAAGGCGAGTACGTAAATGTCCCCGAAGAGATGGATTATCTGAAATACAGTTTGGAAGAAGCCGGATTTGATCTGGATAAACTGAAATTTTGGATTTCGGAAATCGGAACCTATTCCGGTGATCCTGTCGATGACAGAGATGTGCCCGATGCGCTGAAAAAAGACCCGCCATACCAGACAGAACAGGAGCAGGCCCAGGAATTGATCAAAAGATATGCCGTTGCATTTGGATACGGCATCGAAAAAGTATTGTGGGCTTGGGGAACAAAAGAAGGGTTCAGTTGCAACTGTTGCATGTTTGATTATACCGGACTGATTTATGACGGAAACCAGGAATCCCAGAGCTGTGATGAAAATGACCCCTATGACCGAGGTGATGGAGTTAAGAAACTTGCTTATTACACCTTCAAATTAATGACTCAAAAGCTTAAAGGATTCACCTTTGTTGAAACAATTCAGAACTCAAATGGAACTTATGTTTACAAATTCGTAAAGGACAGCATCCCGGTTTATGTCGCCTGGAGTGAAAACGAAGAGAGTTTAATATTGACTGAATTAAGTTCAAATTCTGTAAAAATAACAAAGGCAGTGCCCAGTTATGAATTTGGTGATCAGGTTGTCGATTTTAATTCTGCTTTTGCTTCTCAAACAGAAGATGTGAGTAGTGGAAAAATTACGATTAACTTAGATGCAAATCCCATATTTATCGAAGAGAACTATTAATAATGGAAACATAAAAAGGTGTCTAATAAATAAATATTGTAGAGAAAACTGTCTTGCAAAGGGGGGTAAGTTAAGTGACTGATTATCCGGCGAAACCAGCCAGGAAATAGGCTCTGTCCAGTTTTGAGCCACACTTTTTAGTGGCAAGAATGTTGCTCTAAAGAAATCTGGTCATATTCATAATTTTCAGACATGGCGGGCGACATTTCGAGTTGTCAGGCTATGGTATCGTATGCCCGGGTAAATAGACATTATCTTCCCGGTTTAATCTGACAGATCACTCTTATATATGTGAAAAAGGGGACGGATTTATTTAATTCATTCACTTGCAATAAATCTTAAGAGAAAAAATGGAATATTTCATCTCAACCGATAAGTCAAAAATTGATGTAGCGGCAGTTCATGACTACCTGTGTCACAAGTCATACTGGGCAAAAGGTCGTAGCTTGGAACGTGTTAACGAATCGATAGAAAACTCTATTTGTTTCGGCTTATATAGTTCTGAAAATAAAATGCTGGGCTTCGCCAGGGTGGTCACTGACAAAGTCGTATTTGCCTACGTGATGGACCTATTTATTTTTGAAGAATTTCAAGGTAAAGGCCTTGGGACATATTTAGCCAATCATATATTTGAACACCAGGATTTACAGGTCCGGTTATTTTTTTTGGGCACCAAAACTGCCCATGGCCTTTATCGGAAATTCGGTTTTTCTGCACTAGATGTTCCTGTGAACTGGATGCTTAGAAGAGATGAGAGTCGCGGCTGACCAGGATTTCAACTTGATCGTGAAACGATGGTGGCTCTGAAGGGGCAACTTATTTGGCGCGGTCAAGTTCCTGAATCCGTGACGGCTTCGCACGATCAATCAACTCAGGTGATTATAATTACGTAAAAAATATTTGCTTTACGGCGGGATAGATATCACCCGCCGCCCGGCGGGGCGTTCGAGAACGGCACATCTGCTGCGTTGATAACTCGTTGATATACATAAGTATTATCAACATCGTCGTCGCCTTACATCTGCACCGTTCTCGAACGCTCACGGATTCAGGAAGTTATTAAAAAACGACGCGTTTTGGGCGAGAGGTTTAGAGATGGATGACTTTCCTGAATTCATGAAGGAAGCTGCAAATTCAATCGCTGCTATGCAACAATCCAATGGGGTCAAGGGTTGGGTTTACGACGGAATTGGTGGACAACAGATGGCCTACTGGATATGTGAAAGAGACGGAATATCAAAAGAACACGTTCATGTTTTTGATGAATATTTTACCGTGGTTCAAGGCAGGTATACCTTGATAATTGAAGGGATAAGGATTGATATCTGCAGAGGGGATGAATATTTCATTCCCAAAAATGTATCTCACGCAGGCGAGTTTACGGCTGGGACGAGAACCATTCACTGTTTTGGTGGAAAACGCGCTGAGCGTGCATAACCACATGCGCTGGATTTACAGGGCTGGGCGATTACAGCCAACATAGAGCTTGTTTCACTTGAGGGGCCGGAGGAGAATCGAAGAATCGTCATGATTGAACTTGCAAAGCGAAACGCACCCCAAGGCACTTCCTTTAGGGCGCATTCCCCGCAGCTCGAAGTCGCGCTCGTTTGGTCTTGTTTGCGGCGGTGATATAGTATTTTTTCTGGAATCAGATTGAACAGGGATAATTATACCCAGAAGGTTAGATTGGGCCGAAAACCCGCCCGGTCAACTTTATTGAAAAGAGGCAATATTAATGCGGTATGCAGCATTACTCCGAGGGGTCAATGTCGGGAAATCTGTAAAAGTTCCAATGGCGAGCCTGAGGTCGCTGATCGAAAATATCGGCTTTAGGAACGTGGCCACCTATCTTAATTCTGGAAACGTAATATTTGATTCCGAACTACCAAAAAGAGAAATTGAATCATCAATTGAAGAGAGCCTTGCAAAACTTATTGGCCAAAAGATTCCTGTCTTGGTTAAGTCATCATCGGAGCTGGACCTGATAACTAATTCGATTCCAGCCGAGTGGCAAAACGACGATTTACAGAAGACCGACGTTGCCTATCTGTTCAAAGAGGCAGATAACGAAAAAACGTTGGTAAGCCTTCCGGTCCGGAGAGAATTTCCCGATGTTCGATATGTGGAAGGAGCACTCTTTTGGAATGTCTCCCGAAAAAACTATAACAAAAGTCAACTCAATAAAATAATTGGCCATGTTCTGTATGAGAAAATGACAATTCGTAACATTAATACTGCTCGACAACTTGCGAGACTTACAAACCCTTGAACGGCTATTTATTTAATTAATTCAACCCATTAACAAATCAATCCATCATCAAAAGAGATTCCTGAATCCGTGAGCGTTCGAGAGCGGCGTAGATGCAAGGCGACGACGATGTTGATAATACTTGGGTATATCAACGAGTTGTCAACACAGCAGATGCGCCGCTCTCGGGTGCCCCGTTGGGCGGCGGGTGAAGATCTATCCCCGCGGCTGAACAAGTATTTTTGACGCAACTACAACCACCTGATCTGATAAACAGCTCTAAGCCGTCACGGATTCAGGAGATTACCATTTCTCCCGGTGGACCCGGTCCGGATTGTATCGGGTTCGGGCCTCGGGTTGTTCTGCCGGCCAGCCAATTGCAATGCCGCACATCGGGATGATTTGAGCGGGGAGGGTGAAGAGCTGCCTGATTCCGGTCTGGCGGTCCTCCCTTGGGTGGACCCCGAGCCAGCAGGTGCCGAGGCCCAGGGTATTTGCGGCCAGCAGGATATTTTCAACCGCGGCGCTGAGGTCCTGCAATAAATAAGATTCCTGCTGCCGGTGGGCCTTGCTGATGTCCCCGCAGACAACAAAGGCGGCTGTGGCCTGGTGCAGCATTTTGCCGTTTGGCAGAATTGCAGTGAGCTTATTAAGCGTTTCGCGGTTTTGCACCACAATAAAATGCCAGGGGTCCTTGGCGACCGCTGACGGGGCGGCCATCGCTGCAGCAAGCAGGTCGGCAAGCATCTCTTCGGGGATTGCCTTGTCTTGGTATTTCCGGATACTGCGCCTTGCAAAAATATAATTCAGCTTATAATTGAGATTCACCATATGATGCGGCGGGAAATCTCCGGAGGGGAGTTTGCTTTTATTTGATTTGTTCACTATCCCCGCCGCGAGGGGCGAGGATTTTATTTCATTTTTTGTTTTCATCTTGATTCACCTGAGCATTAATGACTGGAACATCACCCCTGATTATTATCTTAACCTATCTTTTGGTCAGTTTATGAAATTCACCTGACGATCTTGATATTTCGAAAGATCATGATGAATACCACGATCAGTAAATAGATCAGGAACGGTGGGGTCAAAAGAAAAAAGACCACGAAGATTGTGTAAAAGAGCACCCTTTTCATGATGGCCCGCTGCTTGGCCTGTAGTAAACGCTCTTCGATCTGGCGTTTTTTTGCCTCGATCACCGGCGTCGGCCAGGAAGAGCACTTTTCCTGGTTTTGGAGCGGGAGCGCTAGTTCGCGGCGACATTCCGCCGCTAGTTCTGCAAGGGCTACGGCCCTGATCCGCTCACTATCGAGTTGAACGACCAGATGCTTATATTGGTTGCTGAGCCGATGGAATTCAGGAGTTCCCACCTTGATCATCCAGCCAATATAAACCAGACAAACAACCGCAAAGACCAACTGCCATTTTCTGTAATTTTTCATAAATATTTCAAGTAATTAAATTCTTTAAGGCGAACTATTCTCGTCCTGATCTATTTTAAAAAAAATCTCAATTACTGAACACCAAGTTAACCCCCATGGTCAAATCTTTATTTATGACAAAAGGCCAGGTTGTAAACTGCTGGAAAGATAAAGAGCCTTCTTCCTCACCAAATAACAACCGTGTATGCAAGTCCTGACGGCGGCGGATGAATGCGGAGACTGGTTATCCTGCTGCTGGTTTTGTGTAAATATCGAAGTTCCAGAAAGATAAGAGGCCGGCGAAAAAAGGACCAGCGAGCCAGAAGGCCTGATCTGAACGCAAGTACTTTTATCCCTGTTTTATTTGTGGTAAAAGAGAAGAAATCTTCTGCCAAACATCATTTTACCATCCTGAAGGAAATACATATGGCCAAACCACCTCTTCATACCTGTTTTCCTAATGCCCACGAGGACGCGGCTCGCTCCACCAGATTTGTTGAGAGTGCCCAGACCAGGTCAAAGAGTTACATGCTTGCTTATAACGACCCGGAATTCATGATGAGCGATGCGTTGCGACCGGTGCGGTTGCAGCTTGAACTGCTGAAACCGGAGCTGGTTCAACAGGAGCACGATATTCAGGCCACGGTTGTGATCTTCGGCGGGACCAGGGTGCCGGAAGAGCATATCGCCCGCGAGCGTCTGGTCGAGGCTGAAAACAGGGCGGCTGAAGACCCCAATAGTGAAACCTGTCGATGCCGGATCAAGTCGGCGCAACGGGTTTTGGCTAAAGCCCATTATTATGAAGAAGCCAGGAAACTGGGACGTATGCTCTCGGAAGTCTGTCTTGTCGGTTTAGGTTGTAATCTGGTGGTGCTGACCGGCGGTGGTCCCGGCATCATGGAGGCAGCCAACCGCGGTGCCCACGATGCTGGAGCTAAAACCATGGGGTTAAATATTGTTCTGCCCCACGAACAGGAGCCAAACCCTTATATCACGCCGGAGCTCTGTTTTCAGTTCCACTATTTTTCCATTCGCAAGATGCATTTTCTGATGCGGGCCCAAGCCTTAGTTGCTTTTCCCGGCGGGTTTGGCACGCTGGACGAACTCTTTGAGACCCTGACTCTCATCCAGACTAAAAAGATCAAGCCGCTACCGGTGTTGCTCTTCGGTCGTAAATTCTGGGAAAAAGCGATTAACTTTGAGTTCCTCCTGGAGGAAGGGGTCATTGACCCGGATGATTTAAATATCTTCCGATATGTGGAGACCGCTGAAGAAGCCACCCGGATTATTCTGGAGAGCACCACTGATTCGCTGGAAAAACCAGGTTTTTGATCGACCATTATTCAGAATTACTAAATAAAATGGATCAAGTCCATTAGCGGTGAGTTTGTCAAAATCTCATGCCTCAAACACCTCTTTACTTCTGAAGGTACTTATTTTTTCTTAAAAAGAGTGCTCAAATGCTGAAAGCAGGCCGATTTCGTAGCAAAACAAGCGGGGAATCAGATAGTTAGCTTGGTTCTGCCCCAGAGGTGTCTAAGATAAATGTAAATCAAACATTGCGTGAAAATTTTCTGGTTGATAGGTTGTGGTCATAAAGTTATTCAATCGCATTTACTCATCACAGAATGACAAACCTTTATTTATGATAATTAATGTTTGATAAAGCTCTGCAATTCTATGCCAATAATTTTGCCTTTCAGGGGATTACGAACCTGATTTTGGTCTTTGGCACTCTTACCCTGACAACCATAATCCTGCTCGGTCCTAAAAAAAAGCATCCTGAAGATCACGTCCATCCTTTATTTGGCGGTTACACCAGGCAAATTCCCAATATCATTTCTCTGCTTCGTTTCCCGCTCGGCATCTGGGTATTCTGCGTTCATTACTTTGTCGCCTTGCATAATCCCCTGGCAAATTTCAGCTTTCATCTTTCTTTTGCCTTGATCTGCATTCTGGACAATCTTGACGGTAAATTTGCCCGTAAATGGAATGCGGTTACCGAAGACGGCAAGGCGCTTGATCCGGCCGCCGACAAATGGGTTACTTTTTGTCTGGCAGTCACTGCCTATATTTATGGTGATTTCCGCTGGTGGGGGGTGGCGATTATCTTTGGCCGCGAAATCATCAGTATGCTGCAGCGGGTTCGCCTAAAACGCCGGGGCGAAGATGTCAGCGCTCAATGGCTCGGCAAGATCAAGGCCGGAGTCCAGTTTACGGTTCTCTATATTTTTCTGCTCAGGGTGGATCTTTTGCCCGGCACCATATTCCTTGAGGCGATAGCTCAGGCATTCCCAAAAAATATGATGTTGTGGGGCACCATCCTTTTATGTTTCTGTACGCTGATCTCCCTGTTTCCTTTCTTTCGTTCATTTTCCTATGTCAACGCCTATACTCAATCCCAACGGCGAGAATCAAACAAGCCGTGGTATATTGTAATGATTCCGAATATCTTTACCCTCGGCAATTATCTGTGCGGGGTGACGGCGGTGTTTTTCGCCATGCCGGAAGTGGAGGTCCAGCACCGTTCCTTTGTGGTGCTTTTCTGGGTTTTGTCGGCCGCACTCTGCGATGCCTTTGACGGTCCCATTGCCAGAAAATTAAAGGCCCACTCGGACTTCGGGGCCACGCTTGATTCGTCTACCGATCTTTCCACCTTTGGCTTGGCCACTGCGGTTATCATCTATCTGCGCTTTTCAGAACTTAAGGGCGCCATGTCTAATATGGGGATTATTCTTGCCATTGTCTATTTCCTTTATGTGCATCTTCGCCTGGCATATTTCACCAAACTTGCGGAACAAAAGGAGGACAAGAGCATTAAAAGCGATTTCGTCGGGATGCCTTCGCCGACGGGGGCGGTTGCGGTTCTGGTCGCCTTTACCTTTTTTGAGAACATCTACCTGTTATCATCTTCCATTGTTCTTATCTCGCTTCTTATGTACAGCAAGCTTGATTTTATCAGCCACTCAAACTCACTTAAACACAAGCTTTACAAATACTTTCTTATTCCGGCTCTGCTTACCGGTTTCGGCATGCTGCTGGTCCTTATTTTTCAACAGCCTTTTGTCAGTTCCCATTTTTCCCGGGAACTTATCGTTTATTTCCACCTCTGTTCATGGTTTCTGGCAGTCCCCATCGGTATTTATATATTAGATGCGACTTACCGGAGTTATATTACTGTTCGGGATTAGAACCACTACCGGTGAGGTAGGGAAAAACTCACTAATCAATATCTCCCCACAAAAATGAGTCAAGTGGCGTCCAAACCCATTTCCTGCTTGCCACCCGCAAATAATGCAAAAACGCAATCCTGACGCAGTCACGGATAAATATATAACGTTTTCAAGTAATTATCTTGGTTCGACCCCAAGGTGAGCAAGGCGCTTTCCTCGGCGCAGAATCCCCGTCAGGATAACGACCAGCCACCAGCTCATTAGTCCTCCCGCCCCAATCAAGGCAACGGCTGGCAAACAGTTGAGCAGACCATGATCAATTATCGCCTTGCCGGGACTTTCAGGGTCATAGAGTACCTTCACCTGATCACCAATCTGGTAGAGCGGCGGGTTGCTGCCGATCTTGTCGGTAAAGCTGACTTTCTTTTCACCATTGGCGAGAAAACGGATCACCGGATAATAGGTGGGACCACCGGCATTACTTCCTGAGTTGCTGCGGCTTTCTAGTCTGACCACCTCGCCCTGCACGGAGAGAGCTTTTCCGGAAAACCCCTGCAGATCCAGATACAGATACCAGCCGCCGGCGAAGAGCCCCAGGGCGATCATTGCCATCAGGGGGCTCCAGAGCAGGGCACTGCGGTCATGGTGGAGGACGCGCTCCCGGATTTCCCCGTCCGTCAGTGTTCGTCCCGCCGGGTGTTTTTTTTCCCGCTCTCGGCTCATGCGTGTTTTGAATTCACTTCTTGTTTCCCACTCACTACGCGGCTTGATGATCCTGCTCAGTTTATAGGCCAGATAGCCGAGAACTGCCAACCCGATCAGCATGCTGTAGACATTGAACTCAAAGTTTGCAATTGCACCGGAAATCAACAACAAACCAGGCGCCACAAAAATCAGACCGATAATCAGACTGATTTGGCCCGGCCGCCTAACCGTATCGAGGTTTTCATCATCAACCAGAATTTTAACCAGGCGGCCGGGGATCTTATTGCTGATCCAGTTGCTGGTCGAATCACCATCCGCCTGCACCAGTTCGCCCTGCAGATTTTTAAATTCAAACACCGGGCGGTACATCTCCGAGGCGTAGTTCTTTTTTTCTCGGCCAGCCGCCTTCTGTTTATGGCGTGAAGTATAGGCCAGCAGGAAGTAAAGCAGAAACGGAATGGACATAAAGACCAGGTTGAAGATCATATAACGCCAGAAATCTTTCATGATGAACCGCTGCGGGTTGGCCTGGTCGTAGTAGACCTCAGTTTTGTCACCCCGCTTGAATTTCTTTCGGCTGGAACTGAGCCGGTCGGTAAGCTGCCACTGTTTTCCCTGCCGATCCGTAAAGGCCAGAACCGGCGCATAGGTCGTGTCGCTCTCACCGTCGGATTTTCTTTCAATGTCGACAACAACTGCCGGCACTACGATCCCGTTGGCGCGCAGGGTCAACACATCATAAGATTGCCAGCCTCCGAAGACCAGAAATGACAGAGGAACGCAGATGATCACCAGGGCAAAGGCCGAGCCGAAAATAGCGCTGAACGGACTTCTCCGGAATAATTGGCCAAACGATTCCTTGGGTTTGCTCCCGGTGGTCGGTTTCTGTTCCGGTTTTTCTTCTTGCTTAGACCCCGGCGCTTTCTCCCCGGTCATCCGGACCCCGACAATCTGCCCGTAAACCCGGCGTCTTGAGAGGCGCACCGAGACAAAGTCCCAGATCATAAGAGCGCCGATGCCAAGAACAATCAGCCCGCCAAACAGCATCCAGATCATATTCCAGGCCTTCATTGAACTGAAGATGGCATCAAACATCGGCTCTCCCGAGACGGGAATGGCGGTCTGCAGCGACCCATTCCGTTTTGGTTTTTTTCACACTTTGAACCATGAATTAATTCTAACCTTATCTGGCCTGCACTATCAAACATCTGGGCAAAAAAAAGGGTTCCCGAAATAAACCGGCAACCCCTGTATTTTAAAATTGATCGAGACGAACTGAGGTTACAGGATTCTTATCCTAAAACTAAAGTTGATCATCCCGCGATAAGAATATTTTTCACCATAACATCAGATAAATTAACGAAAAAAGTTTGCAATAGTTACGCAAAAACGCGCCTTCTTTTGGGGCTTTTTATCGAAATTTGTAACTACTGGGCCGGGCACTCCGCAGCTTCTCCCATGATGATGGGGGCGATGCCAAGGTGCTGGTCCCCGCTCGTGATCGTGTCGCTGTAGGGAGGGTCACAGGCGCTACCGTCAACAGCGTAGGTAAAGGTTGACTGGGACGCATTTATTTCACCGTCAATCACCATGGAGCCGGGCAGCCCGGAAAGCAGCAGGCTCCAGGTTCTGGTCTCGGTAATTGTGGTGCATTCAAGCGAATAGGTTCTCGAATAGCTAACATCGGCGGTGTTGTCCTGGCGGAACTGCCAGGTCCCGGGTGTCGAGATCTGGCCGAGGAAGGGATGATCCTCGCTGAACATGCCGGTCCAGACCCCGTAGATGCCTTCACAGCTGTAGGCATGCAGCTTTATGGCGCCATTAGTGTCGGCGGTTGCCGATGCCGTTGAGTGATACTCCACCTGCGAGGTGCCCGGTGCTTTCGGACCGATATGAGGAGCCACATCTGAAGCGATTGAGGTGGCTCCTGTGCCGAGTGAACCAAACATTGAACCGATCCGATTTGCAATCGCTTCAAGCCCCGGCATCTGGACCTCGGCGCGTACCGTGAGAGCACCCTGCTCGAC
Organism: Pseudomonadota bacterium; assembly: GCA_018823175.1. GTDB lineage: Bacteria > Desulfobacterota > Desulfobulbia > Desulfobulbales > JAHJIY01 > JAHJIY01. Next base: position 41,496 of record JAHJIY010000008.1, read on the forward strand.
AGGACCTCCGCCGTTATGAAGATCCGCTGATTCGGAAGCGGTTTCGACACTGCAGCTGGCCGTATTCCCGGAGATGACGCCACTGGCAGGGCTGGTCATGCTGGCCAGTGCGTCGAAACCACTGACCTTGATCCAGTCAACACTGGACCCATCGGCGCTGTCGAGTTGCGGCAGTTCGATTGCGAACAGATCGGCACAGGATTCAACCGCGGGCGGCCATTCAAAACCGTCGCCGCCATTGTCCAGGGTAAGGGTGAAATCGCCAGTAGTCGGACTGCCTGGACTTTTGTGCATGGTCCCGGGAGGGGTAACGGTGACCGACCATTGGGAGAAAAGGCTTTGCATATCCGTAAGGGTACCCAGAACATCGGCAACTTTGCGCACGGCGTTGGCGAACGGGTTGTGTCTGAGCAGGCTTTTGACGCCATCGGTGGCCATTTGCACGAAGTGGCCGACGACAGATGAGACCAGCCCCACGAAAATGCTGGAATGGTCTGGATCAAGCAGATCCTGCACGGAGTCTGAGACGCTTTCGTCGAGACCATCAAGAAACTCACTGACTGCACCGCAAGGGTCGGAGCTGACCGAAACCGCCATTGAAATGGGAGAGACGGACAGAGTCGTCGTAGCGTAATCCTGGGTTGCCGCCACGAGCGGAATCATGAATTCTTTCATGAAGAAGACGATAGTCAGGCTCGGGAATTCTGTTTCCAGATGATCCGCCGGGTCGATATTTGGCAGCAGAGCTCTGGATTGCTGCGCTCCATAGGTATCCCCATTGAGAATATAAGACGCCAATAACTGGGAAACCGTCAACAGAGTTCCGTCCTCAAGGGGTATCGGCTCCGTCAGGGAGTCGAGCAGGGCGCCGGTCAGACCTGTACCGTTGCTGAGCTCCAAAGCCATGCCGCGCGCCTGCGCATAGAGCATGTGCGTTCCGGGATAGGGGGAAGATACTGCCGCAGGCAGTGACAGGTCATCAGCGTAGACGGTAATCTCCGCATGCTCCAAGGCCTTTGAAACCGCGTTGATATTTTCAACATCAAAAGTGCTGCGCATATCAGCCGCAAGAGTGTTGATCTCAAGAGTGGAAACCGTATTGGTATCCTCCTCCGCAGGAGGAATACTGCTCCCTCCACTTCCACTACAGGAAGTTGTCACGACCACAAGCAGCATGAAAAACATTGATAATAATGATTGCTTGAATCCTCTTCGCCCAGGTTGTTCCATCAAAATTCCTCTTTGTACGCGTTAATATAAGGTAAGAGTTTCCAAGATGTTTGTCAGGCCGGTGTCAGCGCCAAAAAATATATTGGAATCCATAAAACTATTGCCGAATAATCAATTTTCAAGAAAACTGCATGGCCCAAAAAGACCCTGATCAATTAGTCGAAAACGCTAAATAGAAAAATAAATCCCATTTCACTCTAGCCATGCTTTTCAGATAACTCTATAAATATTTTTTGTCCTTAAAAAGGTAAATATAGACCCCGGAAAGGGCTGTTTCTGACTAATTATATCTATGATTTAGGGTAGTTAGTGTCTGTCCAGAAATAAGGATATCAGGTTAGCTTTAAAGGGGAATGACGGGAATTACGTTCTCAATAATTTAGACTTTGTGAATATATCAAGAAACCAGGTAATAACTTGATATGCCCCAATATTCCATCATTCATAATTAAGACAGCAACTTGCAAAGTGTATCACTAGGTGCCATAGTAATTGTATGAGAAACTTAATGACAAAACATTTTGCAAAGTGGGCGGTAAAGCAAAATATTCCGGACAATTAACTACATAAAGCATTAGAGGAAGTCCACTCAGGGAAATACGAAGCAAATTTGGACGGTCATATTTATAAAAAACGAAAAATCAAATTTATCAAGTAAAGAGCTGATAGCTTTAAAAGAGTTTGCAAAAATCCTACTCGGACTGTTTGAAGAACAAATTCAAATAGCCTTGAGGGCAGGAGATTTTGCAAAGGTGAAACCATGAGAAAATCTATCACAGAATCAATATCAAGCACCATTAAAGATTTAAATAAAAGTGGAGTGGTTGACGAAATCACCATGAGAAACATTGAAAATCTATGTATTCCAGATGTCCACGAATATACCCCTGAACAAATCATTACTATCAGGAAAAGATTTCGGCTTAGTCAGGCTGCATTGGCTTCAATATTTAACATAAGTCCATCTACTGTCCAAAAATGGGAACAAGGCAATAAAAAACCTACTGGAGCCTCACAAAAATTATTAGACATCATTGAAAGGAAAGGGATTCAAGCGCTCGTCTAAATATGAAAACCGTCATATCAAATGATTCAAGTTGACCAGAAAAGGTTCGGGCTGTTAAATCTGCCAATCCGGGGCGGGCAAGTTACGCAAAACGTTCGGTGGATGCTCTTAAATTCAGCATTTTTGTTGACGAATGACGTAATGCGTCATATCATATCTTTATGATTAAATCCTTCAAATGTAAAGATACGGAAAAACTTTTTGCCGATTTAGATGTGAAAAAGTTCAGAGTTATTTCCAGAACCGCAAGAATAAAACTTGAGGTTCTAAATGCTGCTGTTTCTTTGCAAAGCTTGCGAGTTCCTCCTGAAAATAGGCTTGAACAGTTAAAAGGCACCAGAAGCGGACAGCACAGTATTAGGATTAACGACCAGTGGCGTATTTGTTTCGTATGGTCGGAAGAAAACGTTTTTGATGTAGAAATTGTTGATTACCACAAGGGGTAAAATTATGGCGACTAAACTAACTCCAATCACTCCGGGAGATGTATTACTGGAAGAATTTCTTAAGCCAATGGAAATCACTCAAAATCAGTTGGCAAAAGGCATTAATGTTCCGGCAAATCGGGTAAGTCAAATTATACATGGTAAAAGAGAAATTACAGCTGATACTGCGTTACGTCTCGGCAAGTATTTTGGAATTGAACCGGAATTTTGGCTCAATCTACAAGTGCGTTACAATATGAAAATAGCTAAAAGTAAAGTGGGTAAAATAATAGAAAAAGAAGTTAAGTATCACTCCTCACAAACTAGACCAAGCAATCTTGTAACAGCGTAATCTATTCATTTTTGAAGAATTTCAAGGTAAAGGCCTTGGGGCATATTTAGCCAATCATATATTTGAGCATCCGGATTTACAGGTCCGGTTATTTTTTTTGGGCACCAAAACAGCCTATAATCTTTATCGGAAATTCGGTTTTTCCGCATTAGATGCCCCTGAGAATTGGATGCTTCGAAGAGATGAAAATCGCTGCTGATCATTTTAAATTCATTAACTAATCCACCTTTCACAAAAAGCTATTACCATTTCTCCCGGTGGCCCCGGTCCTGATTGTATGGGGTTCGGGCTTCGGGCTGTTTTGACGGGCAGTCGATTGCTATGTTGCAGATCTGGATGATTTTAAAAAAGAAAAACCCCGAAAGCCTTGAAAGCTGACGGGGTTTTGAACATGCAAAGTGAAACGCATTCCCCGCAGCTCGAAGTCTCACGCTGTTCGCTATCTGCTGCGGGGGTAGTAAGCGAATCTAATGATAACATCCTTACATACGGAGATTCCCCGTGGCTTGCCGCGGGGAGCTTTAATTCTCTAGGAAGAGAATGGACTTTAAATGGTGCGGAGGTCGGAATCGAACCGTAATATTTTATCTTTTATTGTCGGCTAGTTGATTGTCTTGCCTTGGTTCGACTTACACAAATACACACGCCAATACACACATTGTGTATTAACTGTATTGAATATATGCCTGACTTCATGTCACCTGTACGCGTAATTCATACCATGAGGATAGACAAAAAAAAAGTCTTTTCAGGGTGGCGGGTGGGCATCTATTTCGTTGCGGCTGGAAGTCGGGCATGGAATGGCTGGCGCGTAAACCTGCCCTGTGTCGCATAACACCACATTATGTTTGAGCGGCCCACCTTGAAGCCCGAAACCTTAACAAAACTTAACAACCTGCCCGACAAGGAAAGAGGCCCACAACCCCAGCCGCTAAACATAGTGTATGTTATGCGCGGGAAGCCGCTTGACACAATGCAGGTTTCGTGACAGCCATGTAATGACCGGGTGGAAGCCGCCTTCCGATGCAGTTTTCATACTAACTTGTTACAAGCAACCATGATGGAGCCTTGCACGGCCTGAGCGATGGCGGAGTTTTTGCCCGTGGCTGGCTTGGCTTCGCCCGGAAGCCGTATGAAATAGGCCCGCTGGCAAGACAAGACGGACATGGCAAAGCAAAAACTGTGACAGCGCGTATTCCTGTATGGGTCCTACCTCTCAACAATCTCCTGCCGGGCATGGTCATAGCTATAATTGACAATCTCTCCGCTGATAAGCATTTCTACAGCGGCTTTGACAAAATGCAACGGGACATCAAACCACTCTCGTGGCGTGTGACGTTTTCGTTCATTGTCGAAAACGTCAAGTTCAATGCAGGCTTCAGCAAAGAAGGTGTGTAGGAGGAGTTCAAGTTTTTGCGGGTTGAGATCGTAAGTCGTCCACTCAGCAACTTGTTCCACGTCAGCCATAAGGTAGGTTGGCTCCTGGGCGGCGTTTTGGATACGCTCAACCACCGGAGTGCGTGAGAAACCGATTTTATAAAGGTTTGCGATTTCCTGTATCTGTGAATCTTCACTCAAAGAACGCAACACATATATATATCCGGTTGGTTGTTCCTCACCCGAAACCTGTTCCTCATCCTTGAAAAGTTCCAGCTGGTTGGCATCAATCACCTGGCGGCTATGCTCATCCTTCCAGAAAGCTGCAGCCAAAGAACGCAGGTATAAATTTGACTCCGTGCCGTTTTCAAAAACACAGTAGAGCCTGGCGTTTACATTGCCATAATTCTTCTTTTCCCACTCGCCCTTATTGGCCACCAGTACCAGCATACCATCGAGGATAAAAAACTCCCCTGGCTCGATTTGTCTCTCACTCTTAAATGGACGGGTAACCTTCTCTTTCGACTTTAACCCGGCATGAATCGCCTTAAAAAGGTGCTCAAACTGGTCAAACTCTTCACACTTTTTCCGCCTGGCAACATAGTCCGGCCTAGCCGGTTTGGAGACGTGGGTCAGCGTAAAGATATCCTCTGCGCTATCATCCAGCAAACCGAGGGTATCGTGCTCCAACACATCAGCAACCGTACTCAATTCCACCGGCTCAGGCTCCGATACTTGCAGATGATCAAGCAAACCAAAGGTGTCATACTCAACCAAAGGCTGTGCTGATTCAGGATTTTCCCGTAATCCCTGCAAACGGCTGTAAAGCCGCCGTTCTTTAATATCTCGACTTTTTGCGGGCTCCCTGCCATGCTCCTTCATAAAGGCACTTATCTCGGCAAAAGAGGCCACCAACCGTTCAGCCGCTCCCATGGCGGAAGAGGCTTTCGGCTTTACCGCAAGCACCCCCAGCGGATCTTCCCGCAGGATCGCTTCGAGTTCTTTGTCAAAATCAATCATGCTGACCCGCTTGCCTGTTGCCGCTTTTTATTGCGGAGATAAACGATAGCTTCCGCCATCCGCTTCTCCAAAGGGTCTGTTGAATTGATATTTGGCTCTTTTCCTCCATGGCTCTTCATAAAACCGGGAATTTTATCCCGATACAAAACCACCGCCTCCTCATCCGTCATCTGTATGCGCCCGGCATCAATGGTTTCCTGGATCACCTTCAGCAGCTTGGAAGTTACCGACTTTGACAATACCTCAAAGGCCTTCTGGAAAGGATTGACCCGATCAATCAGGTCAATATGCAAATCCTCGATATTAACGAACTTGCCAGCCATGCGGACAAAGCTCTTATCCCCTACCGTCTTGATCTCGCCGTTTTTGATGGCCGAATCCGCCACCACATGCTGGCGCACCTCCTCGACCTCTTCCGGGGTCAACTCCGGATACTTGGTCTGGATCACCTTGGGGATCAACACCTTGTTGATGACCTCCGGCTCGATAAACTCACCCGGCAAAGTCTTGAGCAGGGTATTGTCCTGCAGGATAGCGGCCTTCAGGTCATTAAGGTCAGACTCGACAATATCCTTCACCCGCTGAGAGCTGGGCTCTTTGAAGCCGTGAATCTTCAAGGTCCCGGCTTCATGCTTGTCATTGTCTGAGAGCTTGGTCTTGAACTTGAAATTGGGGGCCAGCACCTGTTCCATTAAAAGCGAGGCGGTAATGGCCTTGAGCATATTATTGACCGCAATTCTTACCTCTTCATCCACCGCATCAGGCTGGGCAATGAGATTGGTGAACTGAGCGTGGGTCTTATTGTTGGAATCACGGGTTGCCCGGCCAATGATCTGGATAATCTCGGTGAGTGACCCCCGATACCCAACGGTCAAAGCATGTTCGCAATAGGGCCAGTCAAAACCCTCTTTGGCCATCCCCAGGGCAATGATGAGGTCCATATCAGCCACGTCATTCATGTCACGCAGATAGGCCACAATCTTATCCCGGTCTCTAGGGGTGTCATGCACCAGATCGGCAACCTTGATCATCTTGCCGTCACTATGCCGCTTGACATGGATCACTCCGGTGTCCGGGTCCTGATGGCTCACTTTGCCGATGATATCAAGGATGGCGTCCACCTCGTTGTACTTGTCCTTGGTGGACTCACCGGCGTTGACGTTGGGAATGTGGAGGATGGTCTTCTTGTCCGTGTCAAGAATTTCATGAATGGCGCTGAGGTAACGCCCCTGATAGAAATGATAGCCTATTCCTAAAGTTTTCAGGTGCTCATAGCCGTTTAACTGTTCATAATAATTATAGGTCACTCTGGAAAACTTGGCCTCATCCTCTGGCGACAGGACAGGCACGGAATCGCCCCGGAAGTATGATCCGGTCATGGCGATGACATGGGCATTGGTGTTTGCCATGATGGCCCGCATCACCTCGCCCAGTCGATTGTCAGCATCCGCCGAGACGTGGTGGAACTCATCAATGGCCAACAAGGTGTCATTAAATTTATCCTCATCCACCGCATCAAAGGCAAAGCGTAGTGTTGCATGAGTGCAGATAAGGATGGCCTCTTTCGGATCACTCAGGAAGTTGACAACGGCGGAGACCTTACTTGAATCTCCGCCAGGCGTACACAGGTTGTACGCAGGGTTGAAATCCCAATCCGCAAAGAAGCCGTAGCTGCTCAGGTCGGTCCTGGCAAAGGAGCTGCCGATTGAACGCTCCGGCACTGCCACGATGACCTTTTTAATGCCTTGATTGAAGAGTTTATCCAGCCCCAGGAACATTAAGGCCCTGGACTTTCCCGAGGCAGGCGGGGCTTTCAGGAGCAAATATTGGGCGTTCCTGGCCTCAAAGGCCCTGGCCTGCATCTCCCGCATACCAAGGGAATCGGTGGAAATTGACTTGCCCGTCTGGGCATAAGTTACATTGACTAAATCCGGCATAATTTCTCTCTCGAATGTCTAAACAATGTCTAAAAATGACTATCCATTCATTTTTTTAGACATTGACCACGTCTTTCCTAAGATACTGATAACACCTTCCTTTTTCATGGCTTGGAGAAGGTTTTTTACCTTATTCTTCTTCTGAGAATCGTCTAAAACATCTGGAAGTTTATCTAATAGAATATTTTCAAAATCGGTCCGTTGTCCTGTTCCGAATTTCTTCAGGTAATCAATGATAATTTTCTTGCAATACTCATCATTAATGCCTTTCAGCTTCATATAGTCAGCCTTCTGACCTGTCTTAATAGCCACCTGGGAAGAGATATGAAAATTAGGTTTCCTGCCTTCAATAAGTTTTTGATGCTTTAACCGCCTGACCTCAACATCACTCAAGGCTTTCCCCTTTTGTACCTTATCCAGCAACATGATGTCATGCAGGCTTAACTCCGGCATCTGGGCCAGTTTCACTGCATATTTCATATCCAACACCTTGCCGGTCACCACCACCTTTACCTGATTATCGTTGAAGCTATACTCCGGCAGGGGAAAGAATTTCCGGCGTTGAATATTGAACATCCTTTTGATGCCGCTACCGATGGTGTCAATCATTTTAAGGTTGACCATGGCCTCAGCCAGGAAAGGATTACGGTAAAGAGGTTCAGGGGCATCCGCCTCAATGACATTTTCAATGGTCTGTGGAATAAAAGAGCCCATATTGGTGAAAATGAGTTGGCTGTCTTCCCGCTCAACCACATTAATCTTGCCGCCCAGGGAATAATCCTGATGGGCTATGCAGTTATTGAGGGCTTCTCTGATGATATAGGGATCGTAGCTGTCCACCTCCTGCGGGAACAATGTGCCTTGAGCAAGGTAGCGGTAAGTAAGATTTCTTATTTTTCCATAGACCTCTTCGGCACTGAGCAGCAAGGGACAGCTGAAATGGGCATAATCTTTTTCGATGTTATCCCGGTCTTTGAGAATCCAGCTGATCCTGGCCAGACCGGGCTGCAGGAAATGTTCGGACTCCGATTTCCCCAAAAGCAGAATAGCCGTGCGGGTGACTTTGTCCCTGATACAGAGCTTGGCTTTGTTCAGGAAGGTTCTATCATCCCACTCCTGCATTTCGGGGGCGAGCTTGGTGTTCTTTTCGGCAAAGAGTTCCCTGGCTTTTTGAATAGCTTCGGGCGCAAGATCGGAAATAGTGGCCCCTTCACAAATCTTTTTGGACCAGTCTTCTTCTCTGCCCTGTTTCCTGATGCGCTCAATCTCTTCGATGTTCAGTTTGACAAGGGACTCACCGTCACGGCCATACCAGACCCCTTCCCAACTGACGGGTATGCCAGGAGGTGCGGCTGGAATCTGAAAAAGGACAACCCGGCCCCTGTCGGTTTCTACCTCATGAATGTCTTTGAAAGAGATGCGATTGTTTGTCTTGTCGGCAATCTCCTTTTTCAGGCTTTGGAGCCTGGCAGGGTTTGTCCTGTATCTACTGCCGACAATAGCCTTGTCTTTGTCTCGGACACCGAAAATCAGCCAGGCCTCTTTTTTCCCCAGCAGATTGGCCTCATTGGCCAGGGCGCTGAAGTATTGACCAATTTTTTGAAAAGAGTAGTCGTTCTTGGCTTCCTTAAATTCCAACACCTCGGTTTCGTAGTCATGGCCAAGCAGACGCTTGAGGGTTGCTTTGATATCTATCATGCCGAGCCCTCCGCCTGGGTCATCTCTTCGTAGAGTTTGAAAAGATATTCCAGCCGTTCTTCATCGCTGGTAAAGGGTTTGGCACGGTAGCATTGTTCCACGGCCAAATCCATGGCGTGATGGGCCTGGCGCAGACCGTCCGGCATCTTGTCCGGGTCGTAGAGTTGGGCCATGGTCTTTTCCGGGTGTTTTTCCCGCTCATCCAGGACCTGGAAGACAAGATCCTCCAGGAACTCTTTTTGTTTGTCACTGATATCCGGAAAGGGAAAGGTGTTGTAGCAGAGGGCCGAGGAGTAGCGGATTCGGGTTTCCAGGCGGCCTGCCACGGCCCGCACCCAGGTCATGTGCATACGGGAGGAGATGACGGCGAAGATGTAGGGAGAGGCATTGTAAATGGCATTTGCAGAATCAGTAACAACTGCCCCTTTGTCGAGAAAACCTATAGGAATATACTCCCGTCGTTCTGATGAAGTTCTTGGGACAATAATAGAGTTAGCTTCGATGTCACACCTTTGTGCAAACTTATGTGGAATTGAAGCATATCCTTGTGTTGTTTTGGCATTAGATGAAATTCTGAACTCGTAAACAGCATCAATACGCTGTTTAATTTCCGGGATACGATTTGCAACATTGAGGTCTTTATCCGTTATCCATAAGCACCATCTTTCACCGCCTCTAATAAATTCACTCGATCCATATAATTTTCTAATAAAATTAGTTGTTTGAGGATATTTTTTTGTCAAAATCTCTTTTTCTGCAGGAGATAAAATTAAAAAACCTCCGTCTCTTGCCATACTCCCAAATACCATTTTGGGGAATGGAGATATTGGATTCTTAGTTATACCAATAAAACTGTTTCTCCCTTCTTGCAGATAAGGAGAAATATTTTTGGCATTTTTTGCTGCACTCTTTGAGTAAATTTTTTTAGTTGCATTGCTGATATTTCTTAACCCGACAATAACACAAGTCACCCCTGCATTTCCCTTGGCGCTATTTGTCCACTTGAATGACTGATGGGCAAACCCAATCTCCAAATTTTCAAGTACACGAGGCCATAGATACCCAACTTGCTCTCCTTGGCAAATTGAGTTGGTAGCAACAAAGCCCAATGACGCATTCTTTCCATGAATATACTCGGCCCCTTTTAAAAACCAGCAGCAGACATAGTCGGAATCCTTATAATCTTGGTGCCCATCAAAGACAGAAGACATGTCTTTTTTCTGTTCTTTGCTTTGGTTTCGGGCACCCAAGTACGGCGGGTTTCCTAAAATATAAATCTCCGTTCCCTCCTCCTTGGGACACACTTCTTCCCAATCAAGTCGGGTGGCATTGCCGCAGACAATATTGCCGCCATCCTGCAGGGGCAGGGTGGGCTTAGATTCGCCAAAGACCTCTTTAAAGGCCATGTTCATCTGGTGCTCGGCCAGCCAGAGGGAGAGCTTGGCCGTCTCCTGGGCAAAGTCGTCTATCTCAATCCCGTAAAACTGGGTGAGCTTGATGTTTGACCAGGCTCTGCCTCCATCGAGGTATCGTTGCCCTCCATAGAGCCGCTGGATGATCTCAATCTCCAGCTTGCACAATTCCTTATAGGCAATAATAAGAAAATTGCCCGATCCGCAGGCCGGGTCAAAGATGCGGATATGACGCAAGCGGGTGAGGAGTTGGTTCAGCGCCTTCTTCCGCTCCCCCTTTTGCATCCTGGCATCCGCCTTTTCCAGCTCCTCATACAGATCATTCAGGAATAGCGGCTCAATAACCTTCATGATATTGGTCACCGAGGTGTAGTGCATGCCCAAGGAGCCCCGCTGGTCGCTATGGACCACAGCCTGGATCATGGAACCGAAGATGTCCGGGTTGATCTCTTTCCAGTTCAGGGCCCCGCATTCAATGATGATCTGCCGAGCCTTGCGGTTAAATTGAGGCACCGGATATTCCTCATTAAAGAGGCCGCCGTTGACATATGGGAATTGCTTCAGGTAATTGGGCAGCCCATCCCGCTCCTGCACGGAAAGCACCTGAAAGAGCTTTTGCAAGTAGGGCTGCAGATCGCTGCCATCCTCCGCCGTATGGGAGGCCAGTCCGTTGGTAAACTGATCGTTTGGGAAAATGCCGGTATCCTCGGCAAAGAAACAGAAAAGCAGCCGGGAAAGAAAGATATTCAGGGCGTGGCGCTCTGCCGCACTGTCCGTGGGGTTGTTTTCGCAAATAATATCATAGAGCCGCCCCATTCGCTCGGCGGCCCGGATATCGGCCAGGCTCTCACCCTGTACCTGGGTCTTCTCCAATCCAGCCCAGGGCAGGAAAAAATCAAAATGGTTGGGCAAATCCTTAAAAGAAATATCAAGACTGTCATCGGTCTTACTGTCAATGGCCAGCAAGGTATGAAAATCGGTGACTATCAGAAAGCGGGGCTTCTGTTTGGCAGTCTCGGTGCCCGTTTTCATATCATCAATAATGGTATGCAGATCACCCTTGGCCGCTGTCTTAAAATAGAGCTTCTTCTTCCAGAGAATCTCCCCAGCTGTTTTTGTCTGATTATAAGTCCCCTGTTTCAGCCGGGTGATGGCGGCTTTCGGGAGGCCATAGGCCATCAATAAATCATAAATAAAATCTTCTTTGTCAGATTGCTGAACGATTGCTCTTATATCTTCTTCTAATTTTTGAATATTCATAATCGGCTTTATGTGATAAGAAAAATCATTTTACCTTCATGATGTTGCTGATTGGCTATTCGCCAGCCACTGGTCAATAATGTCCCGCCTGAACCGCCAGTGCTTACCCACCTTCTGACCGGGAACCTCTCCCTTCTGTGCCAGCTTATACAAGGAGGACTTGGAGATTTTCAGATAGACGGCCAACTCTTCGATGGTGAGCACATTGTCCTGCTTTTCAGTCATCATAGGTCCCGCATTAGAGTGAATTGTATTATCCGTTCTTAGCAGTTAATAGACGGAGCGGCAAGGGTTTTCATTGACGGTTCCTTGCAGCAAACCAGCATCAGGGGTGTCAAGGAAGAGGAATAGACACGCAGACGAACGGTAACGATTGTCGCGCAGGCAGGAAGGGTCTGGCCTTTGCTCAGAGTTTGACCCCGGCGGTGTTCAATCTTTTTGCGAGTGCGTCGGCAAAGGTGTCGAAATCGTTTTTTATTGGTTCTTGGGGCTTTGCCAGGTCGCGGATGATTTCAGCCTGCCGGGGGCAGGCGACTTCACCGTAACTCAGAAAGGTTGTCAGAACCTTTTCATGGCCCAGGTTCTGGCTCCATGCCTTGAACTCTTCCGGGCTTTTGCAGATTTCCTGCCCGAGTTTGACGAGGGTATTTCTGAAGCTGTGCGGGTTGAAATACGGCAGCTCAGCAGCGATGAAGGCGTTTTTGAATATGGTGCGGATGGGAGATGCGTTGCTCCAGTGTTTTCGGTCCAGCCCGGCGGCTTCAAAATGGCAAGATGGCCCAACCTTCATGAGGGTTGCCGGAAAGAGCGGATCATCATTGCCCCAGAGATTTTCATCCCGGAGATAGCGCACCCAGTCCGATACAATTTCATGAATCTCTTTACCTACCGGGAAAAAGTAGGTGGTGAAGGTCTTGCTGAATTTCGTTTGCACCTCGCGGGCATCCTGATTGACACACCCGGCCAGAAGATCAATGTGCTTCAGCTTCATTGAGGCAATGGCGCTGTCCCGTGCGCCGGTCAACAAGGTGAAAGCGATCAGGGCGCGGTTGCGTCTTTCAATATCGGTATCGGCGGGCATGGTGCTGATAACATGATTGATCTGCTTCATGGTCGGCGCTTTCTGGTTCCGCTTGGCGGTGGCGATTCTGGTGTCCTTGTCTGACAGATTAAAATACTCCGCGTCTGAATACTGAATGCGGGACTTATAGCCCGGCTCTCGGGACAGCCATTTGAAGAATCTTTTCAGTTGGTTCAGGGTGGCATGCAAAGTTGCCTTGCTCAGTTTCTCCCCGGAACGCTGCCCCTTCTGCTCGGCAAGATGTTTCTTGAAATTGATAGCCTGTTGAAAGTGGAATTTTTTGAAATCCCTGAAGCTGGTATATACCTCGAAACGGTTCAGGGCCTTGGCCGCTGCATCAATGGTCGGCTCGCTGTGCCGCTTTGCTTCCTTCAGAAAGGCAAAATATTTGCGCTTGATTCTTTCATTGGCCGGGTTGTGTTTTTTCATGTTTTGTACTCCCTATCTCAAATCACAGTTTACGGAGGGCTTTAAACTATCAACTATGTGTCGCAACTCTTCCGGGAACGTGATGTCGATATTGCCGCTTACCTCTCCGATTTTCGCCAAACTGACCCGCCTGTTCATGATGGCGTCACATACCGGACAAATGGCCATCAGGTTGCCGGTCTTTTCGTTTACTGGTGAATACTCCGCCATATCTTCCCCCGCTGGCCTCGGAACACGGCACCGAACACAGTAGAGTTCTCCCGGCTTGCAAGTCTGCTTGTTTTTTGTCCGTCGCTCTTTCAGAAACTCCACCAAGACAATGCCTTGAATAAGGGTGGGCCTTTTGCTGTCAATGGGGGCGAGTCCATTTTTCTTGACCCAGTTATGCACGGTATTTTTGTGGATGCCGAACAAATCAGCGATCTCTTCCACGGTGTAGCTGCGGTGAGTTTTAACCAGGCGGTGATTTGGATGCCGTTTCCCCATGATTCAGACTTCCCCGCTTGTTTGCCGTATGGTTGCCGTAGAGTGGTATCTATAGAATAGTATCAAGATTGTTACTCCAAAGAAGTTGTTGCCCTGACTGGCATTTATCCTCATAGACACTGGCTTTCACGTTATTACTGCCCTCTTTTCGAGTATCAGATTTGCTACTCGAAAGTGTTCGGGGCTTTTCATCTGGAGTGACAGATTTGCTACGTGAAGCGGCCTTTTTAGGTATCAATTCTGTTACCGAAGATTTTTTCCTCTTGGCGTGAAAGGCTGTCCATCCTCTTGCCTGTCGGCTGTCTTTTATGCGGGGATTTTTGGCCGGACGAAACGAAGGCTTGCCGTAATCTTTCCAGCGATCATCAATGAAATACTTGGTCATGTCCCCGGAACGGCCACCGGAACCTTGATGGGCAATGTCGAGAAAGCCTTTCGCCATCAACTCGTCAATGGCGTTTCTGAACTCTCGACGGCCAATTCCTTTATGTTCCGCCTCGGAATATGGATAGACGATTTCACCATTGTTTTTGATGATCCAGTCATCCGACCTTTTGGCCCTCTTCACTGGCTCCATCTGCCGTTTCCGGAGAAAGTCCAGATACACAATGAGCGACCATTTTTTCAGGGATCGGAACGCTGAAGACCTCAGCAGGTCTTTGTCAAACCAGATATTTTTCATCATAGTCAGCCAGCAAGCAGAATTAACTGTTGTTGCGAACTTCCAGCCTGGCGGCCAGCCATGCCTCAATCTCATTTTCCAGCCAGCCAACAGCACGCGCCCCCAGGTTGACCGGTCTCGGGAAAGTTCCTTCCTGAATACGAAGATAAATAGTTGACCGGGACAAGCCTGTCCGCTTCTCAACCTGCTTGCGCCGGAGGATGGAAAGTTTCTCTTGGATTGTGTTCGCCATAGCAATACCTCATAAATTGAAAATGGATGTTGTTAGTCTATGGTGGTATTTATAATGACTTAAAAACGAACGGTCATCGCGTGTTGCAATGGTTGGCGTTGCAATTGCAGCGATGTCATTTTTACACTGCGCTGATAGTGCGAACTGCTCTGAGGGAGTGAAACAGCTTTAGATGGGGACAAGGGAGGGATTAGAGGCAGAAAAGACGGGCCAAATCAATCCAGATCGTCGTTGAGTGCTCTTTTGGCAACAGCAAACTTCTCGGCAAGGGTTCTTTCCGTCAACCCCTTAAAACCGGCATATTTCTTACTTAAAAACTCTCTCAGCTTTGCTTCGCTGGGAAAATCAACATCACCGTGATCTTTGTGGATGAAGGTTTCCAGCATGGCTCCAATGATGTTTAGGTATGTTGTTTCGGCACGACTATCTAGAGGAGACCCATTATCAGAATCAGTCTTAGATAAACGCTCTTGCAGGTCAATCAAGGCTTGTGTCCTGACCACAAGCACACTGTCTTCTGGCAAACCACCTGCCGGATAAAAATCGTCATCACGATTCCTTGGTTTATCAAGGTTTTTTTTACGTTGGTCAAGGAGCTTTTCAGCTTCTATTTCGTCGATTTCATTATTGGCAATTCTCTTATCGAGACCTTTACGGTAGAAATCAAGGCTCTTCTGCTTTGATTCGTCGCTGTTTTGGTAATCAATCCATTCTTTGTCAAACGATTCTTGAACTTGAAAGACCACCCCATCTTCTCTTTCAACAAAAGCACCGTCCAATCCTGTAAGGGTAATTTCAGGCCCGTTTGTTAACATTTGATATTGGTGTTCAATGTCAATACTTTCGGTGCCTAACATGGGCAAATCCCAGACATCCTTAATGGTGAAAACCTTTCCCCTAAAGCTATCTGTACTGGGCGGGACTTTACCCCCAAACTTTTCTGATTGTCTTCGGTGGTCGATTATTGCCTGCTCGATCATATTTGAGAGGAGTTCAGATTGAACTTCAGGAGATAGTTTGTTTAACAAAGAGTTTTTTAGCTCTTCATTTTTACCCTTGCTTAAAAAATTATTTTGATGCTGCTTGCTCAATTCGTCATCTTTTAGATAGAAAGCCATGTCAAATCCTGAAAAATAAACAGCTATCATACCGTCTTGGGCCGCAAGCGTTTTGGCATTCTCCCAAGATGCATTTTCTCTAAGTTTTACTTCCCACTCCTCAAAAGGCAAAAATGTATCGCCACGCTTTGCATAACCATGATTCACGAAGTTTACTGACAATTTTAAATGCCTATCCAGACCCAGACGTAAAACATCAGCTTCAGACACCTCTTCCCCAAACATTATTGATAAGTGCTTAGCTGTTTCCTGGATCGTAAGCCATTCTTTCAGTTTAAAGAGTTTGCTTTTGATGGATGTTTGTTTGTTGCTCATAGCAGGGCACCTTTTAATTTTCCCAGATAATCATCCCATGCCTGCATCATCTTCCTACGTTCCGGTAAATGTTGCGCATGGTTATAGGCAGCTTTTAATATGTTAGGAACACATTAAACAATTTGTATTTTCATAGATGCGTACTTCATAAAGCCTAAATTGCGGCTAGATTATTTTTTGATTCAACGACAATATTTCCGCACCATATTCAAGTGCATGCAGAGTATTTCCCCACCACCCCAGAAGTTGTCTTCTTTGCTCAAGGTATTCTGCTCTGTTGTATGCCCGCTTTATTTTATTTTTTTCTTCGTGGGCCAGTGCCTTTTCTATGACCTCACCGGGAAACCCGGATTTTTCATAGGCCATTGATGAAAATGATGCACGGAATCCATGAGGAGTTGCGATACCTTTGTACCCCATATCCCGCAAGGCTTTTGACATGGCATTGTCACTCATGGGTTTATTGATGTCCCGAGTGCTTGGAAAAATAAGACCTTCTGTTCCCCATAATTTTCCAGCGCGTTGAAGAATAGCAACAGCCTGTCTGGATAAGGGAACCACGTGGGCTCTTCTCATTTTCATGCGCTCAGCAGGAATCTCCCAGATTTTCTCTTCGAGGTTAATTTCTTCCCAATTGGCGCAACGTACCTCTCCAGACCGGCAAGCCGTGAGCGCAGTGAACTGAAGCGTCAGCTTTGTCGTGATATGCATTTTATTGCTCGCAGTAATGTCGCGAAGTAATTTCCCTAGTTTTTTGTCAAAGACAGCTGGCATATGTTCAACAGTTTTTGACTTCAGGACACCCTGCATATCTGCCGCAGGGTTGTAGGTGGCCATTCCGGTCTGCACTGCGTAGCGGAAAACAGCATTCATACGCTGTAGGACTTTTCGAGCAATCTCCAGGCTTCCTCTATTTTCAATTTTTCTAAGGACATTTAATATTTCAGGAGGGGTAATTAAATCAATCGGCTTGCTGCCTATGGGGCCGAAAACATTATTTTGCAAAGTTGAGAGAACAGAAGTAGCATGATTAGGACTCCATCCTCCTTTCTGTTGGTCTATCCATTCAAGAGCGACATATTCAAAAGAGTTGGCCCGTTGCTGTTTTTCCTCTGTTTCCTTTTCCCTGTTTGCCTGTTTTATTTTTCTTCTGTTCAGAGTAGGGTTTATTCCCTTCTTTACAAGGTTTTGTGCTGCCTCATGCTTTTTCCTTGCGTCTGAGAGCGAGAGATTAGGATAGCGTCCAATGACATACATCTGTTGTTTGTCATCCAGCCTGTAGCGATAGAGCCAGCGCTTCACACCTGACTTAGTTATTTCATAGCAAAGACCGCCGCCATCAGGGAGCCGACCAGGCTCTTTCATATTACGGACTTCTAATACAGTCAATTTGGCCACTGACATCACCTTCTGTGTGTATTTTGTCTATCTAGTTCGTCTTTAGTTAAAAATATACACACACGTACACACAAAAGGCAATGGATTTCTTCGGATGTTTTCGGAACAGAATGGACGATAAAAGCCAACAAAAAAGCCCCAATGCCTTGTTGGCATGGGGCTTTCAAGAACTTACTGGAAGTTCTAAGACTAAAAAATGGTGCCGGAGGTCGGAATCGAACCGACATGGAGTTGCCCCCGCGGGATTTTGAGTCCCGTGCGTCTACCAGTTTCACCACTCCGGCGATATGAAATTGAGAATATAGAGGGCTTCACCTCGGCTGTCAAGAGTTTGCGTTATTAAGTGGGTGAA
Source organism: Pseudomonadota bacterium (assembly GCA_018823175.1). Lineage (GTDB taxonomy): Bacteria > Desulfobacterota > Desulfobulbia > Desulfobulbales > JAHJIY01 > JAHJIY01. The sequence continues at coordinate 59,366 of JAHJIY010000008.1, forward strand.
AAATACTTTTAATTGAGCTTCATTCCGGCTTGGCCGTGGGCAGAAAAACTTTTTGGAAACGGTAAAAATAATCGGCCCCCGAAATAATGGTCAGAATCAGCGATACATAAAGGATAGCCAGGCCGATCTGGTGCAGAAAAGGGATCGGCAGGACGCCCAGGGGGAAAATCAGCACACAAAGGGCGGTGTATTGCAGGATGGATTTGAGCTTGCCCAGACCGCTGGCTGCGACCACAATGCCGGAGGAGGCCGCTACCCCGCGCAGACCGGTGATGACCAGCTCGCGGGTGATGATCATAAAACTCACCCAGGCGGGTAGCCGTTGCATCGGGATCAGCATGATCAGGGCGGTGGCGACCAGGACCTTGTCGGCCAATGGGTCCATCAATTTACCCAGGACGGTTTCACTCTTGTGTTTTCGGGCAAAATAGCCATCGGCCAGATCAGTGAGCACGCCGGATAAAAAAAGAGCGAAGGCAAAAAGACTTATCTTGATTCCGGCTTCCGGTTGCAGACAAAACAAAAGAATCGGCGCCACCAAAAAACGGTAGGCGGTGAGGAGGTTGGGCAAGGTTAATATATGGGCCATTTATCTTTTGTCGTATGCGACTTTTGCCCATTTCTTATGGGGAGAGGAGGCCGCTTTAAACTGTTTGTAATTGTACAAGACTTTCCGGATGTAATTTAGAGTTTCTGGATAACGTGGTATGCGACCGATTTGCATAACTTTTGTCGGACCGGCATTATAAGCCGCCAGTGACAGTTTAATATCTCCGCTGAAAATCCCGAGTAATTTTCTTAAATATCTGGTGCCGCCGTTAATATTGTCTTCCGGGTTGAAGGGATCGAGGACCTGCATCTCATTGGCGGTATCGGGCATCAACTGCATGAGGCCCAGGGCCCCTTTTCGGGAAACGGCTAGATAGTCAAAGTTTGATTCCGCTTTGATGATGGCCTTGACCAGTCTGGGGTCGACCTGAAAACGGCGGGCCACCAGGCGGATAATCGGTTCGTAAGAATCTTCCGAAGGTTCCCAGTCCTGAAACTGAGAGCGCTGCGGCACATAAATACTTCGGCCCAGAGCCGAGCTGGCGGATTTTGCGCCGATGACCGGCTGGTAGCGGGGATCACTCGGCACGTTCGAGAAATGAATAGCCCCGGATTCATCGACAAAGGTATAGATCGCCGCAAGCGCTGAGCAGGGCGTCAGTACAGTCAATAAAACCAGGACCATTATGTGTTTTAGGGCCAGACGGTTTATCATAGATTTATTGTACAACAGTTGTTATCTATTTTTCCAGTCAGATAAAAATTTTTCTATGCCGCTGTCGGTGAGCGGATGTTTGGCCAGTTGGCCGATGACCTTAAAAGGAATAGTCGCGATATCCGCTCCGATCAGCGCCGCGTCGAGCACGTGCATGGGGTGGCGGATACTGGCAACGATTACCTCGCTGCTGTAACCGTAATTTTCATTAATCGTCATTATATCACTAATCAGATCCATGCCGTTTTGGGCCAGATCATCCAGGCGACCCACAAAGGGGCTGATAAAAGCGGCCCCGGCCTTGGCGGCAAGCAGCGCCTGGGTGGCGGAAAAGACCAGGGTAACGTTTGTTCGGATTCCTTCATCGGCAAAGAGGCGGACTGCCTTTAATCCTTCCGGTATCATTGGGACTTTAATCACGATGTTGGAGCTGATCGCGGCCAGTTTTTTTCCTTCCGCCACCATGCCGGGCGCATCCATGCTGACGACCTCAGCGCTGACCGGGCCATCGACGATCGAGCAGATCTCTGCGATTACTTCCTCGAATTTGCGGCCGGTTTTGGCGATTAATGATGGGTTGGTGGTAACGCCGTCAACCATCCCTAAGGCAACAGCTTCTTTGATTTCGGCGACATCGGCGGTATCGATAAAAAATTTCATTTCAGATCTCCTTCTTCGGTTATAAATGTTTCCCTGCATTTTTCGCAGCAGAAATAATAAGTTTGTTTTCCTCTATTTAAAACAACGGCCTTTTTTTTGGGGATATAGGTGTGGCAAATTGGATCTTCAATCAGAACATCCTGGGCGGCAAGAGTCTGCCCCTGGGTGGTGTCGTGACGTTGGGCTGTCTTTTTCCCTCTGCCGAACAAAAGCCGGTAGAGGATGTAAAACAACAGGCCAAGGATCAGTATTCTTGCCGGACTCAAGAGTTGACTCCTTCTTGCCAGGATATTTTTTTGACCACCTGATCATCTGAAAAAGGCAGACGGTTCCGCATTTGCGATGAACTAAGGGCCAGTACCGGGTGCAGACGGTCTGGAGCCAACTCTTCAAGTGGGGCCAGGACAAACAGACGATCCTGGATCCCGGGGTGGGGGATGGTCAGTTCTTCCGACGTCTGGACGATATTGTCATAATAAAGGATATCCAGATCAATGATCCGGTCACCAGACTTGCCGCGCTCCCGGCCCATGGTTTTTTCAAGAGTCAGCATGATGGCCAGCAGCTGGTCCGCCTCCAATCTGGTTTCTATTACCGCCACCGCGTTGGTAAACCATTGTGCCGAATCAAATTGATGACTGGTCGCTGGTTTATCGGCGTCATTAATCGCTACTGGTTTTGAGACATAGGGGCTGGAAATGGCCAGTCCGGTTATCCCTTTGGTTTGGGCCAGGGCTCGCCAGGCTTGTTGTAAATTTTTTTTGCCGTCTCCTAAATTGGAGCCCAGACCGATAAAAGTTAAAGCCATTTATAAATCATCAATGCCAAGGACATCAAACATGCTGTACATGCCGTTGGGGCGTCCGGCGATCCAGGCCGCGGCCAGGGCGGCGCCTTTGGCAAAATTGTCTCTGGTGCTCGCTTTATGGGTGATTTCCAGGCGTTCACCGGCCCCGCAGAAATAAACGGTGTGCTCGCCGACGATGTCGCCGCCCCGGATGGTCTGGATGCCGATCTCTTTGTCGGTCCGAGGGCCGATGATCCCATTGCGTTCAAAGACGCCGACTTCCTGCAGATTACGGTTGACCCCTTCGGCCACCATTTCGCCAAGTTTGAGGGCGGTGCCGCTGGGGGCATCTTTTTTCATTCGATGATGGGCCTCGACAATTTCAATATCATAATCATCACCGAGAATGTTGGCCATCTTCCGGGCAATTTTAAACAGCACATTGACGCCGACCGCCATGTTCGGGGCCTGGACGCAAGGAAAATTTGCCGACAATTTTTTCAGTTCTGCCAGATTGTCCTGGCTTAAACCCGTGGTGCCGATCACCATTGCGGTTTTGTGGGCCGCCGCCAATCGGGCAAACTTCATAGTTGCCTCGTGAAAGGTGAAATCGATGATCACGTCCGCCTGATCGATAATTGCTTCAAGGCTGTCGGAGATCGATACCCCGAGCGCGCCAAATCCGCCGATCTCGCCGATATCTTTACCGATGTCCGGACTGCCGGTCTGTTCAAAACCGCCGGCCAGTTCCAGCTCCTGGTGCTGATTGACCATGTAACCTATGCGTTTGCCCATGCGGCCGGCAGCGCCGGCAACGATGACCTTGGTCATTTTTTTCTCCTGTAGTTCTTGCGGTATAAAGCTGAGTTGAGTTGCCTGGCAGCTCAAACGAAACTTATGCCCTTGCGGTGTAAAGCTGAGTTGAGCGGTCCTGGTGGTATAAAAAAGAGGCGGAATTTCTTTTGCCGCCTCTTTTTATTTGTTGCATCTCAATACTAGATAAGGCCGTAGTCAGCCAATGCTTTTTTCAGTTTGCCCAAGGCTACATCACTTATTTCGGCTAGCGGTAGTCTGGGGCTGGCCGATTTGATTTTACCCATCAGTTCCAATGTCTTTTTTGCGGGCACCGGATTGGTGTCGCAGAACATGGCTTGGAACAAGGGGAAAAGTTTATAGTGCAGGGAGCGGGCTTTCCCAAAATCTCCGGCCAGGGCGCGCTCGATCATCGATGACATGCCGGCCGGCTCCACATTGGAGGTCACCGAGATGACTCCTTTGCCGCCGATCGCCACGGTCGCCATCGAGGTGAAATCATCACCGGAAAGGACGATGAAATCATCGGGACAGAGACGGATGACCTGGCTGATCTGGTTAAGATCCCCGGTTGCTTCCTTGATCCCGACGATGTTCGGGATCTGGGCGCAACGGGCCACGGTTTCCGGCAGCATGTTAACGCTGGTCCGGCTTGGCACATTATAAAGGATGATCGGGATATCCACCGCCTCGGCCACGGCCTTGAAGTGCTGGTATAATCCTTCCTGAGATGGCCGGTTGTAATAAGGGGTGATCATCAGGGCGCCGTTGGCGCCGGCCTCTTTGGCATGTCTGGTTAGTTCGATTGACTCGGCGGTGGCGTTGGAACCGGTGCCGGCCATTACCGGAATGCGGCCGTTGACCGTTTTGATGGTCAATTCTACTACCCGATGGTGCTCGGCATGGTTCATGGTGGCTGATTCACCGGTGGTGCCGCAGGGCACAATGCCGTGGGTCCCGTTTTCGATCTGAAATTCGATCAGGTCTTTCAGCCCTTGTTCGTCAAGCTGCCCGTTGAGAAACGGGGTGACAATGGCAACGTAGGCTCCTTGAAACTGGCTCATCTTTTCCTCCTGAATTTGGATCTGGAAAATCTTTATATTAATAAAATTAATTAATCGTGGTTAACGAACTTTTTTTTTGCTGCCCTCGACGGCCTCTGAGTCCAGATTGCCTTCGTAGATGAAACGGGCTGGTCCTTCCAGGTATACCTCGGTGATTCGTTGTTCATGTCTGCTCGCGTCACTGATTTGGCCTGCCGGTTGATCAACCAGGGAAAAATGGATAATCAACTGTTCGCCGCCGGAGGTGGTGACCTTAGCCGGCGAGGTCACATGTCCGTGCAGGGCTGCGATCAATGCCGAGGCGACCGCGCCGGTGCCGCAGGCCATGGTTTCGTCCTCAACCCCGCGTTCATAGGTGCGGACGTACATCTCGTTTTGCGGCAGCATTACAAAGTTTACATTGGTGCCGGCTGGTTGGAACAGCTTGTGGTGCCTGATTGTTCGGCCCCATTCCAGGACCGGGGTTGAGCTGTAGTCTTCCACAAAATGGACGGCATGGGGCACCCCGGTATTGATACTGTGAATAATTTTTTTAGTGCCATCAAGGTCCACGGACTGAGACATCTTGATGCCGGTGGGCTGGGTCAGTTTTATTTTCACAGATTTACCGATTATTTCGGCATTGATCAGGCCGGCATCGGTTTCAAATTTCATTTTGACGGGCGCAATTTTGCGGCTAAAGGCATAACGGGCCGCGCAGCGGGCACCGTTGCCGCACATCTCGGCCCGACTGCCGTCGGCGTTGAAGAACTGCCAGCGAAAATCAGCCGTCTCCGATTCTTCGATTAGAATAAGGCCGTCTGCACCGACCGAGAACCTTCGGCGGCAAATGGCTTTGGCCAGCTCGGCCATCTCCTTTTTGGTAATCACCGACTGTCGATTATCGATTAGAATAAAGTCATTGCCGGTACCGCTCATTTTAGTGAAGGGTATTGGATAATTCACAGCATGTTCCTCAGTGACTGAAATTAAACCAGGAAATCAGGAATTGATTCCCCTTTAATCAGGTCTTCGTATGTCTCCCGGCGACGAATTTCAAAAAAATCATTTCCGTTAACCAGAACCTCCGCCACTCTGGGGCGGGAGTTGTAGTTGGAAGACATGGTAAAACCATAGGCCCCGGCGCTCATGACGGCAAGCAGGTCGTCACTCTTGCAGACCGGCAGTTCCTTGTCCCGGGCCAGAAAGTCGCCGGTCTCACAGATCGGGCCAACCACATCGGCAACTTCCAGGTTTAACTCTTTTCGGTTGACCAGTTTCATGGCGTGAAAGGCGTCATAAAGACTGGGGCGAACCAGATCATTCATCCCCGCGTCAACAATGATAAATTTTTTCTGGCCCTTTTTGGTGTATAGAACCTTGGTCACCAGAATCGCCGCGTTGCCAACTATAACCCGTCCCGGTTCAAGGATCAAGGTGCAGTTCATGCCCTGTAACTCTTCTTTGATCGCCTTGGCATATTCCCGGGGATGAGGGGGAGATTCCTCGTCGTATTGGATGCCTAATCCGCCGCCCAGATCAAGGTGTGAGATCTTGATCTCGGCCTGTCGCAGGCGGGTGATAAATAATTTTACCTTTTGCAGGGCCTCGATAAAAGGCGATAATTTTGTCAACTGTGAGCCAATGTGACAACTAACCCCGGTAATTTCGATGTTTGCCATGGCCTGAGCGGTCGCATAAATTTTTTCCGCCTGATCAATTGGAATCCCGAATTTGTTTTTTGCCATGCCGGTCGAGATATAGGCATGGGTCTTGGGGTCAACATCCGGGTTGATCCGGAAAGAGACCGGGGCTTTCATCTTTAAGCGGGCCGCGGTTTTCTGCAGAGCTTCCAGTTCCTGTTCCGACTCCACGTTGAACTGCAAAATGCCTGATTGCAGACCGTATTCCATTTCGCTTTCGGTTTTGCCGACCCCGGAGTAAACAATCCTTTTAGGGTCGACTCCGGCTTGTAGAGCCCGGAAAAGTTCGCCGCCGGAAACAATGTCGGCGCCGCCGCCCAAGTTGGCGAATAGTTTCAGGATTGCGATATTGGAACAGGCCTTGGTCGCAAAACAACTGATGTGCGGAATGTCTGAAAAGGGATCATCAAAGGCCTTGAAGTGTTGGGTCAGGGTGGCGGCACTGTATAGATAGAATGGGGTGCCTACGGTGCGGGCAATTTTCTCAACCGGGACCGATTCACAGAACATTTTGTCGTCTTGAAAAGTAAAGTGATGCATGGTTATTTTATTCGCCTGAATTTGAATGGTTCTGAAAAACTACTTTCATTAGCGGGCTTGGTCTGATCAAAAGCAGTGATCGCATAATCCCAGGTCTCAATCTGACCGGGAGCCTCCTGATCGATAAATCCTGTTCTTTGCCCAACTTCGCCGATTAGTTTAAAGCTTTCCGGGGCAGTCGAATCCTGACGTCGGTATATCCGGTAGCCTTTCAGGTCCGGGGCCGGGACACTGTCCCATAAAATTTTAATTCCTTCCGGGGTGCTGATCGCTTTGACATTGCCTGGTCTGGTCGGCGGACTAAGATCTTTGGGGATCCCTTCGACCATAGTGCTTAATCCACTGTAGCTTTTTGTCCCGTTTCGGTCAATAAATGCCCTTATCCGGTAAAAATATCGGGCATCGTTAATCAGCTTCTGATCAATGAACATGTTTTTTGAAAGCGGTTCTCCGAGCGGCGAAAAATTTTTACCGTCCGGACTACGATATACCTGATAATTGATCTGCCCAGGTAATGGTTTTAAGTCGTAGTCGGTGGTGACCGGTTGCCAGGAAAGTTCGAGAAAAGAATCCCCGGATGTTAACTGCAAATTATACGGGGTGGCCGGTGGGGTGGCGCGAACAAAGGTAATGGTGTTGGATGGGGCACTGGTCGTGTATCGGCCGATTCTGGTTTTTATCCGATAAAAATAACGGTAGTCCGGTAGCAGATTTTTTTCCGAGTAGCGGGCGGTCTGTGGTTGGCTTGCGTCGGGCAGGGCCTCTACTTCAACATTTTTTGAGCGCGTGAAAGGGATCGGGCAGTCGGGGCAGTAATCTTTTTCGGCAATCATCGCTTTGCTCACCTCAAAGCCGTCAACCATTGCAAGGTTATCGCCGGTTTCTGTTTTTTTTGGCCAGGACCAGGTGAGGGTCACGCCATTGTCATCGAGCTGGTATGACAGGTCGGAGATTGTTGCCGGTAGAAACGTTTGGGGTGGGACCGGCATCGTCTTTTTTCCGCAGGCCGGCAGCACCAAAAAAGTTGCGGCGATCAGGCAATATAAAAAGTTAAGAACAACACTTCGGCCAGACATGGTCAAATTCCAAGGGCTTTTTCTGCCGCGACCAGGGCCTCGGTTACCCGAAGCGAAGAGGTGCCGCCGGTTGATTGGCGACTGTCAATGGAACCTTTGACCGACAAAACCTGATAGACATCATCTTCAATCAGCGCCGAAAATTTCTTTAACTCGGCAAGACTCATTTCCGCCAGGTCTTTGGACTGCGCAATGCCGTAGGCCACGGCCTGACCGACGATGGAATGGGCCTGGCGAAATGGAATATTTTTGGTCACCAGATAATCCGCCAGGTCGGTGGCGGTCATAAAGCCGGCGGCGGTTGCTTTTTGGGTTTTAGCGGTATTGAACTCCATATTCTGCAGGAGGTCGGCGGTAATTGCCACACAGCGCGAAACAGTGTCAACCGTATCAAACAGAGGTTCCTTGTCTTCCTGCAGATCGCGGTTATAGGTCATCGGCAGCCCTTTGAGCAGGGTTAGCAGTGACATGAGATTGCCGACGACTCGGCCGCTTTTACCGCGAATCAGCTCTGGAATATCGGGATTTTTTTTCTGGGGCATGATCGAACTGCCGGTGCAGAAGCTGTCGGAGATATTGACAAAGGAAAACTCCTCGGTGGACCACAGGACCAATTCTTCGGCCAGACGGCTCAGGTGGATCTGAATCAGGGCGGCGACGCTGACGAACTCAATGGCAAAGTCACGGTCGCCGACGGTATCCATGCTGTTGGCGGTAACCTTGGGAAAGCCCAATTCCCGGGCGACAAACTCCCGGTCAATGGGCAAGCCGGTCCCGGCCAGGGCCGCGGCGCCTAAAGGCATGATATTGACTCTTTTCAGGCAATCGGCCAGCCGTTCCTGATCCCGGCCGAACATCTCGTAATAGGCCAGCATGTGGTGAGCAATTAATACCGGCTGGGCGCGTTGCAGGTGAGTGTAGCCGGGCATGACCTGCCCTAGGTATTTACGGGCCAGTGAGACGAAGCCTTTGCGCAAGGCGATGACTAAATCGATTAATTGTTCAATTTCGTCGCGTAGATAGAGTCGGATGTCGAGATTTATCTGGTCGTTACGGCTTCTGGCGGTATGCAGTTTTTCGCCGGCGGCGCCGATTTTTTCGGCCAGAGTTTTTTCGATATTCATGTGGATATCTTCAAGTTCCGGCCGGAAATTAAAGTTACCCTGCTCAATGTCCTGCTCGATTTCTTGCAGGCCCTTGACGATCTGGTCTCGTTCCGCTTCACTGATCAGTCCCTGGTGGGCCAGCATCTTGGCGTGGGCGCAACTACCCGCGATATCCTGGCGATAGAGCCGGGCATCAAAGCTGATCGATTCGGTAAAGGCCTCAACCGAGGCGGCGGTACGACCGGCAAAGCGGCCGCCCCACATTTTTTCGGACATTTTTTATCCCTTTTTGTTCGCGACCAGGGCCTGAATGGTCAGCCGCAGGGCGTTTAACCGGATAAAGCCGCCCGCGTCGGACTGGGTGTAGACCACGTCTTCTTCAAAAGTTGCGAAACTTTCCTGATAAAGTGAATTGTCGGATTTGCGGCCCACCGGAATGCAGTTGCCCTTGTAAAGTTTGAGCCGCACCACGCCGTTAACGGTTTCCTGGGCCATATCAACGGTATTTTGCATCAGCTTCATTTCCGGTGAAAACCAGAACCCGTTATAGATCAGTTCCGAGTAGCGGGGCACCAGACTGTCCCTGATCTTCATGACCTCGCGGTCCAGGGTAATGGTTTCCAGGTCCCGGTGCGCGGCCCGCAGAATGGTGCCGCCCGGAGTCTCATATACGCCGCGAGATTTCATGCCGACAAAGCGGTTCTCGACCATGTCGAGTCGTCCGATGCCGTTGGCGCCGCCCAGTTTATTGAGGCGGGCCAGCAGTTGAGCGGGGGAAAGTTTTTCACCGTTAATGGCGATCGGATTGCCTTTTTTAAACTCAAGTTCGATATAGGTTGGCTTATCAGGCGCCTTTTCCGGCGAGACCGAGAGTTTGAACATCGACTCTTCCGGTTCGTTCCAGGGGTTTTCCAGAATGCCGCCTTCAAAACTGATATGCAGCAGATTCTCATCGGAGCTGTATGGTTTCTCCTTGGTGACCGGGATTGGAATCTGGTGCTGGTCGGCGTAGGCGATCAGTTTGGTCCTGGAATTGAGGTTCCAGATGCGCCAGGGCGCAATGATCTTTAACTTCGGATTTAAGGCCAGATAGGTCATCTCAAAACGAACCTGATCGTTGCCCTTGCCGGTGGCGCCGTGGCTGACGGCATCGGCGTTTTCTGCTTCCGCGATCCGGACCTGTTCTTTGGCGATGATCGGGCGGGCCAAGGAGGTGCCCAGGAGATATGATCCCTCATAAATTGCATTGGCCCGAAAAGCCGGGAAAACGTAATCGCGGACAAATTCCTCGCGCAGATCGGAGATGATGACCTTTTCGGCGCCGGTGGCTATCCCTTTTTTCCGGACTGCATCCCAGTCTTCTTCCTGGCCGACATCGGCGGCATAAGCCACTACCGGGCATTGATATTCTTCTTTCAGCCATTTGAGAATGACCGAGGTGTCAAGTCCGCCGGAATAGGCCAGGACAATTTTTTTAATGTCTGGGGACATCATATGTTGCACCATGTTATTTTTGATGAATTAATTAGTTTAGGTTTAAGGTTTAAGGCTGAAGGCTGAAGGCTGAAGGTTTAAGGGTGGTTGAAAATAATATGTTCAATCCTCTCTTAATGCTCGAATCAGACCATTTACGACCTTTTCGGCCTCAACAATTTTTGGTTCAATATTTGAAAAATCATCCTTGCACAAGAAACCCAAGTGTTTTGACAAGCCTAGTTGATAATGCAGTTCCTTTAATGATCCAAAGGCCATATAAAGGAATCGACGGTAGTCAGCTTGACTGTCACGGGCACAACCTTCAACAATATTAGATGGAGCAGAAACTGCCGCTCGTCTCATTTGGGACGTCAGGCCATACAACTCTTCTTTCGGAAACTTTACGGTCAACTGATAAGTCAATATTGCAACCTCATCAGCTAATTCAAATGCCCGAAGTTTTGTGTGATCCCGCATATTTTATCCCTTCTACCTTCCAACTTCAGTCTTCCACCTTCTACCTTCAACCTAAGCAAGATGCGCAAGTAAAATTGATTTATGAATATGCATTTTGTTTTCCGCCTGCACCCAAGCGACGCAACGATCGCCTTCCAGGACTTCGTCGGTGATTTCTTCGCCGCGATGGGCAGGCAGGCAGTGGAGGACGATCGCGTCCGGTTTGGCAAATTCCAACAGCGTATGATTGACCTGATAGGGTTGGAAGACCTCGACCCGGTCGTCCTGCTCTTCTTCCTGGCCCATGCTGGCCCAGACATCGGTATTGATTACATCGGCATGCTGAACCGCCTTGACCGGATCGGTCAGCAGGGTAATCGGTTTATGCGCTTCGGCCTGGGCCGCGCTCAGGATATCAGGATTGGGGCGATAACCTTCGGGACAGGCCAGGGTGAGAGCAAAACCAAAACGGCAGGCGGCCTGGATCCAGGAATTGGCCATGTTGTTGCCGTCGCCGATCCAGGCGATATGCAGATCTTCAATCGGGCCTTTTTCTTCGATCACGGTCATGATATCGCTTAAAATCTGACAGGGATGGTGCTGGTCGGTAAGGGCGTTGATCACCGGGATTGAAGAGTACTCGGCCAGCTCATCGACAATTTCCTGACCGAAGGTCCTGATTACCAGACCGTCTACGTAGCGGGCCATGACCCGGGCCATGTCTTTTAACGGTTCATTTCTGGCCAGTTGGGTGTCACGGCCGGAGAGGTAGACTACCTGTCCGCCCATGCCGTACATTGCCGCTTCAAAAGAGACCCGGGTGCGGGTGGATGGCTTCTCAAAGACCATGCCGATTGTCTTGCCGGACAATTGCTGATGGCGGATGCCTTCTTTGCTTTCCCTTTTAAGGCGCAAGGCATTCTCGATATAGGAGGCCAGTTCTTCTTTAGTGAAGTTCCATAGAGACAAAAGATGTGTCGCCATAGTTTATTCTCTCAAAAAAAGTGTAGGCCCAATCTTATGCGCTGTCGGATATTCCTGTAATTCCGATAGCAGATTGAGCCAAACAAAAAACAATACAAAATTTTTTTTGGTTTGGCAATTTTTTTAAGGTTCTGTTCGGGGTGGTCGGTTGTAGAGAGGTCATGATCGGAGAGTGAGGGCGGAGTTTTTTCAATGGCAAGAGGTTTGAACTGACACTATTTCTGTAATTGGTAACAATCAAGGATGAAAGTGCCGGGTGATTGGATGCAATTAATAAAAAAACAGGCGCCGAGTTAGGGCGCCTGTTTTAGGCAGTCTGAAAGATACAATTATTTTGTTAGCTCAATTTTATTTATTGTACGACTACTTCTCCTTCCGCACCAGTTTCACCACCGCCTTCAGTGGTTCCGCTATCTTCAGCTGGAGGATATTCCTCACAGGTGGAAATAACTTCAGGATCTTGAATTACCGGATTCAGTTTAACTACGGCGGGAGTGTCGCCTGTGCCAAAAGTCAGAGATTCAGCGGAAAGATCAAGGTTCCATTTGAGAATGGTCAAGCTGTTTTCGCAGACCTCAATTGAACCGAAAAATTTAAGCCCCGGTTCTTCAGGGGGATCGGCTGCTTCATCAACCGGCGGCAGCTGAATGCTGACGGCACCGCCGGTTTCGGCGTCCACCGCATCAATCGACTCAAATAGCAGACGGATTTGGTCGAGAACACCGGCCGGGATCTGAACCGGCGGCAGCAATACGGTATATAGGGCTTCCTCTGTCTCAGGATCGCTCACCGTCCGGTCAGCCTCAAGCAAATTAACCGTGTAATCTTCGGTAAAGGTTTTAACCTGACCGATTCCCTGGTCATGCACCTGAAGATCGTTGATCAGACCGGTTAAAGAGGAGAAGACCTCCGGGGTAACGGGCGGCACGACAATGGAAAACCAGCCCAGAGTGCCTTCATAGGGGACATCTTCATCGACCGTGCTGTCATCGGTGCTGGTATCATCGGCAGGTGGTGTTTCGTCTGGACAGGTAGCATTAACAGATTGGACCATGACCACCGGGCGCATGGTAAAAAGGTCGCGGCCACTATTATAGGAAAGGGATTGTTCGGCGTCAAAATCAATGACGATCTCAACCTCGCCGCCGCTGCAGATATCGATATTGTGATTTATTTTAATTTCACCGCTGGGAATTTCAACCGGGTAGGTCGTCCCGCCGCTGACCACCTCGCCGGACTCAACAAGCATCCGGATCTGGGTGTATTTATTTGGCTCAAGGGTGATTTCGCCGAGCAGGGTGGTTACGCCGTTTTGCAGGTCAAGCAGATCAAGGGTTCGGGCCTCATCCATGACCGAATATTGGCCGCCGCCGGTGCCGTGCACCGTTACCCCGGACAGGGTGACGATCGCTGATTCAATGGCGGGATCGGCCGGGGCATCGGTGAGGTAGAATTTGACGGTGGTGGCAGTGGTGCCGCCTGAGGTGGTGGTGCCATCGGTTCCTGATTCAGAAATATAACTTGGATTGGTTGCCGGGCTGCTGATCCCGCCTTGGTCGGTGGTCTCGTTGGAGGTCAGATTGGAAGATCCGCCTCCGCCGCAGGAAAAAACAAAGGCTAAAATACCAATGCTTGCTAACAGATGGATCGATTGACGAAAGTACATGGTTGTCTCCCTCCTTGTTAAATGACACAAAAACATGCACGGCACCATTTGTTCCCTGGGGTCATTTGGTCTTTTGAGGTAGACGTAAATCATTTTTACGGCACCGTGTTTTATCTATATATAATATTATCACGATATCTTGAATATGCAAAGTTATAAATAAAGGGATTTGGGACGAGATAGCCATTGGTGGCTGTGGTTAATTGGATCTTCGGGAAATGGATATGTGGGGCAAAAAATAATATTTTTCTGGAATTAAGAGGGTGTGTGCATTTGCTATTTTTGGGGGGATGAAAGAGTCTCTCTGTTGTCGATCATTTTTCGGGATTTTTTCACCCCGTAATTTTTTTGTAGCCAGTTTACGGAAAAATCGACCTGATTTGTGAAAGGAAAATGGCTTGGATTAACGGCGAAGTGGTCCGGAAGGGGAAGATTATCGGGTAAGCCAAAATTAAAAATCAGCGGTGGAACTTTGCTTTAAAGTCCCACCGCTGATTTTATCTGGTTTTTGGTCGCAATGATTTGTGTTTAAAACTCGGCAAAAAGTTTGTCCAGGGTTGTAATCAACTGGTCAATATCATCGTTGCTGATGATCAGGGGTGGGATAAAGCGCAACGCCTTGTTGCCGGCAAAATTGGCCAGGATTCCCCGCTCAAAAAGCATATTGATCATTTTTGGGCCTTCCGGGATCATTCCGGGGCTTAACAGCAGGCCCTGGATCAGACCCATTCCCCGGACTTTGGTGGCGATCTTTGGATATTTTACGGCCAGATCACCCAGTTTTGTCGCCAGGTAATTGCCTTTGGCTTTTACCCCGTCAAGAAAACCATCGGCCAGCATGGTTTGGAGGACGACAACCGCTGCGGCACAGGCCACCGGATTACCGCCAAAGGTCGAGGCGTGGTTGCCGGGCGCAAAAGCGGCGGCAATTTTTTCGGTGGTCAGCATGGCGCCGATCGGCAGCCCGTTAGCCAAGGCCTTGGCCAGGGTCATGATGTCGGGCACCACCCCGAACTGCTCATAGGCAAAGAGGGTGCCGGTCCGCCCCAATCCCACCTGTATTTCATCAAAGATCAGCAGCAGATTGTTGTCATCGCATATTTTGCGGATGGCCTGCAGATATTCTTTCGGCAGCGGTCGGACCCCGCCCTCGCCCTGTAGTGGTTCGCAAAGGACGGCACAGGTTTTTTCTGAAATCATCTCTTTTAAGGAATTGATCTCGCCAAACGGAGCATGGATAAATCCGGCCGGTAGCGGTTCAAACCCTTGATGAAATTTTTCCTGACCGGTGGCGGCAACGGTGGCCAGGGTTCGGCCATGAAACGAGCCTTGCAGGGAAATGACTTCGTAACGTTCTTTTGCGCTGTATTTGCGGGCCAGTTTAATCGCTGCCTCATTGGCCTCGGCCCCGCTGTTGCACATGAATATCCGGTCGGCAAAGGAGTTGTGGATCAGCAGTTCGGCCAGTTCGGTCTGGGGGATGGTGTGAAAAAGGTTGGAGACATGGACCAGTTTTTTGGCCTGCTCGCAGATCGCTTCGCTGACCGGCGGATAGCAATGGCCCAGGCTGCAGACCGCGATTCCGGAGAGGAAATCAAGGTATTCCTTGCCGGTGGCGTCGGTTAAGCGACAGCCGCTGCCTTTAGTGATTACCGCCGGAAAGCGGCCATAGGTGTTAATGAAGAGGGATGCGCTTTTCGCCATTATTTCTGAGTTTTTCATGCCACAATCTCCGTACCGACCCCTTGCCGGGTGAAGATCTCCAGCAGTATCGCGTGCTCGGTCCGGCCATCGATGATATGGGCCTTGCCGACTCCGGACGATACTACGTCGCGGCAGCATTTAACCTTGGGGATCATGCCGCCGGTAATCAGCCCGGACTTGATATTTTTATCTACCTCATCGCAGGTCATCGATGAAATCAACTCGCCGTTTTTGTCTTTTACGCCCGGGACATCGGTCAGCAGAATCAGTTTGGCGGCGTTGAGATATGAGGCGACCGAGCCGGCCACCAGATCGGCGTTGATATTATAGGACTGGCCGTCTTCGCCAACGCCGACCGGGGCGATTACCGGAATAAAATCCTGGGCGTCGAGGGTGCGCAGGATCTCGGGATTGACGTTGGTCACCTCGCCGACCCGGCCTAGATCAATCAACTCCGGCGGCGCGTTGTCCGCTTGTTCTTTAAGGATTTCCATCTTGCGGGCCTTGATCAGATCGCCATCCCGGCCAGAAAGACCTACCGCCTTGCCGCCGTGGAAATTGATCAGGCCGACTATTTCCTTGTTTACCTTGCCGACCAGGACCATTTCCACCACGTCCATGGTTTCGCCGTCGGTCACCCGCATGCCTTGGACATAGTTGGATTTAATGTTCATTTTTTCGAGAAACTTGTTGATCTGCGGGCCGCCGCCGTGGACGACGACCGGATTGATCCCGATGTACTTCATTAATACGATGTCGAGCGCGAAGCTTTTCTTTAATTCTTCGTCCACCATGGCGTGGCCGCCGTACTTGATGACGATGGTCTTGTTATAGAATTCCTTGATGTAGGGAAGGGATTCAATCAGGATTTTTGCTTTGTCGATGACGGTATGCATAATTTATTTCCAAAAAGGTCTTGGGCCTTGTCTTTATTAAGGAGATTTTTTTAATTATTGCCTGTAGAAAACAAGAAAATATCATAATGGCAGCGGATGTGGAAGTAAAGAATATGTTGCTGCTCTTGTTCGGAACTTTTGATTGTCAAGATTATGGCAGTTTATTATTTCTAACTGGGGACAATCAGCAATCTTTTCAGGGATTAATTCTGCTTGGGAAAATGAAGAGCTTTGCGACTAAGGCGCCGTCCTTGCAGGCTATGGCGTAATGTCTCGTTTTTATATTATCGTCGGCGATGGTTCTCTGTTTAGGATTGCAATGAGCAATGCCGTCATTGACCATGGGCAGCTTATCTGGTTTACTGTCTCATGATTTGTCAGTTGGCATGGACTGGCATCATGCTTTTATCTATGGTCGGATCTAAAGAGCCGACATATGGATTTTTCAGGAGAGAGCAAGAGAATGAACTTTAAATATCCCATGGGCCTTTTTTCTTTTGTCATGGCCATTATGCTGACCTTGGTCAGTGTGGTCGCAAAGGCGGAAGAGGGAGCTGGGCCGGTTAATATTACTGCCGACCGGATGGAGTCCAACCGGAAGGAAAATTCGATTTATTTTGCCGGCAAAGTGGAGGCCAAGCAAGGTAACTTGATTATCCGCGCCGATGAGATGACGGTATTTTATAAGGGTGGTTCCGAGGCAGATGGTGCTCTTGGGGCGGCCGACACCTCTAAATCAATCAGTAAACTGCTGGCCGGCGGCAATGTCGAAATTGTCAGTGACGGATGGTTGGCCACCGGTGATAATGTGGATTATTTTTCTGATGAAAGAAAGGTGGTCCTGACCGGCAATACTAAAGTGTGGCAAGACAGCAATATGGTCAGCGGTGAAAGAATTGTTCTTTACCTTAATGAAGGAAAAAGTGTAATTGAGCGAGGAGAAAATGGCGAGCGAGTCAAGGCCTTTTTTTTCCCGGAAGGGACCAAACCGTCTCCGGCTGGAGGGGAATAAAGTTGTCAGTTCTTGAAACCAGAGGCATTGTTAAACAATACAAAAAACGGCGAGTCGTTGACGGGATCAGTCTCAAAGTTGAAACCGGCAAGGTGGTCGGTTTGCTTGGTCCCAACGGGGCAGGCAAGACCACTTCTTTTTATTCGATTGCCGGCTTTGTCCGGCCGGATGCGGGAAAGGTATTGCTGGACGGTGAGGACATAACTTCTTTGCCCATTCATAAAAGGGCCCAGAAGGGTATTTCCTATCTGGCCCAGGACCCCTCGGTTTTTAAAAAACTGACCGTCGAGGAAAATGTCCGGATTGTTCTGGAGCCGCTGGGCTTATCGCGCAAAGAGATTAGTGAACGAATTGAACGGTTGATGCATGATTTGAAAATAAGTTATCTGGCCAATAATAAGGCCTATTCCCTGTCCGGCGGTGAACGGCGGCGGACCGAGATCATGCGGGCCTTGGCGACTAATCCCCGTTTTATTCTTTTAGATGAGCCGTTTGCCGGGATTGACCCGCTGTCGGTTGCAGATTTGCAGCAGATAATTCGGGATTTGAAAAAAAAGGGTTTAGGGGTGCTGATTTCCGATCATAACGTGCGGGAAACTTTGGCCGTCTGCGACAATGCTTATATTGTTAACAGCGGGCAAATCCTGATCAGCGGCGCGGCGGATGAAATTGTTAACAGTGAAGTGGCCCGCAAGATGTATCTGGGTGAGCATTTTACGATGTGAACATGTAAGGCGAAAATCATTAAGCGCATCTTATACCGCAAGGGCATAAGTTTCGTTTGAGCCGACAGGCTGCTCAACTCATCTTTAATGATCATGTCCCCCCGGATCCAGAAATTTCATGGGGCCAGAAGTCGGAGTTTGTACCCCTCTTGCGGGGTGCTTATCTGCGGCGGGTAGTTTCAATTTTGTACCATATTTGATAAAATCAGGTGGCATGTTAAGTATTTTTCTTCAGGTGAAAGACTAAATGGCATTGGAACTAAGACAACAGCTTAAGCTGAGCCAGCAACTGGTCATGACCCCCCAGTTACAGCAGGCCATAAAATTGCTGCAGCTTTCGCGGCTCGAACTGGCTGCCACGGTGCAGCAGGAGATTGAGCAAAATCCTCTACTAGAGGAAATAAGTCTGTCCTTAGATGGCGAGGATGATTCGTCTTTTACCGCCGACTCGCTGGAGACCCTGCCGGAACCACCCAGTTTTGAGGAGATAATCCCTGCCGTAAAAATTGAAGAAACCGACTTTTCGCTCAAGGAAATAGATTGGCAGGATTATGCCAACGAATATGAATCTTTGCCTTCTTTCAAGTCCGGTTCCGATAGCGAGGAATTGCCTTCCCGCCTGGATATACTTGTTAAAAAACCAAATTTACAGACCCATTTGCAATGGCAGTTGGGTTTTGCCGATCTCACTACCGAGGAAGAAGAAGTCGGCGCATATGTGATCGGCAATCTGAATCGGGATGGGTTTTTGGAGGTCGATCTTGAAGCCATCGCCCAGGAGACCGGTTGCAGTGAGGACACGGCACAGGCCATGGTCCGGTTGATTCAGGAAATGGATCCGGCCGGGATTGCGGCCCGTTCGGTGCGGGAGTCTCTTCTCCTGCAGCTTGAGAGGCTCGAACTTGCCGATTCGTTATCCTCGGTGATTATCCGCGACCATATCCATTTACTGGAAAATAAAAATTACGCGGCGATCATCAAGGCCGTATCTCGGCCCAAGGAGGAGGTGCAGGCCGCGATCAAGGTCATCGTCAGTCTCGATCCTTATCCCGGCAGGGCTTTTTCGGATGAGGAACCGCAATATATTGTGCCGGATGTCTATGTTTACAAGATGGATGATGAGTATGTCATCTTGTTGAACGACGAAGGTCTGCCCCGTCTTAAAGTCAGTGCCTTTTATAAAGACGCTTTAAAAAAGGATTCTTCCGCCTCGGACGCCACTAAGGATTATATCCAGGACAAGATGAAGTCCGCCGCCTGGTTGATTAAAAGTATTCAACAAAGGCAACGGACGATTTACCGGGTGGTGGAGAGTATTGTGAAATTCCAGCGGGATTTTTTCGAGCGTGGGGTGGCCCACCTCAAACCTTTGATCCTGCGCGATGTGGCTGAGGATATTGAAATGCACGAGTCAACCATTAGCCGGGTGACCAGCAATAAATATCTGCATAGCCCGCAGGGGACATATGAACTGAAATATTTCTTTAATTCCTCGATTGAACGGGAGGATGGTGGTGATGCGATGTCATCGGCTACCATCAAGAACCGGTTGAAGCAGATCGTGCAGGCGGAAGATCCCCGCAAGCCTTTAAGCGATAACGCGATTGCCGATATTTTCAAAAAGGAAAATATCAAATTGGCGCGGCGGACGGTTGCCAAGTATCGGGAACAGTTGAATATTTTGCCATCCAAGTTCAGGAAGGAACCAAATTATTAAATGGTCCGGTTGGGCCGGATCTTCCGGTTAATCTTTCCAGAAGATGGTCGAGGTGTTGCCGTCTTTTTTTGTTCTGACTAACCGGCTGATGCTTCCGTTGTCAATTTTGATGGCCCGGAAATTATTGATTGATAGATTCAGGTAATGCAGGGCCAGGCAGCGCAAAACGATCAGGTGACTGATAATCACCACCTTTTTATCTTCAAATTTGGTAAATATTTGTTCGGTCTCTTTTACCGCTCTGGCCTGAACCTCCTCGATAGTTTCACAATCTTTTACCTGAAATTCGGCTGGTTGCGCAAGCCAGGTCGGATATTCTGCTCCAAACCTAAGCCTGATTTCATCCTTAGTCAGTCCGTCCCAGTGCGGGATCAATATTTCATTGAAACTAGCCTTGATCGTGACCGGGGCGGCGATTATTTTGTGGAGGATTTCAGCGGATTCGGCGGTGCGTGGTAACGGCCCGCTGAAGATCCGGCATATTTTTTCCGGCTTCAGGATTTGGCCAATCATCTCAATTTGCCGGCGGCCTTCCTGGTGCAAGGGTTCGTTGCTCCGACCGGCAAAACGATTGGTTTTGTTGGCCTCGGTTATGCCGTGTCTGATCAGACAGATGGTTGTGGTCATCGTTGTTTTTCGGTTTATTTTTATAGGCAAAAAAGACTTGTTGGCCTAAAGTTATATGGCGTAACTTTGTCGGCTTGATTGTATAATTATTCGCTGGTAATTGAGCCTCTTGCAAAATACAAATCGATTACGAGGCAAGAGTAATTTACTGATAAAGTATTGAAATAATTGAGCTTCATGGCATTCCGTGGTATTGTTTTGTATCCAGCAAATCAAAGCCAAGGAGGCTGCCATGAAGC
>JAHJIY010000009.1 GCA_018823175.1 Pseudomonadota bacterium
CGGCGACGAAATGTTTCGGCTTACTACCGCAATTTAGATTTTGCTTTTCGGGAAGCACCCAGCTATTTTCCGTCCGCTTGATTGCCTGGTTGTGCTGCCTTTGCCTTTGAGCGATACCGGTTGAATTTAGCTGCTCATGGTTTTTATGCTTTTGATTCTATTTGTTTTTCATGCCTTTGACTGAAATTGCCTTTATTGGTTTTCAAATAAGCAGTTCATGATCGATTTTATGATGCCTTTTTCAATTTGCAGTTATTGCTTTTGAACTTATTGATTTTAATAATTCTTGCAGCACAACGAGTCTGTAGAAAAAGATAACAGATAACAAAGTGTTATTGGCCGGTGCGGCATTTTTCTCAAACTCTCTGATTTGCGAGTTTTCAACTCGATTGATTTTTTGAAATTTTACTCAATCATCCGGTTAAATCCTATCGTTTTCTTTGCTCTTCCAGACCATCAGGCGTACTCCGGCCCGAACAGGTGGATCTTTTTGAGATTGTGGATAATACAATACATCTGCCATTGGGTGTTTACCTTCGGTTTTCCTCGGAGTGTAAACCTGTTCAGGCCGAGGACGCTGCAGATGTTGGCAAAAACCGGCTCTACCGTGCCCAGTCGCTTGCTGTAAAAGAAACGGCCAACCGTCGAATCAATCTTGTGCTTCATCTTTTCGGTAAAGGTATTCTTGCCTTTTTCGGTTCTGCCCAGGAAATAAGCGACCTGCCTAACTCCGTTTGCCCCCGGATTGCGCAAACATTGCGATCTCAGCTTGCACGGCAGGCAGGCCCCTTTCGGGCCTTTGAACTTATGGGCCTTGAACTTACCGATGGTAACATTGTTGCCGTCGGCGTATAAACGCTTACCGGCCGGGCAGAGGCAGTGAGAAAAATCGTCTGGGAAGACAAAGTCCTCCACCTTGAAAAGACCGCTTCTGCCCTCAAAGGCCGCCCGTTCCTTGCGATGCCGTTCCTTGTAGTGATCGGCATCAATAAAAAGTGGGTCGCGCTTGCGAAAGCGATTGTCCGCCACATAGCCATCGATCTCTTTTTTGGCCAACATCTCCATGTTGTCTTCGGTATGAAAACCGCTGTCCGCTGTGAGCCTGGTATCGGCAAAAACCTCGGAATCACCGATTGTCGCAAAGTTTTCTTCCGTACCTTCCACCATCGGCTCTAAGAGGTCATGCTCCGTAGCTTCACCATATGCCTGGGCATGGACGACGATCTGATGCTTACTGTCTACTGCCGCCACCCCGTTATACCCCTGGATCACACCCTTCGATGTTTTCATCTTGGCCGAGTCGTTATCGGTGATATTGCTCTTCCTGGGTTTACCGGTTTTTCCCGGTTTATCATCGTTTTTGTCAAGCCACTCCTTGATCTTTTTGATCTCTTTCTCCAAGGTCTCGACGTATTTTTCATCCCGCTTCTGCATCTCCAGCTCGGTGCCGGAGGCATCGGTGATCTGATGCCGACTGATGATCCGTTCAATGGCCCGTTCCATCTTGGACGCCTTCTTCTCATAATCCGCCCTGGTGCCACTCATCTCCTTGGAAGCATTACTTGGCAGTTTACAACCGTCGATGGCGAACATCTCCTTGCCGATTAATCCCATCTCATCACAGATCATCAATACGTCCCGGAACAGGTGCAAGACTTCCTTGTCCATACTGGAGACAAAATCGGCAATGGTCGTGAAATGCGGTCTGGTGTTGGCCGACAGGGCCATGAACACCACGTTCTCTTCACAGGCCTGGGCGATCTTGCGGCTGAAGATAATCCCCCGGGAATAGGCGAAGAGTACGATCTTTAACATGATCTTCGGATCGTACGCCGGAGCGCCGGTTTGATCATTCTTGAAACGGGCATCAAAGATGGAGAGATCGAGTTTGTTGTTGTCTACCAGATGACTCAAGGTGAATTCAAAGGTGCCGGGTTGAATCTGATGAGCGAAGTGGACGGGGATAAATACCCCTTGGGAGTAAGAATACGGTTTGTATTTTGCCATTGTAGAATCCAGTGCAGAAGTTAAGGGGTGTTACTGCAGAACTGCACCGAATTATACAGTGTTTTTATCAATAATTCCAGTGATTTAACCTTTTCCTACAGGCTCAACGCCAAAATTAAGGGGCAATATGGCCGGGTTCATCTGCCGGTGGCGCCCAAATGCAATATCCAGTGCAACTTCTGTAACCGCAAATACGACTGCGTCA
>JAHJIY010000032.1 GCA_018823175.1 Pseudomonadota bacterium
CCGAGGGCATCAACAACAAGATTAAACGATTGAAGAGGATGGCCTACGGCTACAAAGACGTTGCCTATTTCCTCCTCAAAATCCACCAACACTGCGGACTGCTTAATCCACGGCTTTCAACTTAAAGACGAATGAACCAATTTTTTTTCGTAAAATCAAGCGCTTTATTTGTTAGGGAGGGGGTGCCTGGCCAAAACTACCCATAAACTACAGTTGTCAGGCGGTAATGAAAGTGTTAGGTTGTGCTTCATTGAAAAAATCGGAGCACGGGCCGAAAATATTCTGCGGTTTTTCGGCAGGCACATAATTTCTGACATAAAAATCGTGATAAATCAACATGTCGTGCCTATCATTC
Organism: Pseudomonadota bacterium; assembly: GCA_018823175.1. Classification (GTDB taxonomy): domain Bacteria; phylum Desulfobacterota; class Desulfobulbia; order Desulfobulbales; family JAHJIY01; genus JAHJIY01. Next base: position 356 of record JAHJIY010000032.1, read on the forward strand.
AAAAAGCGTAGCTTTGTCTTGACAACAACTCTGTCGGATTGTTATATCTAGCAAATTGAATAACCTGAAGTGAAAGCGGAGTATCCCGGATAAAAAGGCAAAACAAGGGAGGAGTTAATGGTGCATGACGGTTTATTTTTTTGGTTGCTGTCCGTGGTTATCCTCTTCAAGGATACGAATCATTCCATTTTTTCTAATTGTTTCATTCTTTGTGTGGATATCGGTCCAGCCTATCAACAATATTGTGCTTAAGGGGGTTGGCCTTATGAATGGTAAACGAATGTTCTACAACAAATTCGTTGGTGTTTTTTTGGCACTGTCAGTTTTGTTGATTATCACTCTGAGTATCCTAGGCTGTGCCAAGGACACAGTTCTTTCACTGACACCGCCAGTTGTTTTGCCTTTTGCGGTTCAGAAAGCAGGCAATAAAGTTGAAACCGAACTGCGGATAGTTGACCACCGAGAATATATATTCAGTCTTTGTTTTAATTACAAAGAGGGGGATCAGTTAGATCGTGAACGTGTCAAGAAACTGGTCGGTGATAATTATGCGGATAAGAATGGTGACCCCGGCATTCAGACGCCGTTGAAGTTAAAGATCACTGCGCTTCAATCAACTGGTGAAAATGTGATCATTGAGAAAGATATTTCTGATATTAGGCTCAGATCATGGGGGGGCGATAGTTTTAGCAAACATATAGACTACATAATTATGAAACCAGGACATTATCGGGTTAGTGTCGAAAGCTTAAAGGATTCCCCCGAATTAATCGGTACCGAAATATTTCTAACTATTGGAATTTACCCTAAATCAACCCCATCCTTAAAAAACTGACAATTTAATGGAGGATTGTTAATGTTGACAGTAACAATAAAAATTTCAGAAAGAGGAACATCTCTTAATAACGGAGATACTTCTCGTGTGGGACACATGTGGTACTCACTTGATGATGGGAATGGGAACACCATCAGTTATGGATTTTCTCCACGAGTTGGTGCGACAGGTATAAGTCAGGCGTTTGGGCCGGGGCAAGTAAATGCCCATGGTCAAGATGATGATTTTTACCTGTCATCCGAATCCAGCGTAACTATTGATATCACCCAGGCGCAATATGACGCCATGAAGAATTTTGGTGATAACCCGACCAGTGCAGGTTTCTCAGAATTCTATAATGGCGCTTCGAATAGCTGTATAGATTTCACATGGAAAGCGCTAGAAGAAGGGGGGCTTAACCCTCTTAGTATCGATGGATTAGTTTGGCCTACATGGAATAAACTTCTGTTGGACGAGGATTTTATCGAAGCCCAAGAAAACCTAAATAACGCCATTGAGGATACAAAACTGGCAATTAACAGCCTGAGTTCAACCATCAGCAGCGTGATCGATACCCCCCAGAGCACCTTGAGCACTACGACCACAGCGCTGAATGGCGCCCTGGACCAGTTCGGCAGTTCTGTTAACGACAGACTGGATAAAATGACATCCGAATTCGGCTCTTCCGAACGGGAACTGCAAAAGGCATTGTCGGAGTATGCTGGCTCTATTGGAAAAGCAGGCCTTCAACATTCCCAGGCAACTACTCAAAGCTTAATCAGAGAGGCCTGTCAATGACTGGGATCAAAAATACCGAACACAGATCGAAATCGGCGCCGTCAACATTAATAAGTGATGGACGCTGGAAGTGGTTGCTTGCCACCGGACTCTTCTTGATAGCTTTTGTCCTGTATTTACTAACAACCACACATAACGGCCTAATCGGCCAGGTATTTCAGCCAACCGAAAAAGTTAAAATGCGACTGGGCGGATTTTCACCTGATAACCGTTTGCTTACCTATGATTTTTGTCGTGGTAATAATTGTTATGCAGGTCTCCTGGATTTACATTCTGGTAAAGTCACGAAATTATCCCCACCTGACACTGACGAGTGGTGGTCTTCAGGGTGTTTCTCGCCAAGCGGCAAATATCTCGTCTTTGTTGTGAATCGAAAAGCAGAAAATTCCCGCTGGTCGCAACTGGGGCTTTTCGATATTGCTACAAAATCGTTAACAAAACTTACTCATTCTCAATCTCTAAAAGAATTCCCCTCTTTTTCACCGGATGAGAAAAGGTTGATTTATGCGCAGGCCAATAGGGAGCGAAAAAGCGGCCAAACTAGGTTTTCTGACTGGGATATCTATGAACTGGATATTGACACCGGACAAGAGCGAAGGTTGACAAATTATGAGTTCTTTTTAATTGGTAGTCCGTTTTATCTACCCGACGGGAAAAAATTTATTTTTTCCGGTGACGCCCCCTCCCGCTTTCTTGGCAAGGTTGGACGAGAAGCCAATGAGGCTTATAAGAAACTATATCAAGACAACACGATTTTTATCCTTGGAAATGGTGCCGATGAATTGCGCCCCGCGTTTACTAATGGCCAACTGTCACATTCGCCTAAGGTATCTATGGACGGCAAACGCATTATGTATAAGGCAACGTCTCAGGACTTAAATAGATTGGCAGGCCAGCCAACGCTTGGCTACACCTATGATCTATTCATGTTGGAGGATGGTCGGCATCGTCGTCTGACGAACCTTAAGTCGTCGCTTCGCGGAATGACGATGTCTTCAGATGGTAGTTTAATCGCATTTTTTTCAGAGCCAGAAGGTAACGGTGAGATTGAACTTTGGTTACTTGACGTACTGCTAAATCAATCGAAGAGAATTGAGACTGGAGCGGACAGTCTTTTCTCAAAAGGACACAACAAATAATTTCAAAAGGAGAAACTAAAAATGCCTTGGAGTAATGGATTGCCAACATACGGAAACTGGGGTGGACCGGGTTGGTCTGCTGGGGAAAATATACCTTCGGGCACAGTATTGCGTCCTGAGCAACTGGGAGTTGACGGTGTAGATTCCCTCGACAGATTGTTTAAGCAGCATGATTTGGACTACGCACAAGCTGAGACTTTAAGTGGTTATGATAAGGCTAAAGCAATATTAGATGCGGATTTACGGTTAATGGATGGGTTGTTTTTTGGCCTTGATCCAAACGACCCAAACACATTTCAAGATCCTACTTGGGGAAGTACCTATCAGAATCTTGCTATTGATGCATTTGCTCAAAAAGTTTGTGCTTGGGATATCCCCAATTTAATTGACAGTGTAGATTATGATTCGGCGATCAAGAACGCCATCTCCGACTTCTTCGATGCTGCCCAGCAATGGTTTCAAAGGCGGCGTGACCCTCTGACCTTTGATCTGGATGGTGATGGTATTGAGACGGTGGCTGCTTCAGGTACTGACCCCATTTTGTTTGACCATGATGGTGACGGGGTGAAAAACGGTACCGGTTGGGTCAGCGCTGATGACGGTTTTCTGGTTATGGACCGTAACGGGAATGGCACTATTGATAACGGTACCGAACTTTTTGGGGACTCAACACCTCTCTCCGGCGGTGGCACTGCGGTTGACGGGTTTCACGCCCTGGCCGATCAGGACACCAATTTCGACGGCGTTGTCAACAACCTTGATGGTAACTGGAACGAGCTCCGGGTCTGGCGGGATTTAAATCAGGACGGTGAGTCCCAGACCGGGGAACTCCTTACCCTGGATGAACTCGGCATTTCCGGAATCAATGTCGCCAAGACCGAAAACAGCCAGTTGTTAGCCAACGGCAACCAGATCGCAGATCTCGGTACCTTTATCAAGACAGACGGCACTATGGGCACCATGGGCGAAGTCGGCGACCTGGCCGATGTGGATCTCGCCGAAGACACCTTCCACCGGGAATTCACCGATACCTTGACGATTGCGGCGGAGGCGGAAGCGCTTCCTGATATGCAGGGTTCCGGCGTGCTGCGTGATCTGCGCGAGGCAACCAGTCTTTCAACAGGCCTGACCAATCTGCTCACCCAGTATTCCCAGGCCACGACCCGGCAGGAACAGATGGCAATGCTGGACGGCCTGGTCGGTATGTGGGCCCATACCGGTGGCATGGCAACCATGACTGCGCGTTTTGGCGGTTATACGGTCCAGTGGGAGACCATCGGCGCAGAACGAAGGGATGATTATATCATCTATGTAGGTGAAGGGCTTGTTGAAGGAATTGATCCGGAGTGGTCGCAAATTACCGGTGAATGGGATCGAAAGATCCGTGTCCTTGAGGCTTTTAACGGTCGGTATTTTTTTACTCTTCCCGGGCAGACACAAGACGGTTTGTCGGCTGTCTCAGGATTGACAGTCCAGGAGGCCAGCGGCGGTGGAAGTGGAGGAGGTGCGGTTAGTGGTGATGCGTTGCCGACAGTTCTGATCAGTCTCTCTACTGCCCAGGTGGATCTCCTGGACCAGGCGTATGATTCCTTGAAGAATTCAGTCTACGACGCCTTGCTTTTCCAGACCCGGTTCAAGCCTGTGACGGATCTGATTGACCTCTCGATTGGTGAACAGGGGATTTACTTTGACTTCACGGCGGTCGAGGGCCACTTTCAGGACCTGCTCACCCAGAACCCGGCCCAGGGCATTTCCGATTTGATCGAGTTCAACAGCAAGGGCACTAACCTTGTCAATCTTGGTTGGCAGGGATGGGATCAGCTGGAAACAGCTATCCGCTCCCAGCCGGTCACCCCCGAACTTCAGGCAATCTATGACGAGTTTCATGTTTTAGTGGATGGTGAAGCAGGATACACCAACACCGGATCGGCTGAAGCGGAAATAATTGTCTCCGGGGATACCGGCGACTCCATTTACGGCAATGGCGGCGATGATGCTATCTTCGGCGGAGCAGGTGATGATACGATATACGGCGGCGCCGGGAATGACACGCTGGATGGCGGTTCCGGAAACGATATCGTTACCGGCGGTTCCGGTAATGACATCTACTTGTTCGGCAATGGTTCGGGTCATGATACCATTAACAGCTGTGATGCTTCAGTAGGCAAGACCGATAGTATCTTATTTAAGACCGGAATCAGCTCAGCTGATCTGTTGGTTGAACAGACGGCAACCGACCTGATTATCGCCATTAAAGATCCGAACAATCCAAATGCAGCAATAACAGACCTTGCAGACAGCATTACCATACAGAATGCCTATTCCAGCAATTACCGGATTGAGGATTTTGTTTTTGCCGACGGTACAAGATTGAGTATGAACCAGATTATCAATCTGATGGCAACCGATGGTGATGATATTGTTAATTTGCCATGGAATATTGAAGGCACAGCATTTTACGGAGGAGCTGGTAACGATACGGTTACAACTGGAAATGGCGCGGCTATCATCAGTGGCGATGCCGGTGATGACACGATTAGTACCGGTTCCGGCAGTGATTTAATTTTCGGCGGTACGGGCAACGATCATCTGGAAGGCAATGCCGGGGACGATACCTATGTATTTAATATCGGAGATGGGGCGGATACGATTTACGATGGTAAGTACGCTAAAGGTCATAGCTATAACACCATCGTATCAGGTAGTTATTGGGGTGGTAATGATACCCTGAAGTTTGGTGCCGGTATCACTGCAGCGGATCTTTTGGTGACCCAGACAGCCACCGATATGGTCATTGGTATCAAGGACCCGAACAACCCGACAGCGACCATCGAGCAACTGACCGATACG
>JAHJIY010000033.1 GCA_018823175.1 Pseudomonadota bacterium
ATAATAATATCATATATTCTAATAAGATATGAATATTTATTGTGGTCGATCTGCTTTGAATTATTTAAGTTTCCGGGGCGGAACAAGGGAGGTTCGTGTAGTCTAAATGAACATTTGAATATTTTGGCAGGTTCGTTTTTTTGACTCTCTAAATTTTGTCATTTCTCCCTCTATACAAAATTTAAGTTTGGCTTTCCTCGATCTCCTTCACCTGCCGGAGTATTTTGATTGTTCAGGACTTCCCTTGTTCTTCGCTCCGGGTTTTTCTGTTTTTAACCCCCACAATATTGATTGTTTCGGATCTGATAAGTTTTAGTCCGTATTTTTGGAGAATTTCCATGTTGATTGAGAGCAGTAAGCCGATATACCCTATCAGCGTAGCCGCCAGGTTATTGTCGGTCCATCCGCGTACCTTGCGCATCTATGAGGAAGAAGGTCTTTTGAAGCCGGTGCGGCAAGGTAATAAAAGGTTTTTTTCCAATGACGATATTGATTGGGTGCGTTGTCTGCGCAATCTTATCCACGAACAAGGAATCAGCATTCCCGGCGTAAAAAAATTACTGGATTTGACGCCATGCTGGGAGATTAAAAATTGTCCGGTTGAGACCAGGAAAAATTGCTCGGCCTTTGTTGATAACTCCGTTCCTTGTTGGGAGCTGACCAGTTCGGCTTGCGCCAGGGGAAATAATCAATGTGAAGATTGTGAGGTTTATGTCAAAGCGATGAAAGAGGCTCGGACGGTCGCTGTTCCGGTTTAATATTTACCCGGTTAGTCACAATATATAGAATCCCGGAAAACCTCTTTAAGAGGTAAATAAAAGGCAAAAGCTTTTTTATAAGTTTTGCCTTGTTTTTTTTAGAGAATCTGCTATTCTTTTTGGGTTTTTTCTATCAATTTTTTGTATGAAAGGAGTGTTGTAAATGTCTGAAAAGAAAGAGGAAATGCAGGACAAGGAGTATCCGGATTCAGAGCATCGTAATGCCTGGAGTCATATAATCCGTGGGATGTGGCGATCTCCGTTAGGGTTGATGGGGGTTACCATTACCACCGTAAGTATCACCCTGATGTTGATTGGTCTGGTCTTTGATATGCTGGGCCTGATCGATAATCCGTATGCCAATATTTTCACCTACATGGTTTTGCCGGGAGGTATGATCACGGGATTGCTGATTATCCCGATTGCCGCCTATCTGCGTCGTCGTCAATGGTTCAAACACGGGATTTCCCGAGACCATTTGCAGATCAATCTCAGTGACCACCGCCATCGGAAGTTTGTAATCGGGTTTATTGCCCTGACCGTTATTAATATCGCGATTTTAGGTATCATTGGATATGAGGGATATCATTTTACCGATTCACCTTTTTTCTGTGGTCAGGTTTGTCATCAGGTCATGGAGCCTGAATATACAGTTTATCAGCGTTCCGCCCATGCCAAGGTTGCTTGTGTTGAGTGTCATATCGGTCCTGGCGCCCAGTGGTTTGTTCGGGCCAAGATTTCAGGTCTGCGCCAGGTTCTCGCGGTGATGACCGGCGATTTCAGTCGTCCGATCCCTGCTCCGGTTGAGCATTTGCGTCCGGCGCGTGATACATGTCAGCATTGCCATTGGCCGGACAAGTTCCATGGCAAAAAAGTCAAAACATTCAAACATTTTTCAAATTCAAATCAGAAAGAGCCGGAGATCACTGAAATCGCCTTGCACATCGGCGGTCGTAATCCTGAGACTGATGCCTTTGAGGGGATTCACTGGCATGTAAGTAAGGATGTCGAGGTAAGTTATCTGCCGGCCAATGAGACCAGGACCAAGATCGCCCGGGTTAAAGTCAAGAGACCGGACGGAACCAGAGACGAGTTCGTCAAGGCTGATGTTGAGATGGAAGAGGGCGTTACCGAAAACTGGCGGGTTATGGATTGTATTGACTGTCATAATCGTCCGACCCATGTTTATGATATGCCTGAGAAATTGATTGATTTTGGTCTGCTGAGTAAGAGGATCAATGGCGATATTCCGGGTATTCGTGAAGATAGCCTTAAGGTTATCAACGCGGAGTACGCTTCCCAGGATGAGGCCGAGGAAAAGATGGGTCCGGCTCTCATGGAGCTGCAGTACAAGCGGGACAAAGGGGTTGCCGAGAAATACCGTGAGGATATCAATAAGACCGGTCTTTACCTGATTGAGTCGTATCTTGGTAACGTCTGGCCGAAAATGAATGTATTGTGGGGAACCTATAAAGGACATCTTGGTCATCAGCAGGCAGATGACGGTTATGGTTGTTTTCGCTGTCATGATGATGAACATGAGAATAACAGCGGCAAATCCATTCAGCAGGAATGTAATCTCTGCCATGATGAGCCGGAGTAATTCGGTCAAAGTTTAGTTTTAATCTTTAATTTAAAAAGCCCTGCGATTGATAATCGCAGGGCTTTTTTTGTGGGCAATTAGGATATATCTATAATAAGCTATGATTATGAAATCAATCTATCCTGTACCCAATATTTGAAATTATGAAAAAACATCTGATTATTCTATGTTTCCTGATTTTTGGGATTGTGCTCTCCTTTTTTTCCGGTCCTTCGTCTGCCGCCGAAAAAGACAGCGTGGCCCGGGCCCGGCAGATACTTGAGGAGGTTGATGACCTTTGGCGTGCCGATTCATCCCGCAGTATAGTGACAATGCAGGTCAAGACTGCCAATTACACTAGAAGCGTCCGGATGGAGAACTGGTCAAAAGGGAAGGATCAATCATTGGTTCGGATCATTTCGCCCTTGAAGGAAAAAGGCACTGCAACCCTGAAGTCGGGAAATTCCGTTTACACATATCTGCCCAAGACCGATCGGACCATCCGTTTAACCTCCAGTATGATGATGGGTTCCTGGATGGGTAGCCATTTTACCAATGATGATCTGGTTAAAGAATCTCGTCTGTCCGATGATTTTGATCCTGACATAACATTTGAAGGGATCAGGGAGGGGCGAAAGGTCATCGAATTTACCCTGGTACCCAAGCCCGATGCGCCGGTGGTCTGGGGAAAGATTGTGACTACGGTTACGGATTCTGATCATTTACCCATAAATTCTCTTTATTTTGATGAAGATATGGTCTTAATGCGCTCAATTGTTTTCAGCCGGATTGAGATGATGGGTGGGCGGCTTTTGCCTAAAGTCTTGCGGGTTTTGCCGGCCGATAAAGAGGGGGAATATACTGAACTGATCTATGAAGAAATCAGTTTCGGGATTGACTTGCCTGATTCGTTTTTTTCGCTGATTAGTTTGAGACGCCGCTAGTTCCAGCTTAATTGTGTAAATTATTGCTGTCAATTAATGCCTCAAATTTTTTGGTTTGCGGTTAAATCAGATGCATTTTTTTCTTGATTATCCTTTTGCTAATTGCTAGATGAATCATTATTCAGTTTTCAAACTGAGAGGAGAGGAAGTAGTTTTTTGTTCAATTGAAAAGGGAGTTGGTTTTATGTCAGAACGTCAAATGGGAACAGTTAAATGGTTTAACAGCAGCAAAGGTTATGGCTTTATTACCAGGGATAATGGTGACGATGTTTTTGTTCACTTCCGCTCGATTCAGGGAGAAGGATATCGGAACCTGGAAGAAGGACAAAAGGTTGAGTTCAAAGTCGTAGAGGGCCAGAAAGGACTGCAGGCAGAAGAAGTAGCCGGGGTAAATTAATTTTTTTAAAAAAAAGTTTAATGCTGAAAAGATGAAACAGCCAGGCTGGTGACTAGAGTAGGTAATGATTTTAAATGATTGTCTGGCAATGCAATTCCGGTTTCTCGACCATGCATATTCAAAAAATTATGAATTTTATAATGCCACCGCAGGGAAATCTGCGGTGGCATTTTTGATTGATTCTAGAAATCACTATCAAACAGCGGGGTGATTTTTCTCGGTTTCGGTAAAATGGCAACTAATCTAAAGCCGTAATCATCAACGGCGGCATCCGGTTCAATCCCGTTACGGTTGGCCGATCTGGTGCTGCGCGGGGTAACAAACCAGGAACCGCCACGAAGTACGCGCATGGGGCCGAGCGCTGGCCCGGTTGGGTCGGTCTCCGGGCTTCTTTTGTAATAACCCTCGTGGTAGATATCACTGCACCATTCCCAGACATTACCGTGCATGTCGTGAAGACCGAAATTATTAGGCTCGAAAGTCCCGACTTTGGTTGGTTTTTCACGATAAAGTCCGACCTGTCCTTCGCCGAAGATGTACATCCCGTTGTAGTTGGCCTGGTTGGTATTAATTGTCCGGCCAAAGGCGAAAGGGGTATCTGTGCCGCCACGTGCCGCGTACTCCCATTCTGCTTCAGTCGGCAGCCTGAATTTCATTTCGTTGTTTTTTGCATTAAGGGCGCGGATGAAAAGATTTGCGTCGTCCCAGGAAATTTTGGCGACCGGGAATTGTTTGCCGCCTTCGTAAGGGGAAGGGTCTTCTTTCATTACTTTCTGCCATTGTCCTCGGGTGACTTCAAATCGGCCCATCCAGAATCCTTTTAGGCAGACCTTGTGCTGAGGAATTTCATCGGCGTAAAAAGAGGTGTATTTTTCCTGGCCCGCTTCTCTTAGCAGTTCCTTTGTCTCCTCAGGGCTTTGGCCCATCATAAAACAGTCGCCTTCAATCCAGACAAACTCCATATCAGTGAATGGCTCAGTGGTAATTATTTCGACTGTTTTTTCGGGAGTTTGAAGCGCTTGGGCTGTGCTTGCTGATGATATTATGGCTAATACTATCAGGAGAGATCGAATCGGATTCATTCTTTTATTTTATGAAAATGGAGTAGGGAAAAGCAAGTCAAATTTCATGAAAATAATATAAAACTCAGCCCAGAAGAGTGATGAGTAAAACTCCGGCAAACATCAGAAGAGTGCCGAGGCCGCGGGTTTTCTTTTCGCCCTCGTGTAAAATAAGCCAACTAAGCAGGACACTGAACAAAATGCTGCTGCGTTTTACCGCAACCATATAAACGGCGGGAGATATTGAGATGGCCAGGCCGTGACAGCCGATATGGGTAACCAGCAGAGAGCCGAGCCAAATTCCCTTTTTATAGCCGGTTAATATTTCCGGTAGCCTTAAGTTGCCGGCTAAAAAGAGGGCCAGGAGAATAACGATGTTGAAGATCAGGAAAAAGAAAAATGAGAAAAAGAGCGGCGATGAGTGAATCATCCCCTGTTTGCCAAGCACTGCGGCAAAGGCAAAGATGAAGGCTACGATCATCATGAACCGGGAACCCCGGTCGTCAAAGATGGCGGTAAAAGGGGTGAAATAGTTGTTTTGTGAGCGGTTGAAATTTATTGTATAGCTCCCGATAAAGATGAGAAAAATACCGGCGCCGCCCCAGAGGTTGATCTTCTCGCCCAGAATCAGCCAGCCGGTCATGATCATAAATACCGGGGTCAGGGCCAGAAGCGGTACGGTCAGGGAGATGGGCGAATGTTTGATCGCATAAAGGTAAAGAAAGTAGGCGGTGATATTTAGTGGAAAGGATAGGATGAAGTTCCACCAGAAAGTCTGGTCGAGGGTCGGGATCGGGATCAGCAGGCAGCCGACGGTCAGGATGGGTAATGACCAGAAAAGTTCCAGCCCCGCGATTTCAAGGGGTTGGAGATCTTTGAGGACTTTGACCGAGACGTCTCTGCCGGCAACGACCAGAGCCGTTATCAGTGCTAATGAGAACCAGAGCATTTCTGCTTAGCCGAAGAATAAATAACAAATGATAATGGCCGCGCTGATTCCGCAAAAATCAGCGATCAGGCCACAGGGGATGGCATGTCTTGTCTTTTTGATTCCCACCGATCCGAAGTAGACGGCAATTATGTAAAAGGTGGTTTCGGTGCTGCCTTGCATAACGGCGACTATTTTGGCGACCAGTGAGTCAACGCCGTGGGTTTTGATCGTTTCAATCATCAGGCCGCGGGCGGCGCTGCCGCTTAACGGTTTCATCAGGCCGGTGGGCAAGGCGTCGATAAAGGCGATTGGTCCTCCCTGGTAATCAAGCAGGCCGATACTGTGTAGCAAATTGCCGATTGCCCTAAATATTGACTCCAGGGCAAGTAAGATCATATCCAGGGCGCCGCTGGCCCGGAAAACACCAATTGCCACCAGCATCGCCACCAGATACGGGATAATCGAGATCGCGATATTAAAGCCATCCTTGGCGCCATCAATAAATTCTTCATAGACATTTACTTTTCGGACCGCGGCTAAGCCGATAAAGAACGTTATGATCCCAAAGATCAGACCGTTACTGAGCAGGAGTGAAAATGATTTCATGGCGCTTTGTTCCAGACTCAGCAGATAGGTGATCAAGAGGGCAATCACCGCAAAAAAACTGATCAGAAAGGAAAGGATCACCGGGGTCAGGAGATTGATTCTTTGGTAGATCGAGACCGCAACCAGGCCTGCGATGCTTGAACAGCTGGTGGCCAGTAAGATGGGAATGAACAGTTCGGTCGGGTTCGGGTAGCCTAGTTGGTAGAGATAGGTAAAGATGGTGACCGGGATCAGGGTTACCGAGGAAGTGTTGATCACCATGAACATGATCTGAGCGTTGGAAGCGGTTTCCCGGTCGGGGTTGAGGGCTTGCAGTTCCTGCATGGCTTTAAGCCCTAGAGGAGTGGCGGCGTTATCCAGGCCCAGGATGTTGGCGGATAGATTCATGACCATGGCGCCGATGGCCGGATGGTCTTTGGGAACGTCGGGGAAGAGGCGGCTGAGAAATGGGGCCAGCAGACGGCTGATTATTTTCATCACGCCGCCGGCCTCACCGACCCTCATCAGGCCAAGCCAGAGGACCATGACCCCGGTCAGACCGATGGAGATTTCAAAGGCGGTTTTCGCCATGTTGAAAATGGATTCCATGATCTGGTTGAGGATCTCGCCATTGCCCATGAAAATAAGTTGGGAAAAGGCGGAGATTGCGGCGATCAGGAAGAATGATATCCAAATTTTATTTAGCAATATCTTCTCCGCTAAGTTTTGGTTGGTTCAAAAAGTAACATACTGCTCAACAGCCAACGAATGTTTATTTTGCAGTTTGATATTTTTTCGCAGTTCTCCTTGAGCTCATAGAGGAAAAGAAATAGTATGCCGTTTTATAATGATTAAAGTTGAATCGGAGATTTTATGCCTAACGAGGTTAATGAAAGAAAGAGTCTTGCCAAAGCGATCCTCAGCAGGCGGATGCTGATCTGCATTTTTAACGGTCTTTCAGCCGGAATGCCGTTATTTTTTCTTTATCATCTTGTTCCGGCTTGGCTTCGGAGTGAAAATATCGATTTAAAGACCATTGGTCTTTTCTCCCTGGTCGGGATCCCCTATACCTGGAAATTCATCTGGTCGCCCCTGATGGATCGATTCATCCCACCTTTCTTGGGCCGAAGAAGGGGATGGATGATTATAACCCAGGTCGCGCTGATCCTGGCAATGGGCGCCATTGGCATCTTTGATCCGCAGCAACGGATATGGTTTGTTGCCGGACTGGCGTTCATTGTCGCTTTTTTTTCCGCCAGTCAGGATATTGTTCTTGATGCCTACCGGCGTGAACTTCTGCCGGAGGAAGAGCTTGGGCTTGGGAATTCAATGTATGTTAATGGTTACCGGGCCGCCGTATTTATCCCTGGTGGCTTAGGGTTGATTCTGGCCGACTATCTCCCTTGGCCAACCGTATTTATTGTGATCAGCCTCTTCATGCTGATCGGTATTATAAAAACTCTGATGATCAACGAGATAGTAACCGATGTGCAGCCGCCGGCCTCACTTCATGATGCGGTAGTTAAACCGTTCATTGAATTTTTTGAGCGAGACGGCGGGGTAGGTCAGGGCTTACTCCTTCTCGCTTTCCTGTTTCTTTATAAAATCGGGGACAATATGGCGACCGCTTTATCGACCCCGTTTTATCTCGATCTTGGATTCTCAATGACCATAATTGGCTCCATGGTCAAGCTGATTAATTTCTGGGCGATGCTCATCGGTTCTTTCATTGGCGGGGCGGTCATCTATAAAATAGGGATTAACCGTAGTTTGTGGATATTCGGGGTTGTGCAGATGGTCTCTATTCTTGGTTTTGCCGCATTATCCGAGATCGGCATGAATATCCCGGCCCTAGGTTGTGTCATCGGCTTTGAATATCTCGGGGTGGGCTTAGGCACGGCAGCTCTTGTCGCATTCATGTCAAGGGCCACCAGTATGAGTTTTACCGCCACCCAATTTGCTCTTTTTTCAAGCTTGATCGCATTACCGAGGACCTTTGCCAATGCAACGACCGGTTTTCTAATCGAGGGTGTCGGACCTGGTGATGGCATTTATTATACAATTCTTGGCGCTTGGCAGGGTTTGGGTTACACCCAATTTTTTGTCCTTTGCACATTCTGTGCATTACCGGGAATGGTCCTTTTGAAATGGGTAGCTCCCTGGAATAAAGCGCGAAAGATAATAATTTAGGAAGCTGTCATCGCAAGGGGTAGAAAGTTAGAAAAAGATATTGTTGAAAACTTATGTTTTAAGACATTTCTCTCACCAGGTATATGTCAAAACCAGACCATATACTAACAGATTTAAGAAGTCAACCTGATCCCGCCACATATTCACCCTTTGGAGTTGACAGGAACATTTTCTGCTGATAAGAAGTTAGGAGTTTTCCTGGCTATATATTCCTGTAGTCAATAAGCCGCGAAAAAATTTCCAGGTTACGGTTGTCGGTTTCTGTCCTCTGATCCAATTAATAATGATCCGGAGAAGTGCATGGCTGATTCACGATATATGATAGTGTTTCAAGGACGAATTATCCCCGGGCTTAATGCAGAGCAGGTTAAGCAAAATCTTCAACAACGATTTAAGTTGTCAAATACTCAGGTGGATAATCTTTTTTCCGGCCGGAATATTGCCCTGAAAAAAAATCTGTCCCATGAAATGGCATTGGCCTTTCAAAAAATTCTTCTTGATTGCGGTGCTAGCAGTATTATTTCGTTGATGCCGATTATCCAAAAAAATATAAGTCCTGTTGAGATTCAAACAGACAAGACAACCTCCCCTCCTAAAGATAGTGCGTTATCGGCAAAATCGGTTTCGCCGGCAATTCAAAACGACCCTATTTACCGTCTTTTCGCCCCCATCTATCTTTCATTCTATTCCAGTAAATTCTATAACAACATCGCGCATCAATGGAACCTTGGCCGTGCTTTTGCCTATATGTTCCTGTTGGTTGTTCTCACCCAGTTACCTTTGATCGGATACAACCAGATCAAGTTCAACAATTTCAAAACGGAATATAGTGATCTTGTCCCCCAGATTCCGGAGATCAGGAGGCAGGGTGATTCTCTGACCACTGATTGCGAAGGGCCTTGTGTCCTTCAACATGCAGGGCAGGACTTTCTGATCATCGATCCGATCGGTGACAAGGAGTCCTTGTCGGCAAGTAGCGCCATGATACTTGTTAATGCCGAATCCATTTTGATTAAAGATACGGAGGATCGGGTCAAATCGGAACGGCTCCCGACCGGTTTTGATTTTCACATCAATCGGCAGATTGCGGAGCAATGGTTGCCGGTTTGCGACTGGCTTTGGGCTCTGTTGATTTTTATCCTCATCCCGGGCGTCTATCTGTTCTTTTGCCTGAAGGCGTTATTTTATGGCGGGATCGGCATGTTAATGGCCAAACGTCATCTGGACAAACCGGTTTTTGCGACGGTTCTTGTCCTGACTATTATCTGCCTGACGCCGGTGGGGATTCTGAACATGGTTCTGAATCCGATTTTGGGCGGCACCCCTCTGCTGGCCGCCGTCATTCTGACCATGTTCGTTCTTAATCTGGCCTTGCGGCAACATGCCCAGGGGGAAAGGGACCGGGCCGCCGCCAAACCGAACACCGTTCAATCCAATACTAGTCCAGAATCAGAAGCCCCGAAAACCCTCACTTCTGCCGGCCACATAAAATTCCATTACGGAAATAACTTCAGTTACTTCATTTTTGCCTTTGTTACTCTGACAATAATTCCTTTTCTGCTGATGATTTTGCAAGTTAATTCAGAAACAGATAGCAGCGCAATGTTAAGTATGCTGATTCCTGGTTTGATTGTCAGCTTTGCTATTGCCTTTGCTGTTATCCTGCTTATGAAAAAAACGCCCGTCGCTACTCTTGACGAAACCGTACTTAGCCTCAGTCAGATGACTATCCCCTGGTCTAAACTTACCGGTATGCACTTAAAAACAAAAGATTTCGGGCTGTTCCAGTGGCGAACTCTGGTTCTGAAGGGGACTTTCAAAGCTCCCTTGACCGGCAATACCTTGTATCTGCCCCTCATGTTTGTCGAGCAATCAGATAAACTGATAGAAGCCGTCAGCCAGCGGATCGGAATAATCGATAATTCCTCGATACGTCTAAAAGCGAGTAAACGACATCCCACCCAGCAGGATGAACTTCGCTATAAGAACATCCGGTTCACCCCGGCGGGAATCTTTACCCGTCAAAATAATGTCAGCTGGGAGCAGGTCAGGAATCTTGTCGGCCAGGCCAATGTCATTGCCGGCCTGGGCTCGTTGACCTTGCAATACATCGATGGTGCCGGTAGGAACAGGTCGTTGGTCGTTCCGGCCGAGTGCACCAAAACTTACCAGGAAGTTGTCTCCTGCTGTATCGACCGGGCCAGGAAGGCGGAAATAGATCCGGAACTGCTCAAGGTATTGGAAACAAACGTGGACGAGGCCCGCGCCAACTTCCAAGTCATTTGGCTCGGTCTATTATCGGTGATTTTGTTTGTGGTCGTCGGAATCATTTTGGCTCAATACAAGTTTAGTGAAACGCTGGGGACTCTCATGATTGGCGGTATTATCCCGAGTATTATTCTTCTGACCGTTGTCAGCACTAAGAAAGAAGCCATCTCCTTAAAAAACAGGAAATTAATCGCCTGGGGGGCGGCATCATTGCCGGTCGCGGCTTTGTTGCTCGGATTGTTCTTTTCCCCGGACTCCCGCCATTGGCTGATGGGCGATATCACCGCCAAGGTGGGTTCGTTTGAAACCGCCGAGGGGCACTACCGTCAGGCACTTGCCCTGTCCGGCAACAACTACGACATCATGTTCGATTTGGGCATTCTCTACATGAACCAGGGCCAGTGGGAAAAGGCCTTTAACTCTTTGGACGCCCCCCTCCGGGACCATATCAGTGACTGGACCCCGGAGGCGGTGTTATTCGCCCCGGAGATGCTGATGAGAATGGGCAAAAGGGAGGAGGCGATCGGCTGGTGTGAAGAGATCTTGCAAAATCCGAAAATCCCGACCAACGTCGCCCGGGTTATCGACAGCAAATTACAGGAACTACGTTCAGGGATGACCTGAACGTGCTTCATAACACAAGGATAAATCGTGCAAAACAATCAAAAGCTCTTGGATCTGATCGCCAACATGGAAAAAGTCATCGTCGGCAAGCGGGGAGTCATAATTCAGACGATCGTCGCGTTGTTGGCTGAAGGCCATATTCTGATCGAGGATGTGCCGGGTTTGGGCAAAACCATGTTGGCCCGGGCCTTGGCTGGTTCAATTGATGTGTGTTTCTCAAGGATTCAGTTCACCCCGGATCTTTTGCCCTCCGATGTGACCGGTGTCTCCATTTTCAATCAGAAGACTATGGAGTTCGAATTCCGACCGGGTCCGGTGTTCACCGAGATTCTCCTTGCCGATGAAATCAACAGGACGACGCCCCGCACCCAATCCAGCCTGCTCGAGTGCATGGCCGAACGCCAGATCACCGTTGACGGACACACCCGTCAACTCGGTAACATTTTCATGGTTATCGCCACCCAGAACCCCATTGACCTCCAAGGTACCTATCCTCTGCCCGAAGCCCAGCTAGACCGCTTTTTCATGCGGGTCAGCGTCGGTTATCCCTCACAGAAAGAAGAGGAACAAGTGTTGTTGATGCAGATGAACCAGCATCCCATCGGCTCGATCTCTCCGGTGATTAGCGCCGAAGATATTATCAAACTCCGAGAACAGGCCAGGAGCGTTCATATCTCCAAAGACATTATGAGATATCTGGTTTCAATCGTTCGTGCCACAAGAGAAAACCAACACCTGCAGCTGGGGTCCAGTCCCCGCGGCTCGATTGCCTTGATGCGAGCCGCTCAGGCCCTGGCCCTTATCTCGGGAAAACCCCACGTCGAACCGGATCACGTTAAAAAACTGGTCAAGTCGGTCCTTGCCCATCGCCTGATCCTTACTACCCAGGCCCAGATGGAAGGTCTTTCTATTGGACAAATTCTGGAACAGGTTATGGACCGGGTTACGGTTCCCGTACATTGATGGAGCGCTTTCTAAGTAAACGTATCATTTTTCTGGCCCTGACCATCATTCTCTTCCTGACTGCCTGGAACCGAGGTATTCCGTTACTTTACCTGATGTTTTCACTCCTGCTGGCGACCCTGTTGCTGGGACACCTGCTGCCGCAGATGGTCTTGGGAAGAATCGATGTGGAACGTCTGGCGCCTAAAGTTGCAGTTGCCGGGGATGTCGTCCGGTTGTCTTTTTTTCTCCGCAATCGCGGCTTTTTTCCCCGCTTCATGGTGGAGGTTATCGATACATTCCCCTGTGGCGAATACGGCAAAACCGAGCCGATGCTGTTTGTTTCGTCGTTGTCGCCGCGTAGTGAGGTTAACCGGGAATTGCATATTCCCTGTGCGGTTCGCGGTGAGTATATGCTTGGCCCTTTGCAGGTTGCTTCCGCCTTTCCCCTCGGACTCGCCCGCCGGCAAAAAACGATTGCCGGTCACTCGCCAAGGATATTGGTCTATCCAGCTACTTTTCCGATTCCGGATATTCCGATCAAACCGATGTCGGCTAAACATCGTGAGGCAGGCGAGTCGCTTTCCATTGCCGGCGGCAGCGAAGAGTTTTTTGGTATCAGGGAATACCGGGATGGTGATTCGATCCGGATGGTGCATTGGCCCAGTTCGGCTCGAAGAAACCAGTTGCTGGTCAAAGAGATGGAAGTACGGGTTTCCGCCCAGGTCACTCTGCTTCTCGATCTCAATACATTGGCCCATGCCGGAAAAGGTTCAGCGCATTCCCTTGAATATGTGATCAAAATTGCTGCTTCTATCTGTCTTCATACACTGGAACGGCACCATCAGGTCCAACTGATGTCCTACGGCGAGAGGCTCCATCTCTCCCCCTGCCGAAGCGGCAAGGAACATCTTCAGGAATTGATGACTATGCTGGCAAAGGTCAAAATCGGACAGATGCCGTTTCTGCAGTTGATTCAGCGGGCCGATGCCGTGATGCAGGACGGCCAGAGTGTGATCCTTGTCTGTAGCGGCCGCAGCCTTGACAGTTTACAGATGCGACAAGCCCTGGCACTTTTGCAAGCCAAAAGAATGCAATCCATTGTCGTAATGGTAGAGACCGATGGTTTCGGGGGTAGTGACTACTCGAACCTGCAAACCGTTTTGACCTCATCAACCACACGATTCTATAGGATGGGCAAGGACGATTCCTTTACTACCCTCTTTGCAATCAACGGGATGAAGTAATGAACCCCATTCGACTCAATTCTCTCTATTCCGGCGCTTTTGCCTTGCAGTGGATTGCTCTCCTCGCCGCATTCAGTCTTGAAGGCACGGTTTGGTTGGTTGCGGGTGGCCTAGTTGGGGCTATTATCTTCGCTGTCAGCCTGCATATCGGCAAACAGGGTCGCCATCATCAGTATAATGAATCTTTCTCCCAGATCGTGATGGCTGTCTCCTTTTTTTTATCCTTATTGATCTGTTTTGTGCTGGGTATTGAAAAAGGGGTATTCTATCTGCTCCTGGGAATGATCGTTGCCGGGAATTTATCTATGACTACCAGACGTAATCTCTATTTCACGTACTTAGGCACCCTCTTTATCGTGCTGTATGCCGCAAGTCGCAGTTACGGCAATATCTTCACTATCTGGATCATTCTCTATGTGCTGGCCGGGGTTTTTACTCTTATGCTGGCTCACACCGATTCCCGACTCGAGGCCTCACTATCAGATGACAATTACGACAGACCCGCCATTTCCCTGGCTGCGGTCATATTGGTAACTCTCTGCCTGCTGCTCGGAACAGGTTCAATCTACCTGCTGTTTCCACGGTTGCCGCCGGTGCAGGTCAGCGCTTTTCCCAGCAGCGGCGGAACCGATTATGATG
Organism: Pseudomonadota bacterium; assembly: GCA_018823175.1. Lineage (GTDB taxonomy): Bacteria > Desulfobacterota > Desulfobulbia > Desulfobulbales > JAHJIY01 > JAHJIY01. Next base: position 14,169 of record JAHJIY010000033.1, read on the forward strand.
CAGACTCACTGGAAGATAATCGCTCTGGCGGCGGTGGTAGCGGGGAGACGGGCGGAACACAAGGCAAGGCCGGATCACAAGCCGAACCTATGCAGGGCGGCGGCACGGGGATAAAAGACAGCCATGCACCGCGGGACATCAGCCTACAGGGAGGATTTGACTATAGTCTGATGTTTTACCTGCAGGCGGACCGGCCGCTTTATGTTCGTACCCATGTCTATAACGATTTTGACGGTACCATATGGCGCTACACCGATCCGGGAGAGATTTCCCTTTATCGTCCCCACCGTCGTTTTGTATTCGATGGCGTTGTCCCCGAAGATAAGGGCTCGATAGTTTATCAACACTACATTATCCAGGAATATAACGATGCCAGTTTGCCACTGGCGCTCAGGCCGACGGTCGTTCGTTTCCCGGGAAACACATTACGGGTAAATGGCGAAGGCTCTATAACTGCTCTCCGGCCTTTGCAGGAGGGGACCAGTTATGCGGTCGAGTCCTATCAACAAATCGTGGCGTCACATCTGGCAGACGGAAGTGGTGACCAGGAAATTAACCGTAGACGGTATCTCCAGGTGCCGCCGCAGGTTACCGATCGAACTACCCAAATGGCCGAGGAAATAACGATCGACGTTGATTCTGACCTAGATCGGGCAATCAGGATTGAATCGTATTTACAGGAAAACTATCCCTACAGCTTGTCAAGCTATGGGATTCATCCGGAAGCCGGACTGGTTGAATGGTTTCTCTTTGATAATCGCAAAGGCCATTGCGAACTGTTCGCCTCGGCCATGATAATGATGCTTCGGAAACTCGATATCCCGGCCCGATTTGTAGCTGGCTATACCTCTGATGATCCTAACCCGATTACCGGTTATCAGGAAGTGAGAAACCCGGGTCATGCCTGGGTGGAGGCATGGCTTCCACCACTGGGCTGGGTTACCTTTGATCCAACGGCGGATTGGGGTGAAATTCAGAGCTCGACTTCACCGATGCTGATCATTCCGCTCATCCACTACATAAAAGAACAAATCAGTCAAATGCAACAGGGCGAAGACGGAGAGTCATGGCTGGTTAAATTACTTCAGGTCATTCATTCTTTTCTACAGATTATTTGGGTGATGGTGAAAAAGATCATCTTCGTTCTCTCTACTGGATGGGAACTATTCACAGTTTGGTTGAAGATGAGTGGTGCCTGGTGGGTTACGTTGATATTGATCTCTCTGACGGCCTGGTATGTCATGCGCCTATGGATCGGAGGTCAACTCGCTCTGATCCGCCTTGCCCTTTCTTCGGAACAAGCAAATGAATCGAGGGTCATGCTTGGTTGGTATGAGATGGAGTCTGCTTTTGCCCGGAGTGGTATTTCACGCCCCGATTCCGCGACTCCGTATGAATTTCAGCTCCGCATAGGTTCATTTCTTCCGCAGAAAATCAATGGGGTAGATATTTTATGTAGCGCCTTTCAACAGGCGCGTTACGGCAATCGTCCCCTCAACAATTCAGATATGGAAAAAGCCCTGCGAATTTCCAGCCAATTGATTAGAAGCACTATGCATCCTCTCTTGCCACTCTGGTTGAAACGTTTTTTCCGGAAGTGAACGATATTGTTTCAGAGTAACGGTAACAGAGTGACATTTTGACAGTAGGTCGCTTTATATACTGCAAACGGTTGGGCACAGTGGAACCGGTTTTCGCCAATATCTGTAAAAGTATCGGACTCCATGGGTTCTCTCTTCGCAGCAAAGTAAAGGTCAATTCTCAGTGGCTGATGCTCTGCATGGTTCATAATCTCAAAAAGATCCACCAGGTCGGGCTGGGATATGCCTGAAAACAAAATAAAAGGGAAGAAAAAGATAGGGTTTAACCAAGATATTGGGTAACTTTCTAGCTGTAACCTAAAGACAAAAACTGATAATCAGTCGATTGGATGCAGCCTGCTATTTTGGCAATTGATCTACTTTTTACACTGGGCTAATCCTGCAGACTCGTTAACCATCCAAAAACAAACTTGCTTTCACCGAAATTAAGACCTATAATATGGTTGTATTTATGGTCTTAATAAAATTCATAGGTGTAGCCATGGAATCAGTATTAGCGAGTTGCTCAGCAAGTATATCAGAATTAAAGAAAAATCCTTCTGCCCTTATCGCAGAGTCTGACGGAGAGCCAATTGCCATTCTCAACCATAACAAACCAACTGCATATTTAATCCCAGCTGAAACATACGAGGCACTACTTGAACAAGTCGAAGACTATCAATTGGGAGTGATAGTTAAAGAACGTCAAAATGAAAAATTTTCTGCAGTGGAAGTAAATCTCGATGAGCTATAAACTTAAATTCCTGCCAACTGCACTCAAAGAATGGGAAAAGCTTGATAGCTCAATCCAGGTTCAACTCAAGAAAAAGCTGAAAGAACGCCTTGAAGTTCCACATGTGCCTGGAAGTCAACTTTCAGGTTTTGAAAACCATTACAAAATCAAGCTTAGAGCTAGCGGCTATCGTCTAGTATACGAAGTAATTGACAATGAACTTTTTGTTCTAGTCATTGCTGTCGGAAGACGTGACAAAAATCAGGTTTATAAAAAAGCTAGTAAAAGAAAATAAAAAAAATGGTTAACAAAAAAATCAAGCGGGACGTCAAGGCCTGCGGTCTATCCGCCCCTTATTTAAAACGTTGAGTCTGTAGGAAAAGGTTAAATTGCTGTAAATATTGACAAAAATACTGTATAATTCGGAGCATTACTGAAGCTAAACAGCTTAACCTCTGCACCGGATTCATCATGGCTAAATACAAACCGTATTTCACTGAAAATCAGTCGATTGGATGCCGCCTGCTATTTTGGCAATCGATCTACTTTTTACACTGAGCTAATCCTACAGACTCGTTAGCGTCCAAAATAACCATACAAAAAACCATATATTGATATTGTTCTTGCTTATCCCTGTATGATATAATCCAATTATGAAAAAGGTAAAGTTCGGGTGGGATGAACCCAAGAATCAAGATAACCAAGAAAAGCATGGGGTTTCATTCGAACTTGCCCAATATGCATTTGCCGATACACATCGTGTAATTGCAGAAGACATATCCCCTGCCAAGATGAAAAAAGATATTACTGTTTTGGCCAGGTGGGAGAAGGTATTATCACAGTACGCTTCACATATCGGGGCAATACAATACGCATTATTGGTGCCGGGTATTGGCGTAAAGGGAGGAAAATTTATGGCGACCAAAACAAGAACAAAAATTAACTACACCGAGGAACCATTAGGCCAAGTTCACATTGTCGATGATTTTTTACCATCTCCAGAAGATCTGGTATTTAAAGAAGACAACGTTAAAGTCACTATAACGTTAAGTAAATCAAGCATAGATTTTTTCAAAAGGGAAGCCCAAAAACACCATACACAGTATCAGAAAATGATTCGCAGGCTACTCGATATCTATGCGGAGCATCATATGTAAAACAAAATATCGACCGACAAGGGGCCGACGCGTCTCCGACTCACCCGTCCGCGGCGCAGATCATCTGGTGGCTTGCCATTGTTGTTAGCTTTCGGCCAGGTTCTGTAGGATCGATTTTACCACATTGCCATCGGCCAGTTTGCCGAAATGTTTCATCACTGAACCCATGGCCTGCATTGGACTTTTGAACTGGCCAAGATCAATATTACCTGCGATCCACTGGCTGATTTCTTCCCGGCTTGCCATCTGCGGCAGATATTTTTCCAGGATCTGCAGGTAGTCTGATGACTCTTTCTTGGTCAACTCCAGGACGGTCTTTTCTGACTTGACCAAGCCCCTGATGATGTCCAGGATATCGTCGTCGGTAATTTCATCACCACTCTTCGGGCGGCTGCTTTTTTTACCGCTTTCCAGGGTGAGGGGGACTGTGAGTTTGGGAAATTCGCTGATTACCTGGCGGATTGCACTTTTCTCGGCATCATCCCGGTTGGTCATCGAGTGCTTCAGGTCATCCCTGATTTTTTGATGAAGAGAGATGCCCAGGCCGCTATGCCAGCCGTATGTTGATGAAGATTGATCAGTCATTGGTTTTGCCTTTTTTGATGGATTGGCGTTGCTTGCCCGGTTTAATATAAGGACCCTTATTAAAATAAGGATCAGAGTTTAACCGGAATGGTCTGAACTCTTCAAGCTGTTTTCTTTTAAAGAGAGCATATTGTTGTCAGCAAATGATATCGATTAATGATTGTGGATTAACGACTGGTTTTTCACGTTAATATTTGATCTTTGATTAATTTTTTCCGACGCAGTTAACGACTATCAGAAATGCGGCGATCTTCCAGAGGGGTTTAACTGATTTAGCTGCCCTGATTGCTGTGTTAAGGAAAATCAATCGAATAGTTGAGCAAATGACAAAATGTCAAGCATCTAACTCGTCGTATGTTCTGTTTTCGTTGCCTTTCTCCTGGTATCTGACCATATCTTGCGCAATAGAGTTGTTCCTGATTCGGTTTACACCGAAGCCCTAACAATCATCACCCTCTCTATTCACTTGTATGGAAGAAGCAGATATGAAAAGTCCCAGAAACAATTTCCCCTGGTTTTCTCTTGCACTCCTTCTGGCTGGGGGGGCATTGATCGCGGCATCTCTGTGGACTGGATGGCTGAGGTTAGAGTCCCGTTCGTGGGCAAAGACTGAAGGTGTAGTCGAATCGGTAACACTGGACGCATGGGATACGCCTCAGGTGATCTATCGGTTTAATGCTGGAGGTATTGACTATCATGGCTCAAATATCAAACTTGGCCTGATCGGGCCGGGGCCTGAGCCGCCTGCGGAAGGCGAGAAGGTAATCGTCTATTTTGATTCAGAGCATCCTGAAAACTGCACTCTATATAATAGTTTGGTCTGGAGCGATTTGTTCATTCCCTGCGGCATAGCCATCGTTCTGTTTATTCTGCCGGGAATTGGTATCTATTATCTACGAAGAAATGTACTGCAACCACCGCCGGATGCCGCACTTTCCCCGACTCCAGGCCGCGTCCCTTACCAATCGAAAGCTGCTATCGAAATCTCACTTGGCAGGATTGGTGCCACTCGTCTGAATATCGAGGAATGGCAACCGGGTAATCATATTAGGATTATTCAAAAAAGAACCTGGAACCTTTACCCGATTATAATGGCAATTCTTTTTATCTCGGGGGTTTTTCTTTGGTTGTCCAATCTGGGAAGTGATCTGAATTTAGAGAATAAACAGATGCCTTTTTTGATGTGGAACATCTTCATTTTTCTACCTGGCCTGGCCCTTTCTTGGCCTAGCCGACCTGGCAGCGTTACCTTTGATTGGGCCAATGATTCAATCATAATTCGATCAGGCCGTAGCTTAAGGGTTGTTGGACTCCGGCGAGTGCGTGCCATCGAATTACGCTACAAGTCAACCCGAAGCACAACCGCTACCGGTAGCGCCCGCACCAATCGCAGCTCATCTTGGTATCAATTCATTGTCTGGATAGAATCGGATACAGGAGAAACCGTACCGTTCCTGTTTGCCTCGACCAGAGCCCGCTCATTTATCAATTTGTCGCATAAAGACGTAGAAGGCCTTCAGCAGTTGGCAAATTCATTGGCTGTGGTTTTAGAGGTACCATGTGGCCCTCTCAATAAATCAATCACTCTTTTTGAGTAAGCAAATCACACTCGAGTCGTAACGAAGAGCACCTTGGCGGGTTAATCAAATACGGTCCCAGCAGGCGTTGGATTTTGGGCTTACCCCCATGGGCTCAGCGCAACAGGAAACTTTCATTGAGTAGGGGATCGTGGTTGATTTTTTGCTCATAACTGCACCATTACTGAGGCAAGAAATTTCTACAACAAGAGGGTTGCTTATCGTTTGGCAATTAGCTTTTTGGCAGAAATTATCCCAAAGTGCTGCCCCTGTGGCGAGGGGAACAGTCCATTGTGTAGTAGCGCTGACCATGTTCTCTCCCGCTACAGGGTTCGTGAAGCGACGAGTCTGGGTAGCCTGGGGGGCCGTAGAGCCATAGGTGCCGTAAACAGATGCCTCAATTTCCGATGAGCCCATTGGGCACTGCAGTGTTACCTGGACATTCCTGTAAAATACGATGTTGTTCTGGACGTAACTGTTTACACCACCAGCCCCCTTTATTGGAGACCATATGTTCCCATTCCATGTCACCAATGAGATCTCCGCTGGTGGGGTAACACTTGCCTGGGCGATTGAAAAGATACTAAAGCCATGAGCTGTCGCTGTGCTCCTAAGGGTCTTCTTTTGAGTTTGCAGGATGGGCGGGTTGGATTGAATCTGAAGGTTAGTTGTGTCTTTTTGGTTGGAGATTACCGCGTGGTTATTATTCCCCGCGTATGCAAGGGAAGCTGAAAAGCAATAAAATACACATATTATATTCAATCGGAAAAACGTTGCTTTCTTCACACTATACCCCTTTAAATAAGTTGATTCATAAGATCATATAAACCGTTTAATTTAAAAATATCTTTAAAGATATCAATTGCATTGAAGATTGAAGGTCGAAAGATTATGAAAATAAGGTTTATCGGGGTTGGGGAGGCCTGTGATCCCTGCCACCACAATACCTCTCTTGTTGTCCATCATCGGGAAGATGGCTTGGGCCATCTTATGTTTGATTGCGGTTTCACGGTCCCTCATGCTTATTTTTACCACTATTCCGAGCCCAATGAGTTGGAGGCGGTTTGGATTTCCCATTTTCATGGAGACCATTTTTTTGGGCTGCCCCTGTTGATTCTGAAACTCGGTGAGCTTGGCAGAAGTGCGCCGCTCAAGATTATCGGGTCGCCGGGGATTGAAAATGTGATTCGGCAGGTTCTGGAATTGGCCTATGGCAGTTTGAGTAATGATCCGGGATACCGGCTTGATTTTCTTGAACTGGCACCCGGTCAGGAAATTGATGCCGCCGGGGTAATCTGGCGCTGTGCGGTCAGTGATCATTCCCGGTTTGCCTGTGGTGTGCGGATTGATGCGGGAAAGCAGTCTATATTTTACAGTGGTGACGGTCGCCCGACAGTTAATACTACGAATTTGGCCAAGGGGTGTGATCTGGTGGTGCATGAGGCTTATTCATTATGCGGGGAAGTGGCGGGGCATGGCACGATTGACGGTTGTCTGGAATTTGCCCGTTTGGCCGGGGTGAAAAATCTGGCCCTGGTCCATCTCAAAGGAACTGACCGTTTGTCTCGCCTGCCAGAAATAAAAGAACTTATCGCCAGGGCCGATGACCTGAATGTTTTGATGCCGGAGGCTGGGGCTGAGTTTGATCTTGCCTTACTCAACGGTAATCAGCGACAGCGATAGACAAGTTGTTTTAGGTTTTAGCAATTTTAATTCTGCGGTACCGGTTGTCGGCAGATCATTTTAGTCAGTCTCAATTTACCTGGGAATAGTGGTGGCGATCACTATGGGGGCAGGGAAGTAGCGAAACAGAATGATTATGATAGACGGTCGCGGAAATCTTTATAGCCGAATTCGCGGATGATCTTTATCGAATCGGTGTTGTTATCGAAGATGGCGATTGTCGGCAGACCGATCCCGTTGAAGGTAGTGTTCTTGACCATGGTGTAATGGGCCATATCGGTAAAGACCAGCTTTTGTCCGACCTGCAGGGGGGTGGCAAAAGAATAGTCGCCGATCACGTCTCCGGCCAGGCAGGTATTGCCGGCCAGTCGGTAGGTATGGGCCAGTTCCTGCGGTTTTTTTGCCCCGATGAGTTCTGGCCGGTAAGGCATGGCTAGCACGTCCGGCATATGGGCCTCGGCCGAGGTATCGAGGATGGCGATCTCGATCTCGTTATGGACCAGGTCAAGGACCGAGGCAACCAGCACCCCGGCATTTAAGGCGATCGCCTCGCCCGGTTCCAGGTAGATCTGCAGATCGTATTTGTCTCGGAATCGTTTGATCAACCGGCATAACAGATCAAGTTCGTAACCGGGGCGGGTGATATGATGGCCGCCCCCGAAGTTGAGCCATTTCATGGCGGGCAAAAGATGGCCGAATTTTTCTTCAACCTTGGCTAAGACCCGCTCCAGGGTGTCGGCCCCCTGTTCGCACATCACATGGAAATGAAGGCCGTCGATGCCGGTCAGCTCTTTGCCTTGCAGATCTTTGGCCAAGATGCCCAGCCTTGATCCCGGGGCGCAGGGGTTATAGATCAGGGTCTCAACTTCCGAGTATTCGGGATTGATCCGGAGACCGATCTGGCAGTTTTTTGCCAGGTGGCCATATCTTTGAAACTGGGGCCAGGAATTAAAAACGATATGGTCGGAAAGTTCGGAGATCCGGGCAAATTCCTCTTGCCGGAAGGCCGGAGAAAAGGTATGCACTTCGCCGTTAAATTCCTCGCGGCCGAGGCGGGCCTCCAGCAGGCCGCTGGCACAGACCCCCTGCAGATATTTGCTGATCAGCGGAAAGAGGCTGAACATCGCAAAACCCTTCAAGGCCAGCAGGATTTTGCAGCCGGTCCGTTCGCTGATTCCGGCTAGAATTCGGCAGTTTTCCTCAATCCGCTGCTGATCAACCAGATAACAGGGGGTTTTCAGATCGAGCCGTGAAAATCGGTTATCGTCCATGGTAATCCGTGAATATTTAAGGCATCCATAAAGGGATCGGGATCGAGCTCTTCCATATTGAAGACTCCGGCGCCCTGCCATTTGCCCTGTAGCATCAGCATGGCCCCGATCATTGCCGGCACGCCGGTGGTGTAGGAAATCGCTTGGGAACCCACTTCTTTATAGCATTCGGCATGGTCAGAGATATTGTAAATATAGACCTGTTGGCGCTTTCCATCCTTTTCGCCGTCGAACACACAGCCGATTGCGGTCTTGCCGGTGTAGTTGGCAGCAAGAGAAGCGGGATCCGGCAAAAGGGCCTTTAGGAACTGGAGGGGCACGATCTGCCGGCCCTCGAAGTCGATCGGCTCAATGGAGGTCAGGCCGATATTCTCCAGGACATCGAGATGCTTGATGTAGTTATCTGAAAAGGTCATCCAGAAGCGGATTCGTTCCAGACCTTTGATATTCTTGACCAGGGACTCCATCTCCTCGTGGTAGAGCAGGAAGCTTTTTTTGACGCCGGCCGCCGGGTAATCAAAGTCGATTGATTTTTCCAGAGGCCCGGTCTCGATCCATTGTCCCTTCTCCCAGTATTTGCCGTTTTGGGTAATTTCCCGGATATTGATCTCGGGATTGAAATTGGTGGCAAATGGGTGGCCATGGTCGCCGGCGTTGCAGTCGAGGATATCGACGGTTCGGATCGTATCAAAGAGATGCTTCTGGGCATAGGCGCAGAAGACATTGGTCACGCCGGGATCAAAGCCGGAGCCGAGTAGGGCCATTAGCCCCGCTTCTTTAAACCTCTCCTGATAGGCCCACTGCCATTTGTATTCAAACTTGGCCTCGTCGGGTGGCTCGTAGTTGGCGGTATCAAGATAGTTCACCCCGCATTGCAGGCAGGCTTCCATTATAGTCAGGTCCTGGTAGGGCAGGGCAACGTTAATGCAGAGCACTGGTTTGAACTTCTTCATCAAAGCGACCAGTTCCTCAACATTGTCAGCATCGACCTGCGCTGTTTTGATTGACCTGGGAAGCTGAGCGGCGATCGCATCGCATTTACTCTTGGTGCGGGAAGCCAGCATGATTTCAGAAAAGACTTCCGGGACCTGGCAGCATTTGTGGATAACGACTGAACCGACTCCGCCGGCCCCGATGATCAATACTTTTGACATTTTTTAGACCTCATCAGAATTTCAGATAGGTATATCCCGCCAAACATTCTTCATAAAAATCGATCAGTCGCACCCCTTCACGGGGCTGGATCTGCCCGAGATGGATCTGGCGGTCTATTTCTTTTTTTACTTGCCTGGCCATCATGTCAGGGTTGTACTGCATGGTGGCCAGGACCTTCTCGGCCGAAGTACCCTTGATCACTTCTTCAATATAAAAATCAGTGGGATCATCGTCGTCACAATAAATATGGACCTCATTGAGCCGGCCGAAAAGGTTGTGCATGTCGCCCATCACGTCCTGATAGGCGCCGGTCAGGAAGAGGCCGATAAAGTAATCTTCTCCTTTGATCGGGGCGTGGAGCAGGAGGCTCTTGTCATAGCCGCTCTGGGAGATAAACTTGTCGATCTTGCCGTCTGAATCGCAGGTGATATCGACGATCGAACATCTTTCCTGTGGTTTTTCATTAAGGCGCATAACCGGCATGATCGGCAACAACTGGCTGATTGCCCAGGTGTCGGCCGCTGATTGAAAAACTGAAAAATTGCATAGATACTGGCTGGCCTTCAATTCTTCGACCTGCTGCAGCTCTTCCGGGACGAAATCGACTCCGGCCAGGATTTGACTGATCCTGGTGATCACCTGCCAGTAGAGAGTTTCGATTCTGGCCCTTTCTTCAAGAGAAACAACTCCAAGTTTAAAGGCCGTAATCGCATCGGTTTTGGCCTGCTGGGCATCGTTGAAAATTTCCTGGTAGTTATCGGTGGTCAGTGACTCGGCCGATTCCCGCATGTTGGTCAGCAGGATGTGTTCGTCGGCAATTACGCCGGTCTCAAAGGAACTGTTGGTCTGATGGATAGTGTCGACCACGTTGGTGATCACGCAAGAATGGTGGGCGGTGATGTAGCGGCCGCTCTCACTGACGATATTGGGATGGGGAACTCCTACTTCGTCACAGATCTGCTGGACCCCGCTGACCACGTCCAAGGCGTATTCCTGGAGGGTGTAGTTTCGCGAAGAATTATTGGCTGATCGGGAGCCGTCATAATCGATCCCCAGTCCGCCGCCGATATCAAAATATTCAAGGGTAATTCCTGACAGGTAAAGGTCGGCATATATTCTGCCCGCCTCGGCTATTGCGTCCTTGATGATCCTGATATCCGGGACCTGACTGCCGGTGTGAAAATGGAGAAGTTTCAGGCAGTCGGCCATGTTATTCTTTTTTAAAAGTGCGATGCCGTTAAGAATTTCACTACAGGTCAGACCGAATTTTGCTCTTTCACCGCTTGATTCCGCCCAGCGTCCGCTGCCCCGCACTGTAAGTTTGGCCCTGATCCCGATCAGCGGCTTCACCTTCATTTCCTGGGCGATCTTGATGATCAGCCCGAATTCTGAGATGTTTTCGACTACGATGATAAATTTACGGCCCAGTTTGCGGCCCAGGAGGGCCAGTTTAATATATTCCTGGTCTTTAAAGCCGTTTAGGACGGTGAGGGAGTTTGGGTTTTCATTGTAGGCCAGAGTTGCCATCAGTTCCGATTTGGAACCTGCTTCCAGTCCGTGATTGAATGGTTCGCCGGCGTCGAGGATTTCTTCCACTACTTCCCGCATCTGGTTGACCTTGATCGGATATACCCCGAAAAATTGGCCCTTATAATCGTATTCCTTAATCGCCTCCCGAAACGTCATATTGATCAATTTGACCTGGGATCTTAAAATGTCATGGAAGCGGATTACGGCCGGGAAAGCAATATTCTGTTCCCTTATTTCGTTGATGACTTCCATAAAATCAATGTGCGGGCCGTCTTCTCGTCTTTCCGGTAAGACGCAAAGATGGCCTTTCTCATTTACCGAGAAGTAGCCGCTGCCCCAGCGCTTGACATTGTATAATTCGCAGATTTCTTCCGGTGAAATTTTCTGATTATCGGACATGGCCATCCTCCCCGTGAAAAGCCAGGATAAGTTCCCGGACAACTTTGGCGGCAAAAACTTCACTGTTGCCGGTCGGATCAATATTTGGGGCCAATTCAACAACATCGGCCCCAACCAGCTTTTTATTTTTGAGGATTTCGACAATCTCGATGAATGAGCGAAAATCTTCGCCCCCGGCTTCCGGGGTGCCGGTCCCCGGGAGAAAGGCCGGATCGAAATAATCAAGATCAAGGGTCAGGTAAATTGGTCTGTCTCGCGGTATCTTTTCAAGAAAACCAAGAAATTTCGGCAGGTCGGAGTAGAGGGTTTTGTTGGCAGTCATCCAGTTGTATTCCTCTTTAGTTCCAGAGCGGATACCGAACTGGGCAAGGTGATGATTTGTTCCGAAATGATCAAGGCATCTCCTGATTACGGCGGCATGTGAGTAATGATAACCCTGGTATCCGTCTCGAAGGTCGGCATGGGCGTCAAGGTGAAGAAGAACCATGTCCGGATGGATCTCAAGGCATCTTTTGATAAAGATATATGAAATTGAATGTTCGCCGCCCAGGGCCAGGAACCTGATTGTTTCATTATTTGAAGCGATCAGCGAGGAAAAATTGTCGCGGATCGCCTGCCATTGTTTATCTACATCTTCATTGGCATTTGGAGCCAGGTCCCCGAGATCATAGAACTGATCTATTTCGCTCAGGTCCATTTTTAGATATGGGGAATATGTTTCCAGATCAACCGACACCTGTCTGATCGCAGTTGGTCCAGCACTTGTTCCTTTCCGGAAACAGGCGGTGCCGTCGAAGCTTACGCCAATGATATTCAAGTGGTCGGCCTGGGGGGAATTGGTCTCTTTGGCAAGATGATAAACCGTTTCCGGCGATGGTGAAGATTGGTTGTTCACAGTCAGGCGCCCTCTGTTAATCATACTAGGAGCATACACTATTAAAAACAATTAGTGCTATGTCTAAATTATATCAGTAAAATCAATAAGTTGGCTATCTATAAGGATAGCTGATTGAAAGGAGGTGGAAAATACCCCTTTATGTATGGTTTCGTCAAGTATTTTGCTTTACATAACAGATGAAGAAGCAGAATTAAGCCGGAATATTATTGATTTTAGCTTGGCGTGTCCGGGAAGCGCAATAATAAAATGTTGTACGATTACTACACTGATGTTTGATTTAAATTTTGCTGCAGTGGAAACATAAAAAGGGGTTAGTCCTAAACTCCCCCCTTTTTATGTTGTGTGTTGCTGAGCTGTGTATTACTTGCGGTCGCCCATAAATCTTAAAAGGCTCAGGAAAAGATTGATGAAATCAAGATAAAGGGACAGGGCGCCCATGATCGCGCCTTTTCTGATCGCGGCTTGACCGTTTGCCATAATGCCGCTGCCGCCAAAGGCGGAAATTTTTTGAACATCATAAGCGGTAAGCCCGGTGAAGACGATTACTCCGATGCCGGAAATAATCCAGGACATCATTGAACTGTGCAGGAAGATGTTAACGACTGAGGCGATGATTATCCCGAAAAGGCCCATGATCATGAACGATCCCATGCCGCTCAAATCTTTTTTGGTTACGGTACCGTAAACGGCCATGGCCCCGAACATTCCGGCGGTGATAAAGAAGGTGGCGGCCACGGAAGTTGCGGTGTAGAGCAGCAGAATGGCGGAGAGGGTCACTCCGTTTAAGGCTGAATAGACCAGGAAAAGACCGGTGGCAGTCTGGGCGGTAATCTTCTCGATCCTGGCTGAAAGATAAAACACCAGCCCAAGCTCACCGAAAATAAGTGCGAAGAAGACCAACTTGTTGCCGAAGATTATCTGTTGAGCGGCGACAGAGTTGGCAGTCATGAAGGCAATAAGTCCGGTGAGGCCAAGACCGATTGCCATCCAGTTGAATACTTTGGCCAGAAATATTGTGGAGGCTTGAGATCTGGTTTGGGCTACCGATACAGAATTGGCATTGTAATTATTTAACATTTTTTAAATTTCTCCTGAATAACCAGCTGGTATTTTGTGTATATCGTTTGCGTGTACTTTTTTGCATAAATGGTTGAACACATTTATAATGTGCTAAAAATAAGCATTAATTTAAATCATGCAAATAACTTGCGGCCAGAGTTATTTCTTAATTTGGTAGTTGGTTATTTGGTCATCATGGCGGATTATTCATATTGGGAATGATATTTGTCCTTTAAGTTAATTAATGTCCGCATGTATTCTTCTTTGTAGAGTAAGTTTTCAGAGAGGTCTATCTCATTGATCATCGATTTTATCGGTAGTCTGATGTCAATCCCGTGACGATTGAGGATTTCGGCGTTTGAGCGGTCAAGAATAAGTATGCAGTAATATTTGATCAGTATCCGGAGATGGGATTCACGCCGGAACAGATATGATTGTCCACCTAGCGTGTTGAGGAAAAATCCTGCGTATTCGTAAAGGTTTTGCAGAGGAAGGGTTATCTCGGTTTGTGGAGTTTTGCACTCCTGTTGTTTTTTTGACCAGTTGTAAAAAAGGGCCATGGTCGGTTCAAGAATACCGGCTTCCTGTGCCAATATATCTTTTGCAAGGATGACATCTTCCGGCCCCAGCACCCGGTAGAAATGGGCGGTGTTGGTCAGAATCGTGAAAAGACTGTCTGTTTCCCTTACTACTATCGGGGGGTTGGCCAGGAGCTTGTCAATGAGGCGTTTTACGTGGGCTTGAGAGCCACCGTTGAGACTTCGGTCCTTAATATATTCCTGGCTATCGAGGTGGTGGAAAAATTCTTGGATTTCAGTGTCAAGTTGTTCACAAGAGATTTTCCCGATTTTAATCGGCAGGGTAGATGGTCGTTTATCCTGATCAGAGCTTTCTGGTTGGTCCTGTTCGTCTATTTCTGTTGTTTGTTTTTCGGATAGTTTGGCTACTTCCCGTTCAAGCAGGTTAATTTTTTCTTTAAGGTTGTCTCGTTCTTCATAAATTGTTTCCCGGGCCGCTTTATTGAATATTTTGTCCCAGTTTACATAAGTGATTCCACCGATGGTAATAATTGCCAGTAAGATGATTAGTATCAGATTGAGCGGGTTTTTTTTTCGGGAGATTTTAGGCATAATATTGATGAAAACCTTGATGATTATTTTAGAAAAAGGGGCTGATTTTATCCGGCATAATTTGGATGACCGGCCAGGATTATATAACGTAACTTATTGGTATGTTTCTGTTTATCAAATATATTTACTTATAATAAATTTTTACTTTATACACCTTCGCTGGCAAGGTCAAACTAAATGTGATAATTACAAATCTTGAATTGAACGGGTACGTTAATATATCTGTGTTAAGAGTAGATTTAATGAATTTGTCAAAGAGTTCTTGAAGTTCATTGTATTTTTGTAGTCTGGAAGGTCTGATCTTGTTATAGATCTCAACTTTATGTCTCGTGGGTGATGCTGTTATGGCAAAGAAACAGAAGATGAAATGGTATGAAAAATATTTGCCTTTTGTGGCCAGGAGTCAGGAAATGCAGTTCGTCTGGCTGGTCTCCGCTTTAAAGAAATCGGTAAATGATGCCGGTGGCCGGCAGGGTATTTTGACCAAAGAAGAGATCAGGCCTTATATTAGATTGTTGTTGCAGGCAGATGGTAATGATTTTTCGAAGGGAAGTATCTTTCTGCCCCCGGAAAGGGGAAAGGAAGGTCTGGCGGAACTTTTTGCGCAGCTTGATGACCAGGTAATGGAATTGATGATGGAGGCTGCCGACATATATGACGTGCCGAAAATTATTGGCCTCGCCCCTGATCCGCACGTGGGGTATGCGGTTATTGCCTTAAAAAAGATCCTCCCGCCCTATGAAAAGAATGCGCACCTCGTCCTTGATCGGGTTTTTCATAGTATTCACGCCTATTCCCCTGAATTGCTATCGGCTGCGGTTGAAAAGTTGAGAGAAAGTGATGAAGTTCCTGATCATTTTGAACCAAGTTATGAAAGATTTCAGGAAATAATTAAAGACGAGCAAATTTTAAGTTCACTCTATCCAAAAGCCAGATAGTTTTGGGTTGCAAACAAAAAGAGCACCTTGGCGTTAAACAAGGTGCTCTTTTCCATGATCAAAAAAAAGATGTGTCGGGGTGTTATTTGCCCATGGCCCGTTTCGAAGCTTTAAGCGGGTTGACCTTGATTTTAGAGGTTATGACCTCAGGCTTGATGTGGGTGGCAAAATTGCACATTCCCTGGCGCCATTTGGCCGCAGGCAAAGTGTAGGATGAACAGTATTTTATGCTTTCAACCTCAATGATTCTTTCACAGCTTTCACATTTATCAATGACTGGGCTGAATATTCCGCTGCTGTATTTCGCGGTGTCTGATGCGGTGTCTTTGGCTTTTTTTTCAGTGGCTTTAGCCATGGCGGAAACCTCCTTAAACTATATTAACAATAAAAATTTCTTTCGGAATTTTTTTTAAAAAAAACTCTATCAGAACCAAAGCAACATCTTTTAAAGGTAATTCTCTTTTTTGTCAACCAGAAACGGGACTATTCAGAGATGCTTGATTTTATTTTTTAAGTGAAGTTTTAACTTAAATTTCCTTTGAACCGATGAGCGCAGGGCAACAAGTGGCACTGGGATTAGGTTCAAACCGATAAGCGAGTTCACGAGACATCGAGACATATTTGCTTCGCTGGACGTGCCCTTGGCGGTTAACCGATCAGTTCTGCTCTGGTGAAAATAGACTTTAGCGGATAGCCTTTTGCTGCCAGGACTTCCGCGCCGCCTTCCTGGCGATCAACCACTGTTACGACCAGGCCTACTTTGAAACCCTGGGCCTCGACCCGGTCAATGACCTGCAACAGCGTGCCACCGGTGGTGACTACATCTTCAAGCAGGGCCACACTTCCACCTGCCGGCATGTTTTTTAGTCCTTCGATGTATTGCCCGGTGCCGTGACCTTTTGATTCTTTTCTGACGATGAAGGCCGGAATCGGCGATTTTTCCAGATAGCTGACTAGAGAGGCGGCGGTGACCAGAGGGTCGGCACCCAGCGTCATCCCGCCGACCGCGTTGATCTTTTCCGGGTTGTCGCGGATCAGCTCAAAAATAAGTTTGCCGCAGAGATATGCGCCTTCGGCGGAAAGGGTGGTCTGCTTGCCGTCGATGTAGAAGTCAGACTCCTTGCCGGAAGATAGTTTGAAGGTGCCTTGCCGGTATGATTTTTCCAGGAGTATCTCTTTAAGTCTTTGTTTCTCGTCCACGGTTGATCGCCCTCTCTGCTTATATTTTTTTGAAATAATTTTTAAGATTGGCCTGCTTGTTAAGGCGGGGTACAAGTTTACCGTCTTTGGATGACATGATAACCATCAGTCCGGGGCCGTGGCCGGCCAGAACACAGTTTGAGTGAACAACGATGCCGATTACGATGCCGCCGGTCTTGAATATCCGGCCATAAGTGGCGTCGGCGTCAATGATCGCGACAAAATCTCCCAGTCTTAAGTCGGCCAGGCCATATTCATCAACGGTCGGCTGGTCAAAGAGCTGAATGTCGTAATCGCCGCTCTGGCTATGGGAGGCGCCGATGCCGGAGCCCATGATCTTGGCAGGGATAGTGTGGGTGACCGGAACTTCCAGGAGGCCATCCTTTGATTTCTTCAGACCCATGGCGGCTAGCAGGGCAGGGTCGAGGTTCATTATCTTGACCGGATAATCGGTCAGTTGCAGTCCGCAGCCAAAGGCCTTGATCTGGATCTTGTCGCCGATGGCCAGCTCCTCAAGGACTTCCGGTTCAAAATCAACCAGGACATGCTCGATGCCGCCATGTTTGCCGGTTACCCGGCCTGTTTTCCCCTTGGCCTCGCCGGAGATGATTTTAGCGGTGTTGCCGACGCAGGATAACTGATTAAGGGCCCGGTTCGGTCCCGGTTGCCCCTGATATTGGGTGAAGTTGCTGATGCTGACTCCCGGTTCCACATGATCGGCGAACATGTCGCCGGCCTTGTCGCCAATCCGCAGGTTATAGGTTATGCCGCCGACGCCGGGATAGATATCAGAATGACCGTCCGGATTAATCCGGTAGGGGTTGACGCTGCCAAGCGGCGAGGTTATCTCACCGATCACCGATTGACAGACTAACTTTTCAATATTTGTTTTAATCATCTTTTTAAAGTTCCGTGCGGACTTGGTTAATAAGACCGTAATCAGACATTAAACCTGAAATTAACACAGTCACCATCCTGGACAATATATTCTTTGCCCTCCAGACGCCAGAGTCCTTTTTCTTTGGCGCCGGCCTCCCCGCCGCAGGCGATGAAATCATCGTAGGCGATTACCTCGGCCCTGATAAAACCCCTTTCGAAATCGGTGTGGATTACCCCGGCGGCGGCTGGCGCGGTACAGCCTTTCGGTACGGTCCAGGCCCGGGTTTCTTTTTCGCCGACCGTAAAGTAATTGATTAAACCAAGTAATTCATAGCCGGCCTTGATCAACCGGTTAAGGCCGGATTCGGCAAGCCCCATGTCGGCCAGGAAATCTCGCTGTTCCTCCAAGGAGAGCCCGCTTAATTCCTGCTCAATTGCCCCGGAGATGATCACCACCGGCGCATTTTCTTCCTTTGCTGCGGCCAGAAGTTTTTCGACCATTTCATTACCGGTGGCGATGTCCTCTTCCTTAACATTTGCCACATAAAGGACTGGTTTGTTGGTGAGCAGGCATAACTCCTTTAACAGACTTTTACCAGTCTCATCGGTTTCCAGAAACCGGGCCGGTTTGCCTTGGTCCAGAAGATTCTCCAGTTGTTCAAGAATAACCACCTGGCTTTTGAAAAGTTTGTCGCCGGACTTGGCGCGGCTTGCTGTTTTGTCCTTCCGTTTGCGGACGGTGTCAAGGTCGGCCAGGATCAGTTCCATATTAATTACTTCCCGGTCGCGTAAAGGATCGATTGAGCCGTCAACATGGACAATGTTGTCGTCCTCAAAGCAACGGACCACATGGGCAATTGCGTCGACCTGGCGGATATGCCCCAGGAACTGGTTGCCCAGTCCTTCACCTTTACTGGCCCCGCTGACCAGGCCGGCGATATCGACGAATTCCATTTGGGCGTGGACCTCTTTTTTGGTCTTGGCCAGAAAGGAAAGTTTGTCCAGACGGGCATCCGGGACCGCGACCATGCCGACATTTGGTTCAATGGTGCAGAAGGGATAATTGGCTGAATCTATGTCAGCCGAGGTCAAGGCATTGAATATAGTTGATTTGCCAACGTTCGGCATTCCAACAATGCCACAGCGAAAACCCATTTTTGATGTTCCTTGTTTGTGAAATTATCTAAATCAAGATTGAAAAGAACTGAGATAAAAGCTCACTCATTTAACTACTTGTACTGCAAGGGATCTCGGAGTGTCGTGAACCCGCTTATCGGTTTGAACCGACAAGTAGCTCAACTCAGCATTATACCACAAGGGCATAAGTCTCGATGTCTCGTGAACTCGCTTATCGGTTTGAGCCAACAAGTTGACTCAACTCAGCTTTATACTCAAGTTGCGCTTCTATATAATGATTTCTTTGAAAAGGGGCAAGGGTAGATTAAACTGGCGGGCAGATGTAATCTTGTTTTTTGACCGTAATTTCTTGAAGGATCGGCATTAGATGGCAAAAATAAATTTTACTGATATGAACTCGTTATTGTCCGGGATTGTGAAAGATAAGAACTGGCACCATCGTCTTGGTCTGTACAAGGTTTTTGATTTCTGGGAAGAGGTGGTCGGAGTCAATATCGCGGCTCAGGCCCGGCCTTATGTGATCCGGGAAAATGTCTTATGGATTAATGTGACCGATAACGTCTGGATGCAACAGTTGCACTTACAGAAAAATGGAATGCTTGAGCTGATCAATCAACGATTGGCCCAGGAAAAGCTTATTGATCTCCGTTTTCGGTTGGAATCCGATTTTTCCCGCCAGGAGAAGTTGCCCACAATGGAAAGGGCGCCAGTCGTGCAGCCAAGCCATCCAGTAGACAAAAAAAAACTGGGGGAGTTTGAAAATATGATATCCTGTATCGATAATGTTGAGACCAGAGAATCAATGATTCGATTATGGATTAAACTTCAACAGGTCAGGGGACCTGAGTCTTAGGGCCAGCGGCGAAAATCTTGTTTTGGTGAGAGTAAGTTTGAAGAATTCAAAGACGAAAATCAACGTTCTTGTGGTTGAAGATGAGCCGACCCAGCGCCGGCAGCTTCGATTGAAGCTCGAGGAGCAGGGTTATAATGTGATTGAGGCGGAAAATGGCTGGGAAGGGGTCCAGCAATTTTTAAAGAATTCAGAAATCCGTCTGATTATTACCGATCTGCTCATGCCGGAAATGGACGGCTTTCAGTTTGTGGAAGTAATCCGGGAGATGCAGAATCGTTATGTTTATATCATTGCCCTGACAATCCTTGAAGATAAGAATTCCATCATCAGGGCTATGGCGCTCGGGGTTGATGATTATATTTGCAAGCCGGTTTTTCGGGAGGAATTGATTCTGCGTCTGGCCAGCGCCCAACGTCTGTTAAAACTTGAAAGCCAGGACGAGTTGATTCTGGCCATGGCCAAATTGTCCTCCTACAACAGCGGCGAGACAGGTAAACATCTTGATCGGATCAAGGAGTATTGTTTGATTCTGGCCCATGATTTGAATGAGAATTATCCGGAACTTGGTCTTACCCCCAGTACAGCCCAGGAAATTTCTGACGTAAGCGCCTTGCATGATATCGGTAAGGTCGGGGTATCCGGTGATATCTTGCAGAAAGAAGATTCCTTGAACAGCGAGGAATTTGAAGAGATCAAGCAGCACACCCTGATTGGCGGACAACTTTTCAAGGAGATCTACGGGCAGACCGGGGCGCCGTATCTTCGGTTGGCTTATGAAATCAGCATGTACCATCATGAAAAGTGGGATGGTACTGGGTATCCCGAGGGTTTGGCTGGTGAGAATATTCCGATTGCGGCCCGAATCCTGGCGCTGGCGGATGTGTTTGACGCGCTGACTGTCCGGCAATGTTATCGTGATTTCATGTCAGAGGAAGAGGCCAGGGAAATTATCATCAAGGAAAGTGGTAAACATTTTGACCCGAAGGTGGTTGATGCTTTCTTGCGGCAGGAAGATCTGATGGTTGAGGTTATGAAGTCGTATCCGGAGGATGTCGCATCATAATTGTGTTCAAGGTTAATCCGGGCCGGGGGGTACTCGATTTTACAACTTAATAGTTGTCCTCCTCGATATTACGCATGCTGATGTAGACTTCCAGGATATCGAGCAGGTCCAGGTTGGTATTGGGAATCTTGAAAAAAATTCCTACTTCTTTTTCGGTCGATCCTTTCTTCTTTACTCTGGCCACAGTTGCTTGCGGCAGTGTTATCTTCTCTTCCGAGGTACTGTATTTTGAGCAGAGAGAAATGCTCAAGGGCTCCAGAACATCTCCTTCCTTAATGTCACCGAATATTTCTCCGATCAGTCTAGCGCCTTGGAGCGAGAAGTCTTTTACCTGGCAGTTCTGGATCCTTTGTTTGTTCTGGATAACAAAAGTTGCCCTGGAGTTGCCCGGAGTTTCGATCCTATCAAACTTACGTCTTTGGACTTTGTAGATTTTGTTTGGTAAGACCATGGCTATATGTTGTTTTGATTCCAGGAGTGGGATTCCTTCAAAACCATACATGGGTTGACCTTTCGGGTGGTAGGAAATAAAGCAGGTCTCTTGTGAAACCTCGGTGTCTTCCGGTTTAAAGAAAAGGACAAGAGTTTCATTGCTTTTTTCAATTATTTCACGAACATAAATTGTATAAGGAGCTGAGTTCTGCTGGTATAATTTTAGCGGGATTTTTTCATTAATCAGCTCTGTGATAATATTCAGGATTTTTTTTCTGTCGTCCGTCCAAAGTTCCCGCATGATAACCTGCCTGTTGCCTGATGAAGTGGATTGTTGATAAATTGACTATTATCAGTGGGTTATAATTGAAAATTTACAAGCTTGTCAAGTGATGAACGGCAGGGTTTTGTGATTGTTAATGTCCTGTCTTGGTTATGAAGTTCTTGGCGATCAGCTCATCAATAAAAACAGGCTAAAAGTGTTTTTTGGAATCCAGGATCAAGGTTACCGGCCCGTTGTTGATCAGGGAGACTTCCATCATGGCCTGAAATTTGCCGGTTGCGGTTCTGATCCCCAGTTTCTCGGCTTCCTTGATAAAATAATGATAGAGCGCTTTGGCCATTTCCGGTGGGGCCGCCTCCGAATATGATGGTCTTCGTCCTTTTCGACAGTCGCCAAACAGGGTGAATTGCGAGATGACCAGGAGATCTCCTCTCGTGTCCAGAACCGAAAGATTCATCAGCTTTTTTTCGTCCGGGAAGATCCTTAAGTTGGCAATTTTGTCGGCCAGAAATTTTGCATCCTGCTCGGTGTCTTTGCTGTTGATACCGAGCAGGACAACCAGGCCAGCCTTTATCTGACCGATAATTTTCCCCTCCACCGTAACGGCAGCCTTACTCACCAGTTGAACAACCGCGCGCATCTTAAGATTCCCTTTGCAGATTACCCAGCAGATATTGCAGGATGGCAGCGGCGGCGATGGCGGCGGTCTCGGTCCGTAAGGTCAGGTTGCCGAGGCTTACCGTTTGAAATCCGTGATCAATAGCCAACTTGATTTCTTGCTCGCTGAATCCTCCCTCCGGTCCTATAATAAATAAAACGGAGAAGCTCTGATGGTTATTAATATTGGTAAAATCGATCTTATTTAATAGGAAATGTTCTTCGCTTTCCCAGAAGATCAGTTTGCGGTTAAAATTGTCCGCATTTGTAATAATTTTATTGAAATCAGTGGTTTCATTGATTTGGGGAGGAGTCGGGCGAACGCACTGTTTGCAGGATTCAAGGGCGATACGCTGCCAGCGTTTTTCTTTATTAGGGTCAGGTTGATGTCGGGAACAGTGTTGGGAGATGAAGGGATGGATGCCGGTTATGCCTAGCTCGGTCGCTTTCTGGATGATGAGATCCATTTTTTTGCCGGTGGCCATGGCTTGCGCCAGATGCAGAGAGGGGTGAGTGGTTTGAGATTCGGTGATCTCCAGGATGTTCACTTCGGTTTGGTCTTTGCTTATTTTATTGATGATACCGGTATATATTTTCCCCTGACCGTCAAACAGACGGATCCGGTCGCCTGCCTGCATGCGCAGGACCGACCTGAGATGATGGGTGTCCGGCCCGTTTATTCTGGCGATCTTGTCGTAAATTTCTTCCGGGTTAACAAAAAAACTTCGCATTGTCGTATTGAGTTGATTCCTTTTCAATCAGAAAAAGTGGTTATTTGATTTTTTGAAAGGTAATCGCTTCCCATTCTTCGCTGTTTTTCTGGTTCACCTGGGTAAGTCCCAATGCCCTGAATCTCTCTTTTATATTCTGGGCCTGAGGGCCGGCCAGAATTCCGGAAAGAACCAGGGCGCCTTGATCTTTCAGCCGGCGGCTAAGTTCCGGGGCAAGGGTGATTATAGTGTCGTGGATTATATTGGCGATGATCAGATCAAATTTGCCGTCAATATCCGCCAGGTCGGTGCCGCTGACCTTTATTTTGTCGCTAAGCAGGTTTGCTTTAATATTATTGCGGGCCGCCTCGACCGCATCCGGGTCATTGTCCACCGCCAGGACAGCTGTGGCGCCGAAGAGAGCGCTGCTGATCGCCAGGATCCCGGTGCCGGTGCCGACATCAAGGACCTGGGGGGAGGTCTGGAGTTCAGAAAAGTATTGTTCGGTTAGTTCCCAGGCCATTCTGGTACTGGCATGAAGTCCGGTGCCATAAGCCATGCCGGGATCCATTTCAATAATAATTTCATCTCCCTGAGCAGTATATTCCTCCCAGGATGGTTTGATTACCAAGCGATTGGTCAGGTGAAAGGTTTTGAAGCTCTCCTTCCATTTTTTCCCCCAGTCTTCTTCCTGAATTACTTCTTCCTGGCTGATTCGGGGCGGCGCCTCCGGGTGCAGATGATGCAAGTTATTGAGTAATGCTTCCAGACCCGCCCGTTTGGCGGATAATTTCGGGTCATCGGTCAACAGGTAAAAAATTATTTCGGCACGAACTGGTTTTAATTGGTCATGGTCGATAGACTCCACACCGCCATCGGCCAGGGCAGCGGCAAATGAGGTGATGGTTGCCGCCGTCTCCAAAGGGGAGTCAATAGTTATTTTATGCCAGTGTCGTGGGGCTCGGTGCTTGATTTCGGCGGATGTCATGGTGGTCCTCAGGTAAATGGCGTTTGCTTATAAGATTAAATACAGATAGAGGATGATGGCCCCGGTCAAGATTCCCAGCATGCTACCCCGCACGAAGTATTTGTTGGACTTGACCCATGAAATGGGGATAAAGGCGGATAGCTTGTCCATGCCGTTTTCTCGAGACCAGTCCGTCAGTTCCTTTCTGATGACCATGGTATTTTGTCCATCTTTTTCCCAGTTAATTTCGGTAGTGACCAGTTGTTCCAGGTCTATAAGTCTTTTTTGCAGTGTTTTGTCAAGGTTGTCTATCTCTTGCGGGTTGAGGGCCGCGGTTTCTATGCCGGCCAGCATCAGGGTCTCCGTGCCGGTTCGCACCGAACCGGAAGTTAACAGCTGTTTGACCTGCCGGTTGACTGATAAAAAATTACGTCCTCTGTTTTGACGGGTTGCTTTCTGGAAAAACAGCTCAAGATCAGAGCTGGAAATTTCAAGACCGGTCGGGACAATAAAACGATGACCTCGATTGCCGGCCCTTGGAGTTTCTGCGATCAGGAAAGGTTTTTTCATCGGTCAGGAAAGGTATTGGTGAAGTTTTTTATGGGTCAATCTCCCCAGGGCGGTAAAACAGGTTCCTGGGGGACGCCGCTCAGGATAAAGGTAACGGCGTTTTTTTCAGCCTGATCGCCGTCCAGGCCAATCCTTAACCCGTTAAGGTTTCTTACTAATCCTTCCCAGGTTATTTCGCCGGTTTTTTCTTTATCCCAGATGCCGTTACATATTGTTTCCATATGGATCTTGATCGTGTCGTTCATTTTGGCCCTGAACAGGGTATTGCCCACCTGGGCCGATCTGCCGTGTTTCCGAGCTGTGAGGCCGTTTTTTTCAATGACTGTTTTGCCGTTTAAGGTTAACAGAATATCGGTATTGCCGCATGATTCGGCCCAATAAATATTATTGAGTTGCAGGTTGATCAGCATCGGGTTTGCTACCTGGTTGAGATAGACCTGGTATCTTTCCACCACTCGTTTCATTTTATTTAAGGGGGCATGTTTCAGGTAATATGAAACCTGTTCCATGTCTTTATAGCTGGTTATCTTTTCGTAAAGGTCCTGGTCCTCGGCAATGTCCACCTCATCGAGCATCAGGTGCAAATTTTTCAGCTGCAATGAGTTAAGAAAGGAAACCGCGTGTTTATCATCGATAATGGTTTGGATTATGTCTCTGGCGTCCCGCCATTGCTTGGCTTTGTGCCGTTCACTGACATCTTCCTTGATGATACCGATTACCCTTTTTTTGAAATCTTTTTTAAGGTCGGCAAGTTTTTCTTCCTCATCTCCCCGTGTTTGCCATTGACTGAGATGGGCCGCCGCCTGGTTTATCTTCCGATCACGGACCAGAGAAAAATATTTTTCCCGGAATTCGACCCATCTTGCCCGTCCCTCGGCCTTGGCCAGTTTTATCTTTTCGCTTGAGATCTGTTCCTGCAACCATCTTTGTTGCATGAAAAGCTCATCGTTAAGAGCCAGGGGATAAGGGATGCGCTCAAGTTGTTCCTGGAGGCCTTGCAGGTCAATTTCGGAGAAGTCCCCTTGAATCAGCAGTGCTTCGAGTGAGGCCGCGATCCCGGCCAGATATATTTTGTCGCCGTGATATTTTTTGTTTGAGTCGGCTGTGGTTATGATACTCTCGGCCAGGTCCCGGTACTTTCCGTTTTCGCCGAATTGTTCCAGGTACTTCCGGGCCAGCGCCAAACGGGAGACTTGGTCGCCGGCCGTGGCGACCGGTTGCCAAAGTTTTTCGTCTCGTTTGTTCCGTAGTTTCTCCAGGGTTTTGATCGCGTGGTTTCGGCTCAGGACAAACATGCTGGAGATAACGTGCTGATAGATGGGCGATTTGTAGTAGGCCTCCAGCCATTCTTCGCCGATCAGCAGTTTTTCATTGGTCGCTTGCGGGTTGTTCTCGGAAACCAGAACGGAACGGTAACGGAAACCGTCATGAAGCATTTCTCCAGAGAGGGGCAGCAATAGAAGCATAATAGTAAAGCAGATGGTTTGAAGGTATACGGCAAGGGATATTTTCCGGGTGGCGGATTTAACCCTTATTCTTTCGGGTGAATGGGCCGGAAACCGCAGGAACAACTCTTTGCTGGTTTTTAGAAGGCCCCAGGCCGGGATAATGGATTTACTCTTCCATAAACAAATACTGGCCCTTCTGCTCACTTCCTCTTCATATCTGCTCAGGTCAATTTCATCCCGGCGATTCGCGGCCCAGACAAAACCGTCTTCTAACCCGAATGATTTTAGCGGGTTAATCTGTTTGGGTCGCTCAATGGCGCCCGTATCAGCGGTGGCGGTAAACTCGTATTCCCCGAAGGCGCTGACCGGGAATACATGGAAATTCTTGGCCGTTACCGAGTTTCTGAGGGTATTAATTAGTGAAAGATGGGGCGGTTCGGGGGTGCCGGCCAGAAATTCATCCAGTTTTTTTTGTTCATTCAGAAAATTGGCGTGATCAATGGTGCTTATTCGGTCCCATTTGTTGATCAGCAGGGCAACCGGCACATTTAGAATAGGTCCTTCGTTGTTTGTTCCTTTCAGGATGACGAAGGCCTGTTCAAGCTTATGGAGTTCGTTTGATAAGGGCTGTGGATCGCGGCCGGGACGGGGAGCTTCGGCCAGAACGAGAATGCCGTCCATTGAATTAATATGATCGTGCAGGCGCAAGACCATTTCGTCATCGGAGATGGCCGGATCGATAAGCTCTCCTGAATAATCGATTAATTCAATGTGGTAAGTAATATGTTCGGGCGTGGTAAAATGATAAAGATAACGCAGTGGCGCCGCCCGGTTTGGATTAGGGGGTGGCAGCTGGTTTCTGGATAAAAGGAAAATTGACTTTTCAAGCCATTCCCGGCCGAGATGATAAGCGACCGCAGGGTCTTGCGGGTCCCAATCTTCCGGGTCTCCGACTGGTTTTTTGATATAAGAAGGGTCCAGAATCCAGGTGCTGGTCAGTTTTCTGGGATTGGCAATACATTTCATGGCCAAGGCGGCCAGTATGCATGTCTTTCCCGAGGAAGCTCGGCCATAAACGGCAAAACGATATATTTTCTTGCTTTTGTTTGGTTTGTTGTGTGTCATTTAATGGTCTGGGGTGGGGATATGTGAAATCCGCGGCTTGAAAACTTGAATATGCAAAGCGAAACGTACTCCAAGGGCACTTCCTACGGGGCGTATTCCCCGCAGCTCGAGGTAAGCGACTGCAAGGAGACTCCGAGTCTCAAGCTGTTCGCTTATCTGCCGCGGGGAGCTTCAATTCTTGTCGGCGTTAAATATTAACATAGAACAGCTTTTTTATTAAGTGCTAATCTTGATTTTGTTATTGTAGGCCGCTTGCGTTCAACAGGAACCAGGCCGCGACATTCCGCCGCCATATTTCCCGTTGTGAAATTATTGTCTGGTCAGTGGAAGGTGAATCCTCGATAGTCAGCAGATTGTTTTCCCTCAGGTAGGTGTTGGTGAGTGGGCCAAGAGTGGAATTATTGCCGGGAGTTATGGTGATCCCGATGTTGGGATGAAGGATGATCCTTGCCTCAATGGTTTGAAATATCTTGGCTGTTTTTCCGCCGGCCCCGCTGTATTCAAACATGAACTGTACGGGTTTTGTAATTTCAACCGATCTGTTTTCTGCCCGGGCTTTGTTGAATTTACCTTGGATTTGCGCGAGCATGCTGGTGATCCCGTAATTTATTAACTCCTGTTCCGGCAGATGTTGCGCGATTTCCCGGCCCAGTTGTTGTTCTGCAAAAGACAGGCCTGCGTCATAAATGTTGTCGGAATAGTTTTCTTCTTTTTCTTCAAGATCGGAAATTGATTTGCCGACATTAATCAGTGCAACCCCTACTTTGAGTACCGGCAAAAGGAAAGAGGCCGGGTCGGCAATACTGTTCAGCCATTCCGCAGAGGAAGGGTTTCGGCCCTGAAGCAATTTTTTGGGAACTTCCCATAACGTGTAATAAAAGGGCATCCATATTTTCATGATTCCCGGTGGCGCACCGACCTCGTCGGTAATGCCGTTTTTGCTCATTTTGCTGTAGCTGTTGAGCAGCTCCGGATAGTCATCCCCGGCCTCTAATAGTTTGTTGACTGCTGCAGCCTGGGTTCCTGGAGGAAGAGGTCGTTCCAGCAGGGAATAAAATAACGGTTCGTCCCGGAACTTCATCAGCGCCCGGATTGTCTCGCCATCGCCATGCAGGAGGATTTGGGTAACCATATGATGCAGCTTAGCCGGATAAGGATTTCTGCCTAATTCAGGATATCCATAAAGTAAGTCGAGAGGGATGATTGGCCCTCGGAAACGGAGCAGTTTTTCTCCTTCGTCCTGCATCAACAGGTCCCAGATCCGCTCATCTTCCAGGTACAGTTCATACATGTTGTTGGTGGAAGCGGCTACTCTGGTCAGTTTAGGCCAGATGGTGGAGCGGAATTGGGCCCTGAAAACGAGGTCTTTTTTGAGGCGAGATCTGATTTCCGGGCCATGTTTGAGTATTAGATTTATGGTCGAGGCCAGCTCCTTGGGTGAGGCATCAAACTTGGCGGATAAGGTGTCGTGCAGCCAGAGTTCATATTCGTTGGCCGCCTCGCTGTTCCGGTCAAAAAAATAAAGTATTTCGCTGCCCATCAGGCCGGCATCGAATAGATGTTTTATCTGGAGGTTGTTGTTTCTCAAGGCCTCGGCCATAGATCTGGCGGCCGGGGGATCTGCGTGTAACACGTAAAAGTTAATCAAGGTTTGATATTCTTCCTCTGTACCATTTAGCGTGTCATATACCAAGTTTGGTTGGTCGGCGGAAGCCAGTAGCCCTGCCGTCTCCGGATGATGTTCGAGAAACCGGATTATAGTGGGGTTGGCACTCAGTCCGGCCAGTAATTTCAACTGCCGGCGGAGTATTGGCTGGTTTTCTTTGGCCAGGATCTCAAACCATTCGTGGTTTAACTTTGCGACCGAGCTTGCCGCTTCTTTTGTCCAGCCAGCCATAACAAGTGTTTTTTCGTAATTGAGAGGAGGACTTGGTTGTGATTCCGGAATTTTGTCTGGTTTCGGGGCGAGAGGCGGCGCAGGAGAGGGCAAAGTTGAAATGATTGCAGGTAAAGGAGGTTCTTTTTCCTGCTCGGTAATTTTGTTGTGGTCATTTGTCTTGAGAAGTCTGACCAGGGGTATCCCGCAGAGCAGGACCAGGAAAAGAGAAATGAAAAATGGTTTAAGAAGAGGGCTTTGCCGCATAAATGATTTTATCTTGGACTTGGAAGCCTGATTAACTGAAGAGTAAGAAAATATTTATATACATAGAAAAATGAAACAGGGTTGTCAATGGGCTCATTTGATGATTAAATTTAGTAATTATTGCTGTTTGTTCTTCTATTACAGAGCTGGAGGGGGGTTTTTATACGATTTATTACTAGTCACTTTCTTTTAAATTTAAACGACAGGATAGAGGTGTTAAATGAATACTCGGCGAGAAACGTATCACCAGCAGTTTGGGTCCTTATCTTTATCTGTCGTCGGAAGTGGCTATTTTGGTAAATTTATATGGAGTTTTGTTTTTTTGATTTCAGCCTTGCTGCTGGTCTCATGTCATTCCTTAGCCCCGAACAAGTCTCAAACAAAGATTAACTGGCGCACTCTGGAACAAGGTAAAATTGAGGCCGCCGCCAGGCAAAAACCATGTTTGGTTGATTTTTATTTCGGTGAGCAATGCCATCGTTGCGCCATGCTTGAAAAACAGGTTTACGATAATGATCGAATAGCTTCAATGATCAATACGAAGTTCATTCCTGTTCGTATTGATCTCACCCGAAAATTATCTCCTGAGGAAAAAGCTCTTGAGGACAAGATGGGAAGCGGCGGGGAATGTATGCTGCTTTTTCTGGATCAAAACGGGAATGTTATCAAAAATCAACAGGGCGTGCCGGTCTGCAGTATGGAAATGATTTCCCCGGAGCGTTTTATCTCCTATCTTGATGAGACTCTGGAACTTTTGGGACAAGGAGCTGGGGAATAAAATCCGGCGGTCCCCTGATTTTTTGGTTTTGCCTATTTTAGTTTAATTTTGGGAATCAATCATACTCCTGAATCCGTGACGGCTTAGAGCTGTTTATCAGATCAGGTGGTTGTAGTTGCGTCAAAAATACTTGTTCAGCCGCGGGGATAGATATTCACCCGCCGCCCAACGGGGCGCCCGAGAGCGGCGCATCTGCTGTGTTGACAACTCGTTGATATACCCAAGTATTATCAACATCGTCGTCGCCTTGCATCTACGCCGCTCTCGAACGCTCACGGATTCAG
>JAHJIY010000034.1 GCA_018823175.1 Pseudomonadota bacterium
GAATTGCGCCCATGCGGGCATAATATTCACGAAAAATCAGCAAAATAGGTGTTGAAAGTCTTGGTCTGTCTGCTTGAGAGACCAAAATACGACAGGTTGACTTTGTCAAACCTGTTGAACTGGTCATTTTGCAAGAGGCTCGATTGATACGATTTTTTATTAACGGCTTGGCAAGACCCAAAAGACAGATCAATTGTCCATCGCCTCCCGCACTTTCCGCTCAAGATATATAAAAAAAGGGTTGATGAAGTTAATCATCAACCCTTTAAAAATTTTCCCGCCTTGAAAAAATAAATACTATACAGTCAAATCGTCGCGGACAATCTTCCTTGGACCACCATGGCCGGCACTACTCCAATCTCGGATCGGGGCGATCAAGTCCATATCTGCCTTTTTGCCGGTTCTTGCCAACCGGTCATGAATAGACTGCCAGATGCAGTCAACATCCTGATGAATCTCGCACCGACCACCCACCGAGCCACCACATGGCCCATTCATCAAACTCTTGGCGCACCGGGCTACCGGACAAAGACCACCGGTCAGATGCAAGATACAATTACCACATCCAGCGCATTGCTCAGTCCACACCCCCTGTTCGGCTGAACCACCAAAAAAGCTGGTGTTAACCGCCGGATAAACCTTATCCAAAGGCCGCAGATTTGCAATAAAGTTCACCCCAACCCCACAGGCCATGGACACGATGGCATCGTATTTACCTTCCCATTGATCAATGCCATCAATATACTCTTTATCACATTGGCGGACCAAGGTAGACTCGATAATCTCAACCTTCTTACCGGCCTTTTTCATGCCCAAACGCAGTAATGAAGCCAGAATTTCAACCTCTCGCTCACCCCCTGCCGAACAGACAGTCACGCAACCCCGGCATCCCAAAACCAAAACACGTTTGGTCTCCTGGATCATCCCAACAATCTCATCAATCGGTTTACGCTCAGCAATGATCATTTGCTATCTCCATTAAACGGGCTGGGCCCCAATCCTCTGATTCTTTTATCCATCTCCCGGGCTGCATCGACAAATTCCGGATGAAAACCTCTTGCCAAGTGAAACATTTCAACCCGCTCACTTTCCACCGCCAACTCGGCCAGGGCTTTCTTTACCGCACCGACCCGCTTGGCCGCGCGTTGACTGCCCATCAGATTATGACATTGATCTTCGGGGCAACCAACCACATAAACGCCATCAGCACCATCCTCAAAGGCCTTCAGCAAAGTGCTTACCTGTAGCTTGCCTGTACAAGCCAAACGATTAATTGTCACATTTTCCGGAAAACCATCTTCTTTCAGCCCTTCTGCCCCCTCGGCACAGGTCTGCTGTGAAGTATAGTGACAACAGAATGCTTGTATATTTGGAGTAAAACTCATCTGTCTCTCCATTGTTATTTTGTCGGCATTACCAAATAATCGGCAATCAGCCATTTCAATTATATTATTATTGCCTGGTTCCACATGCAGCAATCAATCTTTCGTCCTCTGCCTCATTGAGTCGAATGGCCTGGGCCGGACATTCAGCCGGACAGATACCGCAAGCCCGACATTCGCGGGTATTAATTTCCGCGATTCCCTGATCATTAATTTTGGGAATCCTCCACGGACAAACCCGCACACAAGTCAGACACGACACACAAAGATCTCGCTCAACCCAGGCCGCCTTACCATTGTCCCGCAGATCCTGCTCATCAAAGTAGCCGGCATCCAGAGCCAATTCTTTTAACGCCACCATGATATCGGCAAAACGAACATCCTGGGGGCAGACAAAAACACAGCTCCGGCATTTTGAACAAAACCAGAGCAGATCGGAGGTCAAAAGTTGCTCTTTTAGACCCATCCTGATCATATGAATAATCTTACGCGGATCAAAATCAGGAATAGCCTGACTGACCGGACAAGCACCGCTGCAGGCCCCGCAGGAGAAACAACGATTCAAATGTTCTCCTCCCGGCAGGGCGATAACTTCAGAGCTGAAGTTTGAGTTAATATCTTTATTGGTTATTGTCATAAATATCCTCATTATCGAATAGTGAAATGTTCAACAATTTTACTGATCAATAAAAATCAGCTTCTTTCACTAACTTGAAATCAGCAAATAAAAGCTCAAAAGCATGCAAACTATTGGCATAGACCGATAAATTTAACCAAATCAAAAATCTTTGTCAACAACCCTGATCTTCGTGGAAGAACTAAGTACGCCAAGAGCAAAAAAGAAGTTTAACCCGATCAACAGCGGACAGTAATGGATTTTGAGCTATTTTAGTAGTGCGACAAGACAAAGAAACTCGGAACACATTTCACTTCACATATCCATTTTTTCCGAGATCAAACTTTAGACTAAAAACCGGAATTCCCCCTTCCCCAAAAGATCCTGCAAGTGCAAACTTCCGACCAGACGGCCGGAACCATCCTTTACGGGCAGAAAGGTAATTTCGTGGCGTTGCATTATACTCAAAGCATCTGCGGCCAACAGATCGTTCTGGATCATTTTCGGTCCCGGGGTCATAATTTCCTCAAGCACAAAACTGTCAAGATTCCGATTGGCCGAAATCAACCGCCGAATATCGCCATCGGTAACGATACCAACGGCAAACTCACCATCAATAACCAGCACCGCGCCAAGATTCTTATCATTGAGAACGGAAACCGCTTCCCGTACGGTAGCCCCCCGCGCAACTACCGGGAGTTGATCCCGGCTCATCATCACCTCCGCGACATTGACCTTGAGCCGCTCGCCTAGCGAGCCACCCGGATGATTGAACCGAAAATCACTGGCCTTGAATTTTTTACATTCCAGAAGAACAACTGACAACGCATCACCCATTGCCAGGGCGGCGGTAGTGCTGGCCGTCGGCGCCAGACCTAAAGGACACGCCTCTCTGGGCACCGCCACGCCTAAAACCGCATCACCAAATCCAGCCAGACTTGATTTAACATTGCCGGTCATGGCAATAACCTTGACTCCTCTCTGCTTAAGGCTGGGCAACAACAAATTAAGTTCGGAGGTCTCTCCGCTATAAGAGATAGCCAAAACCACATCCTGTTCCCCGACCAGGCCCAAATCGCCATGCATCGCCTCAACCGGATGCAAAAATACCGACGAGGTCCCAGTGCTGTTTAGGGTGGCGGAAATCTTCTGCCCGATAATTCCCGATTTGCCGATCCCGGTGATAATCACCCGTCCCGAACAAGCCATGATCAAATCAATCGCCTTATTAAAATTCGAATTAAGTTGCCCCAGAAGCGAAGTTATCCCCTCAGCCTCAATGCGCAATACCTCTTTTGCCTTATCTATATACATAAGTTATTTTTACTCAACACTTGGTGCCCAAGGACAGTTTATGGAAATCCTTGTCCGGTTCAATCGGATAATCACCATTAAAACAGGCCAGGCAGAATTTATCGGCTTTCATTCCCGTCGCTTCAACCAACCCGGCAAGACTTAGGTAGTGCAAGCTATCGAGACCAAGATGATCGCGGATCTCATCAATTGTCTTGGAATTGGCGATCAATTCACCGCCGGAAGGGAAATCAATCCCGTAATAACAAGGGTTGCGGGTCGGAGGACAGCTGATCATCATATGCACTTCCTTGACGCCGACATCCTTTAATGACTTGACCCGGCTACGACCGGTAGTGCCGCGAATAATCGAATCTTCAATAATTATCACCCTCTTGCCCTCAAGAAAGGTACGGATCGGATTCAATTTAACCCTGACAGAAAAGTCACGCATCGACTGAGTCGGCTGGATAAAGGTCCGACCGACATAATGGTTACGAATCACCCCCATCTCCAGAGGTATACCGGAGGCCTGCGAATAACCAATGGCGGCATAATTGCCGGAATCGGGAAAAGGCATCACGAAATCGGCCTCAACCCGGCATTCCCGGGCCAAAATCTCACCCATTCGCTTGCGGCTCTGATAAACATTAAAACCGAAAATATCGCTGTCCGGCCGGGCGAAGTAAACATGCTCAAAGATACAGCAACTCTCACGCTCCGCTTTATCCATATATATTGAGTTAAGGCCGCTGTCATCAATGATCAGGATCTCGCCGGGCTCGATATCCCTGACGTAGGTAGCCTCGATCAGATCCAGGGCGCAGGTTTCCGAGGCGACGACATGGGAACCGTTGTTGAGCTTACCCAGACACAGGGGCCGGAAACCATTGGGATCCCGGACCGCTACCAACTTGTCCCTGGTCATCAGCAACATGGAGTAAGCGCCCTTGATCTTACTGACCGTCTGCAGAATCGCCTCTTCAAAAGCAAGCTGGGAGTTGCGAGCCATAAGATGGATCACCACTTCACTGTCCATGGTGGACTGAAAAATAGAGCCATCTCTTTCAAGCTCTTCGCGCAGAGCCCGAATGTTGACGAGGTTACCGTTGTGGGCCACCGAAAGGGTGCCGCCAAGATGCGTCGCGGTAAAAGGCTGGGCATTAACCACACTCGACTCACCCGTGGTGGAATATCGGACATGTCCAATACTAAGATGTCCCGTAAGAACTTTGAGGTTTTCTTCGTTAAAAACCTCCGAAACCAGCCCCATGCCAAGGTGTTGATGAATCTTATCGCCATCAGCAGAGACAATACCAGCGCTTTCCTGACCACGATGCTGCAAGGCATAAAGCCCGAAATACGTCAACTTTGCCGCATCAGGATGACCAAAAATACCACAGACGCCACATTCATCTCGTGGCCGATCAGAGGCGTTATCAAAAAACATAAAGCTCCCTCTTGAGCTAAAAAAATAATTCGGCAATATGCATGAAAGAACACACATTTGCCGCCTTGAAAAAAGCAAACATGATACCCTTTTTTGGGATCGGGGCAAATAGTTTTTTAGACCATCTAAAGGAAATATCTTCTCAAAAACCAGGAAATGACAATCAGTAAAATATAACCATGTACTGAATAGAACCGTAGATGGTCTTATACCCGAAGGGTATTACAATAAACTTTCACCTGACACGATCAGTGAAAAATAGCTCGAATGGAAATATCTTCTCATAATAGACAGAAGGCTAATCAGCAACAAATAACCTTGAGCAGCATTAAAACCGTATAGGGTCTTATACCCCTCAAGGGATTACTGGAAAGAGTACCAAAAGGGTATGAAAAAAAACTTTCATCTTGTCAGATCGAGACAGGAAATAGGCAAACAGGCAAGATCATTTATTCTTGTCGGTATGATCCCGGCCCTGATAAAAATTAATCCAGGAAGAGGTTTTATTTAAACTCCAGTCCCGGGGAGGAACAAATCCTTCCTTCATCTCCTGCTCCCGACCAATCGACTTCAATCGCTCGTAAACCTTAACATAAAGACATCTCTTCCGGCCGGGATAGACCTCGCACCACCCATCGCGACTGCCGCCGCACGCGCCATTTAACAGATATTTAGCACAGCCGGACTGCGGACAGAGAAAAGCAAGCTCCGCCAAGGTGCAATCCCCACAATTCTGGCAATTAAAGGAAATAAACTTGATCAGATGTTCAACCGAAGCCAGAGTCGAAGACAATTTACTGTCAGCCAGCTTAAGACATATTTTTTGGGCCGGCACAAACAACAACCCATTTTCTGCAAACATCAATTCATGGGCGGCCCGTGCGACGTAATACGCTCCGGAAATAACGGCTTTCTTTCCCTTGGCATTGAGCTCAGCAAGGTTCAGTCCGGTCTTTTCATCTTTTTTGTAATAATAAAATCCATTCTCCGGCCAATATGACAATTCTTCAACATAGTCCGGCCAAGACCCGGCCATTTGCGCCGCCTCGCTCAAAATAAAATCAAAATCGGCAAAACTAAGACCAGGGCCGCCGATATGGGCCCCATCGTAGCCAATTCCCTTCAAAACACTCAACAACTTGGCGGCCCTTATTAACCTGGCCTTTTTACCTTTATCCTCAGATTCTGCCTCTTGTCTAATAAGAGCATACAAATCATCCGGCATCACACAACCAGGAATTCCACCCTGCCGCATAATCTCAACCACCGGCAGATTCGGCACAAAAACATTGCCCAAAATCGGCAGATTAAGATTATTAAGCTGCATGTACTGCAGCACCTCATGAAACTTGCGGGCGTCATAGCCCAACTGGGTAATAACATAATCCGCCCCGGCCGCCGCCTTGCGATGCAACTTGAAATACTGCATCAGCAGCTCCGATTCCAGGATTTTAAAGGGCGACACCGCAACCCCTTTTAAAAATACCGTCGGCTTATAGGGCTTCACCGCTGGATTGCGCCGATCGCGTCCCGCCTGCTCACAATTAAGGCGACTGATCAGGTCGAGGGCCTGAATAGTGTCCAGATCAAAAACCGGTTTCGGATGGCCCCGGTACCCCTGTTGCGGATAATCCCCGGCGATCACCAACAGGTTAAAGAGATCTTTACGATCCCAGCCAAAAAGGAGGCTCTCCATCTGGTTACGGTTTTTATCTTTACATGAGAGATGGACAATCACCTCAAGCCCCATGGACCTGATTTCAGTGCCCAGGGTCCCGGGAGAAAGGGCCGGATGACCACCGGCGTTTTCCGTAATGCTCACCGCGTGCAAACGACCATCTGCCGCGGCCTGCCTGGCGAATTCGAGTGTTCGATTATGGGCCTTGCCCTGACCGCCCCGGCTCGGGACCAATTCAAAGGTCAGAGTAAAATCCTTTGGATCAAAGAGAGATTGCCGAAACCGTGAGCACACATTTTTATCTTGATCAGACATAGACACCGACAAATTGAATGGTTAAATAGACAACAATAAAGAACCTCTCATATAGTTAACCACTTTCCAAGAGAAATACCATTGCGGAAAAATTCAGCGCCCTGGCAACAGGTAGCGGCAACATTTCATAGCAAGGCCAGAGAATACGACAATTGGTATGAAAAAAGCCTGCTTTTTGAGATTGAGTTGAGCGCCCTGCAGGGATTAAAAACCCTTCAGCCTTCCCCGAAGCTGGAGCTCGGCGTCGGACCCGGTCGTTTTGCCCAAGCCTTGAAAATTGACCTTGGCCTTGACCCGGCCTTCGCCCCACTAAAGATCTCGCAAGAACGAAATATCATCCCGTGCCAGGCCATTGGCGAGATGCTCCCCTTTAAGAACAACTGTCTCGGTTCGATATTTCTGCTTTTCACCCTCTGTTTTCTAACCGACCCACAAAAAACCATGAAAGAATGCTTCCGCGTCCTCAAAAAAGACGGGCGGATAATCATCGGCATGGTCCCGGCCGGCAGCGCCTGGGGCCTTCTGCTTGCCAAAAAGAAAAATACGCACCATCCTTTTTACCGCCATGCCAGTTTTTACAAGATCAAGAGCGTAACCGATTGGCTTGCCAAAACCGGGTTTGAAATCTCCGAGACCAAATCCACCCTTTTCCAGAATCCGGATTCGGTAACAAACCACGAACAAGCAAGTACGGGCCTTGATGAAAATGCCGGGTTTGCCATCATCGCCGCGACTAGACCTTAAAGACCGGAAGAACTGCCTCCGCATCAGCTCCCTAAAAAATTATGGCAAACAATCATAAACCACAAATTAATTCTCCTGGCCAAATCCCGAAAACAATCACCATATTTTTCTATAGATAATGCGACAAAACAGGTTACAATTTATTAAAATAATTATCTCAGCACCATAATCCGATCATATTAATTTAACGAGGCGGCACCTATGCGGCAAAAAAGCTTCACCTCTACCTTGATTATTCTGATGATCCTTTTCCTTGCCCCATGCCAATCCTGGTCCGGGAACAAACGACTGATGACGATTAACGCCGCCAAGGTCCTGGCCTCCAGAGCCCTGGTCGAAACCGTCCATGGTCTAAAGGTCAAAACGTCGGAAGAAGTGATAGATCTGGTTGCGACCAGTTTTGCCGACAAGGTCGAGTCAAAAACCAGTTCCAAGATCAAGGGAATCAAATTTGAGGAAGAGGTCTATGACTCCAAAAAGGACATTGCCAAGGTAACCGCCTCAATCACCCTGGAATCAATCACCAATATTGACGGTCAGGTCATTAATCTGGGCAACAAAACCTACCGCCGGGTGGCCTTTGCTACATCCACCCCGGCCAACGCCGGACCGATCCGCGCCTTGCGGGCCGCCGAACTTGATGCCTATAAGCAACTGGTCAAACAAATTATCGGCTTCACCCTGGAAAGTGAGACCACGGTCGAAAATTACATGTTAAAATCAGACGTGGTCAAAACCAAGGTCATGGCCACCCTGTACCTGGCAAACGTCACGGGATTTTTCTGGGACGATTACGGTGATGCCCACGTCAAGATGTCCCTGGACGTCAGCGAGGTGTCAAATATTCTCGGGGAAAAGATTGTCTACGATGGTGGCAATCTGGTTGAGGTCGAAGGCCAGGGCGCCGCGAAAAACGATTTTCTGGATACCCAAACGGCGGCCCCGGCAAGCGGCAAATAAAGTGGGAGCCTCACGGCAGGAATTTTAAACTGCCGATGGCTGTTAACTTTCCTTGGGATAATGGCTAATTTATGAGCTAACGCTCCACCATTCCAACAACCATTCTAAGCATATCCCTGACCAGGCAAAGCTTGAGCCGGATCGCGACTTTCACCGGCACTGGTCACGATGACCGCCGAGGCCCCCGGCAATGGACACCTGGTTTCACAGATCCCGCAGCCGACACACAACTCATCAACCAAATAGGGTTGCTTGACCGCCACCTTCTCGCCCCGGCTGTTCTCCACCACCGCCTCCCGGAATTTGATCGCCTTATCAGGGGTGGGACAATGCTCCTCACAGACAATACATGGAATACCCTTAGCATGAGGCAGGCATCGGTTTTTATCAAAGCAGGCGTTGCCGATCTTTACTTTTTTCTTCTCTTCAGGTGTCAGTTTTTTAATGGCGCCACTGGGGCAAACCTGCCCGCAAAGGGTGCAGTTATACTCGCAATATCCAGTACGGGCTTTGAGCACCGGCGAGAACATGCCCTCCACTCCGGCCTGGAGAAAAGCAGGCTGCAAACCATTACCAATGCAGACTTTCATGCACTCACCACAACGAACACAGCGACCGACAAAATCATCCTCCGGCAAAGCCCCGGGAGGACGGATCAGCAAAGGATCAGCCTGCCGAGCCATGGTTCTGCTTTTAAGAAAGAAGGGCAGCGCCGCCCCCAGAGCCAGGGCCCCGACGAAACTGCGGCGGGAGAGATTAAACACCGGTCTTTTCTTTTGCAACCTCTCGAACTTAAAGGATATTTTATTACCGGGACAATGATGAATACAATCCAGACAGAGGTTGCAATCAAGGGAAGAGATGTTCCGTTCCTCGTCGATGGCCCCCATCCGACACACATCCCGACAGTTCCGACACTTGCCGCACTTACTACCGGTCCGACCCCGCAAAAAGGAAAAACCGGCCGTCACCGCAAACAATCCCCCCAACGGGCAGATATTGCGGCAGAAAAACCGCCGTTCCAGTCTTTCCAGGAAAAAAATCAGCAGGAGAATAGCCAGCGACAAGATAGCCAACTCATAGTATTTCTGATGAAAAGGCAGAATGGTCGCCTTCAAAAAATCATAAAGCGGTTCAGTCAAGCCGTTGACCCAGCCGGGAGCTTCCTGATAAGTGAAAGTAAAAAATGTAGTTGCCAGGGAATTCAGAGCTGGATCAACCGCCAGGGCCAGGCTCCGAACCAGGATCGAGAAGGGATCAAAATAACCGGCCATCGGTAGTCCGAACCAGGCACCAATCAAAAGAAAACCAAGGAGATAAAACTTCAGAGCCCGATATCTTCTTTCACGCCCCAAACCAAGCGACGGCACCAACTGATGGCAGCCGTCAAGCAGAGTGCCCAGAGGACAGGCCCAGCCACAAAAAAAACGGCCAAAGATTATGGTCAGCAGCAAGGTCCCTGCGGCCGGCAGCAGCAAAATAATGAAAAAGCCGGCCGCCACCGAGGCACACAAGGCCAACAGGGGATCAACCCGGAAAAGGATGTTGACCGCATACTCAAGCTCATCGCGGCCTGCATAGTCGGTGTTGACAAAGAGAAAGAAAAAAAGACCCAGACCGACCAGCTGACTCAAACGTCGCCAGTAAAATAATGGAATCTTTTTTATATTGATCATTGCAGTTGATTTTTCATAAGAACATGAAGCAACATGTGAAATTCAGGGCGATTTTCACGCCTTGACGACCCTGATTTTTGCCAGATCCATTTCCCCCAGCCCCATGGCATGCGCCGCGACCGTGGATTGAATCTCCTCCGGCTTCAAGCCAAAAAGAGTAGTCGTATAGGCATCAGCCGCCACCGGATCGGCCGAGGCAACGATGGTGTCCAGCACCTTGACGTCATTAAGATCGCCGCCCTGCGGTCCATTGGCCAGCAGGATCCTGGTGGCATCAATCACGGTCAGTTTCGGTTGCACAACCGTTGCCAGATCAGCCAGTTTCTGGCCCAGATCATGGTGCATCGCTCCCCGACTCCCGCCCAGAACACCCATGCTGTTCTTGATCCCCATGGTCAGCCGACTGAGACTATGGTGCTTGGCCACCGGCACGTTAATATAACTGTCGGCCTCCAGGGCATCCCGATAAATCTCCAGACGCCGAACCGCCTTGCCCCGTTCAATATCAACCGGCACATATTTACGGTCATCGGGATGGAAAAACTTGACCCGCTTGTCCTTGATCTCACCAACCGCATCCTGAATCCCACTGTTGACATAACAGCGCCGCTGCTCATTACAGGACCGGTCAAAAACTTTAACCTCGCGAGCCCCGGCATCCAGGGCCCGTTCCACCAGGGTCTTGACCACCTGGGGATGGGTATTAGCCGCCTGGGCGGGATTACGATCCCAGCCAATATTGGGCTTGATCACCACCTTGTCACCAGGACGCACGAACTTGCCCATCCCACCCAGGGACGAGAGGACTCGATCAACCAGATCAGCATAGTCCTTGCCGGTAGCATAAGACAACATTGACGATTTGTTCTCCATAGCCAGCGCCTCGCAAATCCGGAAATGAGGAACACTCAAACTTAAACCCGCCGACCACAACCCCACCTGCCTGAGAAACTCTCTCCGGTCCATACCTGCTCCTCATCCACTGATTTTCGTCAAGGAAACTTACTTTTCAGATAATTATGACCCAGCCAAATTAGGTTGTCAAAAAAAACCATCAGTTTGATGGCACAAGAATAGATGCTTGACCCAGCCAAAAGCAGATTTACCCCGCACAATCCATGGCACCCTGCTTTCAATCGGCAATTTTTTTAACTCGCCCAACCACCCCACTTTCCAGACGGACCTTAATACCATGGGGATGAGTCGAAGATTTAGTCAAAATATCTCTCACAATTCCTTCGGTGAGTGCCCCGGATCGCTGATCATGTTTTAAGACAATAAAAACCCGCAAACCGGCTTTTATCTCGTGCCGATTCAGACCATTCATAGTTGTCATTTCTTTACTTTTTTATCAGATTTACAGAGGAGGAATGAAACCGTTTTTATGTGATAAAAACAGTCGATTAATCACGATTTTGAGACGCACAAATGTACAATATCACCTTGCGCTGACAAAAGATCTTCTCATTAAATGATTAAATTGAATCAACCAAAACCACTACTTTTTCTTCGCTCTTTTTTTTACTGGTTTTTTCTTGGCCGGCAGCTTATCAATCTTCCCTTTTAGGGTATTGATATTCATATTCATATTGGAGACCGATCTCTCCTGGATCTCACCGGTTGCCTCTTTGGCCAGTTCATCGACAAGCTCCTGAGCCTGCCCGATTTTCTTCTCCGGCTCCAGCACAAATTTAACCTTGATCTCCTCTTCCATGCCACCGATTATTTTTTCAACCTCTTCCCGACCTTTCCTGAACTTTTCCATCTTCATGACATACACCTTAGCATCCTCTAGGACGCTGCTTCCAGCTGATCTTCTACGCTGTTTAATTTTTAACAAAAATTACAATTAGTGGAGAGAAAGGAAGCATCCTTTTTATACCACAAGGGTATAAGTTTCGTTTGAGTCGACATGCGACTCGACTCAGCTTTAAAAAGACTCTTCACTTCCATAAGAATTAGACAATTTTTTAGCGGATGGACAAAGATCGTTCACCTTTTCCCCTGGAGGAAAATTTTGCAGGAGAAATCACTTAAAATTGTCAAAGAAAAATATTTGAACCCCTGTTCCTCGCTTAATTTATTCATGGCTCACAAATAAAATCAGCGCAGAATTGCCGGGGAGTCTGGTCATCTTGAACAATAAAAAATGTTGAATATATTAACAGTCTAGCAGACCTGCATCAAACAATCAAATGACAATACAAATTAAGAGAGGGAAGATGATGATCAGCCCGGATATTTCATGAGCGATTTTAATGGATCTCAGCAATTGACTGATTTAACGAAAAAAATCAGTCAATTGCTGAAAAACTCACTTTTACAACCAATAACTTCCGAAATGAGACTGCGGCAAAAAAACGGGATGGATCGCCGGTCAATTCCGGTTTGCTTCTTCGATAACCTCAGCCACGACTGAAATCAGCTCATCGGTTCTATATGGTTTGGAGATGACCCTCTTAAAACCGTAACTCAGATAATCGGCCATGACCGGATCGTTTGAGTATCCGCTGGCCACAACGACCAGGGCCTGCGGGTCGATGGCCAGCAATTTCGAGATAGCCTCCTTTCCGCCCATCCCCCCGGGGATGGTCAGATCCATCAGCACTAAAGCAAAAGGCTTTTTGTCCAGCATGGCTTGCTCGTATTTTGCAAGCGCCTCGGTTCCATCGTTGACCAGTTCGACCTCATAACCATAGTATTCTAGCATAGACTGGGTAACGCTCCTGACCACTTCTTCATCATCCATGACCATGACTCTCCCA
This sequence comes from Pseudomonadota bacterium, assembly GCA_018823175.1. GTDB lineage: Bacteria > Desulfobacterota > Desulfobulbia > Desulfobulbales > JAHJIY01 > JAHJIY01. The sequence goes on from JAHJIY010000034.1 coordinate 12,880, forward strand.
GACCCGCTCATACTGTCGTTCCCGGCAGTGACCTTTGCCGCCAGCTCCCTTTTCGAGGCCGGCAGGTAAAGAAAAAAGGTCGCGCCTTTACCTTCTTCGGATTCAACCCTGATCTGACCCTGATGTTTGCTGATAATGGCATAACTGGTGGCCAGTCCCAGACCACTGCCGTTTTCCTTGGTGGTGAAAAATGGATCAAAAATCCGGTTGATGATCTTGGGAGAGATTCCCGGCCCATGGTCGGTTATGACAATTTCCACATATTTACCGGGCGCCAGAAGCGGCTCCTGATTATTGCCGAGCTCGACATTTTGAGCAGATACCTCGACAACCCCTCCACTTTCCTTCATGGCCTGGAGCGAGTTGACAGTCAAGTTCTGCAGGACCTGATTAATCTGCCCTTCATCCACCTCTATCGGCAACAGGTCGTCGCTGATCTTTAGATCACAGAGGATGCTTGAACCGCGGAGACTGAATTCAACCGACTCCCTGATCAGGTCCCGGGCCGAGATAAGCTTTTTGATCGGCATACCGCCCTTGGCAAAAGTCAGAAGCTGTTGGGTCAGGCCTTTGGCCCTGAAGGTTGATTTTTCCGTCTGATTCAGGAGTTGATAGATTTTATCCTTCGGATCGGCAATGACCTTGGCCAGGGAAACATTACCCAAAACCCCGGTGAGCAGATTATTAAAATCATGGGCAATCCCCCCGGCAAAGATACCCAAAGACTCCAACCGATTTGCCTTGGTAAGTTCTTCGTCTAACCGTTTTTCACGGGTGATATCACGAAAAACCACGATCGTGCCGGTGATGGTTTTATCCTGCTGATGAATCGGTGCCGCACTCAGGTAAATATCACGCCGGATTCCCTGCCGGTCAATCAGGATGGTACTGTCAAGCCGTTCAACCCTTGATTCCTTATGCAGCATGATGTCGCTAAAAAAATCACCACATGACTTTGGGGCCTTGGGGTCCTCAACCATCATCACCGAACAGATCGGCTGGCCGATCGCCTCTTGCGCCGACCAGCCGGTCAGCTCCTCGGCCACTGAATTAATCAGGCTCAAGCGGCCCTGATCATCGGTGGCAATGACCCCGTCGGCGATACTTTCCAGAGTAAGAACCAGCCTTTCCCTTTCCTCATCCAGGGCGGTTCTGGCCTCGACCAGCTCGCTGATATCGACATAAAGGACAACACATCTGACGATCTTGCCGGAACGATCCTTGATCGGGGTAGCGACAACACTGAAATGTTTTTCACCGAATCGCCAGTCCGGTTGAACAGCCAGCTCACCTCTTACCATCATTTGTTTGAAACAGCAGGTTTCGCCTGGAGCATCCTCATTGCCGCAGATTATCTCGTAACAGGTCCGGCCGACGGTCTCATCTTCCCGGGCAAAAAACATTTCACGGAATCGGTTGTTGGAGGCCAGAATATTCCTTTCCGCATCCATAACCAGCAGACCGCCGCCGACAGATTCAAAGATCGCCTGAATTTCATCCCGGGCCAGACGCAGTTTTTTATTTGTTTTGTTTGAATGCTCCAGAATCTGAATAAATGACCGGGAAATAATCCCTAAAGGATCAAGGGCAATCAGATGTTTTTCATCCAACTCTTCAGGTCTTAAAGGGACGGTCCCGATCACGACGAGCATCTGGTTGATTTTTTCACGGATATAATCCACCGCCACCTGATGATCAAAGCGCAGACTCTTATTTTCCTGCAACATAGAGTTGATCAGGGTAGCCAGCGGCTCAAGCTCCGGTCCCACCTCATGATCGGGCAGGGCTGACGCCTGATCTTTCACGGCCCGGCTCACCATCTGATAAAATTCGGCAAGGTTCATCGGCATCGACGTTTTTACTCGGGCCGAGAAATCAGAATTTCATAAAAGCCATCCTGCTGCCGCACCTCAATTTCATACCCCATGTTTTCGGCGGTATCCGGAATGGTGGTGGTCGCATCGCGGTTATCTGTCCTGATCAGCAGTTTCATCTTGCCGCTGTACAGATCTTCCTGGTACCGATTCATATTGTCCAAGGCGACCAGCAAGGTCGAAGGACACACCTGGCCTCGCGTATCAATTTCAATCAACTTTGCAGCTTGATCAGTCATTAAGATCACTCCTGGTCAGGTAGATGATTTAACCAACAATAAACGGGACAGAAGCCGACTTCCGACCCAGACCCCAGGCAACAACCCGAACAGAAACAAAATACTCTGCAACGCAAAGATCGGCAGACCGCCCATTAAATGCCAGACATTACAACCAGGCACCATGCGGGAGGCCAGGCCCAGCAAGGTCCCACCGACCAGGGTAATCAAAAATTGGCGGGCAGGTAACCGCCAGTATATTTTAAATTCCCCGAGGAGCAAAGCGGATAAGGTGCTGCCCAGAACAATCCCGACGACCAGCGGGAACTGAATCACCCAGAGATAATCAACAAGCGGCCCCGCCCCACCCACCAACAGGGTCCCACTGGCGGGATGAATCACATCCAGGGGCTTGCCCTGAAAAAAAGCAAGGCCGGCCACATGGCCCGGTGAAAAAACATTTTCCAGCATGGCGGCCATTTTAGCATAAACCGTGGTAATCCCCAGGGGCATCCCGATCAGGAGATACGAAAACAGGCCTACTCCAGCCAGGACCACCCCGGTTTTCCAGGGTTGAAGATATCCTGCTACCCGGGATTTTATCTCCCACTGGTGCTGGCCCCGCCATTTTAAAAAAATCGGCAAGGTGACAACCGTAACGACCAGAACGAAAAAGACCGGACTGAGTCCGGTAAGCTGAGACAGGGTGAGGTAATCGGCAAAAAAGGTGGTTTGCTTGATGACCGCCTTCCACCAGGGATGGATCTCCGCGTAGATACCACTGCCGAGAAGAAGGCCGACAAAGGCGCAGGCGCTCAGCAGACTGCCGGCCCCCATTTTGTAAAGGGTCCCCACCACACAGCCGCCGGCCAGGACCATGCCGATCCCGAAGAGAAAGCCGCCCATAATATTGGCCAATGAAGGGGTGCCCAAAATAGGAAAGGGATAAAGGGGAAGTAAACCAAGAAGGCGAAAAACCTCGAAGGCGATCATGGTCAAAACAATCTGCAGGCCAAGAGCCCTGAGCCGAAAGGTCTTGCGGAACATGAAAAGGTCGCGAAACATCCCGGCCATACAATAATCGGAGCGATGCATAACAAAACCTGAGATCAGGCCCAGCAACGCCCCGACAACATACATAATTAAAATCGATTGTGTGACCATCTGAATACCACCTTGTGTATTCGATAAGTCTGGTCAGCTTACAGGAACTTATGGATAAAATGCAACCCTGAAAAATCAGTTATCCTTTAAAAATCCAGAGCACAAGGGAAGAAACTCTTGCAACTGACAATGCAAAGCATAGCGAAAAGGACCCGGCAAGATCATCAAAACCATTGAAAAACTGGTGTCAAATGGCCAAGCAAAAGATTATTTCGTATTTACGAAGGATGGCACCCTTCCTTTCCCTTCTTCATATTTTTCCTTGAAATAAGCCCGGAGCAGGGAGTTGTCACTGCTCAAAAAAGTCCCCCCGGACTCATAGTGATGCTGAAATATCTTACCGACTGCGTACATGGCGGCGGCACCGGAGACTGACATCATCCCCACATAGACGGCATGGCCGAGAAGAGGCACCCCCTTAAAAGCAAGCCGGGAATTGACCGACACATATACCGACCCGAGGCTGCCGATCAGCGAGATGAGGATCTTGTAGAGCATTAACTTTTTAGGTACCGGAAACTCGTACACCTGGGCCAGACTACCGATCATCTTTACCTCAAGGGCAGTAACTACCACCACGTTTACCAGAGCGGACGGCAACAGGCCTGCCCCCATGGCCAGGATGACATAGTTCTTGATGCAGTTGTCCGCTTCGCGTCTTTCCTTTTCAAGAACCTCGGCGCTGTCTTCGTTTATGTTTAAAGATACATCGCTCTGAGCAACGATCATTTTATCCTCCAGCTTCATGGCAAATTACCTCTCCTTTTTAATAATACCCCACCAGCTCAGACCGGACCAAGCCATATTTTTCCGACATAATTTATTGTCAAATATTATTATAAATAACTGTTTCTTATTGATTTTTTCATATCCTAACCATAATCATCGAAAAAAATTGCATTCTTTTCGGGGTTAGACTATTGATTTATCCTTCGTTGGAATCCATACTGAAAAGTATTGCTGGGCACACATAAAAAGGGAGCTGAACAATTATTTGTTTTTTCGTGTTGGCCTGGACGGTTTCGGTATTGATTTTTAACTTCGACATCCTTCCGTCACCGCCAGTCAGGATAATTCCTCCCCAAAAAGGCAATTAAGCAGATCCTGCGCTTCGCAGCAGATCTTGTCCGACCGCCCCTTTCTGATACCGGGGCCCACTCCCCCAGGGAGACAAATGAATACGGAGGGTAATTAAATATGAAAACCATAGGTGTAGTTGGCGCCGGGGTCATGGGAGTCGGGGTTGCCCAGGACCTTGCGCAGACCGGACATAAAGTGCTGCTGATTGATCTGGCAGAACCGATCCTGGAACGTGCCGAAAGAGAGATCAGACAGAATGTCCGTTTTCAATCCATGTTCAAAAAGGACAAAAAAGGATTAAGTCCAGATCAGGTCATCGAACAAATAAGATTCACCACGGATTACAATTTACTTGCCACGGCAGATTTTATTATCGAGAATGTAACTGAAAAGTGGGAGCTCAAAAGGGAAGTTTACGCCAGGCTCGATGCGATCTGCCCTGAAAAATGCTTATTTGCCAGCAACACTTCCGCCATCCCGATAACTCGAATCGGATCCGCCACCAAAAGGCCTTCTCAGGTGCTGGGCATGCATTTCATGAACCCGGTGCCGATGAAGACAATGGTCGAAGTCATCAGAGGGTATCATACCTCCGAGGAGACGATTGAGACGGCCAGGCAGCTCCTCAAAAGCATGAACAAGGAATGTGTTATCGTCAATGACTCGCCCGGCTTTGTTTCAAACCGGGTCTTGATGCTCACGGTAAACGAGGCGATCTTCCTGGTGCAGGACGGAGTGGCCGCCGCAGAAGATGTCGACAAGATATTCAGATCATGTTTCGAGCATAAAATGGGACCACTCGAAACCGCGGACTTAATCGGCCTGGATACGATTCTGTATTCCCTGGAAGTGCTTTACGACAGCTTCAATGACGGCAAGTACCGACCATGCCCACTACTTAAAAAGATGGTGGATGCGGGATTGCACGGCAGAAAGAGCGGCAAGGGGTTCTATCCCTACCAGGGATAGGAAACTCACCGCCGGCGTTATTTAAAACAAAGAGGCGCATGTGATGACAACGGAAGTGGTAAAGGAAAAAATACGGACTTTTATCCAGGGATACATCCAGGTCCCCGAGCTGAAAGATGACGAGGATTATTTTGCTTCGCGCCTGGTCAATTCAATGTTTGCGATGCAGTTGGTCCTCTTCGTTGAAAAGGAATTCGCCGTCCAGGTCGAAAGCGAAGACCTCGAGATCAGTAACTTCAACTCAGTAAATTCGATCAGCGGACTGGTCGCCAGGAAGAACGGAGTTGGCCATAGTTGACCATGAATTAATTCCAGTCTGCCAGTTCCAGAAGGGGATACCTGATCGCAGCAAAAACGGAGGGTTATGAAGATTGAATTAACGCCTGCCCAGGCCGAAGCGCAACAGTCTTTCCGGGCATTTGTCGATGCAGAGATCATGCCCCACGCCGACGAATACGACCGGGAGGAGCGGACCCCACCGGAGGTGATCCGGCGCCTTGCCGAGCTTGGTTATCTCGGGGCGACGATTTCTGAGCAGTATAGCGGCCGAGGGATGGACATGGTCACCTTCGGCCTGTTATGCGAGGAGTTGGGCCGGGGCAGCATTTCCCTGCTCAGTCTGCTCACCGTCCACGGCATGGTCACCCAGGCCCTGACCAAATGGGGCAGCCCAGCCCAACGGGAGCACTGGCTGCCGAAACTTGCAACCGGCGAGGTCATCGGGGCCCTGGGACTGACTGAACCAAATATCGGCAGCGATGCCAAGAGTATCGAAAGCTCTGCCGTCCTGACCGGGGATTCCTACCTGTTAAACGGCCGGAAAAAATGGATTTCCTTCGGCCAGGTCGCCGACCTTTTTCTGATTATCGCCCAATGCGAGGGCAAGCCAAGCGCTTTTCTAGTCGAAAGAAAGGACCCGGGCTTTTCGAGCAAACCGATCAGCGGCATGCTCGGTTTCCGCTCGGCGATGCTTGCCGAACTCCACCTTGATGACTGCCGAATTCCAAGCGAAAACCTGGTGGCCAGGGTGGGTTTTGGTTTTTCCCATGTGATCGGCTCAGCGCTTGATTACGGCAGGTATTGTGTCGGGTGCGGCTGCGTCGGCCTTGGTCAGGCCTGCCTGGAGGCGAGCGTCAGTTATGTAAACAAACGAAAACAGTTCGGCTCCTATCTCCGGGAACACCAGTTGATCCAGCAAATGATCGCCAATATGATCACCTCGATCAAGGCGGCCCGCCTGCTCAACTATTCGGCAGGTTATTTGAAGGATACCGGTGATCCGGATACGATCATGGAAACCTCAATCGCCAAATATTTTGCCTCGCAGATGGTGAACCGGGTTGCCCAGGATGCCGTGCAGATCCACGGCGCGGCCGGATGCAGCAGTGAATACCCGGTGCAGAGATACCTGCGGGACGCCAAGATCATGGAGATAATCGAGGGCAGCACCCAGATCCAGCAGATCATCATCTCCACCTACGGATGCATGAAATTGGCCCGGAAAAAACGGACCAAAACCTGAGGATATAACATGATGAACCAGATCTCGTCAGTCCAGAGCGCCCAGACCTGCGCCCATAAACCCGCAAGCGATAACGCCATAAAATGCGTGGTCTGGGATCTGGACAATACCCTGTGGCACGGAGTACTAAGCGAGGACAGCAAGGTGACTTTGCGCCGCAATATGCCGGAAATCATCAAGAGCCTTGATCGACGCGGCATCCTGCAGTCAATCGCGAGTAAAAATGATCATGACCTGGCCATGGCCAAGCTTGAGGAGTTCGGCCTGGACGAATATTTTCTCTACCCCCAGATCAACTGGGACCCGAAATCCTCAGCCGTTGCCGCCATTGCCCAAGCGATCAACATCGGGATCGACACCCTCGCCTTTATTGATGATCAGCCCTTTGAAAGAGAAGAGGTCAAGTTTTCCCAACCCGCCGTGCGCTGTATCGATGCCACCCAGATCGACGATCTGCTCGAGATGCCCGAACTGCAACCCCGCTTTATTACCAAAGATTCCGAGATCAGAAGACGGATGTATCAAAGCGACATCCGGCGTAACGGTGTGGAAAATCAGTTTTCCGGCACCAAAGAGGAGTTCCTGGCGACCCTCGGCATGTCTTTCAAAATGGCCCCGGCCGGCGAGGAAGATCTGAAAAGGGCCGAGGAGCTGACCGTCCGCACCCACCAATTAAACACGACCGGCTATACCTATTCATACCAGGAACTTGATTTTTTCCGGACCTCACCAAACCATAAATTATTGGTCGCCAGCCTCGACGACAAATACGGGACCTACGGTAAAATAGGCCTGACCCTGCTGGAATGTAACCAGGAGGCCTGGACGATAAAACTGCTTCTGATGTCCTGCCGGGTGATGTCCAGAGGGGTCGGCTCAATCATGATCAATTACCTGCGGCTGGAAACCAGGAACAAAGGTCTGAGGCTATTGGCCGAGATAATCCCCAATGAACGCAACCGCATGATGTACATTACCTACAAATTTGCCCAGTTCAAAGAGATCGAAAAGCAGGGTGATCTCGTGATTCTTGAGAATGACCAGAGCCAAATCCAGGATTACCCTGACTACGTCAAGGTCGAAATCTCTTCCTAGGAGAAGATCGGCAGTATGCATGATGATACAACCACCCTGAAAAATTTATATAAGGCCCTGAAGGTTGCCCAAAAGAGGGTCACGGAGCTGGAAGGCAGCCAGCGGCAACCGATCGCGATTATCGGAATGGCCTGCCGTTTCCCCGGCGGCGCCGATACCCTGGAGAACTATTGGGAGCTGCTCGAAAAAGGCGGCGATGCCGTAGGCCAGGTGCCCCAGGAGCGATGGGACGCCGCCGCCTATCTTGATCCCGACCCGGAGGCGCCGGGCAAGGCCTACAGCATGCAAGGCGGCTTTCTCTCCTCCCCGATTGAAAGCTTTGACCATGATTTTTTCCACCTCTCCCCCAAGGAAGTGCGAAGCATGGACCCCCAGCAGCGCCTGCTGCTCGAAGTGAGTTGGGAAGCCCTGGAAAGCTCGGGCCTTGATGTCTCAAAACTCAAGGGCAGCAAGACCGGCGTCTTCTGCGGCATCGCCAACAGCGATTACGCGGCGGCCCATCTGCGTTCCGGTAATCTGCAATTAATCGACTCCCTGTCGGTGACCGGCGTGGCGCACAGCGCCGCAGTTGGCCGCATGTCCTATCTCTACGGCCTGGAAGGGCCAAATATTGCGATCGATACCGCTTGTTCCTCATCCCTGGTGGCCTTACATCTCGCCTGTCGGAGCCTGAAAACAGGCGAATCCGACCTGGCCCTGGCCGGCGGCGTCAATCTGATGCTGACCCCCGAGGGGCATATCGGCTTTTCGAAATTACAGGCCCTGGCGCCCGACGGTTTATGTAAACCATTTGACCAAGCGGCCAATGGCTATGTGCGGGGTGAGGGCTGCGGGCTCATCGTTTTAAAAAGGCTGACCGATGCCTTAAGGGACAGGGATACGATCCTGGCCGTAATCAAGGGCAGCGGCGTCAACCAGGACGGCAGGACCAACGGCTTTACCGCGCCAAACGGCAGAGCGCAGCAGAAGGCCATCCGTTTGGCGCTGGCCGATGCCGGCCTCTCTCCCCATGAGGTGCAATATGTCGAGGCCCACGGTACCGGCACCCCTCTGGGAGACCCAATCGAAATCGAGGCCCTGGCCCAGGTATACGGCGCCGGTCGCGATCCCCATTCACCGCTGGTCATTGGTTCGGTCAAGGCCAATATCGGCCATCTCGAAGCGGCGGCCGGCATCGCAGGCCTGATCAAGACCGTTCTTCTTCTGCAGCGACAAACGATCGCGCCCCAGATCCATTTCCATACCCCCAATCAAAATCTCGCCTGGCATGAACTGCCGGTACAGATCGCCACTACAACAAATTCATGGCCCGAATCAGCCACCCCGCGCACCGCCGGGGTAAGCTCCTTCGGCTTTAGCGGCACCAACGCCCATGTTATTATCCAGGAGGCCCCGCCCCTCGACCCGCCAGATGAATTAGTCGAGCGCAGCCACCACCTTCTAAATCTTTCGGCCAACAGCCAAGAGGCCCTGACCGACCTGGCGGCCCGTTATGCCGCATATTTTACCGAGAAAAAAAATACCGCCGCCGACCAGATTGGCGATATCTGTTATACCGCCGCAACCGGCCGCATCCATTTGCCCCACCGCCTATCCCTGGTCGCCTCATGCCGGGAAGAGCTGGCCAAAAACCTGACCGGATATGCGGCAGACCACGAAATTTCTCCCTCCTGCCAGACCGCCGAAGTAAAAGAGGAAGAAAAAAAGATCGTCTTCATGTTTACCGGCCAGGGTTCGCAATATCCCAAGATGGGCCTTGATCTTTACCTGTCCCAACCGGTTTTCCGGGAGACGCTCCACTTATGCGACAAACTATTGCAACCCTATTGTGACAAGAGACTTCTCGACCTGATCTACAACGATCAGGAAAGCACCCATATTCATGAAACCGTTTATACCCAACCGGTCATCTTCGCGGTGGAATACGCCCTGGCCCAACTCCTGATTTCCTGGGGAATCAAGCCCGCCGCTGTCTTGGGCCACAGCATCGGCGAATATGTCGCCGCCTGCCTGGCCGGGATCTTCAGCCTTGATGATGCCTTAAAAATGGTGGCGACCCGGGGCAAGCTGATGCAGTCCCTGCCGGACAACGGCAGCATGGCGGTGGTGATCGCCGATCAAGAAAAAGTTACCGAGGCTCTGATCGGCCTGGAGGAACGCATTTCGATTGCGGCGATAAATGCCCCGGAAAATGTGCTTATTTCGGGCGAGCGGGACGCCGTGGCCCAAGTAATGAAAAAGTTCGCCGACCAGAACATCCCCTCCCATAAATTACAGATCTCCCATGCCATTCATTCCCGGCTGATGGACCCCATCCTCGATGCTTTTCAGGCCATCGCTGACCAGATCAGATATAACGAGCCCCAACTACAGGTGATCTCCAATGCCACCGGCCGCGAAGGCGGCAAGGAAATGGCGACCGCCCGCTACTGGACCGACCATATCCGGGGACCGGTAAACTTTCTTGACTCAATGACGACTCTGGACCAGGAGGGCTATAAGATTTTCATGGAAATCGGGACCACCACCACCCTGACCAGTCTCGGCATGCAGTGTATCCCGGACAATAAGGGGCTCTGGCTGCCGACCCTCGGCATCAACAACTTCATGTTCAATATGCGGCCCGGACGTAAGGCGGGCCACAGCGATTGGGCGCAGATCTTGAAATGCCTGGCCGGCCTCTATGTCAACGGCGTCGACCTTGACTGGCCGGCCTATGACCTACCCTACCACCGGAAAAAGGTGGCCCTTCCCCACTATCCTTTCCAGCGGCAGAGACATTGGCTGCAACCGGTCTGGGGCCAAAGGGGCGGATCGGCAACAATCTCCGAGCCGACCCGGGAGGGAATTGTTCTCCCGGCGCTCACTCCACAACACCACGCGGAGACCGACCCACGACCCCGCCGGGAGCGCCTGCTTGACACCGTGCTGCGCTTCATGTACCAGGCCTCGGAGATCAGGCTTTCGGAACATGATTTCGACCGAAATCTTTTTGAACTCGGTTTTGCCTCCCTGATGCTGGTCCGGATCAGAGATGCGATCAGGCGTGCCTTCGGCCTGGAAATCAAGATGAGCAGTTTTTTTAACCGCACTGAAACGGTCAACAAACTGCTCAATTATCTTGAGGCAAATCTCCCCCAGGAGTTTGAAGCGAAGGGAACACTAACTCCAAAAAACGGCGCCGGGGCCCCACCGTCGGTTGCCCACCTGGCCGAGAACTCGCCGCTGACCAGCTACGAGCTGAAAACCGTCCGGAGCAAACCGGTCGACTTTGTCCCCTACCGCCAGATCATGGACCGCGAAAAACTGGAGTTAAACGTTCGCCAGGAAAAACATCTCCATTCTCTGGTCCAGAGATACACCGCCGCCACCACCAAATCAAAGGAACAGACCCAGTCATACCGGTCCGTCTTTGCCAATACCAGAAACATCGCCGGATTCAGGCCGGAATGGAAAGAGATGATCTACCAGATCATCGCAGACCGGGCGGCCGGTTCCAGGTTTCGAGACATCGACGGCCGGGAGTATCTCGATATCTCCATGGGCTTTGGCGTCTATCTCTTCGGCCACAATCCCGATTTCATCCGAACCTCGCTAGCCCAAGAACTTGAACGCGGCATTCCGATCGGGCCGATGTCCGATACCGCCGGCCGGGTCGCCACCTTAATCCACGAACTGACCGGGGTGGAAAGGGTCGCTTTTTTCAACACCGGCACCGAGGCGGTAATGTCCGCCCTGCGGATCGCGCGCACCGTCACCGGTCGTTCGAAGATCGTCCTCTTCGCCGGTTCCTTTCACGGCCATTTTGACGGAGTGCTCGGCGCGATGGTCGATGAAGGCAACGGCCCGTTCACCATTCCGATGGCCCCCGGCACCCCGCAGGGCATGGTGCAGGACGTCCATATTCTTAAATACGGCGCCCCGGAGTCTTTAGAGTTTATTGAGGCGCACGGCCATGAACTTGCCGCGGTGCTGGTCGAGCCGGTCCAGAGTCGCCGCCCTGATTTCCAGCCGATCGAATTCCTACGCCGCCTGCGCGAGCTTACTTTGGCCTCGCAGACCGCCCTTATTTTTGATGAGGTTATTCTGGGCTTTCGGATGCATCCCGGCGGGGCCCAGGCCATGTTCAAGATCCAGGCCGATATCGTCACCTATGGCAAGGTAATCGGCGGCGGCATCCCAATCGGGGTAGTCGCCGGCAAGGCCCAATTTCTGGATGCAGTCGATGGCGGCATGTGGCGCTATGGCGACGCCTCCTATCCCCAGAAAGAAAACACCTTTATCGCCGGCACCTTCAACCATCACCCCTTGGCCATGGCCGGCGCCATGGCGGTTCTCACCCATCTCAAAGAATCCGGTCCCGCCCTCCAGGAAAACCTCAACCGCCGCACCGAGGTGCTGGCTGGCCGGGTCAACGATTATTTCGCCTCCGAAGAGCTGCCGGTAAAAATGACCCACTTCGGATCTCTGTTCAGACTAAATCTCAAAGGCGACGGAGAACTTTTAAACTATCATCTCCTTGAAAAAGGGATCTATGTCTGGGAGGGCAGAAACTGCTTTCTGTCAACCGCTCACACCGACCAAGACTGCGAGTTCTTTCTCCAGGCAATCAAGGAAAGTGTGCAGGAGATGCGGGAAGGCGGCCTTTTCCTCAAGCCGGCTGATAAGCGACCAGTAGCCGAGTCATTTTTACCGGGCTCGATCAGCTATCCGATGTCTTCGGCCCAGAAACGGCTCTATATCCTGAGTAATCTGGAAGGAGGCGAGGGCAGTTATCATATTCCCATCGCCTTTTTCATCGACGGACCGCTTGACGGCCAAAAGGTCGGGCAGTGCTTCCGGCAACTGCTCGCCAGACATCAGAGCTTGCGGGCCGGTTTCGAAATTGCGGAAAACGATTTTCGCCAGACCATCGCCGATCAGGTCGACTTCAAGATCGATTACCGGCAAACTGCCGCCGACCAGCTCGAACAACTGATCAAAGAATTCATCCAGCCCTTTGACCTGGCCCGGGCTCCGCTCATCAGGGTTTGTCTGGCCAGGATAACCGACCAGCGGCATCTCGTGGTGATCGACATTCACCACATCATCTTCGACGGGATTTCCGGTGATCTCTTGATCGCCGAATTCATAAAATTATACGAAGACAACGCCCTGCCGCCGATCAATGCAAGTTATCAGGATTATGTCGACCGGGAAAAAGAGTATCTCGCCTCGGCCGAGCATCAGCAGCACCTGGCATACTGGACCGAGACACTTGCGGCGGACCGGCCCGCCCTCAATCTACCCCTTGATTTTCCAAGACCGGCCCGCCGAACCTTTAGGGGCAAGAGATTATTTTGCCAGATCGACCACACCCGGACTACCGCCCTGAAAGCGATGGCCGGCCGGACCGGCTCCTCACTGTTCATGGTGCTCCTGGCCGCCCACTATGTTCTTCTCCACAAACTGACCGGCCAGGAAGATATTGCGGTCGGCACCACCTTTGACTCCAGACGCGAGGATAAATTTGCGCCGGTGATCGGCATGTTTGTCAATACCCTGGCTTTAAGAAACCGGCCGGCCCCGGCCAAGACCTTCCGCGCCTTGCTCCAGGAGATCAAAAAAAATGTACTGGAGGCCTATGATTTCCAGGATTGCCCCTTCGAACTGATTGTCGAAAAACTCGGCCTGCCACGGGACATGAGCCGCAACCCGGTTTTCGACACCATGTTCGTCTACGAACGGATCGAAAACAAGGCAATGGCGGCCGGCAGCCTGGTCTGCACCAAGCATGATTTCACCAACGACACCGCCATGTTCGACCTGACCCATGAAATCCTTGAAATCGACGGGTCGCTGAACGTGTCGATGGAATTCAATACCGATATCTTCCGGCCGGAGACCATCGAAAGGTTCCTGGGTTATTACCTAAATATTATCGACCAGATCAGCGGCCCGGCAGACCTCACGCTTGCCGAGATCGATATTCTGCCGGCCCGGGAAAAACAACAGCTCCTGGTTGAGTTTAATGGCCCGACGGTCGACTATCCGCGCAACCAGACGATGGCGGATATTTTTGAAGAGCAGGTCCGGGAGACGCCCCAGGCCCCGGCCCTTGTCTTTGAAGAATTGACTCTCACCTACCAGGAACTAAACGAGCGCGCAAATCAGGTGGCCCATTATCTACAGGACCATTGCGCCGTGCAGGCTGAAGAGCTGGTTGCCATGATGTTTGACCGCTCCGAACAGGCGATCATCGCGATGCTCGGCATCCTGAAGGCCGGGGCCGCCTTTTTGCCGATCGACCCCTCCTACCCCGAAGAAAGAATCGCCTACATGTTTAGCGACAGCGGCTGCCGACTTCTCCTGACCGAGGAAAAATTCATCGACCATGCTGGCTTAAGCAAAGAGGTCAAAACGGTTGATCTCAGGCAAATCAGGACCGGCCAGAAAACCGACCCCAAGCGAACGACCCCGGCGACCGGCCTTGCTTATGTGATCTATACCTCAGGGACAACCGGCCGTCCCAAGGGAGTGATGCTTGAGCACCGCAGCTTTATCAATATGTCACTGGCCCACATCGGCTCCTTCGGGATTACCGGCTCGGACCGCATGCTTCAGTTCTCCTCCCTCTCGTCCGACAGCTCACTCTTTGAGATCTTCCTGGCCCTCCATGCCGGGGCGGCCCTGGTGCTGATCAGCAAAGAGACGATTTTCAACACCGACACGTTTATCGCCTACCTCGAGCGCCAGGGAGTGACGACAATGTTTTTGCCCCCGGTCTACCTCAACAGCCTGCAAAAAAGGGAAATGCCGACGGTGCGCATGATCATGACCGGCGGTGCGCCGGCGGTCATGACTGATGCCCGACATTACAGCCAGACCAAGACCTACTTCAATTCCTACGGACCAACCGAAACCACGGTGGCGATGGCCTATTGCCGGATTGATCCCGAGCAAGATCATAACGGCCAGGTGCTGATCGGCAGACCAATCGCCAACAGCCAGGTCCTCATTCTGGATGCCGCCCTGAACCTGCTACCCATCGGAGTGGAGGGGGAGATCTGCATTGCCGGTGATTGTCTGGCCCGGGGCTATCTGGAAAGGCCGGAACTGACCGCCGAAAAATTCCCGCCCCATCCTTTTAATCAGGGACAACGGATCTACCGAAGCGGCGACCTGGGCAAATGGCTCCCGGACGGGATGATCGATTGCCTCGGCCGCAAGGACGACCAGGTCAAGATCCGTAGCTTCCGAATCGAACTCAAAGAGATCGAGTATACCCTTTTACAACACCCCGCCGTGGTTAATGCCGCGGTATTGGCCAAACAATTTTCCGGGGAGACCAAGGAGTTAATCGCCTATCTTGTCGGCCGGGGCGAAGTGAACATTCCGGAACTGCGGAGTCACCTGGGCCGCTTCCTGCCGGATTACATGTTACCGGCCTATTTTATGGTCCTCGACAAACTGCCGGTCACCCTCAACGGCAAGCTTGACAAAGAGGCGCTGCCCGATCCTCTGGCCACCGCCAGCGCCAAGGACCAGACCGGCACCAAATATGAGGCCCCGCGCAGTGCAAACGAAAAAACCCTGGCCTCGGTCTGGAAAATGGTCCTTGGACGAAACGGTATCGGGATTCATGACAATTTCTTCGGACTGGGCGGCGATTCGATCAAGGCCATCCAGATCCTGTCGCGCCTCGGCCAGGAAGGACTCAAACTTGAGGTCCGCCATCTTTTTGAGTATCCGACCATCGCCGAGTCGGCCAGAAAAATATCAAAGAACTCACGCCTGCCGGCCCAGGGGACCATTACCGGCCAAGTACCGCTGACCGCGATCCAGACCTGGCTGTTCACCGAACATCAAAATAACACCAACCACTATACCCAGGCCGTGCTGCTGCGGGCCAAAGAACCGCTGGCCGAAGATGCCCTGCGCGCCGCGCTCGCTAAAATCGAAGAACACCACGATGCCTTGCGCATCCGGTGCCGGAAACAAGATAGTATAATAATCCAGGAAATTGGGCCGCCGGGCCCGGCCGCCGCGCTTGAAATTATCGATTTAAGAGAAACGACAGAGGCGGAAACAAAATGGCTAAGCCGCTGCGGTGAGGTCCCGGCCGAGATCAATCTGTTCACCAGACCACTAATGAAGGCGGTACTGTTTAAGATGGATGGCGGCGACCGGCTGCTGCTCGTGGTCCACCATCTGGTAGTGGACGGCGTCTCATGGCGCATTATTGTCGAGGACCTCAGCGACGGCTATCAGCAGGCTTTGGCCCAAAAATCAATTGTCCTGCCGACCAAGAGCGATTCGTTCAAACTCTGGGCCAAGGGAATGCATGCTTATTCCAACAGCGCCGCCCTCCTGCAAGAAAAAATCTACTGGCAGGCAATTGACCAGCGCCAGGCAGATTTTCTGCCCAGCACCTATATCGGCAAGCGCCAACAGAGCGACTACGCGACCCTTCATTGCGCCTTGACGACCGAGGAAACTACCGTTCTGCTCTCCCAAGTGAATCGCGCCTATCATACCGAAATAAATGACATTCTGCTCACCGCCCTGGCTATGGCTCTGCAGAAATGGCAAGACCGCAAGGCCACGCTCATCGACCTTGAAGGACACGGCCGGGAACATTTTTCTCAAGACCTTGAGATCGGTCGGACCGTCGGCTTTTTCACCACGGTCTACCCCTTTGTCCTTGAACTGCCGGAGGCTGACGATCCGGGCCTGGCCATAAAATCTGTCAAGGAATCTTTGCGGCAGAT
This sequence comes from Pseudomonadota bacterium, assembly GCA_018823175.1. Taxonomy (GTDB): domain Bacteria; phylum Desulfobacterota; class Desulfobulbia; order Desulfobulbales; family JAHJIY01; genus JAHJIY01. Next base: position 29,552 of record JAHJIY010000034.1, read on the forward strand.
CCCCAACAAAGGGATCGGCTACGGCATCCTCAAATACCTGACCTCACCCGAGAACAAAAAAGAACTGACCTTTAAGGCAAAACCTCGCCTCCTGTTTAATTACCTGGGCAGTTTCGAGGAAGAAGGCGACGACGCGCTCCTGACAATCGATGAGCAACCCCTGCCTAATACGATTGGCCCAGACATGGAGAAACAATACGATCTTGAGGTTGAAGGCGTGATCCTCAAGGGCCGACTGCAACTTTCAACTGCTTATCATGAAAAAGCGTGCCCAGCGGCCGATGCCAAAAAACTGCTCGACCTCTTTCAGGAGGCAGTACGCCGACTGATCAACCATTGTGCCCAGCAAGAATTAGCCGAGGTCACCCCCGGTGATCTGACCTATAGGGGGCTGACCCTGTCGACCCTGGCCGACCTGCTCCAGCAAACCCGAATAAAAAACCATGAGCTGCAGGACATCTATCCCCTCTCGCCGCTCCAGGAGGGCATGCTTTTTCATGCCTTGTATGACGAAACTTCCTCGGCATATTTTGAGCAACATTCCTTTCGCCTCCATGGAGATGTGGATCTGGCCCGGTTCGAAAGAAGCTGGAATGAATTATTCGCCCACCACGATATTCTGCGAACCAACTTCGTGCACCAGGGCATAGACCGTCCGCTCCAGATCGTCAGGCGGGCCAGGAAAATCGAATTCAACTTTCATGACCTTAGTGCACTAAACGCTAAACAACAGAAAACCGCCCTCCGGGAATTCAAGGAAAATGACCGTAAGCTTGGCTTTGACCTGAGCCACGAGATCCTGATGAAGGCCAATATTTTCAAGATCGGAGAAGATTTGTTCGAAGCGGTCTGGAGCCACCACCATATCCTGATCGATGGCTGGTGTTCCGGAATTCTGTTGAAGGAATTTTTCGAGACCTACACCGCATTAAGTAAGGGCCAACCCCCCGCCGCCAAACCCGTTCCCCCCTACAGCGAATACATCAAATGGCTGGAGAGTCGCAACGTACGGGAATCAATTAATTACTGGGCCGATTATCTGACCGGATATGAACGAGCCGCCCTCCTGCCTCGCACCACAGACAACGACCAGGAAAAGGCATTTATGGCGGCCAGACTGGACCTGGAATTTGACCAGAAGATTTCCTCGACCCTAAGCCTTTTTGCCGCACACCATCAGGTCACGGTTAATACCGTCATCCAGACGGTCTGGGGGATCCTGTTGAGCAAATATTCCGGAACCGAAGACGTGGTCTTCGGGGTCACCGTCTCGGGCCGCCCGGCCGACCTGCCCGGCGTTGAAGAAATGGTCGGACTTTTTATCAACACGGTACCGCTCAGGGTAAAGGCGGCCCCGAGCGCCACCTTTACCGAACTGATCCGGGCCGTGCAAAATGATGCCCTGGCTGGCGAGCCCCACCACTATTGCTCCCTGGCTGATATCCAGACGGCGAGTCCTCTGCAACGGAATCTGCTCGACCATGTCCTGGTCTTTGAAAATTTTCCGCTGGCCGAGGAGCTAAATGACCTCGACCAAGGGTTCGCCCCCGATTTTTCAATCGGCGACGTGGAAGTGGTCGAACAGACTAATTTTGACCTGACCATCGTTATAACGCCGGGCCGGGCAATGATCATTGAGCTGCGTTATAACGCCCAGGTCTTCAGCCCCGAACGAATCGGCGAGATCAAGGATCATCTGCGCCGGGCCGTCGATTGTGTGGTGGCCAGGCCGGAAATTTCAGTGGGCGAGCTCAGGGATGAACTGCTGAGTATAGCCGAAAAGAACGAGCAGGAATTCTTTCTGGCCGCGATCGGCCAGCTTAATGAGGACTTTTAGCAAAATGAGCGCGGTATGTGCGGCATAACCGGGGTATATGCAATGGGCGGTCGTCCCGTGGAACGCGATCTGCTAAAAGCGATGGCGGACAAGCTGGTCCACCGGGGACCGGACGATGAAGGCTATTATCTCGATGGCGAACTCGGCTTTGGCTTCCGGCGCCTGTCGATCATCGACCTGGCCCATGGCAATCAACCCCACTTCAACGAGGACAAGTCCCTGGTTTCGGTCTGCAACGGCGAGATCTACAATTACCGGGAACTCAAAGAGGAATTGACCGCCAAAGGCCATACCTTTGCCACCGCCTGTGATGTTGAGGTTCTGGTCCACTTATATGAGGAACACGGCCCCGCTTTTCTGCAACGATTAAACGGTCAATTCGCCCTGGCGATTTATGACCGGCGGAAAAAGACCCTTTTTCTCGCCCGGGACCAGGTCGGCATTGCCCCGCTTTTTTATACGGTTGCCAACGGCGCCTTTATTTTCGGCTCCGAAATCAAGGCAATCCTGGTCCATCCCGAGGTGCGCCGGGAGGTTGAGCTCACCGGCCTTGACCAAATCTTCACCTTCCCCGGCCTGGTAAGTCCATACACCATGTTTAAGGACATTCACAGTCTCAAGCCCGGTCATTATCTGCTGGTCGGGCCAGGCAAGGTTGAAGAGCGTGAGTATTGGGACCTGGTCTATCCCCTGGAAAACGAAAGCGAAAGCGCCAAAGCGGAATCCTATTACAGCGAGACCCTGGACGAACTGCTGCGCCGGGCGGTGAGCTCCCGGTTGCAGGCGGATGTGCCGGTCGGCTTCTACCTGAGCGGCGGTCTGGACTCTTCCCTAATCGCGGCAATGATCAATTCCTGCCGACCGGACGAAAAGTTCCATTCCTTCTCCATCGGCTTTACCCAAGAAGAAATTGACGAGCGGAAATACCAGAAACTGATGACCGAACGGCTTAATTCAATCCACCACGAGATTCTCTTCGACTGGCCGGATATCGGGACCAGACTGCAGGATGCGATCTATCATGCGGAAAGCCCGCTGAAAGAATCATACGACACCTGTTCGCTGGCCCTGTCGGAGATGGTGCGGCAAAACGGAATCAAGGTGGTCCTGACCGGCGAGGGTTCCGATGAACTGTTCGGCGGCTACGTTGGCTACCGTTTTGACTCGCTAAGGCAAAATCAGGACGAGGAGGATGATTATGTCGAGGCCCAGCTTGAAGGGCAGATCCGCCAAAAGTTCTGGGGCGATGACCGCTTCCTCTATGAACGGAATTTCTATAAATTCAGAGAGACCAAGGAAGCCCTTTATGCCGAAGGAATCAGAGGCAGCCTGCCCGAATTCGCCAGTGAGGAAAAGGCGTTAATCAACCAGAGCCGGTTTAACGGCAGACATCCCGGACACAAAAGGTCATACGCCGATTTCAAGCTCCGGCTGGCCGATCATCTTTTGGCCGACCACGGAGACCGGGTCTCGCTGGCCAATTCGGTTGAGGCCCGTTATCCCTTCCTGGACATCAACGTCATTGAGTTTGCCCGGACGATTCCGATCAATCTGCTTTTGAAAGACGGGGTCGAAAAGAGTATCGTCAAAAAAGTTGCCGCAAAATATCTGCCGGCCCAGGTGATCGACCGGGAAAAATTCGGTTTCGTGGCGCCGGGCAGTCCTTTTCTGCTTAAACACAACCGGGAATGGATTAACGATCTGTTATCCTTTGAGAAGATCAAGCGGGAGGGTTATTTCAACCCCGAGACCATCGAGCGCCTCAAGGTGCTCTACTCGGATGAAAAATTCAGCCTGAACCAGACCTTTGATAATGATTTACTGATGATCGTCCTGACCTTTGAGATATTCCTTGAACTGTTTCATCTGCCCGATCGGGCCTAAATTGGGAGGTTATATGATAGTGCCAAGATGCCTGCTGCTGTTGACCGTTCTTTTATTCAGTGTCCCCGTCCATGCCGCCGAGGGCGATCCGGCAACTGAACCGGTAAAGATCGACAAGGATTATCTCCAGAGCCATTATCCCGAGCTCTATCAACAGATTATTCAGGAAGGCCGGGAGGAAACCAGCCAACCCGCCACGAAATCGGCAAACCAGACCGACGTCGCCACAAAAAATGAAGCCGCCGCGCCCAAGAAAGAGGAACTGGGCGACTGGTGGAACCGTAATTCCCTGACCTATGAGCCCCGACCCTCGCAGCTCCTTTTTCACACGGAATTGCAGTACAGCTACAGCGAAGACCGCGGCAACGTGGAGGGCTATGAACACCGAGGCGGTGCCAAATTTATCGTCCGGCTGGACCGGGTTACCAATTCATTGAGCTACCTGATCGACAAGAGCAAACAGACAGAGGTTGCCTCCGGCGGCGAAACCAGCAACAATTACCAGATATTAGAGGATTCCCTGCAATATGATCTGACCAAAAAGCTCTACGCCATGGGCGGCATCATCCGGGAGGTCAACGAAACCGAGATGCTTGACCGGCGATATGCCTTTTACGCCGGCTTGGGATACCCGCTTCTCACCCAAAAAAATCACCAGATCGACCTCTACCTGGCCTACGCCTATCTCGATGAGGAGTACGACTCTCTGATCAATACCATCCTCGGGTTCAGCGGCCGGACCTATGACGCCTTCTATTTCAACCAGACCTATGCCTGGAAAATTACCGACAAGATCCTCTTCAGCCAAAGGTTCCGGATCATCCATTCCTTTGAGGACTTCATACGCTACGACCTTGACGCTAACGGCAATGTGATTGAGCTGGGAGAGCAAAAACGTGACCTTGTCGTGTTCGGACTCGGGCTCGACTTTCAACTGACCGAGTCCTTTACCCTTTACGGCAAATACCAATTAAATATTGACAATGTTCCCTGGCCCACCGTACTCAAACAAGATACCTCCTATGCAACGGGCATAAAATTCAGCTTTTAACCGGGAAAATAGGAAAGACCGTGCTAAATAAAAAAATCATCCACACCGTATTTGAGGCGACCGTCGAAAAATTCCCCGCCCGAATTGCAATCGAGGAAGGTGAGCGGGCCGTCACCTTCGCGGCCCTCAACCAGCGAGCCAACCAGCTCGCCGCCACCCTCTTAAATCAAAAAGATACGGAACGGGAAGCGATCATCGGCATCTTCCTGCCCCCCTCAATCGAATATGTGGAAAGCCTGTTGGGGATCGCCAAGGCCGGCGGCGTCTATCTCCCCCTCAACCTTGACTTCCCGCCACAACGGCTGACATATATCCTGACCGAGACCAGGCCGACGCTAATCATTACCAGCCAGGCACAAAAAGATTCTCTTCTGGCCCAGATCCGGGAGATGGAGATAACCAAACGACCAACCCTGCTTGTCCTGCCGACGACAGGCGACCACCTTGAACTGCTCGATGAAAACGGAGGTCTGCTCCCGATAAGCGGCGCAGACCATCCGGCAGAAAACCCACCCCTCTCAGCCGCCCCCGACGACTCCTGCTACCTGATGTATACCTCGGGCTCAACCGGCGATCCAAAAGCGATCGTCGGATGCCACAAAGGATTGAGCCATTTTGTCCATTGGGAGATCTCGGAATTCGGCTTAACTGAGGAGGTTACGGTGCCGTTACTGGCGCCCACCACCTTTGATGTCAGCCTGCGCGATATCTTTGTCCCCTTGATCACAGGCGGGACGCTGTGTATCCCGGACCAGACAACCAGAAACAATATCTCCCGTCTGCTTAAGTGGTTTAACCAGTCAAAGGTAAGCCTGATCCATTGCGTCCCCTCCCTCTTGCGCCTGCTGCTCAAAGAACTGGAGAGCGGCTGGCAGAGCGAGCAGATATTACCCGAATTGCGCCATCTCCTTCTGGCCGGAGAGCCTCTCTACGGCAGTGATATCATCAAATGGCACCGGATTGTCGGGCGCCAGGCCGAACTGGTCAATCTCTACGGGCCGTCGGAAACCACCCTGGCCAAGGCCTTTAATCGCCTGACCGATCAGGAACCGGCCCCTAACGCCATGGTGCCGATCGGCCAGCCGATCAGTAATACCGCATTGCTCATTATCAAGGACAACAGACTCTGCGGGCTTGGCGAAATCGGGGAGATCCACATCAAGACCCCGTTCATGAGCAAGGGCTATTATGAAGACCCGGAATTAAGCCGCAAGGCATTTATCCAAAACCCGCTGGTCCCGGATCAGGCCGATATTATCTATAAGACCGGCGATCTTGGCAGATATCTGCCGGACCGGAGCGTCGAATTTATCGGCCGTCTTGACCGACAGATTAAACTAAACGGGATCAGAATCGAGCTGGCCGAGATCGAAAAGGCTCTGCTTCTGCACCGGGCCGTGGAGCAAACTTTCGTGGTGGCCTATAAAACAGGGGGCCATGAAGAGACCCTGGCCTGTTATTTTACGGGCGCCGCCGAGACAGAGACCGCTGACTTGATCACCCATTTACAGACGCAGCTGCCGTCATATATGGTCCCCTCATTTTTTGTCCGGCTCGATAAGTTCCCGCTGAACATCAACGGCAAGATAGATCGAAAAGCGCTACCCAAACCCGAGGAACTGATCTTTGAAAAAATTAAATTTGAGCCGCCCGCCAGCACGGTGGAAGAGGAGATAACCCAGATCTGGACGGAGATCCTCGGACTCGCCAAGGTTGGCGTCAACAATCCGTTTTTCCAGATCGGCGGCAACTCGTTGAGCGCGATCCGCATCCTGTCCCGGATCTACAAAGCCTTTCAGGTCGAGATCAGCATCAAGGCCTTCTTCGAGAACTCAACGATCCGCGAACTGGCCCGGCTGATCCATCAGGCTGAAAAAAGCGCTTTTTGTGAGATCCAAGCCACGGAAAAGCAGGATTACTATGATCTTTCCCCCGGCCAGTGGCGACTTTGGGTCTTAGACCAGATGGCGGAAAGGTCCATTGCCTACAATACCCCCGAGGCCCTGCTGGTCGAAGGTGATTTTGACCAGACTGCTTTCCGCCAAGCCTTCGCCACTCTGATCGAGCGCCACGAAATCCTGCGCACCTCATTTCCTGAAATCAACGGCAAGCCCCGGCAGCAGATCCGCCCCCCCGATTTTATTGATTTTGCCCAGATCGATCTAAGCGCAGAGCCCGACCCGGAAAAGCGCGCCAAAGAATATGTAGCGGCCGAGGGGCGGACCCCTTTTCGACTGGCCGAGGATCCGCTGTTAAGGATGCGCCTGCTGAAACTCTCCGCCCAGAGCGCAACTCCGACCACCGGCCGTTTTGTCCTCGTCCTCACCGTTCACCATATCATCAGCGACGGCTGGTCGATGAAGATCATGGTCCAGGAACTGTCGGCCCTTTACCAGGCCTATGCCGCCAACCAGCCAAACCCGTTGCCTCCCTTACCGATCCAGTACCGGGACTATGCGGCCTGGCTTAATTCATTGCTGGCCTCCGACAAGATGGAGGAGCACAAAAGCTACTGGCACGACAAACTGTCCGGCGAAATAGCACCACTCGCCCTGCCGGTCGATTATCCCCGGCCCGCCGCCTTTTCCGGCAACGGCAAAAGCGCCTTTTTTACCCTGGACCGGGAGTCCACCGCTGGCCTGCGCCGACTCGCCAGAGCAAGCGAGGCCAGTCTGTTCATGGTGCTGCTTGCCACGCTCAAAACCTTGATTTATCGCTACACCGGACAGTCCGACCTGATTATCGGCACCCCGATCGCCGGCCGAAACCATCCGGACCTGGAGCAACAGATCGGTTTTTATGTCAACACTCTGGCCTTGCGGACCGACCTGCATGGCGAGGAAAGTTTCAACCAATGTCTGGCCCGGGTCAAAGAAACCTGTACCGGGGCTTACGAACATGAGATCTATCCCTTCGACCGATTGGTCGGCGAGTTGAACCTGGGCCGTGAATTGAACCGAACGCCGCTGTTCACCATTATGCTGGCGGTCGAAGAAGAAAGCGGGAGCGGCCCTGATTTCGGCAACACGACCCTGCATAATTTTGAAGCGGACGCCGGGATCAGCCGCTTTGAACTCACTTTTCTGTTTACTGAGACCGACGGTCGGATCACCTTTGAGATCAACTACAACACCGACATTTTCAGTCAAGAGCGAATCGGGCGAATGGGCGAGCATTTTCAGGAACTGGTGAAGAGCATTGGCCAGGATCCTGACCGCAAAATATTTGCACTCAATATTCTTGCCGAACCGGAACAAAAACGGCTGCTCGAAGAATTCACCGCCACAGCAGAGGACTACCCAGCGGCCAAAACCATCGTTGAACTGTTTGAAGAACAGGTGGCCCAAACCCCCGACAACCAGGCCGTGGTCTTCGAGGAACGATGCCTTACCTACCGGCAACTAAATGAGCGAGTGAACCAACTGGCCCACAATTTGCGAAAAAATCACGGTATCCGCCCTGATCAACCGGTGGGCCTCATGCTTGAGCGATCGGAGTGGCTGGTGATCGGCTTACTGGCAATCATCAAAGGCGGCGGCACGTATCTACCCCTGGACCCGGCCTACCCCGAAGAACGGCTCAACTATATCCTGGCCGACAGCGGCTGCCGGCTGGTGCTGACCGAAAAAAAATACCTAAACCGGGAGCTGACCGACGACCAGAATGACCAACTTACATTGGTGGAGATCAATTCAGCCCTACTTGGGGCAGAGACCAATCCGGCCCCGGTCAATAAGGCAGACGACCTGGCCTATATCATCTATACCTCCGGCTCCACCGGCCTGCCCAAGGGAGTCATGATCGAACACGGCGCCTTCATCAATATGCCCCTTGATCAGATCAAATCTTTTAACATTACCGCTAACGACCGCTGCCTCCAGTTCGCATCCTCGTCCTTCGACGCCTCGGTCTACGAAATCTTCATCGCCCTGTTCAGCGGGGCAAGTCTTGTTATGATCAGTCAGGAGACGATCAGTGACCCGGCCCGGTTCGTGAAGTATCTGACCGACCAGGTCGTAACCATGGTGGTACTGCCGCCGGTCTATCTGAACACTCTGGCGGCAAACGACCTACCGACGGTCAAAACCATGATCACGGCCGGGGAAGCGGCGATCATCAAAGATGCCCTGGACTACAGCCGCGGCAAACAATATATCAATGCCTACGGACCAACCGAGGCCTCAGTCTGCGTTACTTATCACAAAGTCGATGCCGACTATCCTTACCCGGGCGCCATCCCGATCGGCAAACCCATCGCCAATACCAGGGTGCATATTGTCGATAAGTCTTGCAACCCCGTGCCGATCGGATTTTATGGCGAGATCTGCCTGTCGGGCGCCGGGCTGGCGCGCGGCTATCTGAACCGACCGGAGCTGACCGCCGAAAAGTTCATCGCCAGCCCGTTTTACTCCGGGGAAAGACTTTACCGGACCGGCGACACCGGCCGCTGGCTGGAGGACGGCAATATCGAATGGGCCGGGCGGCAGGATGATCAGCTGAAGGTCCGGGGCTACCGGATCGAACCGGGAGAGATTGAGGCAAGGTTGCGCGAATATGGCGCGGTGCAAGAAGTGGTAGTGGTGCACAAAGAGGTGAGAGGGACTAAGGAGTTAACCGCCTATGTCACGGGCAAAGGGGAAATAAATGTTGTCGACCTCCGGGAACAACTGGCCAGTACCCTGCCAGCATATATGATCCCGACTTATTTTGTGCAGGTTGAGAAGCTGCCGCTTACCCCGAGCGGCAAGATCGATAAAAAGTCCTTGCCCGAGCCTTCTGCCTCTCTTTTGACCGCCGATCGGAAAACCACCGGCCCGCAGAATGAAATCCAGCGGAAGCTGATCGAAATATGGGAAACGGTTCTCGGTCGAACGGACATCGGGATCAATGACAACTATTTTACCCTTGGCGGCGACTCGATCAAGGCCATTCAGACTTCGTCCCGGCTCAACCAGGAAAAATTAAGGCTGGAGATCAAGGATCTCTTCAGATATCCGACCATTGCCGAACTCTCAGGACGGATTACCCTGACCGGCGGCGACGGCGATCAGGGGATCGTATCAGGGCCGGTGCCGCTTACCGCTATCCAGGAATGGTTCTTCCGAGAGCACCAACATGACCTCCATCATTTCAATCAGGCGGTAATGCTGCAGAGCAAAGATGGTCTTCAGCCGGAGGCGCTGCGCGCGGTGTTAAAAAAATTATTGGCCCATCATGACGCCCTGCGGATGACCTATAAAAAAGAGGCCGCCCAGATGATCCAGGAAAATGGCGGGCTGGATTACCCTCTTCACTTCGAGGTCATCGACCTTCGGGACCAGGACAATGGCGCCGCCGCCCTTGCCGACTACACCGAAGAGTTGCAAGCCGGGTTCAAACTGGCCAGCGGGCCACTGATGAAGACGACCCTGTTTCGCTTGCCTGACGGTGACCGGCTGCTGATCATAATCCACCACCTGGTGATCGACGGCGTCTCGTGGCGGATCCTGCTTGAGGACCTCAAACTCGGATATCGCCAGGCCAACGCCGGCGAGAAAATCACTTTCCCGGCCAAGACGACTTCTTTCAAGCTGTGGGCCGAAAAAATCCAGCAGTATGCCAGCTCCGCCGAACTTGAGGCGGAAAGAGATTACTGGCAATCAATTGAAAATGCGCCGCTTAAACCCCTGCAGAAAGACTTTCCGGTCGCAGACCCCGTCAAAAATAAATATGGCGACATGGTAAGCCGGGGCTTTGTTTTAACCAGAGAAGAAACCGGCTCTTTACTCGCCGAGGCGCACCGGGCCTTCAATACCGAAATCAATGACCTTCTGCTCACCGCCCTTTTACGGGCGATGCAACAGTGGCAGGGTAGCGACCGATTACTCCTCGGCCTGGAAGGCCACGGCCGGCAAGAAATATTTGACGGCCTCGATCTCAGCCGGACGGTCGGATGGTTCACCAGTCTCTATCCGGTCCTCCTTGCGCTACCCGCGAATGATGACCTTGGCTATCAGATCAAACAGGTAAAAGAAACCCTCCGCAAGACCCCAAACAAAGGCGTGGGCTATGGGATCCTGAGATATATGGGCCGCAACCAGGCGACCCTGACCAGCAGTCCGCAAATTATTTTTAATTATCTGGGTCAGTTCGATGATGATCTCCAAAGCGACTTTGCGACCATGGCCGAGGAGTCGACCGGGACCTCGGTCAGCCCCGCTTTTGAAACAACCCATGATCTTTGCATCAGCAGCATTGTTTTGCGGGGGGTCCTTGATATTTCAGTAACCTATAACCGCCATCATTTCAAACCGGACACGATAGAAGGTTTCAACGCCATTTACGCGACCGAGTTACGAAACATTATCAGCCATTGTCTCAGCCGCGACTCAACCGAAATCACCCCAAGTGATATCGATTACGATGGGTTAAATATCGATGAACTGCAAAATGTCCTGGCCGGCCTGGACAACTAAAGCTGAGTTGAGCCGCTAGTCGGCTCAAACGAAACTTATGCGCCCGCAGGAAGTGCCCTTGGGGTGCCCTTGCGGTATAAAGCTGAGTTGAGCCGCTAGTCGGCTCAAACGAAACTTATGCCCTTGCGGTATAAAGCTGAGTTGAGCAGCCTGTCGGCTCAAACGAAACTTATGCGCCCGCAGGAAGTAAGGACATTTATACCACTCCGAGTGCCCTTGGAGTGCCCTTGTGGTATAAGGCCGCAAAATCTTTGAATGGAGACTCCGCATGGAGGAACGGGAACAAGAACAAAACGACCTGAAATATTTCATCACCGTTGCCGAACTTGGCAATTTATTGGGGATTTCAACGGCGGAGGTGGCCAGGGACTTGCAGAAAATGGGGCTCGATGAGTTCATCCCTGGATCCCGCAAAGGGCTGCGACCCGGCCAGGCGAGAAATTATCTAACCGCCAAAGGGACCAAATACGAGTCAACGGTTGTGGCCCATATCAACATGAAGGGCGGCATCGGCAAGACCACGACGACGATCACGACCGCGACCAGGGCGGCGCAATACGGATTTAAAACATGCATCCTGGACCTCGACCCGCAGGCGTCATCCTCCCTGGCCTTTGATAAAATGCCGGAAGACGGCGACCCGATCTTCTGTGATGTCTGGCAGAATCCCGCCTCGATCCTCATTAATTCACTAAAAAAAATCCAGGAAGACCTCTATATTCTGCCCTCCTCACTTGAAAACAGTCTGCTCGATCTTAGTCTGATCAATCCGGGGTCGCAAAAAAACGCAGTAAAAGGGGTCTGTGCCGAATTGCAAAAACACGGTTTCGACCTGGTGTTAATCGACTGCCCACCGTCCCTTGGCACCGCCGTCATCTCAAGCATCTGCGCGGCCGACGTCATAATCATCCCGGTCGGCAGCGACGCGTTTTCGATTAAGGGGCTGGAACTGACCCTCAACGAAATTTCATCCATCTCCGACACCTTTAATCTCCCCCTGCCGCGGATAAAAATACTCTATACCAAGTTCGACAAAAGGGAAGCGATCACCACCGATACCCTGCAGAGGCTGTCAAAAAACTACCCGGACTTTCTTTTCCCCGTAGCAATCCGGACCAGCACTGATTTTTCAAAGGCCCTCGCCAGAAGAGAGACTGTTTTTGCCAGCGGCCGGAAAAGCAGCGGCAAAGAAGACTACGATATCTATGTAAGGCATCTTTTGGGGATGCCCCGCCCAAAACAAACGAGGAAGGCAAATGGCAGAAAATAAGCAGAAAACCGTCCCGACGATCAAGGTCAGCAGGCAGCGGCGCAGGCTCTATGAACCTCTGCCCGAGGCGGATGAGAATACGACCGACGGTCCCGCCATTGCAACCCTTACCCCGGAGATTCTTCCCAAGGAAAGTAAAGAGAAATCGGCCAACAAGATCACCATGGACTTCGTAAAATGGAGCGCCGGCAGCGCCCTGCTCCCCATCCCGGTGCTTGACATGACCGCGGTGGTGACCCTGCAACTGATGATGATCAAGAAGCTCTGTGAACTTTACGAGATGGAGTATGCCAAACAGCGAGTCGCAGCGATCGTGGTTTCTTTTACCGGCGGCATCCACGTCGGTCTGATCGCCGGTAGCCTGTTTAAGGCGGTGCCTTGGATCGGTCCGACTTTAGCCGCCGCTTCGGCGGTCACTATTTCCGGCGCGATCACCTATGCGGTCGGCAAGGTATTTATCAAACATTTTGAGGCGGGCGGCACCCTGCTCGACTTCGATTCAACCAGAATGAAGGGCTATTTTAAGAAACAATTTGAAAAGGGGCGGGAATTAACGGAATAGATCAGGCCCCGACAAAACAATCATTTACCAGCAGCAGAACAGAATCGCCCTGACCTGCTTGCCGGACTCCCGGACTACCGGACATCCATGATAGAAAAAAAGAACATCAAAAATATTTATGCCTTGTCCCCGCTCCAGGAGGGCATGCTGTTTCACAGTCTGCAGGATCCAGACTCCCTCGCCTATTTCCAGCAGATGAGCTACCGCATTTCAGGCAAACTGGAGGTGCCTATTTTTGAGCAAAGCTGGAATGAACTGCTCGGTCGGCACGATGCGCTGCGCACGATCTTTATCCACAAAAACGTGCCCGAGCCATTGCAGATCGTCCTGAAAGAACGAAAGATTGATTTCATGTTCAACGATCAACGCGGACCAGAGGTAAAAGACCGGGACGCCTTGGTTGAGGAATTTAAACGCCTGGACCGCGCAAGACCTTTTATCCTGAGCAAGGATGTGCTGATGCGGGTCAGCGTTTTACAGTTTGCGGAGGAATCATTCGAAGTGATCTGGAGTTTTCCCCATATCATTATGGATGGCTGGTGTCTCTACATCATCAAGGAAGAACTATTCGAGATCTACCGCTGCCTCCTGAATGGTCAGCCCCTGGCCCTGCCTTCGGTCACCCCTTACAGCATCTTTATCAAATGGTACACCAAACAGAACCGGGTCGCATCCGAGGACTACTGGCAGGAGTATCTCTCGGGATATAAGAACCTGTCGCACCTGCCGCAAAAAAGTACCGCCCAGCATAACAATGATTACGATCTGCAAACGACATGGATCGAGCTCGACCGGGACCGGTTCGCCGCGTTGTCTGAGCTTGCGGCCCGCAACCTGGTTACGATCAATACCGTCATTCAGTGCCTGTGGGGGATCCTGCTGAGCAGATACAATGACACGGATGACTCAGTCTTCGGGATGACCGTCTCGGGTCGCCCGCCGGAGATTCCCGGCATTGAACGGATGATCGGGCTGTTCATCAACACCGTTCCGGTCAGGATCAAGACGGGAGAGGGGCGAACCTTCCGGGAGTTACTGACCGAGACCCAGGCCCGATTCATGCAGGGTCGGGACCATCACCAATATCCGTTGGCGGCGATCCAGGCCAAAATCCCGCTCCGGCAGGAGTTGTTTGATCACATTATGATCTTTGAAAATTATCCGATCAAGGAAGGACTCACCAAGGCGGTAGAGGCCTCTTCAGGTTTAGCCTTTGAACGGTTTACCATGTTTGAGCAAACCAATTATGGGCTGGGCATTTCGGTCTTTCCCGAGGAAAAACTGCTTTTTAGATTCACCTATAATGCCGCGATCTATGACGATCAGACCATGAAAGCCATCGGCGAGCACATCACCGAGATGGTTGACGCCGTTCTGGAAAATGAGACGATCAAGGTTGAGGCGATCGAAATTATTTCAGCCGCCGAAAAAGAAACCATCCTCACAAAATTCAACCAGCCGACCGCCATGATTCAGGCGGAAAAGACCTTGGTGGAATTATTCGAGGAACAGGTCGAAAGAACCCCGGAGGCCGTGGCGGTAGTCTGCGGGATCGAACAACTCACCTTTAGGGAACTTAACGCCCGGGCCAATATCGTGGCCCATCACCTGCGGGATAACTGCGGGGTGCGCCCAGACGTTCCGGTTGGCTTAATGGCAGCCCGCTCGGAATGGCTGCCGATCGGCATAATCGGTATTTTAAAGGCCGGCGGCGCCTATGTGCCGATCGACCCTGATTTCCCGCCGGCCAGGATCGATTATATCCTCAAAAAAAGCGCCTGCCAGATCTTGCTGGTTGATCTTGCCGAGCAGGAAAAACTCCGGGAAAAATTATCGATCGAGCTCTGCGATTTTCGGTTGATCAAAGGAACCAACAACCGTAATCCCGCCCAGGTTGTTAGCTCGGACCATCTGGCCTACACGATCTATACCTCCGGGTCAACCGGCGACCCGAAAGGGGTGATGGTCACCCACCGCAATCTGGCAAACTTCAACCTGAACCTGATTGAGGTCTTCGGCCTGCGGCAGACCGACACCATGTTGGCCCTGACCACGATCAGCTTTGATATCTCGGTTCTCGAATTGCTGAACAGTCTGCTGGTCGGGATGAAGGTGGTTATTTCACCGGATGCCGCCATCAAAAATCCCGAAAAAATTCTGCAAACTATCAGGGAGGCCGAAATCTCCGTGTTGCAGCTCACCCCCTCCCGGCTGAGAATGTTGCTGACCGAGGGCGACCCCGCAGCCCTTGCTACCCTGCGAGTGCTGCTCATCGGCGGCGAATCCCTGCCGGAGGATCTGTTTGCCCTTCTGCGCCCTCTTTTGTCCGAGGTCGAGATCTTCAATGTTTACGGCCCAACCGAAACGACCATCTGGTCGACTTGTAAAAAAATAAACGACGGCATCCTGACCATCGGCTCCCCGCTGGTCAACGAATCGATCTATATCCTGTCAGCAAACAACCGACTGATGCCGGTGGGGACAATCGGCGAGATCTGTATCGGCGGCCGCGGGGTGACCAGGGGCTATCACCATCAACCGGAACTAACCGCTGAAAAATTCATAAGCAACCCCTTCAACCGGGAGGAAAGATTATACCGGACCGGCGATCTGGGCCGCTTCCGGCCGGATGGTCAAATCGAATGTCTGGGCAGAAATGACGACCAGATCAAGATCAGGGGATACCGGATAGAACCGGGCGAGATTGAACGGCGCCTGAAATCGCGACCAGCCATCAAAAACGCGGTGGTGGTTCCCATTGAGCTAACGGCCGGCGCCAAGGATCTGGTGGCCTATTGCCTTGGAGAGGAAGAACTCGGGGTCGCCGCCTGGCGGGAATATCTTGGCCAGTGGCTGCCCGATTATATGCTGCCGACCTACTTTATCTACCTTGCCAAATTCCCTCTTACCCCCACCGGCAAGATCGACAAAAAGGCCCTTCCTTTGCCCGACCAGAAAGATGAGCGATCACCCGAAGAATATCGGGCGCCGTCTACCGTCAGTCAGATTAAATTGGCTGAGATCTGGCAAGAGGTCCTGGCCAAAAAACTAATCAGCGTCCAGCAAGATTTCTTCGAAGCCGGCGGCCACAGTCTGAAGGCGATCCTGATTATCTCCCGAATCAACCGGATTCTCGGCGTCGACTTGAGCATTAAGGAACTTTTCAATAACCCAACGATCGAAAAATTAGGCCTCCTGATTGAGCAAAAATCAAGCGCCACCCTCAGCCCGATTGCGGTCATCCCAGAACAACCATCATACCCGGTTTCCCATGGCCAGAGACGTCTATGGATTCTGGACCGGATGGAAACAGAGCTGGTGGCCTATACCATTCCGGCGGCTTTCCTGCTGGAAGGAGAACTGAACCGACCCGCTTTGCGGCAAGCTTTTGAGCTTTTACTGGCCAGGCACGAATCACTCCGCACCACTTTTGACGAGCTGGACGGATCGCCGGTGCAGAAAGTGCGCCCTGATTGCCGCTTTGAAATCCGGGAGATCGATCTTACCCTTGAGCCGCGGAAAGACAAGGTTGAACTGGCCCATGAGCTGATAGTCCGCGAAGCGGCCATTCCTTTTGATCTGAGTCGAGGCCCGCTGATCAGGGCCATACTCCTGAAAATCGATGAGCGGCGACAGGTCCTGGCCCTGATCATCCATCATATTATCAGCGACGGCTGGTCTTTCCTTGTTTTAGAAAAAGATCTCCTCACCCTGTACCAAGCGATTGCCGGCGGCAAACGCCCCGAGCTGCCGCCTCTGCCCATCCAGTATAAGGATTATGCCGCCTGGCAGAATAATTTTCTACAGACAGAAATGATCCTGCCCCAGAGACAATACTGGCAGCACAAACTCTCGGGCGAATTGACAGTGCTTGACCTGCCAACAGATTTCCCGCGGCCACCAATCAAGACCTTCCGGGGCAAGACCATTTCTTTCCGTTTAGATCATGAGCTGGCCGCCGCCCTGCACACGGCAGGCACAATCCACGGCGCCACGCTGTTCATGGTTTTGTTGGCGACGCTCAAGATCCTGCTTTTTAGGTACAGCGGCCAGGAAGATTGTATCATCGGCTCACCGATTGCCGGCCGCAATCATCCCGACCTGGAAAACCAGATCGGTTTTTACGTGAATATCCTGGTTTTAAGAGATACGCTCACCGGCAACGACAGTTTTAAGACCTTGCTTGGGCAAGTAAAACAGACTGCCTTGGAAGCCTACGAGCACCAGGACTATCCTTTTGATCTGCTGGTCGAGGAGCTGGCAGTCAACAGAGAGACCAGCCGATCACCGCTCTTTGATGTCATGCTGGTCCTGCAAAATAATGAGCAGGCCACCGCGCCGGCCGTCGACCTGAAAATATCCGCCCTGGAAATCGACCCCGGGATCAGCCAGTTTGACCTCACCTTCAACTTTATCGAACAACCCGAGGCTCTCTCTTTTTATATCAACTACAATACCGATATCTTCACGGAAGAACGGATCTTGCGGATGGGCGAGCATTTCCGGGAACTGGTGAAAAGCCTGGCCGCCGATCCTGATTGTAAAATAGATCTGCTCAATATTCTTCCGTCAGGAGAGATGACCCGGCTGTTGGAAGAATTCAACGCCACGGGCAAGGATTATCCCGCCGACCAAACCATCGTCGATTTGTTTGAAGAGCAGGTCCGCCAGACCCCCAACCACCTCGCCGTAGTATTTGAGGACAAAAACCTTACCTACCAGCAGCTCAACGCAGAGGTAAACCGGCTGGCCCATTATCTGCGGGAAACCCTTGGGGTCCAGCCGGATGAACCGGTGGCGGTAATGATCAACCGCTCGGAATGGCTGCTGATCGGCTTACTGGCCACGATGAAGGCGGGCGGCGCCTATCTGCCGGTGGACCCGGCCTACCCCGAGCAACGGATCCGCTATATCTTGGCCGACAGCGGCTGCCGGGTGATGCTGACCGAGGAGAAATACCTGACGCCGGAAATCACCATAAATCCAGAGAATAAGCTGACGATTATCGAGATCAAATCAGCACTGCCGAGAAATGAGAGCAACCCCGCCAAGGTGAACAAGGCCGAAGACCTAGCCTACATCATCTATACCTCCGGCTCCACCGGCCGACCCAAAGGAGTAATGATCGAACATGGTGGTTTTATCAATATGTCCCTGGCCCAGATCACGACCTTTGGGGTCACCGAGCAGGATGCGGTCGGCCATTTTGCTTCGCCGTCGTTTGACGCCTCCCTTTCCGAAATATTCATGGCGCTTTTTTGCGGGGCCAGGGTCGTGATGATTAGCCAGGAAACGATCAGTGATCCGACCCGGTTTGTCAAATATCTGGCGGCCAAGGGGATAACGATCTTAACCCTGCCGCCGGTCTACCTGAACAGTCTTGAAAAAACCGAGTTGCCGACCGTCCGGACACTGATCACGGCGGGCGAATCGGCGGTGGTTAAAGATGCCTTGGCCTACAGTCGTGACAAAAAATACTTCAATGCCTATGGCCCGACCGAGGCCTCGGTCTGTGTCAGCTGTCACCAGGTCGATCCCGAATATCCTTACCCGGGCAGCATCCCGATCGGCAAACCGATTGCCAACACCAGGGTCTACATCGTTGATCAGGCCTGTAATCCGGTGCCGATCGGGGTGTACGGCGAGATCTGCGTTACGGGCGCCGGGCTGGCCCGGGGCTACCTGAACCGATCGGAACTGACCGAGGAAAAATTCAGAGAGAACCCTTTAAAGACCGGGGAACGGCTTTACCTGAGCGGTGATATCGGCAGGTGGCGGGAAGACGGCAACCTGGAATGGGCCTGGCGAAAAGACCAACAAGTGAAAGTCCGCGGCTACCGAATCGAACTGGGAGAAATTGAGGCGCGGTTGCGGGAGCACGGTGAAATAAGAGAAGCGGTGGTTGCCGCCAAAGAGGTCGATGGCAGCAAGGAATTAACCGCCTATCTCACCAGCAGCAGGGAAATTAATGTTGTCCAACTAAGGGAACACCTGGCAAAAACCCTGCCGTCCTACATGATCCCCGCCTGTTTTGTCCGGCTGGCGAGCCTGCCGCTCACCCCCAACGGCAAGATCGACCAAAAGGCCTTACCAGATCCCGTGGTCTTGGACCTAGCCGTGTCATCACGATACAGCGCACCGGAAAGTGAACTTGAACGGCAGTTGGCAAATATCTGGCAAAAAATTCTGGACCGCAAGAAGATCGGCGCCCACGACAACTTTTTTGAACTCGGCGGCAACAGTATGAAATCACTACGGATCGTATCGCTGCTGCGCAATGACGCGGGAATCGAGCTATCACCGATGACCATCTACCAGACCCCGACCATCCGGGGCCTGGCCGAGTATATCGAAAGATCACGATCAACCCCGGCTGAGGTCCGGGAAGAAGCCTTTGTTCGATTAAACAAAGGAGCAGGGAAAAAGATCTTTTGTTTCCCTCCTTTTCCGGGATATGCTGGAGTGTATCAAGAGCTGGCGAGCTATCTTTCCGAATACGATCTTGGCGGGTTTAATTTCCTGCCGGATGATACCTTACTTACCCGATACGCCGCATTAATTAAAAACGGCGGTCAGCAAGGGCCTTTGATCTTCCTCGGCCATTCCGGGGGCGGTAACCTCGCCTTTGAACTTGCCAAGGCCATGGCCAACGATGGCGAACCGATATCCGATCTGATCATGATCGATACCTGGAAAAGGGAACAAATAATATTATTGAGCAAAGAGGAAAGGGATGAAATCATGACTTCCTATCAGACAAATCTATTCCCCGGAAAAACTGGACCGGCCGCAGGCGTGAGAAACAATCAAAGGAGAGGAAACGACCTGGACAAGATGATGCAATACCTTGATTATATTGATAGTACGGTGAACACCGGCAAGGTCGCCGGCCGGATTCATCTGATCAAAGCCGAGGAGAAACAAGCCCCGGCCACGAATACCATGCAGGGCCTGAGCCGGGAATGGGGGGACTCGACCACGGGTGGCTTCAAAATATACAACGGGTTCGGATCACACAATGAGATGCTCAGCGGTCCGAACCTGCAAAAAAACCTTTATCTTATCCGGGAGATTTTAGACGACAACGCCCGCCGGATAATTCCCCCCACCAAATGAGGAACCACTATGAAAAAGAAAGGCTGCTATAAGTATTACAAGCTCGTCCTGACCTTGACCCTGGTTACAATCTTCAGCCTCCCGGCTTGCCACGATGGCAGGGATAGGGTGAGCGACGACACGGTAATCTCCGGGTTGGCCGCCAAGGGCCATATTAATGGGGCCACGGTAACCGTAACCAGTTATGAGAACGGCATCGAAAACGAGGAACTCGGCAGCACTGTTTCCAAAAGCGATGGCTCCTACTCAATCAACATCGGATCATACAGCGGGCCGGTAATGGTCACGGTCTCCGGCGGCTCCTACAAGGACGAGACAACCCTCCTGAACACGCCGCTGGCCTTGCCGCTGCGGGCCATGTACGGCAATGTTTCGAGTAGTGTCCAGATTATGGTCACCCCCCTTACCGAGGAGGCGACCCGCTATGCCCTGGCAAAATTCGGCAGCAGCCTGACCGAGGAAAACATCGATTTCGCCAATGCCAAGATCTCCCACAACTGCGGTTTTGATATAATCGACTCTTCCCCCGCCGACCCGACCTCCGAAGACTCAGAAGACACCTCCGAGGTCAGCAAAGAGTACGGGATCTATCTGACCAGGTTCTCGGGACCCGGTGGCCTGGCAAATATCGATGCCGACATCCTCGACTATCTGGACAATGACGTATTCGACGGCGGCGCGGCGGTGGAAACAGCCCTGCAACATTTTCTCGCAACCCCCGCCAACCAGACCGGCATCACCGACATAAAAGAGACGGATATCTACCTGTCTCTAACCTTGCAACCAATCATCGATAATGCCACCATCACTAATAATGTACCGGGCCTGGTGATGGCAATCAAAATGCCGGGGCGGGATACCTGGAGCGGGGTGAGCGGCGTCTCGAGTGTTGCCACCGGCGCCCCCCTGACCACCGATGACCGGTTCAGGATCGGCAGCATCTCGAAGACCTTTACCGCAATGACCGTCTTGCGCCTTGCTCAGGAAGGAAGTTGCGACCTCGACGACTTGATCACCACCTGGCTGCCGGAAATAAAGGATATCCTGACCAAATACGATGTCGATGCAATGACCATCAGGATGCTGTTAAATCACACAAACGGCCTCTACAATTATGTCCACGACTCCACCTTCCAGACAGACTATCGAGACGAGCCCCTCAAACAGTGGGCCTTCAATGATTTTCTGGAGATGGCCAACACCAATACGATCACCCCTGATTTTGCGCCCGGCGCCTCCTGGAATTACACCAACACCGGCTATACCCTGCTCGGCATGCTGATCGAGGAACTCACCGGAGAAGACTGGGAAGACGTGGTTCGCACAAAGTGCATTGAACCTCTGGAAATGCAGGACACCTTTGTTCCGAAAACCGGCGACGTCTTGATGCCGGCCCCTTATACCCGGGGATATGTGAACTGGGATGACAACTTCAACACCGATCCCTCGGTGACCATTCCCGACAGCCTGCAATTGCTGACCGAACGGACGGAGGAGGACCCGTCCTTTGCCAATGCAGCGGGCGCAGTGATCTCCACCCCCGCAGATCTGGTCGTTTGGGGCCGGGAGATTGCCTTGGGCAACACCATCCTGAACGCGACCTATCAGAGCGAACATCATACCTATGTCGATTTGAGCATCGTCGGCTCGCCCGGATATTCATACGGGCTGGGCATCATGTATGAAGGTCTGTTGCTCGGCCACCGGGGACAGATTTACGGTTACGATTGTTCCGTCCAATACTTTGCCGCCCGGGACACCACCTTTGCCGTATGCGCCAACCGAACTCTGGCCCTGGGCTCAAATACCAACGAACTTGTGCTCAATGACGTCGCTTTGAAATTATATCCGGTGGAATTTGCTGAACAGGCAAACCTTTTGCAATAAACCGGGGAACAACACTGATTAAACAAATGTCCCTGGCGAAAGATTCGTCAGGGACATTTGTATTTTATAGCCTGGATCTACGTTTATAGCAGGTCTTGGTTGATTAAATCAGTCAGCGCCTTCGGGTCAAGGTCGTCGAGGTAGTCGAAATCATCGCCTTCTTGTGCGGTCGTGGCACCGTTGTGCCCCGCCTCCTTACCGCCGCCGGGCACAGTCTTTATAGCCTCGGCCAGATGCCGGGAAAGATCATCGACCGACGGATAATCAAAGATAAGTCCCACCGACAAAGAAAGAGCAAGCCCCTCGGCCAGAAAATTCCTTAATTCCACAGCCATCAGTGAATCCAGCCCTTGGTCCATCAGCGGCCGGTCGGCCTTGAGCGGCCCGGCCTCGCTGTGTCCCATAACCTTGCGCGTTACCTCAAGAATATAAACATGCAGCATCTTGACGCGCTCAACGTCCGTGGCGGCGGCAAGTTTTTGTCGCATCTCGGTCGTGTGGGCCGCCTCTTCCATCTCCGAAGAAGACGGGCCGGATGAAGCAGATTTCTCCGCCCCGATAATGCTCCGCAGCATAATCTCCCGACTGGCCCGTTTGACCACCAAGCCATCGACCTGGGCCACCGCCACCCCCTGCTCGTCATAAAGGGTAAAATCGTAACTCTGACCCTGACGGCCAGGCTCTGCTTCCCGCAGACGACCATAACTCCAGGCGACCCCACGCCGCCTGGGGGCCAGCCGCAGCTTCGATAACCCCACCGGAAAATAGCCCTCAGCGTCCCCAGCCGGCAATAAGATCCCGGCCGCCTGTAGACCGGCATCGAAGATGGCCGGATGCAGGAGATAGGCCGCCAACCCGGCGCTAATCCCGGCTGGGATCTTTAACTGACCTAACGCCTCTTGCCGACCACGCCACAGAAGATGAAGACCCTGGAAATCCGCACCATAGGCGATGCCCCGGCCCGCAAACTCCCGATAGTGTTCGGCGACCGACAACTCTTCCCCGCAACGGGCCTGCAAATCAGCCAGATTTTCCGAGGTCAAAGCGCCTTGATCAGGCCCGATCCGGCCGGCGGCATGAAGGGTCCAGTCCCCAGCGGTCTGTTCACTATGAATCGAAAAGGTATAACCACCCTCGGCAACCGGACAGAGAACCGTCTGCACCATTAGGCCCGAGAGCTCGGGCAGAACCAGCGGTTGCTCAATGGTAAAATTTTCCAGCCGCAATCCTTCCGTCCCCAAAAGCTCAACCCCGGCCGCCAGGGCCATCTCCAGATAACCGGTCGCCGGGAAAACCGTGGCCTCGTATATCCGATGATCGGCCAGAAAGGAGGGCGAATCTTTACGGAGCCGAGACTCGAAAATCACGTCCCGATGCGCCGTCACCACTCGCCGTCCCAGCAAGGAATGGCCGGTTTGGTCTGGCGGCCGCAAAGGCTGCGGTTCTACTATCCTGCGGCCTTCGCCGGCCTCGGCCAGCCAATATCGCTGCCGCTGAAAGGGATAGGTGGGCAGGGCAATTTTGCGTCGGTCGTAATCCTGATCAAAACCATGCCAGTCAACCGTTATTCCCTGGACATATAATGCAGCTAGGCTCTTGAGCAAGACCTCCCAGTCGGTATCGCCCTCTGCCAGACTAGGCAACTGGCTCAAGCCCTTTTCCGTTTGCCCGGAACAGGGACCAAGTTCCAGTAAAATCCCGGCGCCCTGCTCCTGCATGGTCTTATAACCCGTCGTCAGATCCGGCAATTCACTCGCCTGGCGCAGCCAGTAATCGGCCCAGCCCATCTCCTCGCCACTTAAGGCACCGGTCAAGGACAAAACCAACCTGATCTTTGGTTGCTGGTAGCTGATCCCGGCGGCGACTTTTGCCAAATCGGCAAGATCATTTGCGCCGAACGCCTCGCCGCGCGCCATCATCAGATTCAACCCCTCCTCCAGACTGAACACCCCGGCCGCGCAGGCCGCCGCGTATTCGCCAACCCCAGACCCCATGACCAGCGAAGGTTTAATTCCCCAGCTCTGCCACAACTCGAAAAGACCATATTCCAGGGCAAACAGCTCCACCTGCTTTAAGACAGGATCAACCGGTTCCGAGCCAAGGCCGCCGACCGAGAAAGCCGCCGACAAGGACTGATCAAAACGACCCGCCACAAATTCGGCGCAACGGTCAATTATATTACGAAAGACCGGCGCTGTTTCATAAAGGTTCACAGCTATACCGCTTAACGAGGAGTCAGCCGCCGCTAAAAAATCAGGGAAAATAAAGGCCAGCTTCCTTCTATCGACCCACTGCTTCGGCAGAATGCAACCCTCGCCTTCCCCGACCAGATATGCCCGGCAACCGGCGGCAATCTCCGCCCCGGAAGAACCGACCAGCGCCAGTCGCTCCTCGAAATGCGACCGACCGGAATTTGCCGTATAACAAAGATCGGCGATATCCTGCCCCGGATGAGCCGAAAGATAAGCATCGTATCGGGCCGCCAGCTCCTTTAACGCCGCTGCACTCTGGGCCGACAAGGCCAGAAGATGGCAGGGCCGCGCCGGTCCTTTGTTCTTTTTGAGCTCCGGAACAGGCCCTTCTTCTATAACAAGATGGGCGTTGGTGCCGGTAAAGCCAAAAGAACTGACCCCGGCAATCTTCCGGCGATCGTCTGGCCACTTTCTTAGTTGCCGTGGGACCTCAATCGGCAGTTTATCCCACTCGATATGCGGGTTTGGTTCTTTAAAATGGAGATGGGGCGGGATCTCGCCGGCCTCTAGCGATAATACCACCTTGATCAGTCCCGAGATCCCGGCCGCCGCTTCCAGATGACCGATGTTGGTTTTCACCGAACCGATCAACAAGGGCTCGGCCGACGAACGCTCGCCGAAGACCTTGCCCAGGGCGCCAACCTCAATCGGATCGCCCAGGGAGGTGCCGGTGCCATGGGCCTCGACATAACCGACCTCGGCCGCTGTCACCCCACCACTGGCCAGGGCCTGCCGAATCACTTCCTCCTGGGAAGGACCACTCGGCACGGTCAGCCCGCCGCTCGGCCCGTCCTGATTGACGGCGCTGCCCCGGACCAATGCGAGAACCCGGTCCCCCGCCGCCAGGGCATCGGACAACCGTTTCAGGATAACCACCCCGCAACCCTCGCCCCGCACATAGCCGTCCGCCGCCGCATCAAAGGTCTTGCAACGACCGTCGGCGGCCAGCATTCGGGCCCGGGAAAAATTAACCGACAACTCGGGCGACAGGATCACATTGACCCCACCGGCCAGGGCCATCGTACATTCCCGGTTGCGCAGACTCTGGCAGGCCAGATGGACCGCGACCAATGAGGAAGAACAGGCGGTATCAACCGCCATACTCGGGCCGGTCAGACCCAAAATATAGGAAAGACGACCGGCGGCGGCGCTCAATGCGATCCCCGTGCCCATGTAGGCATTTATTTTATCCGGGGCGGTGGTCATAAATTGTGTCGCCGCATAGTCAAAGCTGCTGATCCCGGTAAAAACCCCGGTCCTGGTTTTGAACAATTCCGCCGCCGATTGCCCCGCATGTTCCAGTGCCTCCCAGCTTACTTCCAACAACAACCGCTGCTGGGGATCCATACTCACCAATTCCCGGGGCGTAATCCCAAAAAAAGAGGCATCAAAGCGATCCACATTCGCCAGGAATCCACCCTTTCGGCAATACATCTTCCCGGCGGTCTCAGGATCGGGATCATAATAGGCCTCAATATCCCACCGGTCTTTCGGCACCTCCACGATCCCGTCCACGCCCCGGTTGAGCAAAAACCAGAAAGCCTCGGGGCTGTCTGCCCCTCCGGGGAAACGGCAACCAAGCCCGATAATCGCCACCGGTTCGCTCTTGCCAGACTCCAGATCATTAAGTCTGGTCCGCATGCTCCGTATTTCAACCAGGGCCTTTGACATCAAGGCCTTATAATCAGTATCCATCTTCTTGTTCATCAGACCCTTTATTTATACCGCCAGGGTACCCCAAGGGCACTTCCTGCGGGCGCATAAGTTTCTTTTGAGTCTCCTAGCGACTCAACTCAGCTTTATCAAGTTCATTGGACAGCATCATGGCGATCTCCTCCGGGGAGAGATCTTCCAGATCCACTGCATCCAGCGAGAGCACCACCTCCGCCGCCTCTTTTGCCTTCTCCCGGCGTAAGGGAAGTCCCTCGCCAAGACGATCAACCAACGCCTCAATAGTCGGATAATCAAAAACCAGGGTATCGGGCAGGATAATCCCAAGCCCTGATTCAAAACGGTTTTTCAACTCCACCGCCATCAGGGAATCTATCCCCAAATCAAACAGTCTTTGCCGCGCCTGTAAGGTTGCCGCCCCTTCCTCTCCCAATACCGATGCCACCTGGGCCCGCACATAATCAAACAAAACGGCGTGTTGTTCACCCGGGGCAGACGCCGCCAATTTTTCCAGAATCTCCGCCTTTTGTTCGGAAGCAACCTCCTTGGCCGCCATCGCCCCAAAAAATCCGGGAACCGTGCCGCGATACTGATAAGCAAGATAAGCGGGCCAGTTTACCGGCATTACACAGGCCGAGGTCGCATCTTCCTGCAATAACTGACCAAGGAGCTTAAACCCCTGCTCCGTGGTGATTGCGGTCAGGCCCATAGCCTTGACCCTTTCCCGGCCGCGTCGGTCAAGCCCGGCTGCCATCCCTTTGTTCCAGGCGCCCCAGTTTACGCTCAAGCCGTGCAAACCCTGGCGGCGGCGTTCATGAACCAGGGAATCCAAAAAGGCATTGGCCGCCGCGTAATTGGCCTGGCCCGCCGATCCAAGAACCGAGGCAATAGAAGAATAACAGACAAAAAAATCAAGGGACAGCTCTCTGGTTTCCTCATGCAGATGCCAGGCCCCATCGGCCTTCGGCGCCATGACCTGCCGCAGCTGGCCAAGGTTCTGCCTCAAGATAACGCCATCGCCCAAGACCCCGGCCGCATGGACAATGCCCCGCAAGGGCGGCATCTCGGCGGTAATCTCTTGCAGCATCCTCCCAACTTCCTGCTGCCGGCCAAGATCAATCGCAAAGACTCTGATCTTGATTCCTAAATTCCGCAAGGTCGCGATCTGCTCTTGGGCCTGAGTCGAGCCCACGCCACGACCAACCAGCGCCAGGTTACGCGCCCCTTTTTCAACCAACCAGCGGGCGGTCTCGATGCCCAGGGCACCAAGCCCGCCGGTAACCAGATAGGTCGCCTCGGGACGAATCCCGGTTTTACTCTCTGCCTGGGTCAACACCACTTTCCCGGTATGTCTGGCCTGGGCCATATAACGAAAGGCACTGGCCGCCTCCCCTATCCCAAAGCTGGTATGCCGGAGCGGAAGCAATTCCCTCTTCTCAAAAGCGGCCATTAATTCTACCAGCATCTCCTGTAACAAGTCGGGCTCAGTACGGTACACATCCCCAAGATCAAAAGGATAATATTTCACATCCGGTCGAATCTGCCGGACCTCTTCTTCCTGCCAGATTCCGATCTTGCCGATCTCAACAAAACGACCGCCGGTCGCCAGGACCTGCAAATTCCCCGGAATATACTCCCCAGTCAGGCTGTTGAGGATGATATCGACCCCGGTGCCGCCGGTCTGCGCCATAATCTCTTCAACATAGTCCATGGTCCGCGAATTCATCACCTGTTCAACCCCGAGTGACTTCAGATATTCCCATTTACCAGGACTCGCAGTCGCATAGATCCGGGCGCCGGCCCGTTGCGCGATCTGCAAAGCGGCAAGCCCCACTCCGCCTGCCGCCGCGTGAATCAGGATCTTTTCGCCGGGCTTGATCCTGGCCAGCTGAACCAAACCATAATAGGCGGTCAGAAAGGCAAGGGGAATAGTCGCCCCCTCTTCGTGACTCATCCAGTCCGGTTTTTTCACCACACAGTCAGCATTTACCGTAGTGAAACTGCCCATACTGCCGGCCACCGTCAGCCCGGCAATTACCTGATCACCCACCTGTAAACCCTGAACTCCTTCACCGATCGCCGAGATCAACCCCGAACACTCAAAGCCAAAACGCACCTTGGCGGCATCCTGCAGTTGTGGTTCATAATCCTTCAACATCCCGAGAACCCGGAGCACATCCCGAAAGTTCAAGCCGGTCGCCTTAACTGCGATCTCCACCTCACCCCGACCAGGTCTGGATCTTTCCATCGGCTCAAAAGCCAGGTTATCGATAATGCCATACTCCTTAATCATTATGCGCCGGGGAACGATCTCCGCCGGTTTCTCCAATTTTTTTGTCGCCCTGACCAGCCTTGCCCCATATCTCACCCCGGCGCGATAGGCGATCTGGTCCTCTCCATCAGGATGATACAGTTCTTTGAGCAGATACCTTTCCTCCTCAATCGTTGCCACCGGATCAAGGTCAAGACAAAGGCTGTGAAACTCGGGATGTTCCAGAATCAGGGTTCGATTAAATCCCCAGAGAGGTGCCTGATGGACAGCGACCTCGGCTGATCTGAGGCCCAACGCCTGGGCGCCCCGGGTCACCAGCCAGAGCCGGGGCAGAGAGGTCATCCGGCTTAAAGCTTGAACCAGGTGCAGCACGCTGCCGTAACCCAATATTTTGCCTGACTCAATTGAGGACTGGTCCGTCCGCTCTCCGCTATCAAGACTCCACAGATGAAGGATACCGTGACAGATACGGCCATCAAATGCGTCCTGAATTAATCGTTTGAAGTCCTCAGGTTCAAGAGGATTTAGCCGATAGCTACCGGCGCTTTCTTTTTCGTAAACTTCGCCGGGATAGGCGAGCACCGTCTCAGCGCCCTGCTCCTGTAATAAGGCGGCAGTCCTTTCACCCAGTCCTTTATTATCCGCCAGGATCAGCCATGGCCCGGCGCTCTTGTCCCCAAAAGGTTCATCCGGGATGGACACGGGTTGCCACGCCACTTCATAAAGATTTTTATCACGGTAATCAGCCCCCTCCCCGATAATATTCCGCAGCAGGCTCTGCCGGCTGGCCTTTTTGACCAGCAATCCCTCAACCTGGGCCACCGCTCCACCCTGCTCGTCATATAGGGAAAAATCCAGCGACTGCCCCTGACTGCCCGGCTCTGCCTCCCGCAAGCAACCATAACTCCAGGCAATCCCGCGCCGGCCGGGGGCCAGCCGCAGTTTCGAAAGTCCCACCGGGAAATATCCTTCACCGGCCCCGGCCGGCAGCAAGATCCCGGCCGCCTGCAGACCGGCATCAAAGATGGCCGGATGCAGGAGATAGGTCGATAACCCGGCAGCAATGCCGGCCGGCGTCGTTAGGCGGCCCAGCGCCTCTTGCCGACCGCGACTCAAAAGATGAAGACCCTGAAAATCCGCACCATAGGCGATGCCCCGGGCCGCAAACTCCCGGTAATGTTCGGCGACCGACAACTCTTCCCGGCAACGGGTCTGCAAGTCAGCCAGATTTTCCGAGGTCAGGGCGCCCTGGTCAGACCCGATCCGGCCGACGGCATGAAGGATCCAGCCCCCCTCCTTTTCACTATGAATCGAAAAGGTATAACCACCATCAGCGATCGGACTGAGAATCGTCTGCACCAGTACTTCCGAGAGCTCGGGCAGAACCAGCGGCTGCTCAATGGTAAAACCTTCCAGCCGCAGAGCTTCCGTTCCCAAAAGCTCAACCCCGGCCGCCAGGGCCATCTCCAGATAGCCGGTCGCCGGGAAAACCGTAGCCTCATATATCCGGTGATCGGCCAGAAAGGAGGGCGAATCTTTACGGAGCCGAGACTCAAAAATCACGTCCCGATGTGCCGTCACCACTCGCTGTCCCAGCAAGGGATGGCCGGTTTGGTCCTGCGGGCGCAAAGGCTGCGGTTCTGTTATCCTGCGGCCTTCGACTGCTTCAGCCAGCCAGTAGCGCTGCCGCTGAAAGGGATAGGTGGGCAGGGCAATTTTGCGCCGTTCGTAATCCTGATCAAAACCTTGCCAGTCAATGGTTATCCCTTGGACATACAACGCTGCCAGGCTCTTGAGCAGGACCTCCCAGTCGGCAGCGCCCTCTGCCAAACTCGGTAACTCGATCAGGCCATGTTTAGCCTGCCCGGTGCAGGGACCAAGTTCCAGTAAAATCCCGACACCCTGCTCCTGAAAAGTCTTAAATCCAGTCGTCAGATCCGGCGACTCAGTCGCCTGACGCAACCAATAGTCGGCCCATCCCATATCCTTATCGCTTAAAGTGCCGGACAAAGACGAAACCAACCTGATCTTTGGTTTCTGGTAGCTGATCCCGGCGGCGACTTTTGCCAAATCGGCAAAATCATTTGCGCCGGACGTCTCGCCGCGCGCCATCACCAGATTCAACCCCTCATCCTGAGTGAACACCCCGGCGGCACAGGCCGCCGCGTATTCGCCGACCCCAGACCCCATGACCAGCGACGGCTTGATCCCCCAGCTCTGCCACAACTCGAAAAGGCCATATTCCAGGGCAAACAGCGCCACCAGCTTAAAGGCAGGATCAGTCGGTTCCGGATCGAGCCCACCAGCCGAGAAGGCCGCCGACAAGGACTGATCAAAGCGACCCGCCACAAGTTCGGCGCAACGGTCAATTATCTTACGAAAGACCGGCGATGTTTCATAAAGGTTCCCACCGATTCTGCTAGACGATGAGTCAGCCGCCGCTACAAAATCCGGAAAAATAAAAGCAAGCTTCCGGCTATCAGCCCGCTGACCCGGCGTGATGCAACCCTCACCTCCACCGGCCTGATATGCCCGGCAACCGGCGGCAATCTCCGCCCCAGTTGCGCCAACCACCGCCAACCGCTCCTCAAAATGGGAGCGACCGGAATTTGCCGTATAAGAAAGATCGGCGATATCCTGCTCGGGATGGCCCGAGAGATACACATCATATCGAGCCGCCAACTCTCTTAAAGCCGCCGCACTCTGGGCCGACAAGGCCAGAAGATGGTACGACCGCGCCGGATTATTCTTTTTAGGCATCGGAACCGGCCCTTCTTCTATAACAAGATGGGCGTTGGTCCCCATAAAACCAAAAGAACTGACTCCGGCGATTTTTCGGCGCCCGGCCGGCCACTTTCTTAGTTGCCGCGGGACCTCAATCGGCAATTTATCCCACTCGATATGCGGGTTTGGTTTTTTAAAATTGAGATGGGCCGGAATCTCATCGGCCTGTAGCGATAACACCACCTTGATCAGCCCCGAGATGCCGGCCGCTGCTTCCAGGTGACCGATGTTGGTTTTCACCGAACCGATCAACAAGGGCTCGGCCGACGAACGCTCGCCAAAGACCATGCCCAGAGCGCCAACCTCAATCGGATCACCCAAGGAGGTGCCGGTGCCATGGGCCTCGACATAACCGACCTCGGCCGCCTTTATCCCGCCACTGGCCAGGGCCTGCCGAATAACTTCCTCCTGGGAAGGACCACTCGGCACAGTCAGCCCACCGCTCGGCCCGTCCTGATTGACGGCGCTACCCCGGACCAGGGCGAGAACCCGGTCTCCCGCCACCAGGGCATCGGACAACCGTTTCAGGACGACCACCCCGCAACCCTCGCCCCGCACATAGCCGTCCGCCGCCGCATCAAAGGTCTTGCAGCGGCCGTCGGCGGCCAGCATTCGGGCCCGGGAAAAATTAATCGACAACTCGGGCGACAGGATCACATTGACTCCGCCAGCCAGAGCCATCGTACATTCCCGGTTGCGCAGACTCTGGCAAGCCAGATGAACCGCGACCAATGAGGAAGAACAGGCGGTATCAACCGCCATGCTCGGGCCGGTCAGACCCAAAGTATAGGAAAGACGACCGGCGGCGACACTTAAGACCCCGCCGGAGGCAAAATAGGGGTCAATTGCCTGATAATCGTGCTGGCCTAAACGCCGACCCAGATAATCAAAGGTGCTGATCCCGACAAATACCCCCGCCGCCGAACCCCGTAAAGAGGTAGGAGCACACCCGGCATCCTCCAGCGCCTCCCAGGCAACTTCCAGCAACAGTCTTTGTTGGGGGTCCATACTGATCGCTTCTTTTCGGGAAATCCTGAATAAGGAAGGATCAAAGAGATCAACATTCCGCAGAAAGCCACCCCGCCGACAATACATCTTACCGGCGGCCTCGGGATCGGAATCATAGAAGGCGTCGATATCCCATCTATCCTTAGGGACCTCGGCGATGGCTTCCTGACCGTCACGCAGGAGCTGCCAGAAAGCCTGCGGGTTGAGTGCACTACCCGGGAACCTGCACCCCATGCCGACGATAGCGATGGGTTCGGACCTTTGCAGCTCAAGATCCTCGATCCTGGCGCGGGCCGCCTGCAATCCAGCAAGCAGCTGGGCCGAAGCCGGGCTCGTGGGTATTTTATGGGTGGGACGATCCATACTCTTTACCTTATTTCCCTTTCAACAGGGATTCTAGTTTCGCAAGTTCAGCAAGAATCTCATCATCAACTTCATCAGGAGACAAGGACACCGCCGGTTTGCTAATCAACTGGCCCGGGAAATCTTCCCTGAACTCATCAACCGCACCAAAGACCATTCCCAGCTCCTGAGCCAGATAGCCGGTGATTGCCTCCACGGTCGGATAATCAAAGACCAGGGTCGGCCGCAGGGTCCGGCCCAGATCGGCCTCAAAACGGTTCTTCAACTCTACCGCCATCAGGGAATCAACCCCTAGATCAAAAAGCCCCAGGTCGCCGGGCACCAGTTGGGCGGATTTCATCCGCAGGGTCGCGGCCACTTGCGTTCGCACATAGTCAAATAATACCGCGGGTGATTCGCCGGTGGAAGAGGCCGCCAATTTCGCCAGGATCTCGGCCTTTTGCTCGGGAGGCTTTTCCTTGGTCGCCATCGCCTCAAAAAAGCCGGGAACCGAACCGCGATAGTGATAGGCAAGATAAGTGGGCCAGTTTACCGGCAGCACACAGGATGAGGTCAGATCTTCCTGCAATAATTGGCCAAGAACCTTAAACCCCTGCTCCGTGGTGATCGCGGTAAGCCCCATGGCCTTGACCCGTTCCTGACCGCGACGGTCAAGCCCGGCCGCCATCCCCTTGTCCCAGGCGCCCCAGTTAATACTTAAGCCATGCAGGCCCTGACGACGCCGCTCATGGACCAATGAATCCAGAAAGGCATTGGCCGCTGCGTAATTGGCCTGGCCCGCCGATCCCAGGACCGAGGCAATGGAAGAATAACAGACAAAAAAATCAAGGGGCAGCTCCCTGGTCTCTTCATGCAGATGCCAAGCCCCATCAACCTTCGGCGCCATGACCTGCCGCAGTTGGGGAAACCCCTGTTGCAACAATACACCATCAGCCAGGACCCCGGCCGCATGGACAATGCCTCGCAGGGCCGGCATCTCGGCGGCAATCTCCCGCAGCATCCGCTTAACCTCCGGTCGCCGGCCAAGATCAATTGCAAAGACCCTTACTTTAACTCCGGAATCCCGTAGAGCCGCAATCTGCTCTTGGGCCGAAGCCGAACCCGCGCCACGACCGACCAGCGCCAGATGCCGCGCACCTTTCCGGGCCAGCCAGCGGGCCGTCTCCACCCCCAAAGCACCCAAACCGCCGGTGATCAGATAAGTGCCGTTTTCCGACACGGAGAAATCACCCTTGTGCGCCAAGGGCTGCGCAACCAGCCGGGCCGCATAAAAAAGTCCCTGCCTAATCGCGATTCTTTCTTCACGATCGGCAGCAAGTAACAATTCAGCAAGGAGTTTGGCGGAATCTTCATCGGGCCTCGGATCCAGATCAAGACAGGTACACTTAAGTTCAGGATGCTCAAGCCTGATCACATTCGCCAGTCCCCAAAGCATCGCTTGCTGGGCGCAAATCCGCAATTCCTTTGAATTGACCGTCTGCCCGCCCCTGGTCACCAGCCAAAGGCGGGGCCGACCGACCTTATCTGCCGCCGCCAAAGCCTGCAGAAGATAAAGAACAGCTCCGCAGCCCAAGACCTCAACCTTTGCCAACGAATCAAGCGATGTCTCTTCCCCCGTCTCAAGCGCCCACATGAAAACAATCCCCTTGATGGGATGGACGTCCTCACAAGAAGCCCTGAACAGACGCCTGAAATCATCCGGCTGTCGGGGATTGATCCGATAATGTCCCTCACTGATCCGATCGTATTCAGACCCGGCGCCCACCATAATTGCGGAGTCGCCTTTTCTTTGCAGATCAGCCGCCATGGTTTCGCCCAGCCCGTGATCGTCGGCGAAAATGAGCCATCTTCCTTCGGCAACTCCCTTCGCCGAATCTTTCTCAATTTTTAGCGGTCGCCACTCCACCTGGCACAGCCCTTTATCCTGATTTTCGGTCACTCCTTTCCGGACCAGATCCCGACTGATTTTTCTTGCCGTAAAACCACTTATTTTGAGAATTACGCTGCTATCTTCCGCAAACAGGACGATATCCCCGGTCATTCCTTTGCCAAGCTGATCATACTCCCTGACCACGGAATGACACCATAAACGGCCGGCCGGAACGGGATTACCGGAAAACTCGACCCGACCGAGAGAAAAAGGGATAAAGATGAAATTCTGATCAGCCAGTTCTTCGGTCGCCGCAGACGACAAAAGCCTTTGTCCCCAGATGCAGAAAAACTGAAAGCAGGAATCAATCAGCCCGGGATAGATCTGAAAATCGTTATAGGGCCGGGGCGAAACAGGTCTTGCCAACAAACAGAAAGCCTCCTTCCCCCGCCGTCTGATTTCCTGAATCCACTTAAATGAGCTACCAAGATGATGCCCAGCCTCGGCTATCTCCGCATAGAGTTCCGATCCCGCCAGCACTTCCCAATCTTTTTCCACCTCATCCCGCAAGCGGGACATTTCCTTAAGCGGCAGGCGGTCAGGAATTGAGGAGGTTCCATCGGTGATCCTGATCTGACCCGAGACGTGGCTCTTCCATTCTCCGCCCTCTTTTCCGGTCCCACTCATGACATGAAAGGTACCGCGCCCCTCAACCTCGGGCGAAATAATGGTCTGCAGCAAAAGAGCGTCCTGCTCACCGATAGTAAGGACCTGGGCCAACAACACCTCCTCAAGCACAACCGGCCCCGCCCCGAAACCCTCATGGGCCGCCTGCACCAGCAGGGAGATATAGGTCGCGCCGGCGACCACCACGGTACCGAAGAGATGATGGTCCGCCAGAAAGGCCGGAGAATTCCGGCGCAAGGGCATTTCAAAACGTATTTCACCAGACAAGGGCAGCTGCAGTCGCCGGCCCGGCAACTTTGCCGCCGGCAGCGAAGAGATGATTGATGATTCTGCCGTGCCGCCGGTCTCCAGCCAGAAACGTTCCCCCTGGAAAGGATAGGTGGGTAGCGTTACCTTTTGCCAGGATGTTCCCTCATAAAGAGTGTCCCAGGCAATGGCCGCGCCATTGACATATTGCTCGGCAATTCCGGCCAGAAATGAGCGCACCGCTTGCCGGTCGGTCGGTATCTCGCACCGGACCATCGGCGCCTCAGAGCCGGCGGCAACTTTCGATTTCGAACGCCACAGACCGACGGCAGCGCGATCAGATTTAGCCTGTGGCACGGCGGCAAACCCGGCCAGCAACTCCTCCCTGGTCGCGGCGACAATCGCCAATCGACAGCCGAAATGAGAGCGGCAGGTATTTGCCGTATAACAGAAATCGCCGATCTCCTGGCCGGGATTCTGGGCCATCTGCCGGGCGTAACGCGCCACCAGAAAATTCAGGGCCTCTGCATTTTTGGCCGACAAGGCCAAGATATGGGGCATCTGCCCGACAGCGCTCTTTTCTCTTTCCTCCTCGACCGGCGCTTCTTCCAGAATGACATGGGCATTCGTGCCACTAAAACCAAAACCGCTGACTCCGGCAATTCGCCGCCCTTCCGGGGGCAGCCAGGCCCTACCTTGGGCCGCAACCTCAATCGGCATATTCGGCCAGTCGATATGGGGATTGGGCTTGTTGAAATGGAGATGACCCGGGATCTCTTGATGCTGCAAGGAAAGAATCACCTTGATTACCCCGGCGATGCCGGCCGCCGCCTCAAGATGACCGATATTGGTTTTGACCGAGCCGATGATCAGAGGATTATCGACCGATCGTTTTTTACAAAGTGAGGCGGCAAGGGCATTTACCTCAATCGGGTCACCAAGAGAAGTCCCCGTACCATGGGCCTCGACATAACTAACCTGCTGCGGGGCAAGACCGCCACCGGCCAACGCCCGCCGGATAACCTCCTCCTGAGAGGGACCATTGGGGACGGTAAGCCCGCCGGATGGGCCGTCCTGATTAACCGCCGATCCCCGGACCAAGGCCAGGATATTATCACCATCGGCAATGGCATCGGCCAGCCGTTTCAAGACCACGACCCCACAGCCTTCGCCCCGACCATAGCCGTCAGCGGTCGCGTCAAAGGTTTTGCACCGACCGTCCGGCGCCAGCATTCTGGCCTTGGAAAAACTGATAGCCGGTTCGGGGGTAAGGATCAGCCCGACCCCACCGGCCAGGGCCATCGAACATTCCCGATTGCGCAAACTCTGGCAGGCAAGATGAAGTGCCACCAGCGAGGAGGAACAGGCCGTATCAATCGACATGCAGGGACCGGTCAAGCCAAGCAGATAAGAGAGTCGGCCGGCCGCCACACTGAGCGTAGTCCCGCTGGTGTAATAGGCATCAATACTCGCTCGGTCTGCCAACCCTATGCGCTGAGCGGCGTAATCAAAGGTGCTGATCCCGACAAAGACCCCGGTATCACTACCGAACAAGCCCAGCGATGGCTGGTTGGCACATTCCAGCGCCTCCCAACTCACTTCCAGCAAGAGCCGCTGCTGAGGGTCCATACTTATCGCTTCCCGGGGTGAGATCCCGAAGAAGGCGGCATCAAAAAGATCCACCTGATCAAGATAACCGCCCCGCCGGCAGTACATCTTGCCCGGCGCCTCGGGATCGGGATCATAATAGGCATCGACGTCCCAGCGATCCCCGGGGATTTCCCCAATCGCATCGGTCCCGCTTTTTAATAACCGCCAGAAGGAATCCGGGTCATTGGCCCCGCCGGGAAAACGGCAGGCCATCCCGATGATCGCAATCGGTTCGGCCCGCATCAGAGCCAATTGCGCTTCAAACTGCTGGGCGGCAAAGGCCAGCTTAACCGGAGACAAATGAGATATACGCCCGGCAAAATCGCTCACGGTAAAATCCCCTGCAAACTCATTTCTTTCTTCCCCGTAATTTAACCTTGAGTTCCCATTCCGAGACCTGTTCGAGTTCCAGCAGTAATGAATCGAGATCGGTTTTTGTTGCGGTGACGACCGGCCCTGGTTCTGGCAATGTTTGCGGCGAGGCAGCCAGCAGCCCGTCAAGATGATTGACCATGGCCTCCAGGGTCGGATAATCAAAAACCAGGGTTGACCTGATATCAAACCCCAATCCCGCTTGCAGCCGGTTCTTCAACTCAACCGCCATCAGCGAGTCCATCCCGATATCAAACAATCTCTGCCTGAGCTCCAGCTCTTGGGTATTGCGCAGACCAAGGACGGCGGCCACCTGCGTCTTGACAAAGCTTAAAAGCTGCCCTTTCCTTTCCTCAACCGAAAACTCATTGAGCGAAACGACAAAGTCGGCTTTCTGCTCAACCTCCGCCCGACCTCCCATCACACTCTGGAAAAAAGGCGGCGCTCCATGGCCGTAATGACTTTCCAGATAGCGGCGCCAATCAACCTCAAGCGCACAGGCCTGGACCATCTGTTGTTGTAATAAATTGCCAAGAATCTCCAGACCATTTTCAGGTTTAATTGACCCCAGACCCTGGGCCATGATTCGCGCCCGAACCTCCGGCTTCAGCTCCGCAACCATACCGACTTCAGCCCAGGCCCCCCAGTTGATACTCAACCCGGCAAGGCCCAGTCGCCGCCTTTCATGGATCAGGGCATCCATAAAACCATTTGCCGCGCCATAATTAGCCTGGCCGCCGACCCCGATAATCGCCGCCGCCGAAGAAAAACAGACAAAAAAATCAAGGGGCAAATCAACGGTTGCCTGATGAAGATTCCAGCTCCCCCATACCTTCGGAGCCATCACCCGTCTGAACCCGCCAAGCTCCTGCCGCATCAGCAGGGCATCTTCAATAACCCCCGCCCCATGGATAATGCCGCGAAGGGGTGGCATCTGCGCATCAATCTCCGCCATCATCCGCTTCACATCCGCCGGCTCGGCAACGTTAGCTTGACAAACAAGGACCTGCCCGCCCTTTTCCTTGAACCGCGCAATTGTTTCCAGGGCCGGGCCGACGGGAGCATGTCGCCCGCAAAGGATCAAATGGCGCGCTCCCTTTTCGGCCAACCATGGCACCAGCAAAAGCCCCAGACCGCCAAAACCGCCGGTGATCAGATAAGAGGCCTCGCCATCGATCCGAAAACCAATTTTTTCTTGCCCGGCAAGCTTTTCAAAGCGAGCGACCTGACGCATCCCGCCTCGCAGGGCAATCCGGTCCTCGGCCTCGGGAAACAAAAGCTCCTGGCCAAGCAACGCAATCTGCGCCTTATTGTCGGCTGGTTCAAGATCAAGACAGCGAACATGAAATTCAGGATGTTCCAACCGTAGTGCCGCCCCCAGTCCCCACAAGGGGGCCTGCAGAACAGCAAGCGCTTCCTTGCCCACCGGCTGGGCGCCCCGGGTTACCAGCCACAAGCCGGCCGGGCGGTGGTTTGCCGTTTCAGCCAGGGCCCTGACGAGATAGGCCAGGCCAGCGCAAACGACTTCGCTTTGCCTTATCTTCTCATCACTGACCTGCGGCCCGAGATCGAGTCCCCAACCATAGACGATTCCTCGCAGCGGGGTGCCGATTTCCTGCCAAAGTCGACTGAAATCCCCGGCCGCTTCGGGATTAACCCCATAATGATCATCAGCCAACCGGGCATATTGTTTGGCCGGCGAGACAAGAACGGTCGATGCCCCCCGCGCCCGGAGCAAGTCCGCCAATTGCTTGGCCAGACCAGCCTCATCGGCAAACAACAACCAACGACCGGGGGCAGCGTCCTCCTCGGTCACCTGACCGGTTGCGGCCTGATTGTTCCTGGGCGTCCAGCACACTTCATACAATAAATCCTTGCCGATCTGTCGCGCAGCCGGGAGGAAAACCTCTATTTTCACCTTCACAAATTCAAGATCGCGAGCCTCGGCGACAACCACGCCCTTTTCATCAAACAACCACATACTGCCCGCATGACGGCCGGCGATCACGTTTTTATTCTCTTGCCGTTGGGCAATGCACCACAAACCATGGGCGGGAGGCGGCCTAAAAAAACGAAAACTACCGAGTCGCACCGGCACAATCAGATAATCATCCTCAGCCCCATTCTGGCCAAAGACGCTCACCATCTGAAAACAGGAATCGATTAGACCCGGGGCCAACAGATAGCCTTCATCGGGCTGCGATGCGGTGGAAACCAAGCGGCACAAGGTTTCATCCAGTCCCGGCCAGATCTCTTCGGCCCAGCGAAACGCCGGGCCAAACTGATAGCCGGCCCGATACATCCCGTCATAAAATTCACGGCCGGGCAGGATTCGTCCAGCCCGGGCGCGGAGTGCGGACAGATCAAAGTCGGGCGACAGGGCCGCAAGTTCATCAAACTTTGCGACCACCACCTTGCCGGTAGAATGGGTCGTCCACCCGATCGACTCGCTTTCATTGCCCGGCTCTTGACTAACGATCTGGAAAGGAAAAACACCTTCCTCGGTCGGCAGAAAGATCAACTGGATCAGTCGTACCCCTGCAGCCGGAACCAGCAGGGGTTGCAAAAATTCCATCTCTTCAATTTGACAGGCGTCAGGCCCGAAGGCCTCGGTGGCGGCCGACAGAATCATCGCAACCTGC
This sequence comes from Pseudomonadota bacterium, assembly GCA_018823175.1. Taxonomy (GTDB): domain Bacteria; phylum Desulfobacterota; class Desulfobulbia; order Desulfobulbales; family JAHJIY01; genus JAHJIY01. Next base: position 69,431 of record JAHJIY010000034.1, read on the forward strand.
GAGGCGGCGGCGACCACCGTCTCCCCCCGAAGCTGATGATCAGCCAGATGGGCCGGCGAACCTGCCTGCAGAGAGATCTCAAAACGTACCTCCCGGGAAAACGGCAGATGCAGTCTTTCTCCAAGGTAATTTTTTACCCCGCCCCCAGTAACCAGATGGGAAATATTCTCAACCCAGTAACGCTGACCCAGAAAGGGGTAGGAAGGCAAAGCTACTTTCCGGCCTTCTCGACCGGCGTAAAATTTGGCCCAGACGATGGTCTCCCCCTGGAGATATCTTACGGCCAGGGCATCAAGATCCGGATCGGTCGCCGGGACAGCGACCGTCTCCATCCGACCATTTCTTACATATAATCCTGAACAGGACTTCCCGGCGATGTAGGCGGCGAGTTTTTCTCGCAGATCATCGGTGCTTGCCGCAACAATCGCGATTCGAACCGCGAAATGAGAGCGACCGCAATTTGCCGTATAGCAGATATCTTCTATTGCCTGATTCGGATGTTCATTAAGATGTTCTTGATAACCGGCAACCAGATGACCCAAAGCCACCTCGTTTTTAGCGGACAAGGCCAGAATCTGGTACTGATCTTTGGCGCTGGCCGGCGCCCGGACTACTTCCGAAGCCTCTTCCAACACCAGGTGGACATTGGTTCCACTAAATCCAAAGGCACTTACCCCAGCCAGCCGCCGACCGGACGCGGCAGGCCAGGGCCGCCCCGCCGCCGCCACTTCGACCCGACTTTTTTGCCAGTCGATATGGGGGCTTGGCACCTTAAAATGGAGATGAGGCGGAATTTGCCGATGTTGCAAGGCCAGGACCACCTTGATCACTCCGGCCACGCCGGCGGCGGCCTCCAGATGACCAATATTGGTCTTAACCGACCCGATAAGCAGAGGGTCGGCAGAGGTCCGGCCTCGGCAAAGAGCGGCCGCGATGGCGTTTACCTCAATGGGATCGCCAAGCGAGGTGCCCGTGCCGTGGGCCTCAACATAACTCAACTCCTCAGGTTTCACCCCGGCATTTTTTATGGCCTGCCGGATAAGTTCTTCCTGGGCGCGCTCGTTGGGGACCGTCAATCCGCTGCTCGCCCCGTCATGGTTTATCGCCGAACCTCTGATCAGAGCCAGGATCCGGTCCCCATCACGCCGGGCATCGGAAACCCTTTTTAACACCAAAGCGCCGCAACCCTCTCCGCGCGAAAAACCATCGGCCGCGGCGTCAAAGGTCTTGCATCGGCCGTCCGGCGCCAGGACATGGGCCCGGGACAGAAAAATAGTAACTTCCGGCGAGACCACCAGATGGACGCCGCCGGCCAGGGCCAGATCGCAATCCTTCATCCGCAGACTCTGACAGGCCTGATGGAGAGCAACCAGCGAGGAGGAACAGGCGGTATCAATCGCCATATTCGGCCCCGCCAAACCAAGAATATAGGCAATCCGACCGGCCGCAAAGCAGGCTAGGTTACCGGTCCCGTCATAGACCTCGATCTTCTCGAGGTCGCCGCCATGTAATTTCAGTTGACCGTAATCATTCTGGCCCAGACCGATAAAAACCCCGGTCTTGGAACCCGCCAGACTCAACGGCGCGATCCCGGCATATTCCAAGGCCTGCCAGCTTACTTCCAGCATGAGCCGATGCTGGGGATCCATATCGGCAGCCTCACGCGGCGAGATCCCGAAGAATTGGGCATCGAATTGATCGATTCGCGCCAGAAATCCACCCTGACGAATCGCTATCTTGCCCGGCACGTCCGGATCAGGATCGTAATATTGCTCGTTATCCCAGCGATCGCCGGGGATATCGGTAATCGCATCCACCCCGTTAGCCAACAGCTGCCAGAAGGCGGCCGGATTGTCCGCCCCGCCGGGAAAACGACAACCCATGCCAATCACCGCAATCGGCTCGCTTTGGGCCGATTGGGCTACGGCAAGCCGCGCCTGCAGGTCATCAATGGCCCGGAGTGCTCTTTTTACCGGAGAATCTGGCTGGCTATTTTCCAATCCCGCGATCCTTGTTCAAAAGTTCAAGTTTTCAAGTTTTGCCAACAACAACGCTTCCGCCTCTTCTTCAGACATGGCCACCAGATCATGAGCAGAGATTTGCTCCGCCTTATTTTCCAAATCGCCGACCATCCCGGCCTTGTTCGGCGCAATCGTCCCCGTTACCTCGTCGCCAACCACCGGTTTAAATACCTCGGCCAACAAATAATCGGCCAGCAACGCAACAGTGGGGTACTTAAAAACAACGGTGGTCGCCAAAGAACAGGAAAATTCCTGCTGCAGCCGATTTCTCATTTCCATCGAGGTCAGGGAATCCAGCCCCAGATTGAAAAAACCCTGCTGAATATCCACAGTCTTCACGGATTCCAGGCCGAGGACCTGGGCGACCATGGCCCGAAGATGAGCCAGGAGAAGTTCCCGCCGCGGTTCTCCCCGCGCAGCCATCAGCTGGGCAAGCAGATTAACCCGATCCGTTTGCATGGCATCCCGAGGTTCCGAAATCAGCTCAAAAAATGCCGGGCGCGAACTCTCGGTAAACTGCCGGAAAAATTTCGCCCAGTCCATCGTCATCGCCAGCACCTGAGGAACAGGCGTGCCGAGAAACCGACGGAATACTGCAAGGGCGGTCGCCGGGTCCAGCGGACCAAGCCCCTGAGCGGCCCACTGGGACAGACGCTTGCCGCCGACACTGTCCGCCATCCCGGTCTGGGCCCAGGGTCCCCAGCCGATGCTGAGCCCGGGCAGGCCGAGACTTTGGCGATAATGGGCCAAAGCATCAAGAAAACAATTTGCCGCCACATAGTTCCCAAGGCCCGATGAACAGACAACCGTGGTCGCCGACGAAAGCAGGACAAAAAAATCAAGGGGCAGGTCTTTCGTCAATTGATGGAGATTCCAGCCGCCGGTAATTTTCGCGGCAAAAACCCTGGCAAAATATTCCGCCGTATGTTCCGCCAGCAGCCGGTCTTCAAAAACTCCGGCGGCGTGCACAATCCCTTTAAGCGGCCACGGCGACTTAGCCAATTCAGTCCACAACCCTGAAATCTCATCCAGCCGGGCGACATCCGCCGCCACGATCAGCAGTTCCACCCCGGCTTGTTCAAAGTCACTGAGCACCTTGGCCTGCTGCGCGGTCTGGGCTGATTGTCCTCGCCGGCCAAGCAGCACCAAGTGTTTTGCCCCGGCCCGCACCAACTCTCCGGCGATCTGCAGGCCGATTCCTCCCATCCCGCCGGTGATCAGATATGTGCCGTCCGGTGACAGAACCAACGGGACGGAATCGGACAGGGCCCCTTGGGCAAAGGGGAGCAGTCGCCCCGCATAACGACCATCCCGGCGCAGGGCGATCTGATTGTCCTTTGTGCCGACGCAGATCTCGGCAAACAGCTGATTGACCATCTCAGGCTGCTCAGTCAGATCAACCCTGATACAATTAAACTCAGGATGTTCCGCCGCCACCACCTGGCCCAAGCCCCAGAGAGAGGCCTGAGGCAATCCGAGGGCCAGCTCTTCCGAACCATCGGCCGCCACGGCATTTTCGGTAACCAGCCAGAGAGAAGGGGGCGATGCAGCAGACTCGACCAGGGCCTGGACCAGATAGAGAAAGCCCAGGCATAAAGGCAAAGGGATCGGGGCAATTTGACCATCGCCCGCCGGCGCCACAACATCCAGGCCTCGCAGATCGATAATCCCGCCCACAGCCGATTTACCAACCACCACCTCCCGGAACAACCTTGAAAAATCATTTTTATCTTGCCCGTTAACGATAAATTCATCAGCGGACCGCCGGCTGAAACCTTCCCCGGCAAAGACCAGGGTGACCTCATCGCCGCGCTGCCGGAACATTTCAGCCAACCTGATCCCCGTGCCGGATGTGTCGGCAAAAATCAACCAGTGGTCCACCTTCGCAGCCGCAGCAAGAGGCCCGGCCTCGGCCCTTTGGTCCGCGGTTAGATCAGGGACCTGCGCGGCAGCCCGGCAGATGATCACCGCCTGTTCAAACAGACTTCCTTTTTGGCCCGGCGAAATTACCACCGGCTCGGCAAAGCCGCTCTCCGCCAATAATTTCTCCCAGGCGGCCGCCGCCAACAGTGGATGAGCAGGCCTGAGATCATGATCCCTGAACTTCCACCAGCCGTCAAGCAGACCAAAAATAAGATCGAGCCAACACCGAGGGGCAGTCCCTTCGAGCAGCACAATCATCCCGCCCGGAGCCAGCAAACTCCGAACATGCTGCAGGGTGCGGCGCAGGTCTTCGGTGGCATGCAGGACATTGGCGGCCAGGATAAGATCAAATTCTCCGGCTTGAAACCCCTGGTCAAGGGGATCAGTTTCGATGTCCAGCAATTGATAACGCAGGAAAGGATATGCCCCAAAGCGCTCCTTGCCCTTGGTCAGAAAAAGGGGCGAGACATCGGTAAAGACATATTCAACCGCCTGCCGGGTAAGGGCCGGCAGAATCCGCGCCGTGGTGCCGCCGGTCCCGGCCCCTAATTCCAGGATCCGGACCTTGTGTTCACCGCGCTGACCAGCGAGAATCGCCAACAGCGCGTCCCTGATCAGTTCATTCATACCGCCGAAGGTCAGCGAGTTTTCGTAAAGTCTAGCGGCGGTAGTCAGATTCGCTTCAGGGAAAAGCAGATCGAGCGGATCAACTTCGCCACGCAACACCCCGGCAAGACCGGCACCACAACGGCCAAGCATGGTCAGCTCGGTTTCGGCCTGGGGATAACCGGCGCAAAGTTCCTGCCATTGGTCAATTGGCGTCTTTGTTTCAGGTAATTTTACGGCTTCCCATTCCGTCCGGTCCTTACCCCGGCGCAGGATTCCTTGTTCGGCCAGCATCCCGAGCAACCGTTGCAGCAAGGGCTGACATTCCGCGACAATAGCCAACCTTTCGGCCATCTCCACTGTCTGAAAATGGCCCTCTTTTGTAAAATCCCAACCCATTTCAGCCAGGGCGGCATAAACATAGGAGACACTTAAATTCTCCATGCCCAGCAAAAGATCGGGCCAGCCCGGATTTTTTTTCTCGGCTATAGGCTGCAGATCTTTTTTTAATTGCCCGGGCGCCGGAAAACTGACCGGAGCGCCATGCGGCAAGCCTGATTGACGACGCCACTCAACCCGGTAGAGCAGCTCCTTGAGCCTGTCGTCTTCACCCTGTGGGCAACAATAATTTTCCGGCCCACTCCCCGGCATTTCAGGGTTTTCCCTTACCGCCTTGCCGGGCTTGAGCCAATATTTTTCACCATTAAACGGATAGGTAGGAAGCGATTTTTTCCGGCGGCGATAATCACGATCAAAGCCCTGCCAATCAATCTTGGCACCCCGCACATACAACTCACCCAGGCTACGAAGCATCTGTTGCCAATCGCCTCCCCCCCGGAACAAACTCGGTAACCAGATACAATCTTCTGCCGGCAGACACTTTCGCCCCATACCCAACAAGACGGGATGGGGACCTATTTCGATAAACAGCCGGTAACCCTGCTGATAGAGGGCCTCCATCCCGGCCGCGAATCTGACCGCCTCCCGCACATGCCCCACCCAATATGAGGCAGACGGGACCTCCTCACCAATCAGCTCGCCGGTAAGATTACCGATCAAATCAAGCTGGGGCGCGGAATAGTTGATCTTCCCGGCAATCTTGCCGAAAGATTCAAGGATCGGTTCCATCAACGGTGAATGAAAGGCGTGAGAGACGTTTAACCGCTGGACCCGCAACCCTCTGCCCTCAAATTCCGCCATGACCTTGGCCACCGGATCAGCCAGCCCCGAAATGACCGTCAGTTGCGGCCCGTTGACCGCCGCCACCGAGATAGCCCCACTGAAAGGGCGAATCGCGGCAAGCACCACCGCTTCCGCCGCATAGATTGCCGCCATCGCGCCATCGCCAGGCAGGGCCTGCATCAGCCGGCCGCGCGCGGCGATCAGCGCCAGCCCTTCTTCCAGACTAAAGACGCCGGCCGCACAAGCCGCGGCATATTCTCCCACACTATGGCCCATAACCCCGGTCGGCGAAACTCCCCAGCTTTTCCACAATTCACACAGGGCATATTCTATAGAAAATAAGGCCGGCTGGGTATAGGCGGTTTGGTCGATTACGGCCTTGCCCCCTGGTTTCTGGGGATAGATGATCTCCAGAAGCGGCAGATCAAGAATACTATCCAAAACCTGAGCGCAACGATCGAGGGCCTGCCTGAAGGTAGGCTGGGTGTCATAAAGCTCCCGACCCATCCCGGCAAACTGCGAACCCTGACCAGTAAAAAGAAAGGCGATTTTGGGCGGCGCCGCGCCAACGCCCTTAAAAAGCCCGGTTTGCTTGACAGATCCAGCCGAAGCGCCAAGTTTTTCCTTAATATCCGCCACCGACCCGGCCACAACGCTTACGCGATGATTAAAATGGGCCCGGCCGGTATTGGCCGCCCAGGCCAGATCGGCAAGACTTTCTTCCGAAGCGGAATCGAAGAATGATCGATACCTGGCGAGCAACCGGGCAAGTCCATCCTCAGTCGGCGCCGAGATGGTCAGCAAATGCAGAGGGCGCTCCGGCTCGTTATCCCCGGTCACCCCGATTACCGGAGCCTCTTCCAGCACCAGATGGGCATTGGTCCCGCTGAACCCGAAAGAACTGACCCCGGCTCGAAGCCGTCCGCCCGCCCGTTCGTTTGGCCAGGCAATCTTTTCAACCGGAATCATCGCCGGAATGGCCTCAAGCCTTAATAAAGGATTCGCGGCCTTGAAATGTAAATGGCCGGGAATTGTATGATGCCCCAGGGCAAGAACGACTTTAATTAGACCGGCAATCCCGGCCGCCGCTTCCAAATGACCGAGATTGGTCTTCACCGAACCCAGAACAAGGGGATTATCTGCGCTTCTCCCCTGACCATAAACCGCGGCCAGCGATGAAACCTCGACCGGATCACCCAGCGCGGTGCCGGTCCCATGGGCCTCGACGTAGGATACCTCATGGGGCTCAACCCCGGCATCGGCCAGGGCTTTTTTATATACCGCCTCCTGGGATAGTCCGTTGGGTGCGGTCAGGCCGTTACTCGCCCCATCCTGGTTGATTGCGCTGCCTCGCAGCACAGCCAGCACCGGGTCACCGTCGGCAAGCGCTCGAGAGAGGAGCTTCAAGACCACCGCCCCGCAGCCCTCACTCCGCACATAACCGTCGGCGGCGGCATCAAAGGTTTTACAGCGACCGTCCCTGGACAACATGCCCGCCTTGGAGAAGGTCATGCTCAACTCTGGTGAAAGCAGCAAATTAACCCCGGCAACCAGGGCCAGAGACGATTCCTGCTCCCGCAGACTCCGACAGGCAAGATGAACAGCGACCAGGGAAGAGGAACAGGCCGTATCGACCGAAAGAGCCGGTCCCTGAGAGCCAAAAAAATAGGCCAGCCTTCCGGCGGCCATCGCCGGGGAGTTGCCGGTGGCAAAGTAGGTATCGTAATCATCGGGGTTACGGGACTTAATCTGCAGGATTTCGTAATCATGAGAAGAGATGCCGATAAAGATCCCGGCACTGGTCCCGGCCAGCGAGAGGGGATCAATCCCGCCATTCTCCAGGGCCGCCCACGAGGTCTCAAGGAGCAGTCTCTGCTGCGGGTCCATCGCGGCGGCTTCCCGGGGCGAGATATGAAAAAATGAGGCCTCAAACCGCTCAACATCGCTGATAAACCCACCATATCGAGAAGCGATCATCCCTGACTTTTCAGGGTCCGCATCGTTATAGCAGTCCATATTCCAGCGGCTCGCAGGAACTTCGCTTATCGCATCGGTTCCGTCGGCTAAAAGCCGCCAGAAATCATCCAGATTCTCCACCGCGCCGGGAAACCGACAGGCCATCCCAACCACCGCAACCGCCTTATCCGAAATCAGTTCCGGACTGCTTTCAACCAAGGGCCCGTCGCCAACTTTCACCCGTTGCCGATCTGCAATTTTAGGCTTAATGATCGCCGGTTTGCCGATTATTTCATGCCCGGCCTCACCCAGCGCATCCTTTGTCTCCGACTGAAAAAAACCGGCGATCTTCGCGGGTGAACTGTAACTGAAGAAAAACCCGGCATCAAGATCACAGCCAAGCCTCTCGCCCAGCATGGCCCTGAATTCCATCAACTTCAGGGAATCAAGGCCCATCTCCATCAAGGGCCGCTCCGGATCAAAGGCACTTTCCGGCCCCATAACCCGCTGTAGACATTCTTTGATCAAGGGCAGGACCGCTTGTGGTCGTCCCTCACCCTTGCTCAGCCCGGCGCTTGCTTCTTGCTCTCCGGTTCGTCTTACCGGCTGCCGGTGGTGGATGTCGTACTCCACAACCACGCCGTTCCCCAGATTGTCCGTATCCTGGGGACGATAGCCGGGCATAAGTCCTGCGATCCGACCGCCATGCGCCTCATGAAAGCGGAGGATCGGCTCAATCAGATTGCCCCGTTCATCACGCAGTTCAAGATAATCTTCCAGAGAAATCATATTATTGGCCCGATATTCCCGACAGAGACTGATCGCGATTATCTCTTTGACCCCTACCTTAGCGGAACAATATTGCAGCATGAATTCAAACAACTGATCGCCCAGACCAAGATTCTGCAGCTCCGGCAGGGCATTAATCGACAAAAGTTGCGCAACCGGCCCATCCTCACGATGAAGAGAAAAGACATTCTTGTCGGTAACCGCCTTAATCTCTTCCGCGCCGGCAATCCTCTGGGAATAAACCGCGCCGGCAATGCGCCCCCCCATTTCGACGACACAGTGGCCGGCAGGAAACGCTTCAATCCGCTGCCGCAATTGTTCCACCGGAGTCCGCAGCGGCCCGGCCCAGCAGGCCGTATCAAGTTCAACCAGCCAGGGGAGATCGGCCGGCAATGGATGACGGATCCGATAGGGCCGCTTAACAAAATATTTTTGGACAACCGTCGCAAAGGATATCTGTTCAAATATTTGGGGAGTAAAGGCAGGCAGAGGTAATAGGCCCGCATTTGCGCAGGCCATCAGGAAGTCACTTATGGGCGGGACATTATTTTCTTTAATCATCATATCAATCTTAATCGCATTGAGAAATCTTACCTCGGGGCCAAGAGCAGAAAACAACTAAGACTGATTATCTTATTATGAAAACCGGATTTCAACCCCTTTATGCAACATTATTTCAAGATCATTCCGATCCGTTGCCAGATGACAGCAATAGTCAGGGGCCAGATCAAGTTTCCGCAGAAACCACTCCTTGCCCTCAAGCGCCACTGCGCCGTTTTTTACGGCAAGATTATCCAGTGGAATTGACAGCCCCCGGCCATCGGCCTTGATCACACTTTCCCGCATGGTCCAGTGGTCAAAAAAACTGCGGAGAGGATCTTCTTGCCGGTTGATTTCCTGCCAGTTTTCCGGAGAAATATATTTCTGAAACTCGACAATATCCAAGGCCCTGACCCGTTCCACATCCACCCCGATTTTGCCGAACGAGGTCACGGCGCACACCACAAATTCCCCGGAATGGGAAATATTGAAATCAACCCTTTCTTCAAGATAGGGCCGACCATAGCGATCAAGCCGCAAATGCTCCAGACAGTCCGGATCGGCGCCATTCAGGGTCAAGGCTTCCCTTAACAACAGCTTACCATACAGCGAGGCCTGTCGATCTTCCCAGCGCTGAAAACGCGATATTGCATCCCGGATCGATCCCGGCAGGGTCGTCATCCATTTATGCATCACATCGTCGGACAGACGGGTTTTAAAACAGGCAATATATATCTCAATCATTGCAGCGGAGGTGGACTCTGCGGTTCTTTCACAAGCCTCGAATCTTTAATCTCAGCATCCAGATACTGGAATTTCCCATCCGTAACCTTTTTAAAAAACATCTCTTTCCCGACAATATCACCATGTTCAGAGAAGGAATAACTGCCGGTGACCCCATGCCGGGAAACCATAAACCGCATATAGGAGCTGACCACAATCGGCACCGTGGATTTGGCCAGGGTAAAGGAGTCGGCCAACAATTTCACCACATCATAACCCTGGGCGGCCCAGGTATCAGGCATAATTCCAAAACGGGTCGTAAAATCGCTGACAAACTTACGGGTAATCTCATCTTTGGATTGGGTATTAAACACCGTTGAGACAATGGTCCCTTCCGACGCCTCCCCCGCAATCTTCCATAAGGTCGGAGAATCCAGCCCGTCCCCGGCCAAAATCGGCGCCTCTATGCCCATTTCACGAATCTGGCTGATTACTTCCGCGGCCAGCGGCAGAATGGCCCCCAGAAAAACAGCATCCACCTCGGCTGACTTGATCTCGGAAGCGAGAAGCTTGAAATTTGTCTGCCAAAGAAAATATGATTTGACCATCTTTATTTCCATCCCAACCTTATGCGCATGTTCCAGAAAGGATTCAGCCAGCAACCGGCCATAAACCGTTTCATCATCAATCACCGCAACTTTTTTAAGGCCGGCCTGGACGGCAAAATCAGCCAGGATCGCTCCGGTTTGCCGGTCAGAGGGGATATTACGAAAGACCATATTAAACCCGTGGCTGGTCAACAGAGGACTGGTCGCGCCGGCCGAAACAAACAACATGCCGCTTTTTTCATAGACCACTGAGGCCGGGATCGCTCCACTCGACAGGTCATGCCCGACCACCGCCACAATATCGGGGTTTTTGACCAATCTGCGGGCCACCTTCAGGGCCATCTCGGAGGAAGGCGCATTGTGCATCTCGACCCGTAATTTCCGGCCCAGAACCCCGCCACCCTGATTGATTTCGTCGGTGGCCAATTTCACCCCCTCATCAAAAAGGGTTTCGCTCTGCTCAAAATCCCAGACGGCGGCAATGAGAATATCGCCTTGACCGCTCTTGGCCCGCTCGGCTCGCTCCTGAGCCCTGCGCTCAGCAGGCGAACAGGCCATGGTCACTGTAATTATCAGCAAGATGAAAACTAGGGTTATCTTCCGCATCATTTGTTCGTATCCAGAATTACCGGCAGACCATCCTTGCCGGAACCGATAATAATTACCTTCGAGTTCGGAGACTTGGACAAGGCAAGAGTCGCCTCCACCCCCTTCCACTGCAGCAGTTTATCGTTCAACGACAAATCGACGATACTGTTATAGGTCTTGATGCCGCCGGCCTCAATCCGCTTGCGTTCCGCTTCCTTTTCTTCCCGGATCAACCTGAACTCATAGGCCGCCGCCAGCTGCTGTTCCTCTAACTTGCTCTCAATCGCTTCCCGGATCTTTTCCGGTAACTCGATGTTGGTAATCATGACGTTGTCGACCACCACAAACCGTTGCGATACCTGGGCCAGGGACTCATTAACAACTTCCTGCACCACCCCCCGTTTGGAGGTATAAATCTCCTCCGCCTCATACTGACCAAGGATCGCCCTGATCTTGGCCTCAACCTCGGGCAGGATAATCCGGTTCAAATAATCCGGGCCAACCTCCTGATGCAACACCCCCAAAACCTGCCGTTCCGGCCGATACCTGATCGACAGGGACAAGGCAATCTTTAATCCCTTGCTGGACAGAACCTCCATCCGGTGCGCCACCGTCTGTAACCGTACCTTGTAGACGGTCATGATGTCGAAGGGGGAAATAATATGGAAGCCCTCCGGATATACCCGGTCGACCACGGTACCGCCCCCGAACCTCCGATATAGCACACCGGCCTCGCCGGCATTGATCGTAATGAAAATACCCTGCCAGAAATAGACGACAACAAACAGAAGGAGGAGAGTAGAGGTTACATAGCCGGTGAAATGCTGCCGAAAATGCTTTTGTATGCTAAATGTCCTTTTTTTCGACAAGATGAACGTCCTTCCCTTCAAATTATATATTAAAAGAAAAAAACCAAAACTTGGGACGGATAATCACGGTCAATCTTCCTGTTTCCTCTTGTCCGAGGCCAGCAAAAGGAAAAGACCAATAACAGGGGAAAACAACAGAGACCCGAAGAAGTATCCCCAAAATCCGAACTTCCGGTCAATACCAAAAAGAGCGATGAAAAGACTGGCCGCGACATAAATAAATACGTACTCCATGTTGGTCTTCCTCCAAACTCCCCTTAATTATCCCTCAGGCGACAACCCTGTGATGAGAATCTTGCGAAGAACTCATCAGGCACCTGCGGTCAATTGTTTGTATTTAAAATTACCGGCAACCCATCCTTGCCGGAACCGATAATAACCACCTTCGAGTTAGGTGACTTGGACAACTCAAGGGTCGCCTCCACCCCCTTCCACTGCAATAATCTCTCGTTTAACGATAAATTCACAATATTGTTATAGGTCTTGATGCCGCCGGCCTCTATCCGCTTGCGCTCCGCTTCCTTCTCTTCCCGGATCAACCTGAACTCATAGGCCGCCGCCAGCTGCTGCTCCACCAACTTGCTCTCAATCGCCGCCCGGATCTTAGCCGGCAACTCGATATTGGTAATCATGACGTTGTCGATCAACACAAACCGTTGCGAAACCTGGGCCAGGGACTCATTAACAACTTCCTGCACCACTCCCCGCTTGGAGGTGTAGATCTCCTCCGCCTCATACTGACCGAGAATCGCCCTGAGCTTGGCCTCAACCTCGGGCAGAATAATCCGGTGCAAATAATCCGGACCAACCTCCTGATGCAATACCCCTAAAACCTGCCGCTCCGGCCGATACCGGATCGACAGGGACAAGGTAACCATTAATCCCTTGCTGGACAGCACCTCCATCTGGTGCGCCACGGTCTGCAGCCTCACGTTATAGACGGTCATGATGTTCACCGGGGCGACCACATGCAGACCCTCGTTATACACCCTATCCACAACGGTACCGCCGCCGAACCGCCGGTACAGAACCCCGGCCTCCCCGGCATGAATCGTAATGAAAATACTCTGCCAGAAATAAACAATCACAAAAAGCAGGAGAAGGGTACTCACCACAAAGAACGGAAAATTCTCTCGCGCGTGCCTCCGGAGTCTTCTTGGGATGGAAAGAAAGATGTCACCTAGCTTCATATTCATAATTAAGGATTCTTCATTTCATCAACAATTTTGCCGTATTCCATTTTCAGGACCCGATCGGCAACGTGAAAATACCGGTCGTCATGCGATACGGCGATGATGGTTTTGCCCCGGCTCTGCAGATCTTTAAGAATATGCTCGTAAAAATGTTTCCGAAAATGGGGATCCTGGTCGGCCGCGACTTCATCGAATATATAGAGCGGCCTATCCTCCATCAGCGCCACGATCAGGGCCAACCTTTTCCGTTGGCCGGTTGACAGATTTATGGCACTCCATTTTCCTTCCCGACAGGTAATCTTATCGCTTAATTCCATCATCTCCAGAAGCTTGTTGAGTTTTGCTTCATCGATCTGCGCCAGGCCGTACATCCGGTCAAAGAGATGAAAATCGGTAAAAATCAGGGAATAAAATTTCCGATAATATTCATAATTGTGGGGGGTGACCGTTACATCATCGACATAAAGCGCTCCGCTGCGGGGCGGATAGAGACCGGCCAGCAATTTGATCATGGTGGTCTTGCCGCTGCCGTTACCGCCGACAATAAAAACGATCTCCCCCTTTTTGACCGTCAGGTTAAGTGGCCCCACCGAAAAGGTCTGAAAACTGTCGGCTGCCTTATAGGAAAACTCGACCTGCCGCATGGAAAGTTTTGAAAAATCATCCATCTGCTGCAGAACACCTTCGGTCAGTGTCTCTTTAGTATCATCGGCCTGAACCAGCACACTCTCAAGTTCATTGAGCTTTTCAACGGCCATATTGCCTTTTAAAATAACGGGCACCGCGTCAATAACAAAACCGAGCGGCCCCATCACAAAAAGAAGAATGGCAACAATGCTGATGATCAGACGGGGCGAGGCCTGGGCAAATTGAGGCAGCAGAAAAACTACGGCTGCCAGCAGGGTAAAAAGAAAAAAATTGGCAAAAATCGCATTGGAGATGAAGCTCATCTCGGTTTTCAAACGCATGTCGCGGGCAGCGCCGGAGGTCACTTCCAGCCCGTTGCGGAAAAGATCGTCACTTTTCACCTTGTTCATTTTCAACTCTTTGAATCCTTCCAGCACATGATTTAAGGAGTTGAGAAACTCATTTTCTTTCTGCATGGAGAGATGCAGTTCCCGCTTGATATGCTTTTCGTTATAGGCATAGACCAGCGCGCCAATTACAATCGTACCCAAGGTGAGCCAAAAAGCGGTGATCGACAGGTAGGCAATGTAAATGAAGGAAAAAACTACCATGATGGCATGGGTCAGGAAACTGCTGATCCTCCTGGAGGCCTCAAAGATGATTTCCGTATTCTCAGTGACGGTGGTGTAGATCCTGGTTTTGCCGATTTCCTCAAAGGATGCGAGATTAGCCTTACGCGTCAGATCGGCCAAGCGGATATGGGTTTCAGAAATGGCGTTGCGGGCAATTATGGCCGCCCTGCTCAGGGAATATTTTTTCATGAGAACCTGGATGGAAATCCCCAGGATAAACATGAACATATAACGGACATTTAATTCCGCATAATTTTGGGCCGCGCTGTTGATGATCACCACAAGGATGCCATCAGCCAAACCGGCAAGACTGGAGGTTATCAGAATTTTCGTAACGGTGCGGTTATCAGATTCTTTTCTTAAAAAATTTATCAGTTCCATCAGTTATGAGATTCCAAAATTTTACCGAGGCTCGGGATAAAAAAAAGAACGCCCCTCCGGTCATCCAAACTGGAAGGAACCTCAACTTCATACTGGCAAGTAAGTGAAGGGGGGAAAGGGCACGAGAGGAGATATCCGCCAAAAAAAAAGGAAGCATTACCGAAGATCAAAACTTAATTGATCAAAAAGGCAAAACTCTTCGCATTCATGCCCTAAACCAATGGAGACATGTGGTCTGCCGGTTCGATACTCCCGGCAATCAGCCCCTTCCCCCAAGACAAGGCATCGAAACGCCTTGCCTGAAAACCGTGCTATTCTGCTTTGGCCTTGGATTTTTTCAAGTCAGTCGCCACTTTCTTTCCCTCTTTATAAAGCTCGGCAAAATGTGCTTTCACCGCCGCAGGATCAAAATCAAGAAAGGTGCCGCCCGACTCAAAATGCTGGACAAAAACCCGCCCTAAAGCATAGGTGCAGGCCCCGCCCGTTGCCGGCATGATCAAAACACTCATCGTCGTCCCGACAAGCGGAACAAATTTCATCAAACTCGCCATCGGCAGCGCCACCGATACGGGGACAATACTGCTGATCAGGGCGGCAATAATGTTTTTAGCCTTATCGTTTGAAAACTCCAGACCATAGAAATGGGCCAGCTTACAAAGCAGTCTGATCTGCAAGGCGGTCAAGGCCGCGACATCGACAACCGGCAACGGAATCAGCCCAATTCCCATGGCCCCAATCGCATGGTTGTAAATTAATTTATCGGTTGTTTCCTTGCGGCCGTCCCAATCCATTGTCTCAAAATTACCCACTGTCTCCTGCTCAACTACCATCTCAGCTGTATCCATTTTACCCTCCTTGCCCATCATACAAAGTGTTAAGGATCAATCCGCTTCACCTCTTAAGCCTCAAAATCCACCCAAAAAATCTAATTTAGGCATAACAAAAAAGCAACTCATTCTTAAGTTGTATAGGTTATTGAAAGCAGAGTCAACAACCGACCAATAATCTTATTATTTAATCCAATAAATAGTTATTGCAGCCCATCACAAATTATTCGGCCCAAAATATTTTCCGACTACAAGCAACCTTACCGGCAATAACCGACCAAGTTTTTTCAGATTATTATAGACAACCTCAAAAATAATTTTTGGAAATATTTAAAAATGTATAAGATAATTTAGATATTCACCGCCATTTATTGACTAGTATTTTGTTCTAAAATTATCGTTACATATTCTCGGTTTTGCGTTACACTACTCCTCATCAACCTTAGCATGGAGGATAGTGAATATGAGAGGACGCAAACCTAAACTTACCATACCGGAGAAAGATCAAAAACAAC
>JAHJIY010000035.1 GCA_018823175.1 Pseudomonadota bacterium
AAGCTCTTCAGCGCCGATGGTACTGCATGGGAGACTATGTGGGAGAGTAGGTCGCCGCCGAATTTATTTTTAATACCTCCATTCCTTTATTGGGATGGAGGTATTTTTTTGCCCAAAACGCGGTGCCCGAGTTTTCTTGCCGATCTTTCCCTGATCTCCATCCCGGACTGCTTCGAGAGGGTTTTCAGTAGCTTCTGGAAAGATGTTGCGGCATCTGGCTGATATTCCTAAAGGGGGTGCATGTGTCCTCGAGTATGCATTATCATCCGATTGACGCGATGGGGAGTGGCGAGTCCGAAGACATCAATCTCCTTTACCGAATCCTTTCGGAGCATGTTGCAGCAGGCTAAGGTTTTCAATTCAGCGGAAGCTTATCGGTCCGCAGGGGGGCTTATGAAGCGCAGGTACTTCTTTTTGCTTTTGTTTGTCATTTATCTGAATCAGCCGTGCGTTTGCCTGGGCGAAACTGAACTCGCCGGTCAGAATCATCTTTCACTTTCCGTTACCGGTGATGTGCACGGAGGGATCAATTATAGCGATAATGATTCGAATACCGTTTTCCCGGTTAGCATGCGGCTCCAGTTTGGGATCAGAGCCGGAAAGGATTTTGAACTGATCGGCAGAGTCAATACCGGGAAAATATTTGAGCTTAAGATTGGCGATGATGATAAATTTATGATTGATCGCCTGTTCTTTTGCTGGCAGAGCATTGTTGAAACGCCGCTCTCTTTTAGAATGGGACGGCTGCCCACCGCAGGACTGATTTCTTCTGATAATTTGCGTCTGGGTCTTGATGAACCGGACGCAGAGCTTTTGTCTTATACGAACATCGCCCTCGATGGATTTGGTTTGGGCTATCGGTTCAGGCAGACGGACTGGTCTGAAAAATTCTCCCTGTATGTAGCCAGGCAATACGATTGGGGGTATGAAGGCGGGGATCGCCGGACGTTCACAGAGGATACCGAGATCTACGGCTTACATCTCACCGCACGGAACAGGCGGGGTGCCATATTCGTGTTTCAGACCTTTGCATTCAAAGATATCTATAACATTCCCGAAAATGTAACCTTCGTTAATCCATTGGAATTTGCTCGCTGGGAAAATGACAATTCCTATTATGACCCGTTAAACTCCAGTATGAATCTGATTCTTGACCGGACTGATCTCGGGAACATTTATCATACTTCAATGTTGTTCAGCATGACCGGGAGTCGCTTGAAATACTTTCTTGCCCTTTCCTGGAGCCGCACTGATGCCAAGGCAGTGGATGAGCTCGGAACAAGTCTTCTTGGGTCCTGGTGGGATGAACCCGAGGATAAGGACGGTTATTCTGTCTATACAGGTATGCGATACGATTTCGATGATTCCCGGTTTAAATTAGGGCTGGAATTTAATTACGGATCTAAAAACTGGCTGGCCCTGGATTCAAAACTTGCGACTCGCGGCTATGTGACCGAACTTTACTCAATCTATGATCTCCAGGTCTCCAGTCTCTCGGCACGGGTGACAAACTCTTTCCTCAGATTGGGTTATCAGTACTACGACTATCAATACACCGGCAGTGGATTCTGGTTGGGGAAACCGGAAAAGATTGATGACCTGGCCAATGATCCCCTGCTGGTGCAATTTTACAATCCTGCAGATCACGATCATAGTGTCTACATGGCGGCGGATTTTTATTTTTAAAAGGTTCGGTAAGTGCAGGCCTCTTCCCTGCCGTGAATATCCGGATCGATTCATCGTCGATTGAATCAATCCGGATTGTCTCGGATTTTTACCCGGGGCTTGACCTCACAGATCAGCTGCAAGTCCTCCCGCCGGCTTCTGTTATTGAGAGCGGGTGCGATCGTCCTGTTGGATCTGTTCCTGATGCATTTCACGGATTTTGTTTTCCTCACGTTGTTGTATCTGCTCACCTTCCATAGCGCCAGTGCCATATTCTTTGCGTTTGGCCTTTGCTTTGGCGGTGTCTTTTTCAGCGTCGGGGGTACGGTATCTTTCCTGGTCCTGATCACGGTCCATATCCTGTCTTTGGATTTGCGATGTTTCTGGCGAATTGGTGCGGGGGGCGTTGCTTTCCGGGTTCCAGCTTCTTGAATTGTTGCCCATGCCGCCGCCAGGGCCACCACCGGAACTGCCGCCACGGGCCAGAGAATGGGTGCTGGTTAGGGAGATAGCCAGAAAAGTCATGATGCCGATCTTGGTTAGTTGATTCATTTTACTCACCATCAATTTTTTATCAGTAATTTCCGGTTAAGGACTTGCATGTATTTGAAAATCCTCATGCAGTCCATATTTTTTAGAACAAGAGAATTCTTCTTTTTCTAACAGGGCAGCTTCATTTCGTATTTGGTTGCGAAGTTCTCTGACCCTTTTAA
>JAHJIY010000036.1 GCA_018823175.1 Pseudomonadota bacterium
CTCTCAACTCGATTTTCAATTGGGTCTCTCGGTTGATCTCCAACAACTGTTATAGACCAGTTTAATAACCGATTTCTTACATTCGGATAATTTTTGAATTGTGTGGTTAAGTGGTCGAAGGCTTCATTCCGAATAAAACTTAAATCTTTATTGAGATCAAGCGTCATCTCCCATGTTTCATTACCTAATGTGTTTAGATATTTTTCATTTGATTGCACAAGCCAAGATTCAATATGCGAGTGATTCCACGAACTTAATTTCGGCGGTGGTGTGCCATTTAATAAAAGTTCCTTACTCCATTTTTCCTCAATCTCTGGAATCTTATGTCTCATCCATCCCCAATGAATGTTCTTTTGACCTTCAATCAACAATTCATTCATAAGATACTGGTCTAAAAGTATTTCAAGTTGACTTTTTCTTTTAGGAAAAATCTCGTCTTCTTTTACAGTTGAAATTTGGCTAGTATATGGAAAATAAATTCTATCTAAATCGTAAATCTGCTCAAAATTAGAATACGGACAAAAAAGAAAAACACCGTGTTGAGCTTCTAAACGCCAAAGATTCTGAACTTCGAGATATAAAATTTCAGGTGGTGGAGAATATTTAGAAGGTAACCGCTTCCAAAAAGTTATTAAATCCTGACTATTAAGGCACAGAATACAACTCTCAACATTTTCTTCATCTATTCTTCCATAAGACGCAAAGAATCCTGCCACAGGAGGACTGGTTGTAAAATCAACAAAATTTGTCGGTATTCCATAATGTTGCGCTACTGCGATCATGTCATCAGGATGCTTAGCAAGCTCTTCTAAACCTTTTGTTCGCTTTACCCACCGCTCAAATCTTGCCATTTTTTGTAATGCTTCATCCTTTTTATTTTTTTCAACCTGTCGGCCAAAGGATGATTTTAGTGGCCAATTCTTAATTTGACCCCGAAATAAATCATAGCCACCTTTTTCCTTAAGATCATTGGCTAATTCCACCGCTTCATGAACGTTATTTGCTTTGTGAAATCTTGGGTTGAACATATACTACTTGATATTAATGCACGGCTAAACGTTTTTAAGCGGAATCGGTCACCCGCACTATAGCCCGACTCCGGATAACAAGCATATTCCCGACTCCGGATAACAAGCAAAAACCTGACTTTTTTGTTAGGTTTTTGATGGCACTGGCTGTCTCTAACTGGTATATAGAGATGCATTATGACCACTGTCAAGGGAAAAGAAAATCAGCATGTCAGGTTGGGGAATGGCGGGACGCTCTTAAGAAATTAATAAACTTTTCATTCAATTTTTGTGCACCGTAAATCAACTAATGATTTTTGTTGAATTATTTAAGAGCGTCCCGTCGCCTATTTATGGAAACCCTCCTGGGCCTTCACTTGGAAGTGGACCGGCTGCGCATTACTCCGTGTGTCCCGGCCCATTGGTCGTCGTACAAAATCCATTATCGTTTCCGCGACACCTGCTACCATATCACCGTAAAATTCCACCCTGAAAAGGCGGAGCATCTGGCCCGCGTAACGATGGACGGCGTCGTTATCAATGGTGATGTCTTGGATGGATCAAAGACAGAACGGGCAGTGAGTGAAATCGTATCGCAGTCGCAGGGCATTATCCCCCTGGTGGATGACCGCCAAGTGCACCATGTGGAGGTTGTTTTTACTAACCCGGCTGTTTAACAAGGTAAAAAGAGGAAAAAGTAATACGTTTAGACCTAAGGCTTCCATAGGAAACAAAAGCCATGAAAACCATTTTTGTCTGGATACCCGTCCTGCTGTCCATGTGGGCCCTTTCGTGTTCCTCGGGAGGCGGTTCGGATACAAACAACAATACCCCCGGAGATACAAACACCCCTCCTGTTTCTTTTACATTGGATGCCGGATACCGCATCAACTTCGGCTCCAACCCGAGGATCATGGACTATCAGGACGGCGAGCTGAGCCTTGGCTATGAATACCAGGCCGTGGAGCTGGTCGACACTCCCGGCGAAAGGGGATATATCGCCTTCTCAACCGATGGGCTGAATTTTACCGGTCACCGGCAATTCGCGCCTGGTGAAAACAGGGGGAAAGGTGTGCTGGTCGATGGCACAACCTGGCGGCGATACGCCGAGGACCAGGAGACGGGAACAGTGCGGAGCGAAAGTTCGGTGGACGGCGTCAACTTTGTGCCGGATGAGGGCTACCGGTATGATCTCAACGAACATGATGGCGGCCGCATGGGAGTCCGCACTTTTTTTGTGGATAAATACGGGGGCGTGGTTCTCCTATACAATAACAACACCATCGTTAATGGCGAAGAGGTGATCTTGGTGAAAAGGGCCTATTCACCGCCGGGAGACGCCGGCCTCAATTTTACCCTGACCGAGGATGACGTTATTGGCATGACCCACGACGACGGGACCATGCAAAGTTTCCCCGATCCCCATGCCATTGTCCTGCCCGACGGACGTGTCCGGCTCATCGTCATGCAGCAGGATCGAAACCAACCAATGCCGCCTTCGGGCCGCACAGGTACCATTTATAGTTTTATCAGCGCAGACGGCGATCTCTTTGCATTTGAAGCCGAGCTGTTCGCCTGGGACAGCTTTAGCGAATTTGAAGTCCGTTCCCTGAACGACCCCAAAATAGTGGGATTTGAAGATGGGAGCTATCGTATCTACGTCGCGGCCATGGTCCCCACCGAAACCGGTGAAGAAGACCAGGGCGAGTATAAGTGGATTATCATCAGTGCGACATCCTTATCGGAATGAAAAACCGGTTTTGGAAAACTGAACAGGTGCTTATACCGCAAGGGCATAAGTTTCGTACGAGCAGACAAGCTGCTCAACTCAGCTTTATCCGCGCCCAGTGAATTGCCGACTTCTTAATTTTACACCAAAAAAGGGGTCAGATTCACCAAAAAAGGGGTCAGATTTATTTTTTGACATCCCCCCTGACCTCTGGTAGGTTTTTAAGATGCCCAGACCTATCCGACTAATCCTGAACTCCTGCCCACATCATATTATTCAGCGCGGTCACAACCGGCAGGTGGTGTTTGCTGGAAGTGACGACTATCAGTACTATCTTAATACCCTTCAGGAATGGAAATCAGAACTTGGTTGCAAGGTATACGCCTTCTGCCTGATGACAAACCATGTCCACCTCGTTGTCGATCCCGGCGACCAGCCCGAGAACCTGAGCCTGCTCATGAAACGCCTTGCCGGTCGTCAGACTCGCTTTGTAAACAAAATGGAAAAAAGAAGCGGCTCTCTCTGGGAAGGCCGTTTCAAATCCAGCCCGATTAACGCCAATGAATACCTGCTTGCCTGCTGCCGCTATGTGGAATTAAATCCACTGCGGGCGGGTATGGTCGAAGAACCTTGGCAATACCCATGGTCGAGTTGCCGGGCGAAGATTGGCCTTCATGAGTTACCATGGCTTGACTTAGACCCTTTCTATATGAGCTTTGGTAATACTTTAGAGGCCAGAGCTGCGGGATACAAAACATGGCTCCGCGAAACGATCCCGGAAAATGAGCTACAATTGATACGGGAGGCTACCCAACGGGGCGGACTCACTGGTAATAGGATGTTTGAACGAGAAATTTCTAAAAAATTGGGTCGGCGTATTGAATTACGTGGTCCGGGCAGACCGAGGAAGAGTGATAAATAGTCGCGGTAGGGACACCGGTTGCCCGGTGCCCCCCGCACAGATCCCGGCGTGCGGAACTACCGCACCGGGCTCCTGCCTCGGGTCAGACGCAGAGGCGTTGGTTTGGATATGGGTGCGTGATTCGCGCTGGTGGCATCCAGGTTTTCATCCACCCCTGAAAGCATTCCCACGTCAGACTCCGAGCTTTTTGACTCCGTCTACGCAATGCCCGCAGCCAGGAGCGGCCTATCTGCGTTCGAAAGGCGTCCAGAGCCTTGCGGTTGCCTGGGACTCCATAGTAGTTGAAGTGCCCTTGCACTACGGCCCTGAGCCAGCCGCCTTGTTCCGGTATCGGCCGATGGCGGCATCGCATGAGGACTTCTTTGACCTCGTTGATCTTGGCCCGTAACCGCTTGGCAATAGTCTTGCGACGGAGCGCAAACCCCCCGTCTGCCTTCCGCTTCGCACAGATGTGGGTGAACCCAAGGAAGTCAAAACTTTCCGGCTTTCCCGTGCCTCGTTCCTTACGGTTTTCGGCGGCAAACCGACCGAATTCGATCAGCCGGGTCTTGCCTTCGTGCAGTTCCAGGCCGAACTTGGCCGATCTCTGCTTCAGTGCGGCCAGAAACTGCTCCGCCTCGGAACGGTGCTGGAAGCCCAACACGAAATCATCGCAGTACCGAACGATGTACACTTCGCCGCGCGCATGGCGTTGCCGCCATGCCGCTACCCATAGGTCCAGTACGTAGTGCAGGTAAATATTCGCCAATAATGGCGAAATCACTGCCCCCTGTGGCGTCCCTACCACCGTCTTGGACCACTCGTCGCCCTCGGATACACCGGCCCGCAGAAACTTGCGGATCAGACGCAGTACCCTCGGGTCAGAGACACGGTGTTCCACGAACTTCATCAGCCACTCATGATCAAGTGTATCGAAGAAGCTCCGAATATCCGCGTCCAGAATCCAGCTCACCTTGCGCTGCGTGACCGCCACATAGATCGCGTCCAGAGCATTATGCTGGCTGCGCCCCGGACGAAAGCCGTAGCTGAAGCCAAGGAAATCCTCCTCATAAATCTCCTGGAGAACCATCACCAGCGCCTGTTGCACGATTTTGTCTTCCAAAGCGGCTATGCCCAGAGGGCGGAGACGGCCATCGGACTTGGGTATCCAGGTCCGCTTGCTCGGCTTGGCCCGATAGCGCCCGCTATGGACTCGGTCTTGAAGATCCGCGAGGCGCTCTTCGAGCCCCTCGCCGTACTCCTCCCATGTCACTCCGTCTACCCCGGCCGCCGCCTGCCGCTTCAGCGACCTATACGCCTGCCCGAGCAGATCAGCGTTGACATGGTGCAGTAAATTGGAGAACTGGAGCTGCGAGTCCCTTCTCGCTGCCTCTCGTATCCCGGACAGTCCGCTCGACGCTGCTTGCGATCCCTGTGTACCGCTCGCGGTCGGCTGCCCAGGATTTCCCTCGGCCACGGTCCTTTTCTCCACGGATTCCGCCGGTGGTTGGCACCTTTTATCTGGTTGAGCACCTTTGTTCATCCGCTTCACCGATACTATTCCCGTGTCCGACTTCCCAGGTGCGTTCGTGTTGAGTTTGCGACCACTGGCCTTTCTCAACCGGGCCAACCGTGGACAACGGCCGGCCACCCCTGGGATCTCCCGGTTTCCGTGCAAAGAGCTTGATACATGCCCTGGTTCTCTGACTCCGCGGGTCCAATGTGCCACTCGCGATAACGCGGCACATCGTGCGGCCTTCCCCATCAGATCACAAGGTCGGCAACCCGAATGAGGTGATTTCGGAGCTCAATAGCCCGGCCTGCACTCCCCCTGTCAACGCTTCGCCGCCACCCTCACGGATGGCCGACGCATGACTCGGGGCCGTGGTTGGTCGCTATCCTTTACCATGTGGAGGACTTTCACCCCCTACTCTTTGCCGGCTTTTACCGGCGCTTTCAATCTGTCCCC
>JAHJIY010000037.1 GCA_018823175.1 Pseudomonadota bacterium
AAGTCTTTGGGCGATGGGCTGCCACAAAGTTTCGCTAATAGTTTTTCTTTTTTAGACATTAAATCCTACCATGTTAAAAGCAAGCTTTGCAACTAATATGTAGTTGCGTAAATGTCAATGTTTTTCTTGAAGCCCAACGCTTTGCATCAGCGGACGGCGCCAATGAACTTGCCGCGTCTAGCGCCGCAACCGTTCTCGACGTCCGCTGAATGCTATGGTTCAAGTAAGCCGCTACGCGGCAATTATCTAATAAATCTAATCAGTTACAATAAGTCCATCCTGCCCACCCACCTACCTCCACTGACAATCACCACAATTTTTTTTACCATTTAACTCTACCTGGAAGCGCTGGGCTTCCTAATTCCAGTCAACCCTTTACAGGGAGGAGAGTGTTATGGCAAAACATCTATGGTTCAAGACCAAGTGGCAAACCAAAATGGACAAATCCATGCAGGTGGCCGGCATGGGCAAATCAACCCGGGATGCCTATTCCCGGGCCGTCTGCAAACTTGTCGAATATTACGACAAGAGTCCGGATCTCATCACCGAGGAAGAGCTGCTCGACTACTTCATCTTCCGCCAGGATGTGTCCGAGTGGGCGCCGGCCACCATGCGTATTTGTTATTCCGGCATCAAATTCTTCTTTCTCAACATCCTGAAGCGTGAATGGCATCTACTCAATGTCATCCATGCCAAAAGAGGAAGGCACCTGCCCGCCGTCCTTTCCCGGGAGGAGGTTCACGATCTGCTCGGCCGGGTCGATACCATTCACAATCAGGTCTTTCTAAAAACCGTCTACAGCTGCGGTCTGCGCCTCCAGGAAGCCCTCTGTCTGGAGATACCGGATATCGATGGGCCACGACATATGATCCATGTCCATCGCGGTAAAGGAGCCAAGGACCGCAATGTCCCGCTGCCCGAGGCCACCTATCAGCTGCTGCGCCGATACTGGCGCACCCATCAAAACAAAAGATTCATCTTTCCGGCGGTCGGACGGGGCAATAACAAAGGTCCCGTCTCCAGGAGCCCCATGTCCACCGGCGGCGTTCAGGGTGCCTTCCGTAGGGCCAAAGAAGAGACGGGAATCGCCAAGAAAGGCGTTTCCATCCACACCCTCCGCCACTGCTACGCCACCCATCTTTTGGAGGCCGGAGTCAACCTCCGAGCTATCCAGAAGTATCTCGGCCATTCCAACATCGAGACCACCATGATCTACCTCCATCTCACCAACAAGGGCATGGAGGACGCCTTCCAGATCATCAACACGATCATGATAGACGAAGGGGAGGAATAGCCATGGGAAAAATCAACGAAATCTTCCGGACATTCGGCCCGGAATACATCGCCCTCCATCCCGATCTTTCCACCAACCAACGAAAGGTCATCGATGCCATAATCAACTGCCGCACCGGTGAGTACGGCGCCACAGTCTACCGCTGCGAAGGCTGCGGCGAGATGCATGTTATTGATCGTTCCTGTGGCAACCGCCACTGCCCCCAGTGTCAACTCCACAAAACCAGGCAATGGCTCCACGGCCAATTGGCAAGAACCCTGCCCACCGACTATTTCATGATCACCTTTACAGTGGCGAAAGCACTCAGGCCGTTCTGTCTTTCCCATCAAAAAGAGGCGTATGGTGCCATGTTCAGAGCGGCTGCCGGGGCAATCAAAAAACTTGCGGCCGATCCCAAGTATATCGGGGCGGACCTGGCCGGATTCACCGGTGTTCTGCATACCTGGGGGAGGGCCATACCCTATCACCCCCATCTCCACTTCATCGTCCCGGCCGGTGGTCTCGACAAAAATCGGGAGCATTGGCTCCCCGCCGGGAATCGGTTTTATCTGCCTGTACGGGCGCTCTCCAAAATCTTCAGAGCTAAACTGCACGATGAAATTGAGGAACTGGGGCTGCTCAATGCAACCGAGCCCGAGGCCTGGAACACCGACTGGGTGGTGCATTGCCAACCAACAGGTAATGCGCAAGCCGTCCTCAAGTATCTTGCGCCATATATCTTCCGGGTGGCCATCTCCGACAAGCGGATCGTTGCCGTACGTGATAGGGAGGTGACTTTCACCTACACCAAGGTCGGCAGCAATCGAAAGCGAAAGATGACCGTCGATGCCTTGGAGTTCATCCGCCGGTTTCTCCTCCATGTTTTGCCGACCGGATTCATGAAGGTTCGCCATTTCGGCTTCATGAATCATAACTGCACAATCCCGCTCGAAAAAATTCGCACCATGATCATTGTCCAGCGCAAGGATATGGCCTTTTTGCTTGCCGATCGCAACCAGGGGCAACCTCCGGAGCGGTTCAAGCCGGTTTGCCAAGCGTGCGGCGCCAACCTTGTCTTTCTCTTCTCGATCATTCCCGTAAAGCCAAGTCGATTCGCCAGGGAGGGGCCTGAATAAAGAAAAAGCGAGTAACCGAAAAGAATGAAAAAAAATCCCGCCAAGGGACATGGGAGAGGTGCGTCCTCGGAACGAGATTAGTCAATTTTTCAAAGAGCAAGAGGTGCCTGCCTGACTCATTGTCAGGGCTAAATGAAACATATCCAAAATATCACTGCCACTATTTTGTGTTATTGGCTCCCCAAGTTGCTCACAAACAGCCAAGCACTTCCAATCAATACCCTTATTACCGATCTGCTTACCGCGCCTTCGTGAACAATGGATTAATCGCGACTCTTTGAGATCGCATTAATCCTTATGGTTCGGTTATTAATTAATGTAAATGTCAATATTACCCTGTTTAATTAATTCACTAATTCTATCTTTTGACATGGATTTTAGTAACTTAATTTTTGGTTCGATTTCTTTAAAGTTCACAAGAACAACCTGTTGATCATTCCCTGCACGTTTTTCATGACCTTTCTTAAGCCCAAAGTTCTGTATGAAATAATAAAACAATGCGGCTTTAATATTTATTGTCGCTTGGCCTCCTTCCATACAATAGTCTCTCTCAATGCAAGACTGTGGGCCTTCTTCTAGTTTTGGATTAGGTGCGATAGTAATGGTGATTTCATTATGCCACTCGTAATCAATTGCATGGTCAATATTATGTTTTGCAGACTCGATAATGGCTGAAATTCTACCTAAATTAAAATCTACATAACATTTTCTGTTGTGACAGAACGCTCTCGTGTGCCAACGAAAACCATCATGCCCAAGAGAATGAGGAGTGATCCAGCGCATTTTGGGTTCCGGGGAACTCATTGATTGGTAGTGTATTTTGATGGCCTCATTTTTTTGTATTGCTTTGAGAAGGTCTCTGAGTATTTCCTCTTTAACAAGGCGTCTAAATTTAGGCATTTCATAAAATGAAGGAGCGGGGCCATTAAAAAATTTATCACTGTCTTTTCTTTCTTGCGAAAGTCTCAGCCTGGTAAGATATTTTTCGCTGGATGGAGGGTATTTGTTTGGGGTGAAATTTTCTGTTGCCACATATAGCTTAGCGCTTCGATCATAATAGATGTTTTTAGGGGCAATATTACAATATTCTTTTAAGTCCTTTGTGGCCTGTGGGATTGAAATGCCGAAAAATTCAGTTAGGTCTTTCCTACTTATTTTTCCCTCCCAAAACAACCTAGTTTCGATAAATTCAATTCTCTTTTCAATATTCCATCGCATATTTATTCTTTCTCCGCATCGTATTTGGTAGCACAATTTTCCACCTTATACCACGTTAGTAATTATTTTGGTAGATGCCATGACAGAATAAATAATATTTTTTTTAACACAGCATTGACATATAAAGTATTCGTGTTTACCATAACAAAATACAAGTTAGTATCCTTACAATATATTGCAATGGAGGGTCTATGGATAAACTGTAGCGGGTTGGTTGAGTTCTGGCAGACTGGCATGGGCAACGATTAAATTAATTTTTTTCAAAGGTGATTTCCAATGAGTAAAGGCAGAGATCGGATGGTTTTTAAAAATGGTGATGGGAACTGGGTTAACAAAAGAAATGACGCCGGCAAGGCTTCAAGTTTACATGGAACCCAGCAAGACGCGATAAATGCGGCAAAAAGCATGTTAACAAATCAAGGTGGGGGAGAGCTTATTACCAAGGGGGTGAACGGAAGAATAAGGAGCAAAGACACAATATTCCCCGGGAACGACCCTTGCCCCCCTAAAGACACAGAAAATTAAGGGGACATTAATAATGAAAATACAGGGAGCTGTAATTAAGGAGCAAGGAACTACCTTTGCTATTGTTGTGGTAAAAAAACATATAGTTGATTCTGAGCGACAGAGCGAAGAAGCGATATGTTCTTTTACACAACTATTCCCACGAATGCCAATTGTTCTTATGGCACAAGACACAAGAGGGATTCCAAAATACAGAGGGCGAAGGGATATAGTAAATTTTTTAGCAAATGTACATCCATCAAGAATTCCTTGGAAGGAATACACTTTCCACTAAAGAAAATAGAGTGGCAGATTGATGTGCGTTTTATTTATAAGCGATTATCCATGGGGTGGATAATCGCTTTCTTCGTTGACGATGTATGATTGAAACCGAACGTTTTGCGTAACCTGCCCGCCACCGTATTTCCAGATTTTAACAGCCCGAACCTTTTCGGGTCAGGTTGACATACTATTAGGTAAAGAATTTCAAACAGCTTCTCCTTGATGCCAGGATGTACAATATGGTTTTTTACCATAGACCGGTACTATCACTAACAAAAAGGAGAAGCCTCAATGAAAATTACACGTGTTGCAG
>JAHJIY010000038.1 GCA_018823175.1 Pseudomonadota bacterium
TCAAACGAAACTTATGCCCTTGCGGTATAAAGCTGAGTTGAGCCGGAATCCGGGTCAAACGAAACTTATGCCCTTGCGGTATAAAGCTGAGTTGAGCCGGAATCCGGGTCAAACGAAACTTATGCCCTTGCGGTATAAAGAATTGATGGGACTGGCTATGTTTACAGGGATTATTCAGGGTAAGGGTAAACTTTACGAGAAAAGGCCTTCCGGTGGTGGTATGGTTTTCGGAATTGAAGCCGGCTTTGATCTGCCGAATCCGGAAGAAGGTGAAAGTATTGCGGTAAACGGCGTTTGTCTAACGGCCAGGGAAATAACCGGCCGAAGATTTACCGTGGATGTCTCGCCCGAGAGTCTGTCCCGGACTAATCTGGGTGCCTTGGCGATTGGCCGGGTGGTGAACCTCGAAAGGGCGCTGCGGTTGAGTGATCGACTTGGCGGTCATCTGGTAAGCGGTCATGTTGATGCCAGTTCAAAAATAATCGAGTGTAAACCCAGCGGTGACTTTGTGGTTTTCACCTTTGAAGTTCCCGCCGGCTTGGGCAAATATATTATTGAAAAAGGTTCGATCACGATCGATGGGATCAGTCTGACCGTGAACCGTTGTGATGACAGGTCTTTTTCGGTGGCGATTATCCCTCATACCCTTCAGGTTACTACCTTGGGAGGTTTGGCTCAGGGTGATGCGGTCAATCTTGAAGTTGATTTGATCGGCAAGTATGTGGAAAAATTGTTGTCAGCTAAGTCTGACGATGGAAATGGTAGTCAATCGAAGATAAATCCGGCCTTTTTGGCTGAACATGGTTTCATCAAGTAGTGGTGGAGATATATGACGGTTAATAAAATAGAAGAAGTTATTGAGGATATTCGCTCAGGTAAGATGATTATTCTGGTTGATGACGAGGACCGGGAAAATGAAGGAGATCTTTGTATGGCCGCTCAGATGGTTACGCCTGAGGCGGTTAATTTTATGGCAACCCATGGCCGGGGCTTGATTTGTCTTACCCTGGTCCCGGAGCAGATCGAAAAACTGCAATTGCCGATGATGGTCACTGATAACAAGTCGCCCTTTGAGACGGCGTTTACCGTCAGCATTGAGGCGCGGACTGGAGTTACCACCGGTATTTCCGCCGCTGACCGGGCGCGGACCATTCAGGCGGCGGTCAGACTGGATGTTAAGCCCGATGATATTGTCAGCCCCGGTCATATCTTTCCCCTGCGGGCCAGACGAGGCGGAGTATTGGTCCGAACCGGTCAGACCGAGGGTTCGGTAGATCTTGCCCGGCTCGCTGGTTTACGGCCTTCCGGCGTTATCTGCGAGATAATGAACGAGGACGGCTCCATGTCCCGGATGCCGGACCTGAAGAAGTTTGCCAAGAAGCATAATCTCAAGATTGCCACCATCGCCGATCTGGTATCTTATCGGATGAAGGAAGATACCCTGGTTCACCGGGCGGCGGAGACTAAACTGCCGACGCGTTACGGTGGGGAGTTTCGGGCAATCGCTTATGTTAATGATGTCGATGATTATGAACATCTGGCGCTGGTTAAAGGTGAAATTAATCCTGAGCAATCGGTGTTGGTCCGGGTTCATTCCGAGTGTTTGACCGGAGACGTATTCGGTTCCATTCGTTGTGATTGCGGGGATCAGTTGCACGCGGCGATGCGGATGGTAGAGGATCATGGCAGCGGCGTGATTCTTTATATGCATCAGGAAGGGCGCGGTATCGGATTGATCAACAAGCTTAAGGCCTATGCCTTGCAGGATGAAGGTCTGGATACGGTGGAAGCCAATAAAAAACTCGGTTTCAAGGCTGATCTGAGGGACTACGGGATCGGCGCCCAGATTTTGCGCGACCTGGGAGTAAGAAAAATGACCCTGATCACCAATAATCCGAAAAAGATAGTTGGTCTTGAGGGATACGGTCTGCAAGTGACGGACCGCAGGTCGATTGAAATTGAAGCGTTGCCGGAAAGTTTGCGCTATCTGACCTGTAAAAAAGATAAACTCGGACATATGCTTGATATGATTCCGTCCAGTGGCGAAAAAATAAAACCCTGATGATTATAGATCCATGATCTGTAATCGCATAGGATAAAGGGGAGGGATGACCATTTGATTCATCCTTTCAATCTGTATAGGAGGCTTGTACATGGCTAAATTTCTGGAAGGGCACTTAAGGGCGGATGGCATGAAGTTCGGGATCGTGGTTTCCCGGTTCAATTCTTTTATTGCCGAGCGTTTGCTGGAAGGGGCGATTGACACATTGATCCGTTCCGGGGCCGCTGATGACGATATCGAGGTGGCCAGGGTGCCCGGCGCATATGAGATCCCGCTTTTGGCCCAGAAGATGGCCAGATCCGGTAAATATGATGCGGTGATTTGTTTGGGTGCAATTATCCGGGGCGCCACTCCACATTTTGATTTTGTGGCAAACGAGGCAGCTAAGGGCATTGCTCAAGCAAGCATGGAAAGTGAAGTGCCGATTATGTTCGGCGTATTGACCACCGACACCATTGAACAAGCCATTGAACGGGCCGGAACCAAGGCCGGGAATAAGGGATCTGACTGTGCTGTGGCTGCCGTGGAAATGGTTAATCTGCTTAGTCAATTCTAGAGTTTCTTCGATTGATGATCGAAAATTTCAGAAAAGCGCTGTTTTACGCAGATTTAAGGTACGGACTCAGGGGTATTTTTAATATATGGTAACAGGCATAAGACGTAAAGCCAGAGAATTGGCCTTGCAATCTCTTTATCAGAGTGAAATGGGCGGGCCAGCGGCTGACCAGGCCTTGGATCTTCTTACTGAGAATTTCCAAAGCAATAAACAGGCTTTACCTTATGCCAGAGAACTGTTGGCCGGTATAAATCATAACCGGACGCAATTGGATGAATTGATTCAGGCTCAGGCGAAAAACTGGCGTTTGGAGCGGATGTCGATTATCGATCTTAATATCATGCGAATTTGTGTTTTTGAGATGCGTTTCACCAAAGAGGTTCCTCCGTCAGTGGCTATTAATGAGGGCCTTGAAATTGCCAAGCGCTATAGTAGCGATGATTCAGCTTCTTTTATCAATGGCATTCTTGATTCGATAAGTAAGATGGATAGGGAGTAATTAGTGGCAAAAGGGAACAACCATCAGGAAAAACCATCTCTCTGGCAGGAAATGATCTCTGTCCTGGGGATTTTTTTTGCGGTGTTTATTCTCATCTGTCTTGCAGGGTTTTCCTTGCCGGGCGCTTCTCCTGGAATTGTTCCCGCCGCCATGTGGGGGGGGAAAGTCGGTTATTTTATTTCCAGTATCCTGATGAGTTTTCTGGGGATCAGCTCATTCTGGATTGTCCTGTTGGTCTTTGTTTTTTCGCTCCATTTTTTTTCTCCTCAGGCTTCGATTCGGCGCTTACCTTATATCTGTGCAGGATGTACCGGTATTATTATCGCCAGTACCGGTCTGTTGGCCACGACCAATATTGCCCGTCTTGAGTTGTTCGGTCATTCATATCCGATGGCCGGCTATCTGGGTAAGTTCTTGTCTTTTTATGCCGGTAAATATTTCGGAGTTCCCGGCTCGGTGTTGATTTTTTTCTCCGTTCTGTTTTCCTCCCTGATGGTTTCAATCGAATTTTCCCCGTATATGTGGTGGAAGAGTATGCTAAGCGCCTACGGTAATCTGCGTGAAATGCTTGCCGCCAGGAAAAATATTGAACACACGGCACCGGTTAAGGAAAGTTTTCCTAAAGATGCTTTGCCGAAGGTTTATGAGGAACCGGTGATCAAGGAACTTATCTCGACCCTGGCGGTTAAAGAGCTGGTGCGCTTAACCGCTGATGATGAAGATGGTGATTTTCAGCCCCTGCCCGTTAATGTCAGCAATTATAAGTTGCCGCCGCTAAGTCTGCTTGATAAACCAATTGCCGGGGAATTCCAGGTCGACCGGGAGCATTATCTGGATGTTAGCAAGCAACTTGAACATAAACTAAAAGACTTCGGGGTCTCCGGTAAGGTTTCCGGCATTTCACCAGGGCCGGTTATTACTACATACGAATTTGAGCCGGCCCCCGGTATCAAGATAAATAAAATTGTCTCCCTGGCTGATGATCTGGCCATGGCCTTAAAAGCGGTCAGCGTCAGGATTGTTGGCTCAATTCCCGGCAAGGCCGCCCTCGGTATCGAGATCCCCAATCCTGAAAGGCAGATCGTCTATATCAAGGACATTCTGGCCAGCGAGGAGTTCCAGAAATCAACTTCCAAACTTACCATCGGTCTGGGGATGGATGTAGTCGGCAATCCGGTTATGGCCAATCTGGCCAAGATGCCCCACCTTTTAATCGCCGGTGCGACCGGGGCCGGCAAGAGTGTGGCGGTCAATGCCATCATCAGCAGTATCCTTTACAAGGCTACCCCTGAAGATGTCCGGATGCTGATGGTCGATCCCAAGCGAATAGAACTTTCCTGCTACGAGAACATTCCACACCTTCTGCATCCGGTGGTGGTTGACCCGAAAATGGCGAGCCGTGCCCTGCAGTGGGCAGTTCGTGAGATGGAACGGCGTTATGAATTGATGGAAGAATATCGGGTCAAGAATATAACCGGGTTTAATGAAGTTGCCGAAGAGCACCTGCCGCTGATCGTGATCATCATCGATGAGCTGGCTGACCTAATGATGGTCTCTTCCAGGGAAGTTGAAGACTCGGTCGCCCGATTGGCCCAGATGGCGCGGGCGGCCGGAATGCATCTTATCCTCGCGACCCAGCGGCCCTCAGTTGACGTGCTCACCGGTTTGATCAAGGCCAATTTCCCGACCAGGATGTCGTTTAAGGTCTCATCCAAGATTGATTCCCGGACTATTTTGGATAGCAGCGGCGCCGAGCATCTGCTGGGGGCTGGTGATATGCTTTTTCTACCGCCTGGTAGCGGCAGCTTGCAGAGGATCCATGGCGCCTACATCTCTGAAAAGGAAACGGAAAGAATAGTCGAGTTTCTCAAGAGCCAGGGTCAGGCAAATTATGATGAATCGATGTTGAAGATCGCTCAGGACCCGGAAGAATCAGGCGGAGGAGTTGATGAGGATTACGATGAGAAGTATGACGAAGCCATCGCCATTGTCTGTGAAACAGGACAGGCCTCGATTTCCATGTTGCAGCGGCGAATGCGGGTCGGATATAACCGGGCGGCGCGGATGATCGAGATGATGGAAAAGGAAGGGGTGGTCGGCCCGTCTGATGGTTCCAAACCGCGTGAAGTCTTGGCTCGAACAACTTATTAAGTTTGCGATCGGCAGATTATATTCTTATTGATAAAGATTATTGCTTGCTAAACAGTTTTAAATGACTACATGTCTATATTAAGTTTGGATCATTATTTTTAACCAAATATATCTCAAGGAGGTAAAAAAATATAATGCAACTTCCATCAAAAACTGTCGACATGACCAAGGTCAGGACTGTTATTTTCCACTTACCAGATGGGAAGGCTTATCAGGTTTCTGTTGACGGTATGGAGCATTTTATCGAGTTTGGTCTGGGTCGAATTTGTGATACCTCTGATATTGACGGGGTTGTCCATTATTTCCCCACCGGTAATTCCTGATAATCAAGTAAATTATAGTTGAATTTTTCAAGCACGCCTTTTCCGGGGCGTGCTTTTTTTGATATTTTATGTTTTTCCCGTCATTTTAATTTAATTTAGCGGCGATAAAGGCGGTTGTCCAGGCGGCTTGAAAATTATAACCTCCGGTAATGCCGTCAATGTCGAGGACCTCTCCGGCAAAATACAGGTTTTTGCACACCTTGCTTTGCATGGTATTAAAGTCGATACTATCCAGACTGACCCCGCCACAAGTCACAAACTCTTCCCGGAATGAGGTTTTGCCCTTTACCGCATAAACATCATTGGTTAAAACCTGCACCAGTTTATTAAGTCCCTTTTTGCCGAGTTCTCCCCACTTTTTTTGGGCTGACAAGTCAATTTTTTTGAGCAAATAACGCCATAATCTTTCGGGTAAAAAATATGGTCTGATGTTAGATAAAAACTTGTTTGCATGCTCAGTTACAATGCTTTTCAGGTTATCCAGCACAACATCGTTGTTTTGCTCATCTGTCCAATTCACCTGAATCTTGAATTCATAATCCTTTTCACTTAATACCCTGGCGCCAAAAGATGAGAGCTTCAGGATCGCCGGTCCACTCATCCCCCAGTGGGTGATGAGCAGGGGCCCTTCGGCCTTTAGTTTTGTCCCCTGGATACTGACCAACGTTTTTTCGACCACGACTCCCATCAACTCGGTAATCGATTCAGTTGGCATACTGAAGGTGAATAAGGACGGGACCGGATCTTCGATCCGATGATTTAAATTCTCCAACCATGCCAGGCCCTTTCGTTGCGGAGAACCACCGGTTGTGACAATAACCTTGTCAAAGGTTCTTGCCGGGAATTTTGCAATGGCAAAGTCCAATTTTAATTGGTCACCGACCTGGCTGATTGATTTGATGCTGCGGTTGACTTGGATTTCAACTTTCAGCCTTTTTGTTTCATTTAAAAAACAATCAATTATGCTTTGGGAATTTTGAGAGACCGGAAATACACAATTATCGTCTTGAATTACCAGGGGAACTCCTCTGGCTTTAAACCACTGCATGGTATGACTGGGATTAAAGATCCGAAAGGCTTTGTTTAAAGCTTTTCCTCCTCGGGGATAGCTGGCGGCAAGTTCGGTTAAAGATGGGCAACCGTTGGTGACATTACATCGGCCGCCCCCGGATATCTTGACCTTGGCTAGAAGCTTGTCTGATTTTTCAAAAATGACAACTTTGGCCTCCGGATAATTTTCTTTGACGTTAATTGCCGCAAAGAACCCGGAGGCGCCACCGCCAACTATTGCAATATCCATCTTGATCCCTGATAACGAGTTTGGGTGAAATCCGCCCGGCAATAAATTCCAGCTTTGGTTGTTATGTTCAGGTGCATTAAATAATTTTCCCGGTGGTCGAGATCCAGGATCAACCAGGATCTCCTTTCATCCAAGGGTTGCCGCCACCTTGACAACGACTTTGTGAATCTGCCCTGAGGAGATCAGAGGCAGATGGGCGTCTTCCGGGAAGAAGATCGCAAAGGCGCCACTTTTTGTTAACAGCCAGCTGTCCGGCGCATCGGTGAAGAACTGAAGGTCGGATGGCTGATCATATTCCCCGGCCGGATGTCGGCAGGAAGACCTGGGTTTCCAGCCCATCTCATCGGTTCCGGCCAGGACCATTTGGATATCAATGTATTGTTCATGGGTTTCGAGTTGAGCCTCCTCTTTCTTGCGGCCGGGCTCCTTGGCCACCATCGCAAATATCCGCTCATCATCTATCTCATACCTGCCCACCGCCAGTTTCTTTAAATCGGCGCGTCGCAGAAACTCAAAGGCCTTGGCAAATCCCTGGTGCAGGGGAGAATATCGAGAGGCATTTTCAAGGACATCCAGAATCATGGTGCTTCACTCCTTATTTTATAATGATTTAAATCAAGGTCTAAATAATTTCAGAGTTGTCCGGGATTTTGTTTTTCAAGTCCGTCTGGACTTCGATCAGTCAAATTAATAGCAATTCCATAGAGTTTAAATATTTAGCTTGATTTATCAGGAGTAAAGAGCAGGACAAAGTTTGCAAATATTTCTTTATGGAAAAAGCCCAACATCTCATTTTTCATAATGGAGAGTGCTTCAAAGGCGGAAAGCGAACGTTTGTAGGGACGTTCCGAAGTCAGCGCATCGAATACATCGGCAATACTGCAGATCCGGCCATAATCATGGATTTCATTCCCTTGCAAGCGCCGGGGATATCCGGTACCGTCCTCCCGTTCATGATGCTGCATGCATATTACCCGGCACTCTTCGGTGAGAGTACCTGTTTCTTGCAGGATTTTAAAACTCTGAAATGGATGAACCCGCATTCGTTTCATTTCCATTTCCGTCAATCTGGCCGGTTTGTTTAAAATCTCCGGCGCCACTCTGATTTTTCCCAGATCATGCAGAAAAAAGGCGGCGCCAAGCTCACGAAGGTCATGGCTATCGGTTTTGCCGTATAGGCGTTTAGCCAGGTAAATAGACAAAATTCCTACATTTACCGAGTGGGTGTAAGTGTAGAAATCATGAGACGTGATGCGGAGCAGATTGCGGCTGGTTTTTTCATCATGGAGGATCAGCTCGGCAACTTCGGCAATTGCTTTTTTTGACTCGTTGATCACCTCGGTTGTCGGATTTTTAAAAACATTATCTATAATCTTGATTGATTGTTTGTAAACGGCGACCGATTTTTTCTGGGGTGGCATATTAACATTGTGGATGACATCACGTAACTCTTGGGTCATCAGCTTTTCAGGGTTCCAATTTTCAGGAGGCTGGCGATGATAATCAGTTTCAGGTTCTTCTTTTTCCTGGGGTCCTGAAGGATGGGTAATTGATTGGAAATCTTCTGAGGCCTGGGATTTTGAGGAATCAACCTGGACTTCTTCGACGCCGCTTTTAAGTATTTCATTCAGATCACCCTGCGAAGTGATCAGAAACTGGTTGCGGAGAAATGGGTGATATAACCAGCTTACCGGCATGATGACGTACATGCCGACCTTGAGTTCTTTGGCCGGGAGAGAGTAGATCATTATTTCTCTCTTATCCCAGGTGTAATAAGTTTTCGGTCATAATGTCTCTTTCAATTTAAGAGGGAGAAGCTTCATCTAAAAGACCTGTTTGAGTAAATGTTTTGTTGCTTAATAAGTTTGCTTGCACACCTTGTGGCGAAGAGGTGTGAGTAGTTGAACATGCAAAGCTAAACGCACCCCAATGGCACTTCCTCTGGGTCTATTCATCGCAGTTCCGAGTTTTGCGCTTATCTGCCGCGGGGGGGGCTTCAATATAATTCTACCAAAAAATAATAAATTTATTATTTGAAATTATCTGGTTTGGGAAATATTTCATAAGCAACCGGGTAATTTCCACTATTTTTTTATTTTTGGATAGTCTATGTCCAATGCTGACGAAGGATTTAGGGCTTGCCGGAGGGTGTGGGAAGGCGTTTTTTGTTAGAGATTGGAATTTTGCAGAAAGGCCAAGAATTTCTTGGTGTCGGCTTGTTTGGGAAAGACCATTTATTGCCAAGAGTTATAGCCAGGTAAAACAAAACCCCCGATCAGGAAATAACCTGATCGGGGGTTTTGTAAAGCATAAAAAAATCTGGAGGAAAATCAGAAGCCGGTAATCGCTGAGAACCAGCTCTGGGCCAGTTGCAAGGGGCCGCCGCCGGTGATCATGGCGCCGATGAAGCAAGCGGTTGCCCATAAGCCGATGGTTGCAGAAACAAGGCCCATGACCACTACGCTGCCTTTGGAAACCGTGTCCAGACCGGTCTGGGTATTAACTGCCTGGCCTACATTTACTTTTGTTCTGCTTCTGGTTGTTGCGGTCATGATCTTCTCCTTTATCTGAAGCATAATTTGAGTTCTTTATTTAACTTACATGCCAATTGCGCTGAACCATGATTTGATCAGGCCGAGCGGTCCGACACTTGCGATGGCGCCGACGAAGCAGGCAGCGGCCCACAAGCCGATGATCGCGGAAGCGGTGCCGGCAACCGCGAAGACTCCTTTGGCTGCTACGTTAATGCCGGTTTCGGTGGTAGAAGTTGCAATGGCGTTGACATTTGTTCTGGTTTTGTTGGTTGCGGTTGTCATGATATGTCCCCTTTATATAGTTTAA
>JAHJIY010000039.1 GCA_018823175.1 Pseudomonadota bacterium
TGTGCCCGGGGCCGACTGCTGAAAAAACCGTCGGCGCAGTCGGCCACGCCGTCCATATGCAGGCCGCCGGAGGCGACAAGCAAAAGCAGGACGGTAATTACCGCAAGCAAGAGTGGCGGCAGGAAAGGGGTGAGCAGATAAAGGCTTCCTGCCGCCAGTCCGCCGATTAATAAGCCGACCACCGGAAACCAGACGACGCTGCCGGCCAGAGCGTTTTCCTCTGTTCCGTAGCGGCCCGGCACCGGGGTGATGGTCAGAAATCTGAGGGCGGCGAACAGTCCTTTCATTTGTCGGCGCTCGCGACCTGCGCTTCGGAAAACGTTGCGATATCGGTCAAAACCCGGCTTGCGGCCTCGACGATATTCATCGCCAGGGCGGCGCCGGTCCCCTCTCCCAACCGGAGGTTAAGATTAAGCAGCGGCTCGCAGCCCAGGTGCTGATGCATGATCCGGTGGCCCTGCTCGACGCTGCGGTGGGAGGCAATCAGATAGTCTTTGATTTCCGGCTTTAAGGTATAGGCGATTAAGGCGCCGGCCGTGGAGATCAGACCGTCGATCAACACCGGTTTGCGCCGGGCTGCCGCCCCCAAAATAACCCCGGCGATGCCGCCGATCTCAAAACCGCCAACCTTGGCCAGGACGTCAAGCCCATCGGTCGGATCGGGATTATTGATCTCTAAGGCCTTTTTTACTACCGTAATTTTTAATTTTAACTGATCATCGTCCAGGCCGGTGCCGCGGCCGGTCACTTCCGCAACCGGGGTGTTGGTCAAGGCCGCGACAATGGCCGTGCTGGGGGTGGTGTTGGCGATCCCCATATCGCCGGTGCCGAAAAGATCAATGTCGTCGGCATAATGGTTGACTACTTCAATTCCGGCCTCCAGGGCGGCGATCGCCTGTTCGCGGGTCATGGCCGGACCCTGGGCGATATTGTTTGTCCCGAAGCCGATTTTTTTATCGATCAGTTTGCCGCTGGCAACCATGGCCGAAAGGTCGGCCGCCACCCCCATGTCGACCACGATCACCCGGGCCCCGACCTGCTTGGCCAGGGCGTTGATCCCGGCCCCGCCGTTGATGAAATTGCCGACCATCTGGGGGGTCACTTCCTGGGGGAATTTGCTGACCCCTTCGGCCGCCACCCCGTGGTCGCCGGCCATGGTGATGATCGCCTTGCGGGTCACCGGCGGGGTCAGGGAGCGGGTCATCCCTGCCAGATCAAGGGCCAGATCCATCAGGCGGCCCAGGGCCCAATGGGGCATGACCAACTGGTCCAGACGGTTCTGAGCCTGATCGCGCCAGGACTGGTCCTGGCCGGAAATTGCGTTTAGGGTATTGGTAAGTAAAGACATTAATTATTCTCCTTTAATTTTAAGCGACTGGCCGCAGACCACCAGCACCAATTCATCGGCGGCCGCCGCAATCACCTGGTTGCAACGGCCGACCAGGTCCCGGTAGCGGCGGGCCACCTGATTTTCCGGCACAATGCCTGAACCTACTTCGTTGGTGACCATGATCACCGTCCCGGTCCGTTGTCGGCAGACCGCGATCAATTCATGACACAGGGTAGAGATCCGGTCCTCGTTTAAGGAAGGAATGGTCCCCTCGGTATAGAGCAGGTTGTTGATCCAGAGGGTAAGGCAGTCGATCAGGACCAGATCAAAACCATCCTCAGTCGCCAGTAAACCGGCCAAATCAACGGTCTCTTCGATCGTCTGCCAGCCCAGGCCATGCCGGTCTTTCTGATGGCGTTTTATCCGGTCGCCCATCTCCGAATCAAGCACCGGACAGGTGGCGATATAGGCCCGAACCCCGGGTAATGCCTCGGCCCTGGTCTGGGCATATCGACTTTTCCCGCTACGGGCGCCGCCGGTGATCAGGATTATTTCAGCCATATTTTATCCTTATAGGTTAAGTCCGGACAGCACGCCCTTGTTGCCCGTAAACAGATCGATGATTGCCAGACGGGCCGGCTTGACGTCAAACAGTAGATAATTCCGGTCCGGCAAACCAAGCAGGTGGCAGATCATGGCCCGAATTACACCGCCGTGGGCCATGATCAGGATGGTTTCTTCCGGTCTTTTGCTCAGTTGGTCAGTTTCCCGCCGGACCCGTTCTAAAAAATCGGCCACTTTCTCGCCTTTGGGAAAAGAAAAGTCCGGTGACCAGATCGACCACCTCTTGACCAGTTCTGCATTATGGTCCTTGCCTGCTATTTCGTTAAAACTCAGTTTTTCCCAGGCGCCAAAATTGATTTCTCGCAGCTCCTGGCTGATCTCCGGTTCAGGCAGATTAACTTGCTGTCTGATGAGCTCAATGGTCTGCCGGGCCCGGAGCATCGGGCTGCACAATATGGCCTCTGGTTGGTAGGGCGCGATTATTTCCGCCAGCCGCTGGGCCTGAGTCGGGCCATCCGGACCGAGGCTCAGATCGGAGGCGCCGATAAAGCGCCCGTAATAATCGGGACCGGTCGCCGCATGTCGAGCCAATAGAAGTTGTTTCGTCATATTAAGATCTCTTAAATCAGTATCGATGGTGGGAATTACTAAGCTCTTTTAGGAACTCTGTTTCGTACTCCAAATGAATTTATCGTCTTATCTTGTGATTACCCTTCAGGTACTCTTTTTAGTACCCCCTCGAGGGCATATGGCCCTTTACGGTTCAAAGTTGTTTCGGGGTCATTGAATTGCTATATCTATAATTTAGATGTTGTGGGGTAAGTATTTATAATACCCTTCGGGTATAAGGCCTTTTACAGTTCATAGTTATCTCTTGGTTTTTTGTGACTAATCACTGATAATCTATGCTTTTTAGATAGGGATTTCGTTCAAAAGGCCTAAAAAAAATCCCGGACCGATATTAATCGATCCGGGATATCCCTTTCCCCACAAGATCATCCAACACCTCTGGCCACGGAGGAGCAGGAATTATTTCAGGCAGGTTTTCTGACTTCCGGATCGTGCTGCGGCCATTCCTTCCCAACCTTAACAAAAGGCAGTGGATAATATGGCGTTGGTCCCCGGTTACAGCGGCGGGCCCGTCCCTGAGTTACACAGGGTTCCCTTCTTCTTGATCGAATAACGATCAAAGAAAGCTCATGCTTGAGCACCTGAAACAAAGGATCTTTTTAAGAAAACAGCTGACTTCTGTCAATGGTTTTTGTTTGAGCGGGTTGCCCATTTATCTCTTTGGCTTTTATTCCTTTCCCTTTCTCATTTTAAATAATTGTTAAAATCACTCTTTTTTTGTGAAATAATAATTTTAATGAAAGGAGCTAATCTTCTTATGAAGGAGCATACAGATGCGAGATATACCACAAGGGCATAAGTTTTGTTTGAGCCGACTTGCGGCTCAATTCAGCTATAAATTATTTTTCTGTACGGCCTTGTTATTGGTTTTTGGTCTGGCGCTGATGAGCAATTGGCTGGTGGGATGTTCGAACTCAGGCTCTGATTCCACACCACCGGCCAGCAACTCTGATACCCCCTCCGACAACGATTCTGACACTCCCACGGTTACCAATACCTGGATTTGGCTTGGCGGGCCCATTGGTGGTAAGGGATATGACATCCGGATGAGTCCTGATGATCCCGACACCATGTACGTTACCGATATGCTTGCCGGGATTTTTAAAAGTACGGATGGTGGCCAAAACTGGTCGCCTATTAACGAGGGCATCAATGTTCGGGCCGGTCTGACCAATGATCAGATCCCGGTATTTTGTGCCACCATTGATCCCAACGATGGCGACACGGTCTGGGTGGGGATGTCGGGGACCCGTGGTCTATTCAAGTCAACGGATGGCGGGCAGAACTGGACCGCGCGCGAAAATGGCATCGTCGAATCGGCAGGACTCACCTTTCGCGGTATCACCATTGATCCGAACTCCTCGGATACCGTTTATGCTGCCGGGGTGATTAATGGAATCTATCTCTCTACCGATGGTGGAAGCACCTGGCCAAGTATCAGCGCGGTAAGCACATGTCGGATGGTGGCCATTGATCCCGCCAATAGTAATAATCTGATTGGCGGAGTTGATGCGGCATTTTGATGAATTCGATTGATGGCGGTCAGAACTGGAGTGAGTTGCTTTCGGTTCCCGGATATCTCTGGCGAGACCTGGTATTTGCTCCCTCGCAACCTTCAATTCTCTACGTTGGATGCGCCTCGGAAAACCTCGATAATTCAGGTCAGGGCATTTACGTTTCCCTCGATAGCGGCCAGACCTGGCAGACTGCCAATGATACCACTTCGGCAGGCGTCAACGGCTGGGCAATCGCGGTATCCCATGCGGATTCCAAATTAGTTTATGTGGCAACCAGCCATGACGGAGTGCTTAGAACCGATAATGGCGGCACGACCTGGCAGATGATGAATGAAGGTTTACCTTCCGGGGTGTCCATGCTGTCCATCGCGGTGCATCCAGATGATGATCAAAATGTTTTTGTAGGAGGTGAAGGTGGACTATATGTCAGCAAGGATGGCGGCACATTATGGCAGTCCATCATGTCCGGTCTGCCTGCTGAAGCCGTGGTGACTAACCTGGTGATCAATGAGGCCGATCCTCAGCAGATGTATTTCACCGAGCGAGCCAGCGGAATTTATCAATCCCTATCTGGTTTCCGGGGCCAATAGTTATGGTGTCCATTGTGATTATTGCCACAAGGTCGCCGATGTATTTCTTGACGAACAGAGCGGCCTGCCCAAGGTGAATATGCCAGGGGTGCTCTCGTCAGATATTCGCCGCCCTTTCCCTGATGATCCGGATCGTTACCAGATTGCCTTCGGCACCTTTGACGATCCTAATGTGCCGGAGGAAGATACTTACCTGCCGATGATTCGGGAGAGTAAATTTTGCGCGCCATGTCATTACGGGGTGTTTTGGGATACCACGATCTATAATTCCTTTGGCGAATGGCTGGCAAGTCCATATAGCGATACCGAAAATGGTAAGACCTGCCAGGAGTGCCACATGCCGGCGCCAACCATTTATGATGGGGCCGAGGTTACCAATGTGGCCCCCGGCAAAGGCGGGATTGAGCGTGATCCGATGACCATCCATGCCCATCTGCAACGCGGTTCAACTGATCAGGAATTTCTAAAGTCTGCCCTTACTATGACGGCAGAGGTTTTGCAAGAAAACGACAGTATTGTTGTAGAGGTGAGTCTTTTTAATGATAATACCGGACACCACATCCCGACTGATTCACCATTGCGTCACCTGATCTTGCTGGTGGAGGCTGAGGATAGCGAAGGTCACGAACTGGCATTGCAAAACGGCAATCGGTTACCCGAATGGTGCGGGATAGGGAACCCCAAAGAAGGATATTACGCTGGACGGCCCGGCACCGCCTATGCCAAGATTCTGCAAGAACTCTGGACAAATGTTATCCCCACCGCCGCCTACTGGAACCAAACCAGTCTGGTCAGTGATAACCGGATTGCGGCGATGCAAACCGCAAACAGCAGCTATATATTCTCGACCAATGAGGCAAGCAATATTACGGTTAGTGTTACCCTGATTTACCGACGGGCCTATCGAACGCTGGTTGATCAAAAGGGATGGGATGCCCCGGATATCATTATGGCGCAACAGATCCTGGCAGTTGGGCGGTAGACAAAGATTAGAGAACAAGTCGGTCGGGTCGGGAATTAGGGTTCAAGCTTCACGGCCTGGTCTTAATCACTTTTGCTTGATATTACGATTTGATTCTTTTTTATGTCCGGAAATCTAAAAGTAATTCCCCCGATTATTTCATCACCAGTCGACATCAAAACCTGCTTTGCTGGTTTATAAGCAGCTCGCATAACTGTTTGATATCAGATAAATTATTGTGTTGAAGTAAGATTAAATGTTACAAAATGACTTAGGTCAATTTGTATTGGTTGATTTGGCGGTAAGCTATTAAAAGAAATTAATATTAGAAAAAAATTATCAATTATGACTGGCGGGGGAGATGGATAGTTTTAATAGAGTTAATAAAATTATTGTTCGGCGGAATTTAAGTCGGTTACGGTTCTTGGTGCAGGGGGGCTTTGCTCTTTTTTGTCTGTATGCCGGTTATCGGTTTTATTTTTTTTATCTATGGGCGGTCGGCCGTTGTGATCTTTATGTTCCTCGACCACCCTCGGTCGAGGGCTTTCTGCCGATTAGCGGCTTGGTAGGCCTGAAACGTCTTTTGCTCACCGGTGTTTATGACAAGATTCATCCGGCCGGCCTGACGATTTTTCTGGCCGCCTTGATTATCGCTTTTCTGCTG
This sequence comes from Pseudomonadota bacterium, assembly GCA_018823175.1. Taxonomy (GTDB): domain Bacteria; phylum Desulfobacterota; class Desulfobulbia; order Desulfobulbales; family JAHJIY01; genus JAHJIY01. Next base: position 6,257 of record JAHJIY010000039.1, read on the forward strand.
CGTAAGGGGTTTTGTGGCTGGATCTGTCCGGTTGGTTTTACCTCCAATCTGGCGGAACGGATCGGCCTAAAACTCAAATCATTATGGCGCCCCCCACTTTTGCTTGATTATCAACTGCTTGCCCTGAAATATCTTTTGCTGGCTTTTTTCGCCTTTCTTATTTTGTTCAAGATGGACATCCGAGCCCTTGAGGCATTTAATCGTTCATCCTATAATCTGGTGGTGGATGCCAAGATGCTGCTCTTTTTTATTGATCCGAGTCGGATGACCATGTGGGTTATCGGATTTCTGGTAATTATCTCTTTTTTCATGCGCAACTTCTGGTGTCATTATCTCTGTCCCTATGGCGCGTTGTTGGGTTTACTTGCTTTGATGAGTCCGGTGCGGGTTAAAAGGAACAGCGAGGCTTGCATTGATTGCAAGAAGTGCGAGAAGGTATGTCCGTCCTCAATTCCAGTTGCCAGTCGGCAGTCGATCAACAGCCCGGAATGTATCGGTTGTCTGGAATGTGTGGCGGTCTGTCCGCCGGAAAAGTGTTTGACCCTTAATCTGCCGGGCGGCAGGACGGTAAATCCATTTTTGCTGCCGGGAGCGGTACTGGCGGTTTTTATGGTCTGCTGGGCCGTAGCGGTCTTGACCGGCCACTGGCAAAACGACATTCCACTGGAAACGCTGCAGAAATTTTATCGGATGAGCGAGAATCTCGCCCATCCGTAATCAGGTTTCGGTCTGGTTGGTTTAAGAATCGCTGCTGGCGGATTGGGTGAAGAAGAAGAACATCGCGATCATCAGGACAAACATGCCGCCGCCCAGGTAAAAATACCCCATGCCTGAAAAATCGCCGACGGCGGAAATAAAGGTCTTTTCGTTGAGGACACAGAGCCAGTAGAGCGCGAAAGACAAGCTGATCAGAAAGCAGGTGCGATACCGCTGAAAGAGCATCAGCAGGTTGATGATGATCACATAATAGACCATCTGGGCGGCGGGAATGACCAATTCCTTGTCCACGAAAAACCCGGACATTTCTTCAAAATATTTAATGATTTCCATGTCTGTCCTCTAAAGTAAAGTTTAGTTTTTATGATATGAAAAGCAATTGAAGTTGATGCCTTTTCTTAAAGTTTAACATAGGGGGTTTAGGTCTGGCAACCTGCTATTATTGATATTTACTAGGCTCTGGTCAAGTGTCGGTATTTGATGCGGTGAGGTTGATCGGCTTCATGGCCCAGTCTGTTTTTATGGTCCGTTTCATATTCTGAATAGTTGCCTTCGAACCAGACCACCTGACTGTCGCCTTCAAAGGCCAGGATATGGGTGGCGATCCGGTCCAGAAACCAGCGGTCATGGCTGATGACAACCGCGCAGCCGCCAAAATTGCTCAGGGCCTCTTCCAGGGCACGCAGGGTGTTGACATCAAGATCGTTGGTCGGCTCATCGAGTAGAATGACATTGGCCCCTTCTTTCAGGATCCGGGCCAGATGGACCCGGTTGCGCTGGCCACCGGAAAGAAGGCCTACCTTTTTTTGCTGCTCGCTGCCTGAAAAATTGAAACGGGCCACATAGGCCCGGGAATTGACCTCCCGGTCGCCTAAAGTGATGGTGTCCTGGCCTTCGGAGATAACCTCCCAGATGGTTTTGTTGGGGTCGAGGGATTCCCGGCTCTGGTCGACATAGGCAAGTTTGACCGTATCGCCGAGCCGGATAGAGCCGGAATCAGGTTTTTCCTGACCGATGATCATTTTAAACAGGGTTGATTTGCCGGCGCCGTTGGGGCCGATTACCCCGACAATCCCGCCGGGCGGCAGGTTGAAGGTCATATTTTCCACCAGCAGCCGCTCTCCGAAGGATTTGTTGATTTTATCAGCTTCAATGACCACCTTGCCCAGGCGTGGTCCGGGCGGGATAAAGATCTGCATGTCCTGCACCCGTTTTTGGGTGTCCTGCTCAAGCAGCGTTTCGTAGGAATTGATCCGGGCCTTGGATTTGGCATGCCGGCCCTTGGGGCTCATTCTGATCCACTCAAGCTCCCTCTGCAGGGTTTTCTGGCGATCGCTGTCCTGCTTTTCTTCGAGTTGTAGCTGTTTTTGTTTCTGTTCGAGCCAGGAGGAGTAGTTGCCTTCCCAGGGAATACCTTTGCCCCGGTCGAGCTCCAGGATCCAGCCGGCCACGTTATCCAGGAAATATCGGTCATGGGTCACCGCGATTATCGTGCCCGCATAGCGTTGCAGATGATGTTCAAGCCAGGCGACTGATTCGGCGTCCAGGTGGTTGGTTGGCTCGTCCAGCAACAAGATGTCTGGTTTTTGCAGAAGCAGGCGACAAAGGGCAACGCGGCGTTTTTCACCGCCCGATAAAATGTCGACCAGGGTGTCGCCTGGTGGACAGCGGAGGGCGTCCATCGCCATCTCTAATCGGGCGTCGAGGTCCCAGGCATCGAGGGCATCTATCTTTTCCTGGACCTTGCCTTGTTTTTCAATCAGGGCATTCATCTCATCGTCAGACATGGGCTCGGAGAATTTTTCGTTGATCAGGTTGAATTCGTTGATCAGGTCGACTGTTTCCTGTGCTCCCTGCTCGACGATTTGTTTTACTGTTTTGCCTTGCTCCAGAATCGGTTCTTGTTCCAGCATGCCAACCGTGTAACCTGGTGCCAGGTGAATTTTGCCGTTGAAATCCTGATCGGTTCCAGCCAGAATACGGAGAAGAGAGCTTTTCCCGGAGCCGTTGAGCCCCAGGACGCCGATTTTTGCGCCGTAAAAATAAGAAAGGGAGATGTCTTTAAGGATCGGATTTTTTTCGTAGAACTTGCTGACCCGGATCATGGAATAGATTATTTTTTTGTCATCGGCACTCATTGCTTTATCCTAAATGGTTAGTGTTATTGACTTTTATTGCTAAAAAAAATTAAATTATTTTCTGATAGAAAATCACATTGTTATATAATAGAGATTTAAAGGAAAAACTCATATTAATTGTATGTTATGGCTCAAAAGATCCAAATTTTCAAAAAGAGTTGTGTTTTGCTAACTGATTAATTTAATGTGATTTGTGTTGTTTATTGCTTTGTAAAATAGTAACAGCTATTATTTTGGAAATAAATTGTCATCATAAATGAAAATATACAAAAATTATATTGGTGGAAAAACCGCCGATAAAACTAGTTCATTAGTGAGGAAGTTTCTATGGATGATATCGCCAGGCACCGGGAGTTAGTTAATAAATATGTAAGGGAAAACAATAATATAGCAGCGATCAAATCATTACTTTTTTTGATTGCCAGGTATGCTGACAATAAGGATTTCAGGCGAGCTGAAGCGTTACGGGAAAAGATTATTGAGCTTGATCCGATGTCTCTGTCCGAGATCATCAAAGCCAACGAGATCATCGATGAGGCCAGAAGGATGCCGGTGGACAAGACCCACCGTGATATTTGGGCGGACCTCTATGAGAAACTTAACGCCGATGAGTCCAATACTCTTTATGTCGATATGGAAGATCTGACCTTCGGCCCGGATGAGGTTATTTTTAATCAGGGGGACATGAACTCCAAGCTTTATTTTATTAATTCAGGTCAGGTCAAACATCTGTTCCATATTAATAGCCGGGATTTATTTATCAAAAAATTGACCCCCGGCTCGATTGCGGGTGATGATACTTTTTTTGATGCCTCGGTCTGTACTACTTCTCTGGTTACACTGTCCCGGGTTAAATTGAGTTATGTCGACCGGGAGGTTCTGGCCAAATGGAAACAATCGGCGCCGGCCCTGGAGTCAAAACTGCAGGATTACTGTCTTGGCCAGGAGAAGATTCATAATCTGCTGAAAAAGAATGCGATGGACCGGCGGGGGCAGCGACGGACCAATCTTTCCGGCAAGGTGTTGATCAAATTGGTTAATGAAGACGGACAACCGGTTGGCAAGACCTTGGGCGGAATCCTGGCGGATATCTCGATTGGCGGATTATCTTTTTTTATCAAGGCGCGGCAAAAAGCCAGTGCCCAGCAACTGTTGGGCCGGACTCTTAATGTCCAGTTTTTGTTGCCGCCATCCATGCAGGAGATCGATAAAAACGGGACGGCGATCGGCGTTAATTTTAATCTGGATAATTTTCAGATCAAGAATGATTATTCCGTGCATATTAAGTTTGATAAGAAGCTGACTCCGGCTCAATTGGCCGCAGCGGAGCAGAGTAATCGTTATCGCTAATTATTTTTTAAGGAGTGCTTTTCCTTCTTCCCCAGGCGCCAACATCCGAGAATCGGAGTTGGCTCTTGGGATATCCGGATTAGGGAATGTTCTCAATCTTGTTTCAATTCAGCTTATCTTCAGCATTTCCCTATGGCGGTATAGGGTAAAACCAGATCTTTTTGGTCTGGATTTTATGGTTTAATTTGACCAAAATATTTGCGGTCTTGCGTATGAAATTGCTGTATAGATTGATTAAATCGGTGTAATGGATAATGAAAGTTGGCGTAAGTGATGATGATTTTGCAATTTTAAAACGGGTATATTCTGGTGGATCTTGAAACGCCGGTTATTGGTATCCTGCGCGGGGTTGAGGCGTCATTATTTAAAGATATAATGGATGCCTCTTTTGCCTCTGGCCTGCAGGCGATTGAGGTCACCATGAATACAGTCGGTGCCCCGGAGATTATCTCCGGATGTCGAACACAAGTCCCGCCGGGCAAACTGCTGGGGATGGGGACCATTAGGAACCTGGCGGAGGCGAAAATCGCGGTGGAGGCCGGGGCCATGTTTATGGTTTCCCCCAACCTTGATTTGGCAGTGATTGAGTATGCCAGGCAGCAGGGGGTGCCGATCGTGGTCGGTGCTTTAACACCGACCGAGGTATATGCGGCGCATGCGGCCGGGGCGGCAATGGTAAAGGTCTTTCCGTGTGGTGTTTTGGGACCGGTATACATCAGGGAACTTCTTGGCCCCTTTGATCAGATCCCGTTGGTCGCAGTCGGCGGGGTTAATTTTGACAACCTTGATCAATATTTTAAGGCCGGTGCGGTGGCGGTCGGTGTCAGTTCAAGTCTCTTCGGGAAAGAGGCGTTACGCCAAAAGAATATGGTAGAACTGGCGGCCAATGTGAAAAAATTTATCGGGCATTGTCATGAGGCCCGTGCATAACTTTTTGTAATTATTTGTTTTTTTACGTAACAGGAGATTAGGAGATAAAGAATGTACAGACCAGAAATTAAAGTAATTGACTGTACCGTCAGGGACGGCGGTCTGATGAATAAATGGCAGTTTGACGATAAGTTTGTCCGCCAGGTTTACGAGGCGCTGGCCAAGGCCGGGATCGACTATATGGAGATCGGCTATTTGAGTTCCGAGGGGATGTTTTCCCGGGATGAAGTGGGCCCTTGGAAATTTTGTGCCGAAGAAGATTTGAAAAGGATCATCGGCAAATCGGAAAAGAAGATCAAGCTTTCCGCCATGGCTGATATCGGCCGGATTGATTATGACGATATTCCCTTAAAGGAGAACAGCTCCCTTGATATGATCCGGGTGGCCTGCTATGTCCACCAGGTGGACGCGGCGATTGATCTGGCCCATCACTGCATCGACAAGGGTTACGAGACCACGATCAACCTGATGGCCGTTTCCACCGTCGGACTGCGGGACCTGGAGGAAGCGCTGGGTGACCTGGCCAAGAGCCGGGTGCCGATCATCTATCTGGTTGACAGTTTCGGTGCCTTCTATTCCGAGGATGTTGAGACCCTGGCCAAAAGATATATGGACAGCCTGCCCGGTAAAACGATCGGGATCCACAGTCATAACAATCAGCAACTCGCCTTTGCCAATACCATTACCTCAATAATCAGCGGGATCAACTATCTTGATGCCACCTTGTACGGGATTGGCCGGGGGGCCGGTAACTGTCCCCTTGAATTGCTTATTTCATTTTTGAAAAACCCCAAATTCAAGGTAAGACCGCTGATCGAGGTGATTGAGCAGCAGATTCTACCGTGGACCAAGAAGATCGATTGGGGTTATTTCATTCCTTACATGGTTACCGGCGTTTTGAATCAGCACCCGCGGACCGCGATTGCCATTATGGAATCCGAACATCCGGAAAAAATAACGGAATTTTTTGACCAGGCAACATCGGTGAGCTGAGTAATTTATTCGGGTAGACCACTGATCCGTCGCTCCGGCGGAAGAATAATTTTATGCAGGGGGGCATTATGGAATCCAGCCGGTTATTACCCGTTAAACCATTTCGGCTGTTCAGGATATGGCTGCTGACTGCTTTGGCCCTTCTCTGTCTGCCGGTGATCTCCGGCAGTGTTGATGCCAATCGATTCGGGTCCTACATTGAAAGGCACGCCAACGGCTGGATTGATTGGCAGGAAGGACTGATCTACGGGATCGGCCGGGGCTATCTGGATAAGAATAATAATTCCCGGCCCCGGGCCCAGGGCGCGGCCAATGTTCTGGCCTCGGCCAGCATTCTTAAATTGGCCGCCGGCGTCCATCTTGATGAGCGGGAGACCCTGGAAACCCTGGGCAAGGGCCGGGTGGTCATCCAGCTCAAGGCCTTCATGCGTGACCGCCAGCATAAAAGTTCTTTTATTGATGATGTCAAAGAACCTTATTTTGAGGTGATTAATGTCGCCTCAATGAAAGGGATCAGTGGTTTGACCGCCCGACTTCTTACTCACCTGAAAGATCAGGACCCGGAATGGAAGGATTTTCCAATTCCCACCGGTCCTCGTCAATCCGAGTTTACGCCGAATGACGAAGATCAGCCCTGGCTGGTGCTTGATGCCCGTAATCTGCCGGACAACCAGCAGGTGCAGCCCTCTATTTTCCCTAAAGTGGTCAACGAAAATGGCGAGGCAATCTATAGTTTGCAGGAGGTTGAAGAAGCAGCTTTGCTTAACCGGGGAATGATGCGTTACGTGGTTTCCGACGAGTCGCCGGAAGATTTGCGCTCCGGACCGGATAGCATTGAGAGGATTATGGCCCGGGCCCAAATCTGGCCGGTCAGCGAGGCCATGGCTGCGACCGAGAAACGGGAAAAGCGGCGCAAGTATATTGTCCAGGAAGTAAAGCAGGTCCAAGGTCTGGCTAAAACCAATTTGCTGGTCAGCGCGGCTGATGCCAGAGAGTTGAAGGCGGAAGACGTCTCCTCGCAGATTCTCAAAAAATGCCGGGTTATTGTGGTTGTTTCCAGCCCGGTGGGCGGCATTGAAGGTGGTCTGGGTCAAAAGCTGGCCATGTTGTAAGATGACTGATGTGACCGCCAAACACCTGTTCTGGACCCAGCTCATTGTCAGCTGTCTGTGCAGTATGCTGGTAATTGGTTTGGTCAATCTTTCCTATCGGGCTGATCTCTTCTCCCGAGTTGATAATTTCCTGTACGATCTTCATTTCAAATGGCGGGGCCCGGTTCCTACTTCCGGTAAAATTACCGTGGTTTTGATGGATGAGGTCAGCGCCGTTGAGTTGAGCCGGCAGAAAGGCAACTGGTCTCGGCAACAGCTGACTGAGGCCTTAAATAATCTTTGCGCGGCCGGGGCCGAGATTATCGGTCTGGACATGATTTTGTCCGCCCCGGATCCTGATCCGCGGGTCGATCTGGCCCTGGCCCAGGCGGTAAATGAATGCAATAATGTGGTCTTGGCCCGGGTTTCTGCGGCCCAAGGGGTGGCGGAGATCATGCCGCAGGAGATCTTCCAGCAGGGAATGATCGGTGACGGTTTTATTGACCTGCCCCTGGACGAGGACGAGGTATTAAGAAAGATCCGCTTTCTTACTGCCAAGCCCCAGGCCGATGGCAGTTTGCAATTGTTGCCTGCCTTTTCTCTAGAGCTGGTCAGAACTTTTCTTAATCTTGATTTTGATTTTGATTTTTCTTCGAGTAATTATTTTCTGATGGGTGCCGCCGGCACCAGGCAACTGCGGTTACCATATCCGGAACTGCGGATTAATTATTATGGGAATCACCGCTCCTTTCTTGAGCTTTCTTATGCCGATGTGGTGAATAACCGTTTTAAACCGGAGGCGGTAAAAGGAAAAATTATTCTGGTCGGCAGCAGTCTGGCCAGTCAGAAGGATTTTTTTTCTACCCCATTTAGCCGCTTTCAAAAAGGGACTGACGATTATCAGGACCGTTTCGGGCAGATTGAAAGCCGGGTGCAGGGGGAGCAGGATCCCGGCGTCTCCTGCCATGCCCAGGCGGTGGAAACCATCCTTAATCAGGATTTTCTTCAACCGGTGGGTCAGGCGTTTATTTGGGCCTTGGTTCTGGCCGTCGGTTTGGCCGGGGTGATATTTTATCTCCCCAGAATCGGGATGCTCTGGGAGATCATCTGCCTGGTTGGTGGTGTTTTTCTGCTTGTATTTATTTCCCATCGACTTTTTGTCGGTCAGCGTTTGCAGGTAGATTTGGCGCCGTTGCTGGTTGTTCTGGTGGGCCAGTTTGTGTTCGGGGTTGTGGTGCAGAAGTCTTTTGACAAGAGAAAAACGGCCCTGGTCACCTCACTGTTCGGCAAGTATGTGTCGCCCGGGGTAGTTGGTGAATTGATCAAGGGTGATATTAAAGCCACCCTGGAAGGCGGCCGCCAGAGCCTGACCATGCTTTTTTCTGATTTACGGGGGTTCACCAACCTTTCCGAGAAACTGGGGGCCAGGGACACCGGCCTCTTGCTCAATTATTATTTTGATCGGATGATTCCATTAGTTTTTGCGCATCAGGGTACCCTCGATAAACTGATGGGTGATGCAGTGATGGCCTTTTTCGGAGCGCCGTTGCCGGTGGCTGATCATCCGGTCAAGGCGGCGGAAACCGCCCTTGAGATGATTGACCAGCTGGCCGGGATCAGGAACTCCGGGATTAAAGGGGCCGAGGACCTGCGGATCGGGATCGGTCTGAATACCGGAGAGGTTACGGTCGGTAATCTGGGCAGTACCGCCTTTATGGATTATACGATTATCGGAGACGCGGTCAATCTTGCCTCCCGCCTGGAAGGGATTAATAAGGTGTACGGCACGGCGATCATCATCAGTGAGTTTACCGCCGCCGAGCTTGACGAGCGCTTTGTCTTACGGGACCTTGATATCGTTAAAGTCAAGGGCAAGGACAAGGCGGTTAAAATTTTTGAGCTCGTTGGTTGGCGGACAAAGATCAGTGTAAGCCAGGAAGAGTTGGTCATCCTCTTTGAGCAGGGATTGGCCGCCTATCGACAGCGGCAGTGGGACGAGGCGGCGGCCTTGTTTGAGCGGGTTTTAAAGCTCAAAGCAGACGATGGCCCGGCCCGCCTATATCTGCAGAGGATTTCGCAGTTTCGGTTGACCCCCCCATCGGAAGAGTGGCAGGGGATAACTTCTTTTGATCATAAATAGACAGGGTGGCAGGCAAGATGGATGAGAGATTGGTCGAACTTGAAACCAGAGTAGCTTTTCAGGACAATACCCTGGAAGAGCTTAATGAGGTAATTATCAGTCAGCAGGATCAGATAGATCTGCTGAACCGTGAAGTCAAATTGCTCAAGGAACAGATGCTGGGCCTGCATGGGTCCCGGGATGATTATAAAACAGAAGATCCCCCTCCCCCCCATTACTGATCATGAAATCTGATTTATCGCCATCAGCCGCCAAACCGACCCTGACCGTGGGGGCGGATTGCTTTTTAAGCGGCATCCCTGCCAGCTTTTTACCGGTCTTGAAAAATGAGCTGACCATTGCCAATCCCAAGTATACCGATGCCAAGAAATACGGGCGCTGGATGGGCAAGAAGCTGAAACCTTTTTTGTATTTCTATGAAGAGGTGGCGGGCGGCCTCCGGTTCCCGCGCGGGTTTGCCAACCAGGCCATTCTACTTTGCCGCCGATATCTGTCCGGAATCACCCCTGTTATTGTTGATCGGCGCCTCAGTCTGCCGGAAATTGATTTTAATTTTTCAGGTGAATTGCGGGACTATCAGCTCGCGGCCTTTAATGACATTGTAAATCGGGAATTCGGGGTGCTGGAGTCCGGGACCGGTTCCGGCAAAACCATTATCGCTCTGGCGGTGATCGCCCACCGGCGACAGCCGACTCTGATTCTGGTCCATACCAAAGAGCTGCTTTATCAATGGGCGGAGCGGGTCCGGGAATTTCTGGGCCTGGAAGCGGGCCTGATCGGAGACGGTCATAATGAGCCTGGGCCGGTGTCGGTGGGCATCGTTAATACAGTTGGTAAACAACTTGATATGCTAGCTGATCGGTTCGGGCAGATTTGCGTTGATGAATGCCACCGGGTGCCGGCCACTCTGTTTACCGATGTGGTCACCAGTTTCAGCGGCCGTTATTCCCTTGGTCTTTCGGCGACTGCTTATCGGCGGGATGGTTTGACCAATCTGATTTATTTTTATTTGGGAGATCGGTGTCATCGGGTCAATCAAGCTACCCTCCATGAAAGCGGCGCGGTGTTAAAACCTGAGTTTATTCAGCGGGAGACCGCGTTCAGTTACAATTACCGGGGGAGTTATCAAAATCTGATGAGCGCCCTGGTTAAGGATGAAGAGCGGAACCGCCAGATTGTAGGAGATATTGTGGCTGAAACCCGGCGTGAACCGGGCACCATTCTGGTAGTCAGTGACCGGGTCGCCCATTGTGAAATGATCGCCAAGCTTCTGGTCGCGGAAGGAAGCGCTATAAAACTGGCGGTTTTGACCGGCAAACTGGCTTCGGATGAAAGGACAGCCATTGTTGAAGCGATCCATAAAGGTGAGCTCTCCGTTTTAATCTCTACCCTGCAGCTGATCGGCGAAGGTTTTGATTGCGAGGGGCTGCGGGCCCTTTTCCTGACCACGCCGATTAAGTTCAGTGGCCGATTATTACAGGTGGTGGGTCGGATCCTGCGCCCGGCCGTCGGCAAACAACCTCGGGTCTACGATTATGTCGATCAGGTGGGGTTGTTGAAAAAATCGGCCCAGGCCAGGAGATTGACCTATCTGGAAGGTTGATTCTTTATTCTGACATCCAGGAACAAGGGGGGGAATCTCGTTATCCTGCACGGGCATAAAATTTTTGATTATCCGTATTGATTTGCAAGATTTTAAATGTTAGGTTGGTGGCTGATTATAGAACCAAATGGAGGCGGGCTTGCTAAATCATTGTTGTATAAAATAACTCAGGATAAATGATCGTGTGGAAAATAATTTTTGTTATGCCACAAGGGCATAAGTCTCGTACGAGCCGACTTGCGGCTCAACTCGGCTTTAACTTGTTGGTCTTTCCCGTTGTTTTAATGCTGTGCGGAATCTCTTTGGCGGCTTCTGAAACAACGATAAAAATAGTGGAAACCGATCAGGCCCAGTATATAAATGAATACGTTGAGATTAAGGGCGAGCTGGATATCTCAAGTAACTATAAATATGGCTACAGCAAGGCCAAAAATACCCATTTCGCTTTTAAACTTACCGATAAGACCGGCACCGCCAACGTGTATTTAAAAAAGGATGATGGTTATGTCCTGCGCAATAAAATAATCAAAAACAACCGGCCGATCAAAGGTGAGTTTGGCATTACTATCAAAAGGAATCGCTATCAGCCGAAGGCGAGGAAAGTTTTCGCCGACTTGGAAAGTTGGTAATTTTTAATTTTGGGCGAAAAATTCCAATGGGGAGATTCAGCTTGACCTGAATGAGGTATTACCTGTTCTAATCGTTATACTCCCTCATTTTTTGGAGATCTCTCAAAAAGGTGCTTATTAACTCAGTTATTATTTGCTGACTGTGACCGGAAAGGCTATTGCTGATTTTTCAGGGCCTGCGCGAAAAAATCTGCCAGTTCCGGCAGATAATGGGCCAAACCCTCGAGTGCGCCGGCACTGTAGTTACCGTTCATTCCTAGAAAATTCCCTTGCGCGAGATAAAGATTATGCAGAGCGCCATTTTGTTTGGCCAACTTTAAGGCTTCTTGTCGTACTTCATCGGTTGCGTTTTTGACCAGCACCGCTTGCAGGTCGCTGACCAGAACCGGCAAATCGTTGCCGGAATCTCCGGCAAAAACGGTCCGACTGGTCGGCATCTTAAGATGCTCCATCAGAAAACGGACGGCATGCAGCTTGGTGGCTGAGGCGGGGAGCACGTCAAAAAGGCCGATATTTTCAGTCTCGTCAATACTCCAGATGATTGTCGCTTTGATCTGGGCCCGGAGTAGAATCTTTTCGGCGGCGGTGACCAGTGTGGCGATATCCTCGGTCGGGTTTAGATAATAGCTCAGTTTAAAGGTGTTTTGTTTTTCGGGTTCCTGCAGTTTCAGGGGTTTGAGGACCGCCAGGATCTCGGCCAACTTTTGATGGCTGGTGCCATGCCAATCCGGGGCAATTCGCTCCTGCCAGGACCGGGATGCAATCCACTGCCCGGATTCAATGGCATAAATCGTGGTCCCGACATCGCCGACCGCATAATCTGGCACCGGGATATCATACTGCTCAATGGCCTGCTGTAATAATTGCCGGTTGCGGCCGCTGACATAAACCAGGACCACCTCGGGCCGGGCGGAAAGCATTCGCAAAAGAGGGCGGGCGGCGGTTGATTCCGATTGCGGACCGTTGGGTAGAATGGTCCGGTCAAGATCGGAACAGAAGAGAATCTGATCCATCAATTATGGTTTCCGGTCGGCGGCGATAAGCAGCACGGTATTTTCACCCAATGCCACCTGGTCGCCGGCATGAAGCTGGCGGCCGCGCCGGGTCTCGACTTCACCGTTGACCAGCACTTCGCCGGACTGGATCCGCATCTTGGCCTCACCGCCGGTAGAAACCAGATTTGCGGCCTTGAGGAGTTGGCCCAGTCTGATCATCTCTGATTCGATCATGAATTCATCCATATATTTTCCTGCGGGTCTAGGGTTGGTTATTATCCGACATTTTGCTATATCAGAGCATCGATCGCAAGTAAGCGATCGGACTTTGTGTTAAACTGATCTGAGTTAACAATCTAAATAAATTACCATTTTTGTTGGATTAGGAGAAAATAAATGAACGGAATTTTCAATATTTGGGGGGTGCTGCTTCTGACCCTGGCCGTTGTTGTTTTTTTTCTGCTGATCTGGCAGCACCAGATGATTTATTATCCTCGTCCCTATGGTCGTTCGGGAGTGGCCGCACTCAAAGAGGTTGCTCGAATTTCCTATGATACGGACCAGGGGCGACAGGTTGCATATTATCTTCACACTAACCTCGATGCAGACGCTGAATTACCAGATAATTTGTGGGTTGTTTCCGGGGGTGATGCCTCCCTTGCCCTTGACTGGTATGATTTTACCAGTCATTATCCTGATTCGCAGGCGGCTTTTTTGTTGCTCGATTATCCCGGCTATGGCGAGAGCGAGGGCCGGGCCTCGCCCCAGGCTATTGCCCAATCTTCGATGAGAGCCCTTGATACCTTGGCCGAATATCTTAAGGTTGAGCCTCGGATTTTAGCGCCAAGAATATCCTTGCTTGGTCATTCGTTGGGGGCGGCGGTTGCCCTCAAGCTGGCGATAAAAATTAATCCGCAGCGCATTGTGTTGGTTTCACCCTTTACCAGTATGCGCGAGATGGCAATTCGGGTGGTTGGCTGGCCGCTTAATTATCTGATGTTGCATAATTTTGATAATCGGGCGCGATTAATGGAATTGTTGGCTCTGGATTTGCCGCCCAGGATTTTTATTCTCCACGGGGAGCAAGACGAGATTATTCCGGTGGCTATGGGTCGGGAGTTGGCTGAGATTTCATCGGTCATAACCTATCGGGAGATCAAGGGCGGTGATCATAACGGGATCCTGCTAACGGCGGAAGCTGAAATCTACCAGGCGATGCTTGAAAAGCCATGACTTTTTGCTCCAACCTACCAATTGAGGAAGTCTTGCCCCAACTGCGGCAAATTCTCCAGGCCAACAGACCTGGCGTAGTGACAGCCCCGCCTGGTTCCGGCAAGACCACCGGTATTCCGCCGGCCTTGCTCGATGAAGCATGGCTGGTCGGGCAAAAGATCCTGATTCTAGAACCACGTCGGCTGGCGGCCCGGATGGCGGCGGACCGGATGGCGAAGATGCTGTCTGAAAAAACCGGCGACACCGTGGGATATCGGATCCGCTTTGACCGCAAGATCTCGTCCCGGACCAGAATTGAGGTGGTGACCGAAGGGATTCTCACCCGCCAGTTGCAGAACGACCCGGCCCTAGACGGAGTGGGGCTGGTCATTTTTGATGAGTTTCATGAACGGAGTATTCACGCCGATCTGGCTCTTGCTCTCTGTCTTGATGCCAGGCGAGGCCTGCGTGATGATCTGCGGATTCTGGTGATGTCTGCGACCCTTGAGACCGGGCCGGTTGCCGAGTTGCTTGGTCACGGGGTGGAGATCAAGAGCGAGGGACGCAGCTTTCCGGTGGACATAGAATATCTGGCAGCAGGACCAGGCAATCCGGTTCCGGCCCAATATGAACTCGGCTATCATGGCGGGCGAGCAGTTGAGCTGATGACGGTCGGAATCAGGCGTGCCCTTACCGAGCAGCAAGGTGATATCCTGGCCTTTCTGCCCGGCGGGGGGGAGATTCGGCGGGTCGCAACCCGGCTGGCACCGTTGATAAAAGATTATGGGGTTGAAATTTTTCCTTTATACGGTGATCTGCCACGCCGGGACCAGGACCGGGCGGTAACTCCATCAGGTCCCGGTCGGCGCGTGGTCCTGGCCACTCCGATTGCTGAAACCAGTCTGACGATTGAAGGAATAACCACGGTGGTCGATTCCGGTTGGGTCAGGGTGGCGCGGTTTGACCCGAACAGCGGTTTGACCGGTCTGGTGACCCGCCGGATCTCCCGGGCCTCAGCCCGGCAGCGGGCCGGGCGGGCCGGGCGCCTGAGTCCGGGGTATTGTTATCGGCTTTGGGACCAGGGCTCACATCACGCTTTACCGGCCCAGAGCAGGCCGGAAATCGCGGAAGCTGATCTGGCCTCTCTGGTTCTGGACCTGGCCTGCTGGGGGATTAGGCAACCCGAGGAATTATCGTGGCTCGATCTGCCGCCGGCCGGTCATTTTGAGCAAGGACGAAAATTATTGGCTGGTCTTGGCGCGTTCGACCACCAGGGCCGGATTACCGGGCTGGGACGAAAGGTCTCGGCTTTGCCGCTTCATCCGCGGCTGGCGGTCATGTTGCTGCATGCGGCTGAACTTGGGCAGGTGGATCTGGCCGCCGATCTGGCCGCCCTGCTTGCCGAGCGTGATATCGTAAAATATACCGATAGCTCGCGCTCGATTGATCTTGATCTGCGGTTGCAGATGCTATCTCTTTATCGTGCCAGGCAGATGGGGGAGATTGAGCGACTTGATGGTGATCCGGCTGCCTGTGCGTCTGTGGACCGGGCCAGCGCTCAATATCGCCGGTTGGTTCTTTCCGGTAAATCCAGTACAAAGAAAACCGGGGCGGGTAATCTCCTGGCCTTTGCCTACCCGGACCGGATCGGGGGGCTACGTCCAGGTTCTCGCCATAGTTATTTGTTGAGCGGCGGACGGGGAGCGTCTCTGCCACCGACGGACCTGTTAAGTGGCTCCAAATTTATTGTCGCTGCCCGGCTTGATGTCGGGATCAAGGAGGGTCGGATCCAATTGGCCACCGCTTTGAGCGAGCGCGACCTGAGTGATGATCATAGCGAACTGTTTACTTATCACGAAACGGTGGGTTGGGATGAAAGGAATCGTGTGGTCAGCGCCCGGCGGGAAAGGCGGCTCGGAGAATTGGTTTTTGCGTCATCCGTCATCGCCGATCCCGATCCAGAGCAGGTAAAAGCGGCTATGCTAAGCGGGATCCAACTGGTGGGGATTGAGGACCTGCCCTGGACTAAAGAGGCGCGGGACTGGCAGGCCCGGGTCCTGTCGTTACGCCATTGGCAGCCCGATGATCAGTGGCCTGATCTCAGTGATCGTGCATTGCTTGAACATCTGGCCGATTGGTTGGGTCCCTATCTTAGCGCCTCCTGCACCCGTCTTGACCATTTAAAAAAGTTGGACTTGAAGGCGATCCTTATGGATCAACTCGATTGGCGGGGGCAACAGCGGGTCGAGGAAGAAGCGCCGACTCATATCAAGGTGCCGAGCGGTTCCCGCCGCCGGTTGCAATATATTCCCGGTGAGCCGCCGGTCCTGGCCGTACGACTACAGGAGATGTTCGGCTTGGCGGAGACCCCCAGGATCTGTAAAGGGCAGGTGCCGGTGCTTCTGCATCTGCTCTCTCCGGCCCAGCGTCCGATCCAGGTAACCCGTGATTTACGGGGATTCTGGGACAATACCTACCAGCAGGTGAAAAAAGAACTTAAAGGACGTTATCCGAAACACTCCTGGCCAGACGATCCATGGTCGGCTGCCGCCACGGCAAGGGTCAAACCCAAACCCCGGCGCTGAACAGGAGTTCTGATTTTTTGTTTGACCATGTTGGATAGGCAGTGATATTTATATAAATATTCAGCGGGTTATTGTTTTAAACAAGGATTTCTTATGAAGAAAATCATTATCGTGCAAATCGTACTGCTTTTGTTGTGTTCTATCTCCCTTTCATCTGCCGGGGTTGATGAGATGGGGACCAGGATGCCGAGGATTTTCGGGACATTTTCGCCCCAGGTCGGGGTCTGGTCAAAATATGCCATTCTTGAAAAGAACACCGGCCGGCAATTGACCATGACCATGTCGATCGTAGGTCAGGATGGCGATATGTACTGGTATGAGGTGGTAAATCTGGAGGAAGGCAAGGTCGTAGTGGTTAAGATGCTGGTTAAGGGTGACCCTAATGATCCGGAAAACATCCAGCGTCTGATAATCAAGAGTGGTAATAATCCGGCCCAGGAAATGCCAATGGATTTTGTCATGATGGGCCGCCGGATGGCCGATCACATGTTTGAAAAGCGCAGCGGTATCCCCAATGACAGTACTTCGGCTCTCAAGTTCGAGACGATCGGGAAAAGCCAGGTGACCGTTCAGGCCGGGAGTTTTGAGGTGGTTACCAACCGGATCATTGATGCCACCGACAAGGTTTTCGGCACTTATAATTTTTGTGAAAAGGTCAAACCGTTCGGGGTGGTAACTTCAGACACACAAGACAGTTCGATGGAGCTTTTGGCATATGGCGCCGGGGGTAAATCGCTTATTACCGAAAAGCCGTTGCTTCTTGAGCGCCCGCCGGGGATGAATGAAGATATGCCGCAAGGCTTGGCGCCTGGAATAAAAAACAGACCGGAAGTTTCTCAGTAGTCTAAAGGTAAGCGGGATTGCGGTCTGGGCAGAGGACAGGATTTTTGCCGGCGGCGGGAAGTTTGCCTGGTGACTGTGATGTCCCGGTAAAACAGCAAGCTTTGCTTGGCTCGTCAAGACAATCCCGCCGGTCGTGGTGATTCGGATATTGCCTAAAAAGTCCGGGGCGGGCAGAAATACTTCAGAGAGACACCAGTTTCGGGGAATTGGAATAAAATTATGGTAAAGCAAAAAGTTGTTGTTTTCAGCTCCTATCCCTTTGAGCCGGGACAGAAAATTAATATTGCCGATGGACCCCGGCGGGGAGACTGGGAGATCGTCAAGGTCGAGGAGCGCAAGGTCACCCTGCGCTGCCCGGTTTCCGGTCGACAATTCACCTGGGACCGATTCTGCTACTTCATGGAAGAGAGAGAGGATATGGTCTGGCCTGGTTAGCCGGCAACCCGATAATCGCCTTTAAAAAAGCCGACTGATCATCCGGAGTCAGGCTGGTCAGTCGGCGCTTATCAACCACTACTTTTTCGTTCACTTTCCTTTCTGCTTATGGTTCGATCCGGATTTCGGTTGTTTTTCCCGAGGCTGGGTCCATGTACTTGATTGTGGCATGGATATCGCTTTTTGTTACATTTTCCTTTAATTGCAAGGTGATGACGGTTTGGCCCGGATCAATTTGGCGCAAGAGGAATTTTGCAAGTCCCTTCTTCTTGTCGTATTTGCTTACCTGTGGAGTCGAACTTTCTATTTCGGTTCCGCTGGGCAGTTTCTGGATGACAATAATTGATGCCGGGGTTGGTGGCCTGAGATCAAGTTCCAGTTCGATCCTTTTTGGTTCCACGGTCAGATAGCGGGCGGCAACCAGATCATCTGCTCCAGCCGGTTTGGCGCTAAGGAGTATTATAAAGGCAATTAAAATAGTCGCGCCTAAAGTAATGCCGGATGTATTTTTCATTGATTTTTCTCCTGCAGGTATTTCAGGGCAAGACCAGATATCTGCCTGATTTTTCATCCCATTGGTAGCCCTGTCCGGCCCAGATCTCGTCAAGTTGGGTCCGGTCGAGTTCCAGTCCCTTGATCAGGTTGAAACGATCATAGACCGTGAGTATTTCATCGTCATCAATATTGCCGTCCCGGTTTTCATCCGCCCAGTGGAAATAATTTATCAGAAGTTTGGCCGGGCCCAGGATCGTGGTCGGGGAGCCGCTTTTTTTCCCCGGCGTAACCGTGCCCTGAAAAACAAGAATTTCACCATCTTTTACTTCGGTGGCGCATCGGGCCAGGTATGAAAAATAGCTCTTTTGCCCACTGATCCGACTGATCCAATGCAGAGAGTTGTCTTGCTCGGTGGTGGCCGTGAAGGTCGGATCGCCTTTTATTGCGGAACACCTCGGGGGCAGGGTTTCTTTGATGATCAGGGAAAAGGGGGCAGCACTTTTTGTTTCGATCTGAATAATGACCGGGAAGATCTGGCCGGGCGCGGTATGGGATGGCAGGATGCGGCTGGCAATCACCGGAATCTGCTTTCCGCTGCCGGGTGGAAAAAGATAGAGATGGAGGATGGTCCCCACAACAAGAATTGCGCCAATAGTTATTATCAGCTGCCGCCGACTGAGATTTTTGCCGGATGATTTTTGTTCCAATAGTTTAGTCGGATCGGGGGATGATTGGGAATTTGTGTCCGGGGATTGCTTTTCAAGAATGGCCTCAAGCTCCACTTCCAGAGCCTCGGCCAGTTTAAGGCCGTTTTCTTTTTTGATCGAGGGATAGCGTTTATTTTCCCAGCGGGAGATGGTGTCGGTGGTTACCTCGACCACGGTGGCGATATAAAGCTGGGTCAGCCCTTTGGTTTCTCTGAGTTGTTTGATTTTGAATCCGTCGATTTTTATCATCGGCGGGCCGGTTAAATTTTGATCAGTCATTAATCTTTACAGGTCCCGTAGATATTCAAAATAAGCAGGTTGCCAAATGTAAAACAATAATATTGGTGAGCTCCAGGCGGAAATCTGCCCGGCGCTGATCTGGTAACTTATTGAAATTATTAAAATGTAGGGTAGACATTGCCCGATGTCTTCTATGCTTTGTGGCATAAAATGTATAGCATTTACCTACACAGTAGGAGTGTAACAAAAATTTAAACGCAAAAGGAGCCAGAAGATGAAAAAAAATTTATTAATTTCGGTTTTAGCGATGGCGGCAGTTATTTGTACGGGACTTATAACTTTACCGGTCAGGGCCGGCAACCAGCTTAAGGCACCGGATCAGGAAATAACCATTGCCGGGAAAAAGCCGGTAAAATTCAATCACCAAGTGCATCTTGATCTGCAAATGGTCTGCGGCACATGCCATCACGATGATGAGCATCA
This sequence comes from Pseudomonadota bacterium, assembly GCA_018823175.1. Lineage (GTDB taxonomy): Bacteria > Desulfobacterota > Desulfobulbia > Desulfobulbales > JAHJIY01 > JAHJIY01. The sequence continues at coordinate 25,843 of JAHJIY010000039.1, forward strand.
ACCGTTAAGCGCCGAAGAGATTGGCGGCCTGGAGACGGCGGCAAAATTGCAATGTGCTAGTTGTCATAACCCTGATTTCAAGATTACGGAATTGCAGAATAGAAAAACAATCTTTCATGCCCGCTGCCGGGATTGTCATAAGAAAGGTCTGGCTGGTAAAAATGGGCCGACTGACTGCAACGGCTGTCACACCAGAAAAACCAAAAAGGCAGTTGAGGGTTGTTAATATCTGAATTTGCTGATCAACCAACTTCCAGTTTGCAAGTAGTCATTGCGAAGGAACGGTAGAAATTGAAGCAAGCTCATTATTTCATGGGACTTGCAGGGTTGATCAGCAAAGATAGTGGAATTCAATAAATCTGATTTATTCTAAAGACGTAATTACCGGGCCGCTTTTGCGGCCCCTTGTTTTTTAATTGGTTCTGATAGGGAGAAATTATTCTTTATGGTATTTTAAAAAGAAAGCTGGTTGTTTGCCAAAACAAGAGGAAACAGGGCGTGGCCCGGAAAGAAAAGAAAAAGAAAGCGCTGCCCGTATTGTCCGGCCAGGACAATTTGTATGAGATCTTTAGCGGTGAGCCGGAACCCCCCGCTGATTTGCCGGCGACTTTCGCCGAAGCGCTGGAGGTCGATCTGGCGGCCCAGGATATGGCCGCTGTGCTCCGTGATAAAATAAATTTCCCCCAGACGCTGACCCCGGTTGAAAAAATCAGGCAATACCCCCCGCCGCAAGCAGAGCTTGATCTGCACGGTTGTACCTCGGCCGAGGCGGAGTTGAAAACCGAATCATTCATCCAGACCGTCCGGGGCAAGGGATTGGAGACGGTAAGGATTATTACCGGCAAAGGTCTTCATTCCGAGGGCCGCGCGGTTTTGCCGGATGTGATTGAAGTAAAGCTGCGAGAATTAAAGGAAAGAGGCGCCATCTCTACTTATGGTTGGGAAAAAGGGGACAAGGAGGAAAGTGGCGCCCTTGATGTTTTTCTTTGCTGATAAATAAGATCAGATCGGCGGCGCGATCGTGACCAGGACTCTGATTCCGCAATCACTGGCGGCCCTTACTCCGTGCGGTTCGTTGATGTTGCAGACCAGGATGTCGCCTTTTTTGGCCGGAATGGCTGCGTTGTCTTTGCCCAGGAATTCGCCTTGACCGTCAAGGACCAGAATACTTAACTGACCGTCAACGTCATGGGCATGGACCGGAAAGGTCTGTCCGGCCCCGAGATTGAAATTGATAATCCGGAAGTAGGCGGAATCATGGATCAGGAATTTTTTCATCGCCTTTTCATCGAAGACTTTGGTTTGATCAAGGTCGGTTTTGTTCATGATATTTCTCCCTTTTATAATTTATGGATCGATCATCGATCGGTTAGCTTCAATTTCATTATCGCACAAAAAAACTAATGTTAACTTGATCTGGGTCAAAAATTTATTTTATGGGCAAGCCGGGCTAAGTAAAAATCTTGATGGATAAATTATGGACGTAATTACCTTTACCAGAGAACTGATCAGGGTCCCCAGTGAGTCATCGGATCCGGTCAGCACCGATACTCAGGCACCGGAGCGGGGAGTTGTCCGCTTATTGCAAGAGGTCTGTGATGCATACGGCGTTTCCTGGTGGACGACCGAAGCCCTGCCCGGCCGCCATAATTTTATGGTGCGCTTTCCTTATCCCGGAACTCCTCGGGTTTTGATCATCGCCCATATGGATACGGTGAGCAGCCGGGGGATGACCGGGCCTTTTGCCGCCGAGGTGCGGGATGGTAAGATCTGGGGTCGGGGATCCTGCGATGATAAGGGGCCGTTGGCCGCCGCCCTTATTACTCTGCTGGAGTTGTACCGACAGAACCGCGAACTGGTCTATGACGTCACCTTTGTGGCCACGGTTGATGAAGAGTGTACGATGTCCGGGGCGGTAAAGTTGGCTGAGGATATTGACGACTGGGACCTGTGTATTGCCCTGGAGCCGACCACCCTGAAGATCATCCGGGCCCATAAAGGGGTTTATCGGTTTTTGCTGCGGACCAAGGGAGTGGCGGCCCATTCTTCCGCTCCGGCCAAGGGTGAGAACGCGGTGGAGGCCATGCTGCCGATTCTGGCCGATATCGGCAAGTTTGGCCGTGAGATCTCGGCTCGCCATAATCAGGATCTGGGTCATGCCAGTCTGGCGATCACTAAAATAAACGGCGGCAGTTCCCTTAATACCATCCCGGACCGCTGTGAGGCGGCGGTGGATATCCGGTTGCTGCCGGAGATGACCCCGGATGAAATGGCCCGTCAGGTCAGGGCTTGCGTGGCCGGTCGGGCCGAGGTGGTAGAGGTTTATCGGGGAAACGGGATTGATACCAAGGTTGATCATCCTCTGATCAGAAAGCTGCGCCATCACATCAACCTGGCCGGGGGGGATCCGCAGCCGATCACCGCCGCCTTTGCCACCGATTGCTCCAAGCTGGCCCATAAGGGGCCTTGCATTGTCTGGGGGCCTGGTGATATCAGGCAGGCCCATCAGGTTGATGAACACATTGAGCTCAGTCAACTCGAGGCGGCCACCCATATTCTGGCCCGCTTTCTGACCAGGGGATAGCACTATGCAACATCAGGAATGCGCGGTGGTCAGGCCGGAAATCATTTTATTTGATTTCGGGGGGGTGCTGGCCGAAGAAGGTTTTGCCGCCGGGCTTAAAGCCATCGCCCGACGTTTTGCAATAGCACCGGATGATTTTTTGGACCAGGTGACCGAGCTCATTTACCAATACGGCTTTGTTGAAGGACGGGCAACGGAAAAGGAGTTCTGGGACCTGGTGCGAGAACGGACCCAGATAACCGGCAGCGACCGGCAATTGACCGCCGAGATCCTTGACCGCTTTATTCTGCGGCCGGAGATGATGGCTGCGGTGTATCGCTTACAAAATAGCGGCGTGCGGGTCGCGATTTTAAGTGATCAGACCGAGTGGCTCGATCGGCTGGAGCAGAAATATCGGTTTTTCGCGCAATTCGAGACGGTGTTTAACAGCTATTATCTGGGGATCACCAAGCGGGACCCGCGAATTTTCAGCCGGGTGCTTAATGATTTGCAGGTCGAGGCTGGCCGGGCCTTATTCGTGGATGATAATGCCGGTCATATCGCGCGGGCCGCAGCCCAGGGGCTGCAGACTCATTTCTTTCGGTCGGCCGGGGAGTTTGTCGCCGAGCTTGAGGCGCGGATGATGATCTGATTTGCGGCAAATAATATTTTGCGAGTCAAACGGCGAGCCGCAACCCTAAATCTTTTTCGAGATGGTATCAAAAACATAATACAGGACCAGCAATGGAATAACTCGGGTCACCATCCAGGTGGCAATGCTTGAAGGTCAAGCTCCCTTAAGGCAGAACAATTGGAAAACAATGGCCAGCAGACAGCCATAGGCCAACCCTTTTGTTAATAATTTCATCATGCCTCCTTTCTCTATCATTGCACCGACATGGGACTTGGACAACAGGAACCTTAAATCAAGTCTTTGCTTGACTCTTGCTGATCTTATCTTTTATCTGGGCCATTCTTATGCAAAGCGGTTTATTCTTTGCAAGAAGCCGTTCGGTTCGGGTAACAATACTGCTTACCGAGCTGTAACTTCCCAATCCAAACTCTTTGCTTATCTCCTCTAACTTTAATCCGCTAATCTTTCGGGCAAGAAATATCGCCAGATTCCGTGGCTCATTTACTTGGCCACGTTTTGTTTGATCTAAAGTTATTTCTTTAATTTTAAAACTTTGGCTTACCGCTTTTTTGATTTCAGAAATTGTCGGGGCAAGCTGCCGGGACTGTGGAACTTCAGGATGTTTTTTAAGTTCATAATATTTTTCTTTGACCCAATGAGCAAAATCTTTAGAACCGAAAACCGACGCCAGGTTCTTCTTACTGTAAAGCTCCGTTATCGCCAGAGAATCCTCGCCCTGCACAAATTTCAGGTATTCTTTTTTTGCCGTGCCCGGTTTGTCTGACAACATGTCAAGAAGGAGCTGTTTGGACAGCCAATCCCATTTTCGGGATTTTGATAAAAAACCTTGATGGCTGGACCAGTCATAATCAGCAACTGTTTTACACATATTTGCCCGGAACGGATTGCGGTGGATGTACCTGAGTAATTCAAGTAGATGGCTGTCTTGTTCTATAAGGACGCTTTTATAGCGCCCGCGAAACAACGGCCCGTCAATTTCCCGGCGGCGATTATAGCGTTGAGTGTATACCCCGTTGACATGGCGCATCGCCCGTGCCAGGTTGCCGGAAGGAGTCTGGACCAACAGATGATAATGTAATGTGAAGTTCCAAATTATGTGAAGTTGGCCTTCCCAATTCCGTCTTTTTCTATTCTTTTTCCCTCCTTTCCTATTCCTCACTCAAGAAATTACTGCACATAATATTTTGTATATTCCGTGCATGAATGACAA
>JAHJIY010000040.1 GCA_018823175.1 Pseudomonadota bacterium
ACTATTTACTCGTCACTATTTACTCGTCACTATTTACTCGTCACTATTTACTCGTCACTATTTACTCGTCACTATTTACTCGTCACTATTTACTCGTCACTATTTACTCGTCACTATTTACTCGTCACTATTTACTTGCCACTTGTCACTTTCATCCATTCGCCCATGCTTCACCCCTCATAACCAGAAATCTCCACCGTCTTTCTAACTGTCTCATCCCAGATCATCAATAATCCACTTCACCGCAGCCGGCAGGTTTTCAGCCACAAACCTGGGCTGAATTTCCTGGGATGGCCCAATATATTCATAATCACCTCGCCCGTAACCGGTTAGCACCAGGACCGGGGTTGCGCCACATTTTCGGCCGGCCTTAAGGTCGGACCAACGGTCCCCCACCACATATGAACGAGCAAGATCAAGATCCAGCTCCCGGGCCGCCTGTTCAAAAAGTCCGATTTTTGGTTTCCGACAATTACAATCAACCCTGAACCGCTCTTCTTTTCCCTCCGGATGATGAGGACAGACATAAATCCCGGCCAGATGGGCGCCGCCCGCCGCCAGTTCCTCCTTCATCTTGTCATGGACCGCATCAAGCAGCGACTCGGGGAAATATCCCCGGGCCAATCCGGACTGATTGGTAACCACCACCACCGGGAGATCATGTTCATTCAACATCCTGACCGCCGCAACGACGCCGGGTAACATGACAAATCTGGAGAGATGATTAACATAGCCCATCTGTTCGTTAATCGTCCCGTCCCGGTCTAAAAACACAGCTGGTCGCATGAATTTCCCTTTTTAATATCTCGTGATTAAAGCCAACTATCAGGAGGAATATATCATCAACTAATGACAGGGCAAGTTTTTTCAGTTACCTGCCCCGTTCTGGCTTGCAAAAAGATCAATAGAATGGTAAATAAAGGGGATTTCACACCAGATAAAAGTTCCTTCGGCACGGGTCGGAGGATACCCGCTGGTAAATAAACACATCCCTGAGAAAATACCCTTTGGTGCCCTGAAACGGGTTGGGTAAACGGGATGGAAGCTTAACCAAAAATGGAGAACTGCAATGTCGAACATCACCATGAAGGAAATGCTGGAGGCCGGGCTGCATTTCGGTCACCAGACCCACCGCTGGAACCCAAAAATGAAACCATATATTTTCGGGGCCCGCAGCAAAATTTACATCATCAACCTTGACAAGACCCTGCCCCTGTACAACAAGGCTTACGACTTTATGGTCAAGGCCGTGGCCAAAGGCGGCACCGTTCTTTTTGTCGGCACCAAACGCCAGGCCCAGGATATCATCAAAGAAGAAGCCGAACGTTGCGGCATGTACTTTGCCAACCATCGTTGGCTGGGCGGTATGATGACCAACTTCCAGACCATCAAGAAAAGCGTTGACCGGATGAAAAGCATCTCCGCGATGAAAGAAGACGGCACCATCAATCAGTACAAAAAGAAAGAAGCGATGATGATGGAAAAAGAGCTGGTCAAACTTGAGCGCAACCTGGGCGGGATCAAAGAGATGAAAGGCCTGCCCGCCGCTATCTTTGTGGTTGATCCAAAAAGAGAAAAAATCGCGGTTGATGAGGCAAATCGTCTGGGAATTCCGGTCATCGCCATGGCAGACACGAACTGCGACCCCGACGGACTGAATTTTCCGATCCCGGGCAACGACGACTCGATCAGATCAATCAAACTGATCACTTCAAAAATAGCCGACGCAATCATTACCGGTAAAGGCCAGCGTCAGGAGATAGTCCAGGAAGAAACCGACAAGGATCTTGCTAAAAAGATGGCTGCCGCCAACACCGACAAGAAAGCGGAAAAATCAGCCAAGGTTGAGGCCGATGCCCCTGAAATTGATGAGACTGAAGCATAAAATATATTAACTCCCCCGGAAGGCATAACTCCCCAAATGGAGTTATGCCTTCCGACAGGTCGGTGATTAACTGATCGCGAACCTGACCGGCAATAATATTTGGGAACAGATAAAAACAAATCAGCATTAAGTTGCTAGCTATTTAGGAGTAATGCAGTGAATATAACAAGTCAGATGGTAAAAGAGCTGCGCGACAAAACCAACGCCGGCATGATGGATTGCAAGAAAGCATTAACCGAAACCGGTGGCGACATGGAAAAAGCCATTGACCTCCTGCGGCAGAAAGGCATGGCCGTAGCCCAGAAAAGAGCGGGTCGGACAACCAGTGAAGGGATTATTCAACCCTACATTCACGGCGGTAAACTCGGGGTCATGGTTGAGATTGGCTGCGAAACAGATTTTGTCGCAAAAAGTGATGCTTTCCTGATCTTTGCCAAAGATGTCGCCATGCATATCGCGGCTTCCAATCCGCTGGCCATTACGCGGGAAGAAATTTCCGAAGAACTGGTGGAACGGGAAAAAGCCATCTTCAAACAACAGGCCCTTGACTCCGGCAAACCGGCGAACATTGCCGACAAAATGGTGGCCGGTAAACTGGACAAGTTCTACTCTGATGTCTGTCTGATGGAGCAAAAATTCGTGAAAAACCCGGACCTCACCATCCAGGACCTGCTGAACGAACTGATTGGCAAAATCGGAGAAAACATTTCCGTAAAAAAATTCGTAATCATGCAGGTTGGTGCGTAAAGAATCTATTTTTCGTCACCCCGTACCCAAAAGGACGGGGTGACGTTTATTCTGGACCAGGACAAATTGACAACATCATAAAAACACAGATATCGTCAATTTCGATAGTGCCCCACAGGTTTTGAGCTTTAGAGGAACCCCAGAACAGAAGCCGGAGATGATTCTGAGAAGAACCATGCTTTGCCGGATTATCAACGACAAAGGACCAATAAGTGCGCAAAGGCAAATTTAAAAGGGTACTATTGAAACTGAGCGGCGAGGCCCTGATGGGAGACGCCGCTTTCGGGATCAGCCCTGAGGTACTCACTTATGTCGCCGTCGAGCTGAAAGGTCTTCAGGATCTCGGGATCCAGACCGCCCTGGTAATCGGAGCCGGCAATATCTTTCGCGGAGTTTCAGGCTCCGCCGCCGGGATGGAACGTACGGCCGCCGACAATATGGGAATGCTGGCCACTTTAATCAACGCCCTTGCGATGAAAGACGCTCTGGAACGCAACGGCGTTTCCTCCTGTGTCCTCTCAGCCATCCCGATGCCGACCGTTTGTGAACCATATTCCCGGCAGCGCGCGATGCACCATCTGGGAAAAGGGCGGGTCGTAATTTTCGGAGCAGGAACCGGCAATCCATATTTTACCACGGATACCGCTGCGGTCCTGCGGGGCCTGGAAATAAACGCCGATGTGATCTGCAAGGCCACCCGGGTCGATGGCGTTTACGACAAAGATCCGCTGCAACATAGCGACGCAATAAAATTTGACACCCTGACCTATACCACTGTCCTGCGCAAAAGATTAAGGGTTATGGATTCCGCCGCAATCTCCCTGGCTCGTGACAACAACAAGCCCATCGCAGTTTTCAACATGAATACTCCCGGCAATATCTACAAGGCTATTTCCGGCGAAAATATCGGTACACTTATACAAGGGGAAGATCATGAGTGAAGTTATCGAGTCAATGACTGAAAAAATGGAAGACAGCACGGAATCATATCGGAAAGAACTTTCCAGAGTCCGGACCGGTCGTGCCTCTATTTCAATTCTTGACGGACTCAGGGTTGTGGCCTACGGCGGCGCCCCAATGCCGCTCAATCAGGTTGCGACTATCACCATTCCCGAAAGCAGAATGATCGTCGTCCAGGCCTGGGACACGCAACTACTCAAAGCAATTGAAAAAGCCATCCTCAAATCAGATCTGGGACTTACGCCGGCCAATGACGGAAAATTAATCCGCATCTCTATCCCCCAGTTAACCGAAGAACGTCGTAAAGATCTGGTAAAACAGGTCAAGAAAATTTCAGAGGAATATCGGGTTGCCATTCGTAGTTCACGTCGGGAAGCCAACGACATATTAAAAAAACAGAAAACCGACAAAGAAATTTCGGAAGACGATATGTTCAAGCTGCAGGATGAGTCACAGAAAATTACCGACAATTTCATAAAAATAATTGACCGGATCATGGCTGAAAAAGAAAAAGAGGTCATGGAGGTTTGATCAGCCGATGCGCAGATCATTTCCTTAACTTTCAAACCTTCAGCTACGATTATGCATCCTTTGGCCCGGCCAAAACCGTTATAGAGTCATTGGAGTTACCAATGACAGCCAACTTTTCTAGAAGTTATTTCACGCAAAGGGTCTAAATGGCTGAATCAGTCAAACTGAATCCGGATAATATTCCAGCCCATATTGCCATAATCATGGATGGTAACGGCAGATGGGCCCAGCAACGCGGTAAACCAAGGATTATGGGCCACCGATCCGGGGTTGAATCCGTCCAGGAAATTGTTCAAGTTTCAGGGGAATTAGGGGTAAAGGTCTTGACCCTTTACGCCTTTTCCACCGAGAACTGGAAACGCCCGCCAATTGAAGTACAAGCCCTGATGGGTCTGCTCAAAAACTACCTGCAGAGCGAGTTAGCCAACCTGATAAAAAATGATGTTTCCTTGCGCTGCCTCGGCCAAAAAGATAAAATACCCCCGGAAGTCCGCCAGGTTCTTGAAAAGGTGATTGAACAGACTTCCGGCAACAAAGGTCTCATTCTCAACCTGGCCTTAAGCTACGGCAGCCGCAGTGAAATGATCATGGCGGTGCAGGAACTGGCCCGGAAATGCGTGGAAGATGGCCTTGACTACCGACAGATAGATGAGGAGTTAATTTCAGCCCATCTTTATACCAGGGGCCTGCCGGACCCGGATCTTTTGATCAGAACCGGCGGCGAATTCCGGTTGAGCAATTTTCTTTTGTGGCAGATCTCTTATTCGGAAATAGATGTGACCGAAACGCTGTGGCCCGATTTCAGGAAAGAAAACTTTCTCAAATCGATTGCCGATTTCCAGCAGCGTCAAAGGCGCTTCGGCAAAACCGGCGAACAAGCGCAAGCCACAAAACGATAAAGGAAAGTTCCTTTTTATCACATAGCCCCGGAACAACATAAATGAATTACAAACGAATTCTCACCGGTTTTGCTTTTCTCATCATCTGGGTCGTGATCCTTCTACTGGACAATTTCTGGCTATTATGGCTTACCTGCCTGGCACTGGGCGGAGTCATGATCAACGAGTTCTACAACATGGTATTGCGACACCATGAAAAAAAAGACCGTCTGGCCGGGACCATGCTGGCCTTACTCCCGCTGATTGTCTCATATAAAGGAGATCCGGAGATTGTTGCCGCTTCACTTTTTGTATCTCTGTTACTTTTAATCTTCTACACTCTCAACCGCTTTCCCGCCTTGTGCCGCGACAATTCAAACGACGCAGGGCTTGATTTGATGCTCAGCTTAGGTTTCGGCGTCTTTTATGTCGGCTTCTGCGGATCCCACTTTGCGATGATCATGGCTAAACCTCTTGGCGTAAACTGGCTGATCTGGATAACCCTGATGATCGCGGCCTCGGATACCGGGGCATATTATACCGGCAAATTGATGGGCAAGACAAAACTATGTCCCTCGATCAGCCCCGGCAAAACCAGAGAAGGTTTCCTGGGGGGGATGATCTTTACCGTTTCAGTATCTGTCGCTTTTTCCATGACGGTTTTTGATCAACTTCCCATGACCAGGATGATCCCCCTGACCATAATTATCTTCTGTGTCGGCGTCATCGGCGATCTGACCGTATCAATCATCAAAAGAAGCATGGGAGTCAAGGATTCGGGCAAATCCCTGCCTGGACACGGCGGAATACTGGACCGGCTGGACTCGGTCCTCTTAACCATTCCAATCCTGTTTTATCTACTCCATTTCGGTTTTCTTCCCCCTTCACCGTAAGAGATGATTAGGATGGCGGCAAAAAACATCTCACTTCTCGGTTCAACCGGCTCCATCGGCAAAAATGTTCTGGAAGTAGTCCGGCAGTTTCCCGGACGTTTTCAGATCGTAGGGCTGGCGGCCGGCCGCAACATTGAGCTGCTGCGCAACCAGATTGAATCATTCAATCCTGAAGTTGTCTCGATTGCCGATGAAACTCTGGCCGGAGATCTGATCCAGAGCCTGCCCGCCGGTTGGGGAGACAAAATAGTCACCGGCCAGGAAGGAACCAAAAAAGTTGCGACAGTGCCCAAGGCGGAGATGGTCGTTTCCGCCATCGTCGGCGCCGCCGGTCTGCTGCCAACCCTGGCCGCAATTAAGGCCGGCAAGGATATCGCCCTGGCCAACAAGGAAACCCTGGTCATGGCCGGTGCTCTAGTCATGCAGGCGGTCAAGGACTACAAGGTCCGGATGCTGCCGGTCGACAGTGAGCATAACGCCATTGCCCAGGCCCTGGCGGCCGGTCGCCGTGAGGAGGTCAACCGACTAATCCTCACCGCTTCAGGTGGACCGTTTATTAATTTAAGCGAAAAAGAACTTTGGGGAGTAACGCCGAGCCAGGCCCTGAACCACCCCAATTGGGACATGGGCAATAAAATCTCAATTGACTCCGCCACCCTGATGAACAAAGGTCTTGAGGTAATTGAGGCCAAGTGGCTTTTCGACATGGAAATAGAAGACATCGAGGTGCTTATCCACCCGCAAAGCATCGTCCATTCGATGGTCGAATTCATCGACGGTTCGGTCATTTCCCAAATGGGCATTCCCGACATGAGGATTCCGATCGCCTATGCCCTCTCCTATCCGGAAAGACTACGACTTGGCCTTGATCGCCTGAATCTGCCCCAAAGAAAAAATCTGGAATTTCACCGGCCCGACTTCAACCGGTTCCCGGCCCTGAAACTTGCCTATCAGGTATGCAAAAAAGGCGGCACCCTGCCGGCGGTATTGAACGGGGCCAATGAAATAGCAGTCGAAGCTTTTTTAAACTCAAAAATCCGTTTTCCGGAAATCGCCCTGGTCGTTTCCGAAACCGTTACCCGCATCGAGCAGGTTAAATCATCCAACCTGGAAGCCATCATCAGCGCCGATCTGGCGGCCAGAGTACAAGCCGAGTCCATAGTGGAATCTCTGCACATCAAGTACCAGCAAAAGACCGGCCAGGAAGGCACTCATGCCTGATATCAACCAACATTTAATGGAGACAACCAATCCATGATGAACTCCATCATATCTTTTCTCATCGTCCTTGGCTTACTGATCTTTGTCCATGAACTGGGACATTTTATTTTCGCCAAACTATTCGGGGTAAGAGTTATAAAATTTTCCCTCGGTTTCGGACCAGAACTAATCGGCAAGGATTACGGTGAAACCCGTTATCTGATCAGCGCCTTTCCTTTAGGCGGTTATGTCAAAATGCTCGGCGAGCAACCAACCGATGAAATCGCCCCCGAAGAGCAGACCCGTTCCTTTGCCGGCAAAGCCGTCTGGCAGAGGTTCCTGATTGTTGCGGCCGGTCCGATTTTCAATCTGCTTTTTGCGGTATTCCTGTTCTTTGCCATTTTTGCGATCAGCGGTCTGCCTGAATCAGTCGACACCACCCAGGTCGGCCAAGTGGCGAACGGATCGGCTGCTGAAACGGCTGGCATCAAAATCGGCGATATAATTCTGGCGATCAACGGCCAGGAAACCAAGACATGGGAAGATGTTTCTGACCAAATCTCCGCCGGCAACGGCAATGTCATCACTTTGTCAATCAAACGCGGAGAAGAAATCCTTGAACTTTCAGGGCAACCGACCATCCAACCCACCCGCAACATATTCGGGGAAGAAACCGGAGAGCGCTACATTATCGGCATAACCAGAACCGATGAAATCAAGTATAAACCGGTCTCGATCGGCACCGCCCTGATGGCCGGTTTCTCCCAGACCTGGACCTTTATCTACCTGACCATTATGGGTATTGTAAAAATGGTCCAGAGCGTCATCCCGGCTTCAGAACTGGGCGGCCCGATCCTGATCGCGCAACTGGCCGGCAAACAGATGGCCGCCGGTTGGATTAATCTGTTCTATTTCATTGGGCTGATCAGTGTGAACCTCGGCATTCTCAACCTGTTTCCGATCCCGGTTCTGGATGGCGGTCATTTGTTTTTCTTTTCATTGGAAGCCATTTTGCGCAAGCCGGTAAGCAGACGATTCCAAGAGATTTGCCAACAGGCAGGAATTATCGTCTTGGCCACTTTAATGGCGTTTGTTTTCTACAACGATATCGCCCGCCTTTTCAAAGGATAATTTAGCCAGAAGCCAAAAACCCGGAGACACTCCAAGGTCTGGAACCATCTTGCGGGGACATTCCATGGGATGAACGGGCAAACCGGATGTTTCACCCACAGGGCCAAAAGTTTAAACAATGAGTGAAAAGTCAATTACAGACAGCCGTCCGGTTATTTTGGCGATCGAAACCTCCGGCATCGGGGGAAGCGTTGCCATTGTATCAGGCAGTCGTTGTCTGGCCGAAAACACCCTCGTTTCCCGAACGACTCACTCCCGGCGTATTTTAATCGAAATCGAACAACTGGTCAGCAACACCGGTTATCAGTGGTCGGAAATTGACGGGCTGGCAGTCAGCCTGGGACCGGGCAGTTTCACCGGCCTTCGAATCGGCCTGAGTACCGCCAAAGGGTTGGCCATGGCAACCGGCAAACCCTTGCTGGGAGTCCCCACTCTCGATGGCCTGGCCAGTCAGTTCACTTTTCCCAAACACCAGATCTGCCCGATCCTTGATGCCCGGAAACAGGAAGTTTACACCGCTCTCTATCGTTGTGCCGCCAATGGCGACAATATCCGAACCGGTAATTATCTGGCGCTGAAACCGCTTGCGCTGGCGGAACGAATCGACCAACCGACCATCTTTGTCGGCGACGGCATCATCCCCTATCGCGATATTTTCACAGAAGTATTAGGCGAGAAAGCGATTTTTGCGCCGTTATCACTTTACTTCCCACGGGCGGCGGCCATCGGCATGCTGGCGGTCAAAATATGGCAGAAGCAGGATTTCACCGACCCGGCCTTGGTTGAACCGATTTACGTCAGGGATTCTGAAGCGAAACTTCTTTTCGGGTAAGAGGTTTGATTTAAGGACAAAGCAATTGGCGATCAGCCCAAACTGTTTATTTCACAATTCTTTCAGCTAAAAGCTAATCGGGGGTCACCATAAATACCATTAGGTGATAAACTGGTTAAAATCCGAACTCGGCTAATAAATCATCGACCAGATCCTGCTTTAGATCCTGGCTGTTTGCATCATTCTTGACCTGCGCCAGGATTTTTGTTTTCTGTCGGATGTTCTCATCTGTTCCATTACGTCGAATATTCAAGACGATCAAGGCATCGATCAGCCAGTCTCTGGTCTGATTAAGGTCCCTGACCATGGCCTCCATTTTCTGTCGACCCACATCCTGGTATGACTGGGAAGCGATGATATCAAAAGATGCGGCTTTCAGGGAGATTATAATGTCCCGGGCCGCATCAGCAAATTCAGGACAGGTCCCTGCCGCTTGATCAAGAATACCATTCAGCCGGTCGGCCAAGTCCAGAAGCTTGTCAGACTTGTTAAGCACCACCTCGGTGGACTGGCTCATCAAACCGACCACGTCATTTGCGCTATTAACCAGAACAGGCGCCGCATTCCCGGCTTTGGATAACGGGGCCTCAACATTCCGCAAGTTGACCACCATGGCGTTTATCTTGCTCGCCAGATTGGAAATCAGACTCTCAGAGTCAATTTCGATCTGACCTTGCCGGGCAAAATCTCCTTTCAGGATAGAGTCGGTAAGCTCTACCAATGAAGCGAGATTTTTTTCCATTTCAGAACCGGAAGTTGCCATAAGAACCCTACCCGTATGCGCAAACGCTTAAATAATAACCCCGGAAAAAATCTCCGGGTAAAATCAAGATCAATATATACAAGATTAATCTAAAGTTATGGCGAAATCAACGCAACTAAGTTTTGAGGAATAATTAATTGGACTTAAAAGTCTGGCTCACCGGTAACGCTCCTGGCTTTTATAATAATCTTCTTTTGCCTCATACATCAGACGATCGGCTTCCTTTATCATCTCAGAAGGATCAAACTTGTCGCTTCCCGCCTTGCCGAGACTGACCAGCACCGGGAACTGTTCCCCGTCACCAACTTCAATGAAAACATCTTTAAAAACCTGCTGATTGAGTCGGTTGATAAATTCACCGGCATTATGATCGGTACAATCAGTTAATAAGATAATGAATTCATCACCACCGGTCCGCGCGACGATATCCGTCAGCCGGGCCGCTTCCTTAAAAAGTCGGCTGACGGTGAGGATCAGATTGTCGCCCGCCTCATGGCCATATTCATCATTGGCTTTTTTCAGACGATTGACATCCGCCACCACCACCGCATGGTGGATATCTAACCGGGCAAGTTTCTGCCGCTCTTCCAACAAGGCCTGCTCCAGATAACCCCGATTATAAAGGCCGGTCATCGGATCGGTACTGGCCTTCTCTTCAAGTTTTCTCATCAACAACTGGTTATGGATATAAGCGCCCAATGGTTCGGTAAACAACCTGAGCAGTTCAGAGTCAATTTCTTCGTATTTCCCTTCCAGCACAACAATTCCCACCTGCTGACCATTACCGCCGCGCAAGGAAATCTGAATGGTATCGACAAAAGGGACTGAATCCTTACTGACTACTTCAGACCGCTGGCTCTGAATCTCCCTGGACAGATAAGCCCGAGCAAGAACAACCATCTGCTCTTCGCTAACCTCCCGCTGTCCGGTGAGCCAGATATTGCCGGGCCTGATATCGTTAACAATAAAAGCCAAGGACCTGGTCCGGATGACCGACTGAAAAAGGTCCAGAAAAAACTCAAGCACCAGCTCGGTTTCAGACTCATTATGCATTTTAGCGCTTAAGGAGACCAGACTGGCCAGAATTTCATTTTTACGGCTGATCGCCTCCTGCTGTTCCCTGATTCTTTCAATAAGTTGAATCTGGCGGGTAGCGTCCCGGAAAATCAACATTCCCCCCTTGCCGGGCGGGGGTGAGCGGGAAATAATCTCGGTAAAATAACGTTCATCCACCTTATGACTTTTCTTGAACGACTCATCCCCGATCAGTCCCGCCTCTACCGGGCACCCTTTACAGATCTCATTTTCACCAAGCAGTTCATAACATTTGGTCGCCGAGATGACCGGCATGATCTCCTGGGCCACCGTATTTCTTTTCTCGATAGAAAACCAGCCATCAATGGTAATCAGGGCATCAGGCAGACTGTTCCATAATTGCTCGATATATTCTCTTTCTTTCAGAGTTTCGCGCTGCCGCCGTTCGACCAGAACATTCTTGGCCTGCAGCTCGCGACGGCCAAGATCAAGCTCACGCAATAATCTTACTTCATGGGTCACATCATGCAGGGTAAGGACCAGATGGTCGGCCCATTCCGAGAAAAAAACTTTGACGAAAAGATCACCTTCTCCGTCCCGTTTGACAATGAGCGATTTATGTTTACCAAGGACAATTCCGTCACAAACCGGACATTCATCACAGACCTCTTTTCGGTCATAAAACAGATCATAACAGGTTATGTGGCCAGACAGACAGTTTGGGGATTTGCCGATCAGGTTCCGGGCCGCCTTGTTGATCATCCGCACGACATAGTCTTTATCCATGACGACAATCCCGCCTTCAATACCCTCAAAGAGTTCCAGGACAATATCGGCATCAGTTAAATTTGCGTAGAACGACATGATTAGCGGGTCTGCTTCGGAAGGATTAAAAAGGGCCTGCTTATTTTTCCGGAGTTCATAATTTCATAGTAAGGATAATCAGGACATCGCGTCAACTAGTGTCTGTTCAGAAATGAGTATTTTTATTCGAGAACGAGGAGCTATGATTTTGAAAAGCGCAGCGGACTGGTGTCCGTGAGCACTTTCAAAGAACGACGCGACGATGTAGATAAGCGAGCGCAGTGAGACTTCGATCGGAGAAAAAGACCATTTATGGACAGGCACTAACTAGCAATATTGGAACTCCTGCCACTTCTTGTCCAGACGCTTGGCGGAAACCGGGAAGGCAGTCTTGATCTCCTGAGCAAAAATTGAAATCTTAAACTCTTCCACCATCTCCTGAAACTCGGTCAACAACCTCTGACCGTCAAGAGAAAGAAGTTCGTTTTTATTAACGGAATGAAGTTTTTCGATATAGGGGGCAACGGCCTCGGCCCTGGCCAGGTCCCGGGCCGGCGAAACATGGGCCCGCTCAACCCTGATCTGCAGGGCCTTCAGGTAACGAGGCACCAGGGCCATCCGCCGCCGGTCAAACACCTGCAGAAAATCAACCGGCACCATCTCTTTGACCTGCTGGCGGTACTCTTCAAACCTGCCGGAATTTTCCTTGCCGGTATCGGCCATCGCCGCAAATCTACCGATCAGATCGAGAGTCGCCCGCCGCTCCTTGAGCAATTCAACCACCTGGTCCATTATCTTGCGGCCCAGCGCAAAAATACCCGCCTTCTTGACTTCGGATATTTTAGTTTCAAATGATTGCCGGTCCGGAAGCACTCCAAGCCTGGCGTCAAAGATTTCTTCCAGGATATAATTAAGAAGAGCTGAATTAATTTCCTTCTGCCCGGCCAGCCCTTCATATAAAGCCCAATAATCGCTGCCCAGACTGAAATCCTTTTTCAGCCCCTTAAACTTGTTGAAGTATGGACTATAAAGCAGCAACAATCCTTTCCTGGTTGCGCGGCGTCTTTCCTCCTCACTGACATACAACCGTAAGGCCAGCCCATTATCGCCTTCGTCAGCAAGGCCTGGGTAGGCGAAACCGCTCAGTTCATGCCCCTCATCCTTGACCGGAATTCGATCCGGCAGACCCTCAAAAGCCCAATCAGAAAGCCCTTCCTTCTCCCATTTATCCTTGAGACTCAAAAACTGTCTGGCCGAAGGGACTTCAGCCGTCACCCTCCCCGCCAGCTCCCTGAAATCACGGCTGGCTTTCAGAACCTTGCCCTGCCGGTCGATCAAGCAGAAGCGGACAATTAAATGGGGCGGCAGATTATCTTTCGGCCATTGACCATACTCAATCCGCACCCCATTCTCCTTAAAAACTGCCTCCTGCAATGCGGCAAGAAATCGACCCCGGCCCGGCACCAACACCCGCAACAGTTGTTCGCTGGTTTGCGGAATTGGCACCAGCTGGCGGCGGATCATCTTGGGCAGACCTTTGAGCATCAGCACCACTTTTTCCGGTAACAACCCGGGAACCAGCCACTCAAATAATTCCGGCTTTATCTCGGAAACTAGTTCAACCGGGACCATAACACTGATGCCATCATCCACCGCCCCCGGTTCAAACTTGTAGCTCAGCTTAAAAGAAAGACCGTCTACCTCTATCTGCTCCGGGAAATCAGCCAGAAGTTGCGGTTCCGGACTTTGCAGAAGAAGATCCGACTCCGCCATCATCAAAGATTCCGCTGCGGCCCTGTTTTTTAGAAACCGGTTTAATCCAGCCCGGTCAAAAATGTCCGGTCCCAGCCGCTCATCATAAAAGGTAAACAAGGTATGGTCATCCACCATGATATCACGTTGCCGGACCCTGTCTTCCATCCCCTGCAGACGCTCCAGTAATCTCTGGTTGTGGGCCATGAATCGGTAATCACCAAGCAGCTCACCCTCAATCAAGCCGGTCTGAATAAAAATTTCCCTGGCCTCATCAGGGTTGATCAGACCGAAATTTATCCTCCGTTTGGCCTCGATCAGCAATCCGAACAGGGTTGTATTCCGAAAGGCAACCACCTGCCCTCTTTTCTTTTCCCAGTGCGGCTCATGGTAGGAATATCGGCAGAGCGATCCGGCCAGCGGTTCGATCCACTCCGGTTTTATTACGGCCAGACAGCGCGCGTAAAGCCGGGAAGTCTCGACCAGTTCTGCGGCCATAATCCATTTCCCGGCCCGATTAAACAGGCCGGAGCCGGGAAAGACCATCAATTCCTTGCCCTGCCCGCCCTGATATACGTTTTTACTTTTCCTCAAACCGATGTTGCGCAGATTCCCGCTCAGGATAGGCCGATGAATCGCCTCATAGCCAGCCGGTTCGGAATTAAAGGTGAAACCATGTTCTTCGGCCAGAATCAGACTGATCTGCTCATGAATATCCCGCCACTCGCGGATCCGTTGAAAAGCCAGAAAGTTCTTGCGACAGAATTTGCTTAATTTAGCGGTGCTCGGTAATTTTTCACACTGCCGCCAGATATTTAAAAATGAGATGAAATCAGATTGCTGATCAATAAAAATCGCATGAGCCGCATCCGCCTCTTTCTGCCGATCAGCCGGACGGATCCGGGGATCAGCAATACTTAAGGCGGCGGCGATGATGGTTATCTCGCTGAGGGACCCCCAGTTCCGTGCCTCGATAATCATCCGGGAGATCCTCGGATCCAGAGGTAAATGGGCCATCAGTTGACCATGTTTAGTCAAGCGGGCGGCAGTCCGATCGCCACCTGGAATAAAGATGGCATCGAGTTCAAGCAGAAGATTGTAGCCATCGGTAATCGCGCGCGCGGCAGGCGGATCAATAAACGGAAATGAAACCGGATCAACCAATTTCAGATGAATCATCCGCAGAATTACATCGGCCAGATTTGACCGCTGAATCTCCGGCCGGGTGAATTCCTGACGCCCCAGATAATCCTCTTCGGAATAGAGCCGCACACAGATCCCCGGCCCCACCCGGCCACAACGGCCATGACGCTGGTCGGCGCTGGCCCGGGAAATCGGACTGACCGGCATCTTGCTGGTCCGGGCCCGCGGATTATAAGAAGGGATTCTGGCCCGACCGGTATCGATCACATATCTAATGCCGGGTACAGTGACCGAAGTTTCCGCCACATTGGTGGCGACTACTATTTTCTGCCCGTTTACCGGCCGGAAAATCCTGTTCTGGTCCCGGGCCGACAATCGACCAAACAGGGGCAGGATAACGGCCTCCCGCGTCGCGCGGCCTTTGACGCCGCCGGCCCCGTTGTTGACCGCCTTGCTCAACAACTCAACCATTTCCCGGATATCACGCTCGGTTGGCATGAAAACAAGCATATCGCCATGAGAATCCTCCGCCCGTAACTCAAGCACCGTTTGGACGGCATGTTCAACATAGGTCGAGTCATCCAACCCTTCGGTCTCAACTTCAGGCGGACGATAACGAACCTCCACCGGAAAAGTCCGACCCGACACCTTGATCACCGGCGCGCCCTTAAAGGCGGCAGAGAACTTGTCGGTATCAATCGTCGCCGAGGTGACAATCAGCTTCAAGTCATGACGCCGTGCCAAAAGACCATGCAGGATGCCCAGTAAAAAATCAATATTAAGACTTCGCTCATGGGCCTCATCGACAATGATCGTATCGTAAGCCAGCAAATCCCGATCACGTCTGGTCTCGGCCAACAGAATACCATCGGTCATAAACTTGATCCGGGTCGACTTCGAGGTATGATCATTGAACCGGACCTTATAGCCAACCAGAGCCGGACCTTCAGCGCCCATCTCCTCGGCGACCCGGGCCGCCACCGAGGTCGCGGCAATTCTCCGGGGCTGAGTGCAGCCGATCATGCGCTTCCGACCGCGCCCCGCTTCCAGACACATCTTGCCCAACTGGGTACTTTTCCCCGATCCGGTGTCACCGACCACAATCAGCACCTGGTTCTCCCTGATCGTTTTTATGATCAGATCCTTTTGCGCCGTTATCGGTAAAATCGCAGGGTAATTTATTTGTTTGACCATTCTGTTCAGATTTGAGACGATTTATTAAAGGTTTGAGGCAGAATCACGATAAACACTCTATATCACTTAAAAATACAGGGAATCACGCCTGTTCACATATGACTAGAAATAATATACCACAAGGGCATAAGTCTCGTCCGAGCAGACAAGCTGCTCAACTCGGCTATAACATTTTTCACCATGCGTTGCATAAAGATCTATTGCATCCACACAACTAAAGGAAGTAAATTAACCGTTTAGTGAAGTTTGATTCTTGACTAAAAACCAAAGGGAGGGAAAATATGACCAACGAAATGGGCAATGTAAACAACGCAATTGAGGCATCTCAAAAAAAAGTGGTTTCCAGAGAAAAGGAAGTTGGCGAAGATGCAGAACGTCCCAGAGGGCCTGTCGGACTTGATATCGGCACCAGTCATATTGTCATGGCCCAGAATAGAGGAAAAAACATTGCGACAGTGAAACAGCTTAACGCCTTTTTCACTATCCCGAACTCGAAATTCACCAAAAAAATATTACAGGAAAATGACGTAACATTTTTTGAAAAAGACAACCTGTTCTATATTCTGGGTTACTCCGCCGACAACTTCGCCAACATGTTCAATACCAACACCCGACGCACCATGGAACAGGGACTGCTCTCCGCCAGAGAGGACGAAGGGGTCACGGTCATTCAGGCGATCATCAAAACCCTGATCAAAAAATCTACCAAGGCCAATGGCGTTGACACCATTTGTTTCAGCATGCCGGGCGAACCGCTGGGCGGCATGCATTCCGTGATCTACCACGAGTCAATTATCAAAATGTACCTTGAGGAACTCGGCTATAAACCAATCCCGATCAATGAAGGACTGGCTACCGTCATGTCGGAACTTGCCAATGATAACTTTACCGGCATCGGGATCAGTATGGGCGGCGGCATGTGCAACGTTTGCCTCTCATACCTCTCTGTCCCGGTCATTACCTACAGCATCCAGAAAGGCGGGGATTATATCGATTCGATGGTCGGGCTGTCGGTAGGAGAATCAGCCACCAAAATCAAGGTCATCAAAGAGGAATCCCTTGACCTGGGCAGAGCACCTAAAAACCGGGTGGAGACAGCGCTGCACATCTATTACGACGACCTGATCGACACTATGCTCCATAGCCTGCAGGATGTACTGCGTTCTTCCGAGAAGGTGCCAAAAATTGCCAAACCGATTCCCATTGTCTTAAGCGGCGGCACCGTCCTGCCCGAAGGTTTCCGCGAAAGATTCGGCAAGGGACTGCGCAAGGTAAGACTGCCGATCGAGATCTCTGAGGTAAGGGTTGCCAAGGAGCCGTTGGACACCACGGCAAAAGGTGCCATGGTCATGGCCTTATCGGAAGAAATGTAAGTTCAGCCAAAATCTGATTAAACCAAAAAAGCCAAAGAACAGTATGCAAATTGTTCTTTGGCTTTTCTTATTTCCAGCTAATATTTAGCAACTTACCATCATAACACCTGTAAAAAATGCAGGTTATCGGACACTCCTTTTTTTACTATCAGACAATCCCCGGGAAGTAGAAAAAGACATCTTGTCGGATTGTTGATTAACCGCAACCTGCCGCACCGTTTTTTTCAAGACGTTTATTCTCTGCTCGCCTATATTTTTACCCTGATAAAAAAACTGTACTTCCCATGTCCCTTTTACGCCCTGATCTTTTGCTGGGAGCTGAAAGGCATCAACCTGTCGCTGGCAATAGTTGACCGATTTCAATCGGGAGTTGATTATCTTTTTATCCGGCGAGACCCATTTAATCTCAATCGGAATGGTCACGTTGCCCGGGATAAAATTAACCGAATAGAGAACCCCCAGGCTTGCCCCGGCCTGATAAACAACACCGTTGCCATCATTTGAAAACATCTGGTGCTTGAGAAGATTCACTTCAACTTCACTGAGCCCTTCATAGGCCAGGCTAAGTTCATCCATGTTCTCAAAATCTTCCTTCACCAGACCATAGCTCTCGACATCAAGACTCCAGATCTTTATTTTTTTTGTCTCATCCGGAGCCGTCAATCCCGAAGTATTCACGACCGCCGTCTTCTGGCCGGCCAAGCCATCAAGTTTATATTTGCCCTTGCTCTCTAAAGAATCATTTCCGGCAAAACTTTGAACACTAATCGCCTTATCGAGATTGCGGACATTAACCAGGCTGGTTTTCACCATTACCGCCTGCGACAAATTGGCCCGGTTCAAATCGGCATCATTGAGGTTTGCCCCGGATAGATCAGCTCCCTGCAGTTTGGCATTGGTCAGATTCGCCCATCGCAGATCCGCGTCATGCAAATTGGCCTTGGTCAGATCGGCGTTGCTCAAGTCGGCGTTGGTCAGATCAACGGAACTCAAATCCGAATAGGCGAGGTTCGCATTAATCAGATTGGCGTTGCGCAGGTCAAACCTGGTCATCTTCACATCGCTCAAAACAGCGGACCGTAAATTTTCAAGTTTGAGATTGTGGGCCGCAGTCAGATTAATCCCCGTAAGATTGGCACCTTTCAAATCGGCGTTACTCATATTGGCGTTGGTCAAAACCGCCTGGGTCAAATTGGCCTGATTAAGATAGGCGTGGTCGAGCTGGGCCATATTTAACCGGGCCTGACTCAAGTCCGCCCCAGTCAGATTAGCCTTGCTCAAATCGGCGCCACGCAAATCGGCCCGCCGCAGATCACAATTAGTCAGATTGGCTTTGATCAAGACTGCCTTTGATCCGAGATCCGCATCGGATAAAACAGCGTTGGTCAGGTTGGCAGAACTGAGGTTTGCCTTGGCCAGAATACACTTGCTCATCCGAGCCCCGGTCAAATTGGCATTAGTCAGGTTGGCACCGGACAGATCCGCCTTCTCGAGGTTTGCGCCGCTAAGATCGGCATCCTGCAAATCAGTAAACTTCAAATTCCCCTGGCCAAGGTCCACATCATGTAAATTGGCGCCCTTTAAAACCGCCCGCATAAAAAAACTTTTTGTTAATTTAGATTTACTCAGGTCCGCCCCAGTCAAGTCGGCCATCCGGATATCGGCGCCGGAAAGATCAACCCCGTAGAGATTGGCGCCGGATAGGTTTGAATTCTCAAGTTTGGTATTGACCAGATCAACTCCGGAAAGATCTGCGTTTTGCATAGAGGCCCCGGCCAGATTTGTCTTGTAAAGATTTGCCGCCGTCAGATTGACATGATCGATTATCGCTTCACTTAAATTAGCCCGGCTCAGATTAGTCCTGACAAAAACCGCCTTTAAAAAATTAGCTCCGCGACAATCCGAGCCGGTAAAGTCAGTTTCCTCCAGAACCGCTCCTGCAAGCTTGGCATCCCTCAGATCCGCATCAAGCAGGCTGACCCGGGTCATGATTGCCCCTTGCAAATCAGCGCCGGACAAATCAGCGTTAGAAAGATCAGCTCCTCCCATTTGGGCATTTTTAAAAACAGCAGAAGAAAGTTTTGCCTCAGACATGGCACTATTTTGCAGATTCGCGTTGCTTAAGTCCGCCCCACGCAGGTCCACCCCCTGCAAAATAGACTCACTTAAGTCAGAATCCCGTAGATCAGTTCCTTTTAAGTTGACGCCGCGTAAATCCAGGGTAGCAAAATTTATCCTGCTAAGATCATATCCACTCAAGTCCCTGGTTGTATTGAGAATGGCCTGCACCTCAAGCAAGCGGTCCCGTCCGATCGGGACATCGGCATTTTTGTACCGGTGATCCTGGGCCACCGGGACATTGGCCGAAAGTTTTTTTAAGGAAAAAAGACTGAGCTGGCCGGTCAGACCAAAATAGCCGGCCAGAGTTATGGCAAGACAAAGAACAATAGAGGTCCAGACTACAGGTTTCTGCCAGAAGGAAACCGTGTGATGCAAGGCCTTGGATCCAACCCGCCCCAAAGCCTTCACACTTCCTTCCCTGTTTTTTTGCTCTTCCCGTTCCCTGACTACCTCAGCCAGACTAAGGACTTGCCCCCGACTTTTGCAGACCGGACATTTGGCAGAACGATTGAGATATTTGAGCGGCGCTTTTCGTAAAAAGCCGCAACTTTTACAACAAAAGACCGCACCCGGAGAATTAATTGGAGGGTCAGGGGAAATGACGGAACTGTCGATTGAAGGAAGATGCACCGTTTTCCTGCATTCCGGGCACAAGATGTCCTTGCCGGCATGACTGGAACCGATATCGCGGGAAAATCCACAATTGGCGCAATGAAATTCCATTCCAACCCTCTGCCTTAAATCTTATCCGCCGCCTATCACGACCAACGGAGCAGATAATTACCACCTCTAAACAGCCAACTCTTCAACTTATCGGTATTTATTTAAGATCCGACACTTATACCGCAAGGGCATAAGTTTCGTACGAGCCGACGAGCGGCTCAACTCAGCTTTAATTGTCTGATGTTATAAAACTATTTGCAACAAAAAGAATAAGATCTTGCCGGCATGTTTTTAATTTGATGTTCCAATCACGGACAGCTACTATAATTTAAGGTGAAATAATGATATCAAACAAAACACTGAACTTGAGCACTTTTTCTTCAGTCACTATATGATGGTTTCGCAAGAAGAAATGAGATGGCTGAGCAAAAATTTCGATATACAAGAAGTAGGACATTTTTGTAAACTACGCCATCACTATTTAACCTCTACAATCGATTGAAGCCTATCCACAATCCGAGGCAATATTCTCCAGTGGAAGAAATAAAGAACAACCATAAAAAAGATCATAAGGATCATAACGATCCGCCCAAGAACGCCAAAGAAGAGGAGGTTCTTAACCCGCAGCAACAGGCGATCCGTTTCAAGGCCTTTCGATATCTCTTTTCCGAACAAGATCTGACCAATCAGCCCGATGAAAAAAAACTCATCAAAAAACTGAAAATGAGTCGCAGTCTGGAAAAGAGTTACGGCAACTACATCAAGGAACTGGAAACAAACCCTGACAAAATCATGGTATTCCCCTGGGACAATCCTTTCCGGCGGTTCATTTTCCTGCTGACCATCTGGGGACCACGCTCCTTTAAATGGGGCCTAATTGCCGCCATCATCCTTTTCGTGATCAACTATATTCCCGGTCCGACCCAGCATATTGTCGAACATGCCATCGCCCGTTCGATCTATGATGCGGCCCGCTTGTCACGCCTGCCGGAAAGCCTGGAAAGCTATGCCCATTCCGCCAACATCGTCGATGCCAACGGCTCGATCATCAAATCATACGGCAAGAGAAGAGTTAATCTGCAGATCTCGGACCAGGTCAAAACAGCGCTTCTGGCCTGCGAGGACCATTACCTGCTGCCCCATCCGAAAAACTCATGGCTGGTGAATAATTTCATGATCCACAGCGGCGTCAGCTGGTTCAACCTGCTGGGGGCGCTCAAAGACACCCTTGGCGGCAGAAAGAGAGGGGCCAGCACCATTATCATGCAAAACGCCAAAAAGATACTGGGCAACACCGATAGAACGATGGCCAATAAAATCGAGGAAATAATCATTGCCTACATGCTGGTCACTAAATTCGGCAAAGATGCCAACCTGGAATTTTATATTAATACGGTACCGGTCGGCAGCAACATTTATGGTTTTCCCGCTGCGGCCCGCAACTATTTCAAAAAGGACCTGGCCGAACTCAATACCCAGCAAATCCTGACCATTGCCTCATTCATCCCCAACCATAATCGACAATTAGCCTTTTACCACATCGTCAAAGGCCAGAATATCGATCAGCTTGATTCAACCATGCAGATGCATGCCGATAACGCAATCAGCAAGATAAACTCCGCCCTGGCCTATCTCAAAAGGCAAGAAATAATAAGCGCCAAGGAATACCGGGAATGGCTTCTCGGGGATGAGGAATCAATCCGCAAAATTGGTCTGCGCGATTTCAAATCACCACTTTATGGCGAGGAGGAATGGACCTCCTGGAACGTGATCAAAGAGGTCTGCGCCCAAAATTACCTGGTGGACGGCAGAAAGGTATCCGGGGCCCAGCTTCTTCTCGATGAACGGGGCGATGTCATCATCGAAACCCAGGTAGATCTGGTCCTGGCCGAGAAGACCAAAGAGATAATCACCACCTATCTCAACAGCCCGTCATACCGGGAAATCCTGAAAAAAAGAAACCAGAATACCTGGCGCCGCGACCTGCAGCAATATCAGGATCGAGGCATAACCCCGCCCTACTCCACGTTCGACGGATTCATGGAGTACCTGAACCGTCACATCAATATCGGGGTGATGATCATCAACCAGCAGGGCAACATTCTGGCCTATATCGGCGGCAAGGAATTCCTGCAAGGATCAGGCGATAGCGACCAGCAGTCAACCGACAAAGAGCACAGCCACGAAAACCCGCTGATCATCGACCTGATGAACAAAAAGGCCAAAATCGCCCCTTCCTCAACGATCAAGCCGATAATCGCCTATTACGCGATGGTAAATAATAATGCAAATCTGCAAACAACCTTTGCCGACAAACCAATCGAATACAAATATTCCGAAAGCGCCGGCGGCAAGATCTGGCTGCCCCGCAACTCCTATCCTTACGATGAAAAAGGCCGGGGCAACAACCGTTATCTGGGCCGCGAATATACCCTGCTTGAGGCCCAGATTCTGTCCATCAATACCATCTTCGCCAGATTATATACCAACCGGGTCTTACGAAACGCCATGCTGATCGGCCTGGACCGGATTGAGCTGGATTACAACAAGGAAGACGCCAAAAACTGGCCGTTCGGTATCGGCGCCTCAAGCGTGCCGGTCCAGCAATGGCTTGGTCTTTATAACGCCTTTTTAGACGGCAACTACCTTGAGCCGGGCCTGGTCAAACGCATTCTGGTCAACAATAAAGTCATCTATGAAAGGATCTCTGACGAAAACAACCAGCCGATCTTACTTTTTGACGCCAAAAATGAACGCGATGACACCATGCGTGCTTTATACGAGGTATGCAACCGGGGAACCGGCTCGGCGATGAAAACCGAGTTTAAATATCACCACAATCTGGTTTCCGGCAAGACCGGGACCGCGACCGACGGCCAGACTTCCCTGTTTGTCGGCCACTTCAATCCATACCGTGACCGCAAGGCCCACCCCGATCAAATGATGACGATGATCGTGGCGGTCACCACCAATACCGGCGGCTACAAAAACATCGGCACCTCAACCCAGGGACCGGTAATCATCGCCGGCCGGATCATGGACTACTTGTTCAACCGGGAGCTGCAAAAGGTAATGGACCAAAAGATCGAAGAATCCAAGAACAAGGACTCCCGCTTCCGCAACAACCACATCTATTGGGCAAATGTCAATCGTTACATGGATGTATTGCTGCACCAGGATCGCAACGGCAAGAATATCTATAAATGCATGACCGGCATCGACAACTACCAGGAGGCCTTAGAACAGATATTGAACAGCAATAACCGGATATATCAGGGTCGCAGCGATCTTTTTGATCAATTGGTTGATTTCTACTGCGACCAGGAACGAGTAGTCAAAAGACATTGATTTAAATCTAGTGGTCCCTGCCGGCCCGACCAGGATTCTTATTACGGGCACCGGAACTCCCTATCGACAAAAATAATCTTGATTTAACTAAACCGTTTATAAGACGATGAAAATTGACAGGCGGTAAACCGTTAATCGACAGCCCTCTTTTCCATAATAATAACCGTGTTTTGGGAAAATTTACTGGCGCAATGAAACCATTCCCTTTATTCAAAAATCTGATGCTCTGTATTGCCAGCGCCGCGCTCGCATCCATCGTTTTTTATTTCATCTCCCAATCATATCTGATCAGTCAGGCAGAAAAAAACATCCAGAACCTGCTCCTGTCTCACAAAGGCATTCACCATTATGTGCAGAACATCATGCTTCCGGCCCTGTACGACTATAAAAAACGGGGGAAAATCCCCGAAAAATTTTATGCCCCGGAACTTTTCTCTTCATCGTTTATCGTGCGCAACCAACACAAATATTATAATCAGGAACTCGCCGATTCCGGGTTCCCGGATCTTTACTACAAATTAGCCGCCAACAATCCCCGAAACCCTATCAACAAAGCCGATGAGTTGGAAAAAAGCCTGATATTAAGATTCAACGAAAACAGGGAACTCAAAAAATATCGGGAAATAATTGAGATCGACGGCAAAGAGTATCTTTATTTCGCCATCCCGTTTCTCCAAAACGATAAACGCTGCATGGTCTGCCACGGCAAACGGGAAGATGCCCCGCTGGAACTCCAGGAAAAGTATCCCGGCCAAGGCGGCTTTAATGAGAAAATCGGCGAAATCAGGGCAATCACTTCCATTCGCGCCCCGTTGCAACAAGAATATCACCTGCTTTATATTATTGTCCCATCCCTGGCCGTCGGTTCATTTGCCCTTGGCTTATTATTGTTTTTCAACATGCAGCTGCGCGGCAAGGTCCGGGAAAGCACCGAATCTCTTAAGGAGGAAATCAGGGAGAAACAAGAAGTCTATTTTAAATTGCATGAAAGTGAAAAATATTTGAAATCCATCCAGGATTCAATGCAAGTCGGTCTCCTCCTGATTGATGCGAAAACTTACGAAATTGCCGATGTGAATAAGGCGGCGCTCAATTTAATCGGCACCTCGCGAGAAAACATCCTTGGCAAGAAATGTTTTTCTTTTATCTGCCCCATGCTGCAAGGTTGTTGTCCAATCAACGATGAGAAAAAAACGATAGATAAATCGGAGAAAATTCTGGTCGATTCCACGGGCAGAGAAATCCCTATTTTAAAGACAGCCACCCGGATTCTCTTTAATGAAAAAGATTATATCCTGGAAACATTCATTGATATCACCGAACAAAAAGAAACAGAAGTTTCCAGAGTCAAGCTGGAGAACCGCTTAAATCAGGCCCAGAAAATGGAAGCCATCGGCACCTTGGCCGGCGGCATTGCCCATGATTTCAATAATATTTTGACCCCGATCCTTGGTTATACGGAAATTGTCCAGTCGACCCTGCCGGAAAGAAGCGAATCAAGGGAAAATCTGTCTGAAGTGCTCAAAGCCGCCTATCGAGCAAAAGAGCTGGTCAAACAGATATTGACCTTCAGCCGCCAGACCGAGCATGAACTCAAACCTCTAAAAATCAGTCTCGTGATCAAAGAGGCTCTTAAGCTGTTGCGCTCCACCATTCCGACCACCATTGAAATCAAGGAAAATATCGATGCCCAAACGGGAAACGTCCTGGCCGATCCGACCCAAATCCACCAGGTATTAATGAACCTGTGCACCAACGCTTATCAAGCAATGCGTGAAACGGGTGGAATTCTGGCCGTTGAGCTGAAAAATATTGAGATCGGCAAGGGTGATGAAAAAGTGGCCGGACTACATCTGGCCGTTGGTCCTTATGTGAAACTATGTGTCAGCGATAGCGGACCGGGAATGGAACGGGCCGTCGCGGATAAAATTTTCGAACCTTACTTCACTACCAAGAAGAAAGGCGAAGGAACCGGCCTGGGGTTGTCCCTGGTCCATGGCATCGTGAAAAGTCATGGCGGCCATATTACGGTATACAGCGAACCGGGCAAAGGCACGTCCTTTCATGTCTACCTACCCCGGGCGATCATCGAGGCTGATGCCCCGGAGACCCGGAATAATTCACCTTTA
The DNA here is from genome assembly GCA_018823175.1 of Pseudomonadota bacterium. Lineage (GTDB taxonomy): Bacteria > Desulfobacterota > Desulfobulbia > Desulfobulbales > JAHJIY01 > JAHJIY01. The sequence continues at coordinate 25,383 of JAHJIY010000040.1, forward strand.
CCGACCGGGAATGAAAGGATTCTTCTGGTCGATGATGAAGAGCAGATCGCCGGTTTGGAACATCAGATCCTGTCCAGTTTGGGCTACCAGGTCACCAGTATGACCAGTTCGAAACAAGCCTTGGCAACCTTTACCGCGAATCCCGGAAATTTCGACTTGGTCATAACCGATATGACCATGCCGGATATGAATGGCGCGGAGTTATGCCAGAATCTCCTGGCAATCAGACCCGATCTGCCGATCATCCTTTGCACCGGTTTCAGTGAACTGATAAATAAAGAAAAAGCCGAGTCAATCGGAGTCAGAGAGTACATCATGAAGCCGGTCCTGCGCAAAGATCTGGCAATCGTAATCCGAAAAATTCTTGATCATTCCTGATTGGATATAAATGTAAAAACAGGATCAAGCGGCGACTTGGGTAATTACCTGCCGCCGTCATCACTTCGGTCGATCATGATAATTCCTCATCGACCGATTGTTTTCCGGCAGACGCACTTGTTTCTTCCCCGGACTCAGGAATAGCACTCACCTCTTCCCCAAGTTTCAAAGATACCGGATCGATCCCTTCAAACTGTTCAAGATAGAGACTGGCCAGACATCCGCATTGAAAAGGCATGACCAGCACATGCAACAAGGCCAGAAAAGGAATAATCGCCGCCGCCATGTTAATAATGATCGCCGGTGCCACCCCAACCATGAAAATAAAAACCAGGTGCATAATAAAACCGCCCGCCGTTACCTTGTCGCGGCTTTCACCTAAAGCCCGGCCCACCGGCATTTTCCGGTCAGCCATCAGAAACAGGGAATAAACCCACCAAACCGCCAGAATAACCCCTGGAATAATCAGAAGGAAAAAGCCGATAAAGATCAGAACCCCGACGAAAAAATAGGCGAAAAGCTCGCCAAATCTCTGCAATCCGGCAAAGAGATCATTAAAGGTCGGCTCTTTCCGATCGCGCAGGTAGTAAACAAACATCAAAATATAGCCGCCCAGCATCGGCCCGGACAACAGACCGAAACTGGCCGCAATCATGATCTGAACAAGCAGGCCGCCAAAAATAAAAATAACCGGCTCTTTTTTGATCATCTGATACGCGTTTTCCAGATGAGCTTGAATATTCATTTATCCCCCTCCAGACTTAATTCATTTACCCAACTTTATTACTGGACAATAAACCGCGAAGTACATATTTTATAATTAAGTAACATCTTAAATTGTTACTTGTTTGGTATAATTTAAAAATTATAGCAGGGAGAAATAAAAATGCCTATTTATGAATTCCGCTGTGACGATTGCAAGGCCCAGTTCGAGGTAATCCAGAGTTCGAGTGAAAGTCAGGCCGAAGTTGTCTGTGAAAAATGCGGCAGCAAAAAAACCAGAAAGACGATCTCCGCCTCAAGCTATCGGCTCTCCTCGGGCAAAAGCTCGATCCCGGCCGGGGCTCTGTCCGGATGTTCCTCCCGCTCGGGATTTTCCTGAGCCTGATTTGACAAACGGCCCGGGCGGCTGTTAAGTAATTAATCAGTTTGGTCCACTTCGCCCAGCTCCTTTCTCCCGAGCTGGGCCAACCAATAATCCTCATCAGATATGACGATGGACATAACCCTGACCACCCCTGCCCTGTTATTTCCGGCGATCTCCCTGCTGATGGTTGCCTATACCAATCGATTTCTGACCATCGCTTCACGAATCAGAAACCTGCATGAAAGATATGAAAAGGGCGAAGACGGGACAGTCATTATCGGTCAGATCAAAAATTTAAGGACACGGGTCAACCTGATCCGCAACATGCAAGCCTTCGGCATCATCAGCCTTTTTTTATGCGTTCTTTGCATGTTTGTCCTCTTTGCCGGGAAAATCATGTTGGGTAAATATATTTTCGGCTGCAGCCTGCTGCTGCTGATGATCTCTCTGGCCCTTTCCTTCCGCGAGGTACAGATCTCGGTCGAGGCCCTGAATCTGGTCCTCCGTGACATGGAAACTCCCAACAAAAAGAACCTGACCAAAAGGAAATGAAAATGACGAAATCCCTGATGATCATTGCTCTGCTTGCCTCCATTATTTCAGTCAGTTCCGCCGGGGCCAGGGACATATACCTTGAGGTCGGCGAATCCTATTCAAATGACGGCCTCAACGTCATGTGCGTCCAGCAAAAAACCGCTTCCCCTCTGGCCTTGAAAGAATGCCAATTCTGGGACGAATTCAACCAGAAATGCCTGTTTGAAAGAAAAGTCTTCAGCTTCGGCCGACTACAGTGCGCCGAAGAATGCCAGCAATGGGACGATTTTGAAAAGGTTTGTCGATACGCCACTTCCTGTCAATTTTTCCCGGACCGGAAAATCTTTGTCAAAACCACCTGCCGTAATTTCGACACCTTCAATAAGGTCTGCCGCGAACAGATGCAAACAAAAATCAACGGCAGATAACCTGACGGCCATCCACCTTGACTTAATAACCAAAAGCGCCCTCCCTGAACAAAATTTTATTAGTGACGAGTAAATAGTAAATAGTTTACAGATCTGATGTAACCAGTCACTCGTCACTCGTCACTCGTCACTTGTCACTCGTCACTCATAATAATTGAGCCGAAAATGAATAAAAATACCAGGGCCGAAAAAAGCTGGATCATTTACGACATTGCCAATTCGGCCTTTGTCCTGGTGATCATCACCACAATCATGCCCATTTTCTTTAAAGAGTTCGCGGCAAAGGGGATGGACACCGCACTTTCCACCTCAAACTGGGCCTTTGCCAATGCCGCGGCCTCGCTTCTCCTGGCGATTTCCGCCCCATTTCTCGGGACCTTTGCCGATTATCAAGGCTTTAAAAAGAAATTCTTTCTGGCTTTTTTGGTGACCGGAGTCAGCGCTACCTTCCTTCTGACTACGGTACAGGAAGGGGCCTGGATTTTTTGCCTTTTGATCTTTATTTTCAGCAAAATAGGTTTTGCCGGGGCCAATATCTTTTATGACGCCTTTCTGCCGGATGTCACCAGCAAGGTCCGAATGGACCGGATCTCATCCCAGGGCTTTGCCTGGGGCTATATCGGCAGCGTCGTTCCCTTCCTGATCATAATGGCGCTGATCTTTCTCGGCATGAAAAGCAACGGTTCCTCGGCCCTGCCGCCGATGCAGGCCAAGATTGGATTCCTGATCGTCGGCGGCTGGTGGCTGCTCTTTTCAATCCCCTTCATCAAAAATGTCGAACAGTCCCATTACATCCCCCGCTCCGCCCATCCCTTTACCGGCAGCCTTAAACGACTGGTCCAGACCTTTCATGATATCCGCCGATACCGACAGCCTTTTCTGTTCCTGATCGCCTATTTCCTCTACATCGATGGGGTTGACACGATCATCACCATGGCCACCGCCTACGGGATCGAAATCGGCCTGAACACCACCATGCTGATCCTGGCGATCCTGATGATCCAGATCGTCGCCTTCCCCTGCGCCCTGTTCTACGGCAGGATGGCCGATAGGTTTAACGGCCGGGCCATGCTGCTGGTCGGGATCGGGGTTTACGTGCTCATCACCTTTCTGGCCTTTCTCTTACCGTCATTCCCGTCCCTGCAGTCCAAAACAATCATGTTCTGGATCCTGGCCTTTCTGGTCGCAACTTCCATGGGCGGCATCCAGGCCCTGAGCCGCTCATTTTTCGGCAAATTGATCCCGGCCGAGCGCAGCGCCGAATTTTTCGGGTTTTATAATATCTGCGGCAGATTCGCCGCAATCATTGGTCCCTTGATGATGGGGATCTTCGGCCGACTGACCGGCGACTCTCGATATGGGGTGCTTTCTATCCTGCTCCTGTTAATCGCCGGTGGCTTCGCCCTGACAAAAGTTGAGCCCGATCTATAAAAATGACCAAACAGACCGAGACAAAAATAACACCCGGGGAACTAGAGACCACCAATATCGCCAACCTCTTACTTGAAACGGTCCGGGCCCTGATCACAGAACTGCACCCGAACCGGGAAGGGATCGGCCCCGTCCATCTCGACAGTTCCCTGGACCGTGACCTGGCCCTCGACAGCCTGGCCCGGGTCGAGCTGATCGCCCGGCTTGAAAAGACCTTTAACATTATCATCCCCGAGCAGGTCTTCTCCCTGGCCGAAACCCCGCGCGACTTCCTGCGCGAGATCCTAAGTTCAGACAAGACCCAGCCGTCCTCAAACAAAGAACTGGCCGAAATTATTACCCGACAACCGGTGGCCGAGGCCGCCCCCTTTATCGCCCGGACCCTGGTCGAAGTTCTGAACTGGCACGTGAAAAAACATCCGGACCGACCCCATATCAGATTTTATCACGATGACAACCGGGAAGACATCCTGACCTACGGACAACTGTTAGAAGGGGCGGAGAAAGTGGCAGCCGGACTCCAGGCCCTGAACCTTAACAGCCAGGAGTCGGTGGTTATCATGCTGCCGAGCGGCCGGGAATATTTTTTCAGTTTTTTCGGTACCCTGCTGGCCGGAGGCGTACCGGTGCCGCTCTATCCGCCTGGTCACCTTAAACAGATCGAAGAACACCTCCACCGTCATGTGGCAATTGCCGATAATAGCCGAGCTGGGGTAATGATCAGCATGCCGGAAACGGTCCGTTTCGCCAAACTCCTGAAAACACAGGTTGTGAGCATGCGTCATGTAGTGACGGTCGAGGACCTCAATCAGGCGGCAACCGAACTCACCGGCCCGGCCCTCAGACCCGCCTTGAAGCCCGACGACCTAGCCTTTCTGCAATACACCTCCGGCAGTACCGGCAGCCCAAAAGGGGTGATGCTTACCCATGCCAACCTGCTGGCCAATATCCGGAGTATGGGCCGGACGCTTAAGGTGGATTCCGATGACGTCTTTATCAGCTGGCTCCCCCTGTATCACGATATGGGCCTGATCGGAGCCTGGCTGGGCAGCCTGCATTACGCCTGCCAGCTGGTCCTGATGTCGCCGCTGACCTTCATCTCAAAACCAGTCCGCTGGCTCCGCGCTATTCACCGTTACCACGGCACCCTGTCGGCGGCCCCGAACTTTGCCTACGATTTATGTCTGCGCCGGATCAGTGATCAGGAGATCGGCGACCTGAACCTAAGTTCCTGGCGGCTAGCCTTTAACGGCGCCGAGGCGATCAGCCCCCGGACCCTTAACAGATTTATCGACCATTTCCAGCCCTTCGGCTTTAAAGCAGAAACCATGCTGCCGGTCTACGGCCTGGCGGAATCATCAGTCGGTCTCGCCTTCCCGCCCCTTGGCCGGGGTCCAATAATCGACCGGATCGACCGACCATTGTTCATGTCTTCCGGCCAAGCGACCCCAAGTTCGGAGCCGGAAACCTCCTTGCAGTTTGTCAACTGCGGCCGCCCCTTGCCGGACCATCAAATCCGAATCGTTGATCAGACCGGCCGGGAAATGCCGGACCGCCGGGAAGGCCGGATCCAGTTCCAGGGGCCGTCAACCACCAGCGGCTATTTCCGAAATACGGCCAAAACCGCCGAACTATTTGACGGCCAATGGCTGGAATCAGGTGACCGGGGATATATCGCCGACGGCGATCTTTATATCACGGGTCGCAGCAAGGATATCGTGATTCGGGCCGGGCGCAATATATATCCCGAGGGGATAGAGGAAGCGATTGGCAAGATTGAAGGGATCCGGGCCGGCAATGTAGCGATCTTCGGCAGCAATGACCCCGACGCCGGGACCGAAAGGCTGGTGGTTTTAGCGGAAAGCCGCAAAAGACAAGACCAGGCCCGGGAACTACTGCGAAAAAAAATCAATGAAATAGTCATGGAGATGACCGGCATGCCGCCGGATGAGGTGATAATCGCCCTCCCCAACACGGTGCTCAAGACCTCAAGCGGCAAAATCAGACGCGCCTCCTGTCGTGATCTTTATGAGCGAGGTCTGATTAATAAACCACCCCGCGCCGTATGGTTTCAGGTGTTGCGCTTTACGCTAAGCGGCATCATCCCCCAACTGCGCCAGATATCGCGGCAGGTCAGTTCTTCACTTTATGCCGCCTATTGCTGGTTGCTGTTCGGAGTAGGCGTTATAGCCGGAGGGTTTGCCGCTTTTCTGCCGCTTGAATCCTGGCGCTGGGCAACAATACGGGCCATCATCAAGAGCCTTTTTACGATATCGGGCATCCCCCTGAAAATCAGCGGCCTCGAACATCTGCCGCCGCCCCAGGCCCCTTGTATCTTTGCGGCCAACCACGCCAGTTATCTGGATGGCTTTGTTCTACTGGCCGGAGTCCCGCGCCTCTTCAGTTTTGTGGTCAAAGGGGAGTTAAAAGACAAGTTGATCACCCGGATTATGCTGGGCCGGATCAATACGGAATTTGTTGAACGTTTTGATAAAAATCAGGGGGTAAAAGACGCAGCCCGTCTTCTGCAGCAAGCAAAACAAGGACGGTCACTGCTCTTTTTGCCGGAAGGCACCTTCATGCGAATGCCGGGACTTCTGCCTTTTAAGATGGGCGCTTTTGAAACCGCAGTCAAAGGGAAAATTCCGGTGGTGCCCATCGCCATTCGGGGCACCCGTTCCATCCTGCGCTCCGATTCATGGTTCCCGCGTCACGGGTCAATAAGCCTGACCATCGGGCAGCCGATAACAAGTGATGCCCCCCAACCGGGGCCGGAAAAAAATGAATGGAACCAGGCTCTGAAACTACGCGAAACGACCAGGGCCTGGATCCTGCAACACTGCGGCGAACCGGACCTGGCACAGGTCAACCCACCCCTGTTCAACCAATCCGACCCGCCACTGAAACCTGAAATCCCGCTTCCGGTTAAGAATTAACCTGAACTACAAATTTCTCTTACCGCAAGGGCATAAGTTTCGTTCTGAGCCGAATAGCGGCTCAACTCAGCTTCATACCGCAAGGGCATAAGTTTCGTTCTGAGCCGACTAGCGGCTCAACTCAGCTTTATAACGGCGGGGCCGGTGGCGTCGCCCCGGCAATCTGGAACTGCCAGCTGAATTCCTCACTCTGCAAATTGCCTTCGGAGTCAATCATCTCACCGGCGATCGTCGCGGTATAATAAAAATTGGCCGCCAAGGGTGAATCAGGGATGAACTTGCCCTTTCTCTCTTCCGGAATATAGGTGATAGTCCCGCTGACCGGCTGGACCCCGGAGGTATCATCCGTCAAGACGGCGGTGAGACTGGTCAACTGAACCCCATCCACCGCCTCGTTAAAGATCACATAGATCCCTTCCAACTGCAGATCGGCGGCATAAACATCCTGCTCGTTTGAATCCGGATAATAAGAGACGATGGCCAGCGGTTCGCCGGACTCCGGATTATCGATGGGTGGCGTGTCGTCATCAGGCAGGGTGGTGGAATGATCTCGACTTGAACCACCACAGCCACTGATTAACAAGGTTAAAATTACCACAATGATTGTCTTGAGTTTCATCTCTGCTCTCCTTTCGGCAGTGTAATATTCAGATAATATTTACTTCGCAATCAGGGTTAGAACGGAGAGAAATCGATATTCGGCAAGCACCGGCAAATTTTCCTGCCGGTCCCGACAATCGATTTATCCCCTTTTCCCTCACCCCTTCAGCTATCTCTTTTGACCCGGACCAGAAATTCCGAGTGGGTGGCGGGAAGCGCGATATAAGCGGAGTCTTTCGCCATCGCAATCTTTTCTCCCTGCGCCTGATCAATCAATTCAAGCCAGCATCCGGCCGGCAATCCGGCCTGGTCCCAACTGATGGTTACGGCGGTTTCATTGGCGGTATCCACCACCAGTAGCCATTCCTCAAATTTAGGGCCGGTTCCCCGAATGTCCCGCCACAAGGAACCGCCGCCACCGACAAACCGGGCCTGCAGATCGCCGGAGAGCATGGCCGGCACATCGTAGCGGCCATCCTGTTGCCCGGTCGCGTCAAACTTGGCCCCGAAAGTGAGGCGGCTATTCGCCGCTCCGGCGCTGATCGCCAGATTGACCTCCCACTCCGCTCCGGCCTGAACCAGGGCGGGAAGGCACAATAACATTGCCAAGGTCGGAATTATCGTCTGCCATGTTTTCATCTTGCTATCTCCGTAAAAGGGTTGGGAATAATCAATTTATAATCGGCATCGTCCTGGACCACATAGATCCAATAAGCTCGCCAGGGGATAAGCAAGGCATCCGGCGCAGCGCCGGCGCTCTCAAAACTGTAAACCCCACCCCAATCATCACCCTGATATGTATAAATGGCGTTAATCAGGAAGTTGCCTGCACAGGCACCGGTCCAGGCCAGCGGGTCTTCATCATTGCGCCGGACCTTTACCTCACTCAATAAAACCTGTCCACCGTACGGATTGGTGATAATATTCCAACCCGGCGTCAAATCCATGGTAAATTCAGGCTCGACATATTCGGGATATTCGTGCAAGTCCGGCAGAGAGGGCAGATCTTCCCGATGCATGAAATAACCCTGCCCCGGCACATTAAACCAATTGTTGTCATAGGGCGCAAAGTAACCGTTATTCCCGGCGGTGGAAATCCCGTTGGAAATCCAGCCAAAGATCCGGCTGCTGCCCAAAAGATCTTCCAGGCCGATTTCTTCAAGCAGCGCCTTGGCCAAGCCGACCATATTTGCCCCGTTCAATAATTCGATCACCGGTCCCGGCAGATTCCCGCTGGCCAACAACGGATCAATTTCAGGATCATACTCCTCCTCGCCCCGGAGCTCGACCCGATATTCGTGATAACCGGCCGGTCCCAGCCTGGTATCGTAGGTACACTCCACCCTGGCGTTAAAATTCACTGGTTCCGGCCCGCAATCCATCCGGACGGGATAGCCATCCAGAATCAGCCAGACGCTGGTGGTCGTCGAGTAATACAGCTCAGCCATGAAATGGTATGTCACATCCAGACTCGGCATCCCGTCCACCAGATTATCAACGGCGTCAATGCCGTCGGTCCGCTCGAAATCAACCCGCAGAATACCGTCCCGATACAAACCAGGATCATAGGGATAGGCGTCCAGATCGCCGCAGACTCCGTCACCGTCGGCATCATTTTCGGGATCATCGGGGCAAAGGTCATCGGCGTCAGGAATCCCGTCGTGATCACGGTCCGGGACCAGGGCAAAAGTCGCGCTCACCGTGCAATCAGCAACCATCGGACCGGTGATATAGTGACCAGCGCCGGACATCGCCCCGCCACAACCGGAGACCGATTGGATGGCATAGCCACTGTCCGGGGTAACGGCAAAGGAGTAGACCTCATTTTCATTAACGGTCTGCGGAGTAACAGGGTTAATCGCCCCGCCCGAACCAGCCGCCGGGGTCACCGTATATTGCGAACCACTGGGTGGCGAAACAGAATTTGCCGCAAAGGTTGCCGCCACCGCGCAATCGGCAATAATCGCATTGGTCGTATAAACCACTCCGCTCGTGCTGTCGGAGGGATTACCGACGTAGCCGCCGGTACAGGTGCCGCCCACCGGGGTCACCAGATGATAGCCGTTACCGGGGATAATAGTGAAGCTGGGGGTGGCATTATGCAAGACAGTCTGCGTCCCAACCGGATTGATCGAGCCGCCGCCGCCGGCCGAAGCGGTCACCGTGTACTGATTATCAGCAAAGGTCGCATCGACTGAACAATCAGCGGTCACCGCCGTGGTTGTATAAATCACGCCGGTGGTCGCATTGTTGGGATCACCGGTATAAGTGCCGCCGCAAGTGCCGCCCACCGGAGTAACCAGATGAAAGCCGGCAGCCGGAATGATCGTAAAGTCGGTGCTGGTGTTATAATCCACAATCTGGGCGTTTACCGGGCTGATCGAACCGCCCACCCCAACCGAGGGGGTAACCGTGTACTGCTCGGGAGTAAAGGTGGCGGTGACCACGCAATCGCTGGAAAGGGCGTCGATGATGAACTGAATACCCATCTGATAACCACCACAGCCGGAGATTGAATCAAGCTGATAATGAGGATTCGCGGCACCATACATATCGATGTAGCTCCCGTCCGGGTACTCTTCTTCACAATCGCCGGGGCAATCAATTCCCGGGGGGCTCAGTGAGGATATCGTCCCCCCACCCGCCGGGGAAATCACCACGGTGAGCTTGGGCCTGAACACCTCGAAGGCCCCCATATCGACAATGCCATCGATTATCCGGGGATGGCCGTTGAAATCCGTAAGAGTCAAGGCCGGCGCCCCATTAGCCCCGGTATTCAGGCAAGGTGAACCAACCTGCAGGTAGTAATAATTGATCTGCGTAGGATCGCCGCCCATCAAAAGAGGATCCGCGCTGAGATTAGCGCCCGAGGTGAATGAGTCCGTATTGGTGATCACTTCCGAGGTGGTCAGATCGTTATTGTACAGGCGAACGGCGCTCCCGGTTCCATCGAGATCGGCATCACTATCCACATAGAGATCGGGAGACGGCGCTCCGACCGGGGCCAAAGCGACGATCAAGGCCTGCGGCGGCCCCCCGACGCCAATTTCATTGTCCCAGAAGATATTATTATAGATGTCGGCCGAGCTGGAATTGTAATATAAGGCGATTCCGCCGCCTCCCCCGACTAGGCCGGCGGTATTGCCATAGATGGTATTATTGGTAATCACTATATTGCCCAAACCGGCGGCAACCCCTACCCCGCCGGCCGCCCCGTTCTCGCTCAAATTGCCGGCGATCAGATTATTGGTAATCAGGGCATTGCCTGCATCGACCTTGATCCCGAGGCCGCCGCCGTTGGCCGCGCCTGGAATGACGCCGGAAGCAATATTGCCGATTAAATCGTTGCCATCAATTGTCACATCAGAGGTAACGGCATAGACCGCCAGACCGCCGCCGGAAGCGGGATCATTATTGCCCGAATTGTCGGTGGTGGCCCGATTATTTTTGAAGGTATTATTATTCACCGTCACCGTGTTATTATCGGCCCAGACCATCAGACCGCCGCCGAAAATTCCGGCCTGCCCGCTGATGGAGTTATCCGCGAAATTACAATCGGAAACCGCAACCGTACCGTTGGCGGAACGCACATAGGCGCCACCGCCATCTGGATCAAATCCGACTCCCGCGTTGGTGAGAAAATCAGTTGAGGTGACCGTCAGGTTACCGCCGGTTGACTGGAGCCAGGCGCCGCCGCCCATAGTGTCATTGCCTTCCGTCGCATTGCCGGAGAATTCGCAATCCGTCACCGCAACCGGCGCCGCGCCGGTGACCACGGCCAGACCGCCGCCTCCCTCGTGAACCACATCGTTATAACCGTTTTGAAAGGTGATAGCGGAGATGTCAATCGCCGCCGCCGAATCATCGGCCAGGCCGGTGGTGTCGATCCGCAATGGACAAAACGTACCATCGCCGTCCAGGATGGTAACGCCTGCTCCGGCTCCCTGAATAATCAGCCCATGATTATCGGAACCAAAACCGCCCTGCCCCGGACTATAGAAATTGGTAGCCGCTACCAGGAAGGTGTTGCCCGAAATGGTGATCGTCACCTCGGCCGGAACATAGCTGGCGGCAATCAGGGCGCTGGCCAGATCACAATCGCCATCTGAGCAATCACCGTCCGAAGCCGGATTGACCGTAAAAGCCGTGAGATAGGTAAAGGTCGCGTTCACCGTACAGTCGGCAATCACCGGATCAGTAGTATAGGTCTGACCAACCAGATTACCGCCGCAGGTACCGCCGGTAGTATCGATCATATAACCGGGATCCGGGGTGAGGGTAAAGGCGATGGTCTGATTTTGGCCCACCAACTGATCGGAAGATGGGCTGATGGCGCCGTCCGCGCCGGCCGACGGAGTGACCAGAAAGTCGATCTCCTGGGCCAGGCTGTCAGCAGACGCGGCATGAGTAACGTCACCGGAGTAATTGGCGCTGATAGTGTGCGCCCCCGGGGTGAGCGTTGCGATATCGCAAGAAGCCTGATCAGCGACAATGGCTACTGCAGAGCAGAAGGTAGTGGCGCCTTCGCTAAAATCCACCGTCCCGGTGGCACCACTGGTGACCGTGGCGGTAAAGGTCAGGGAGTCCCCAACATGGGCCGGATTGGTCCCGGCGGTTAAGGCCAGGGTGGTGGACGAGATCGGCAACGGAATATCCTTGACCGCTGTTACCGTCCAGGCCTGGTTGGTGGTGTCCTCGGCAGTTACGGTATAGGTCACCGGCGCGGTAAAATCCTGGACCGCGCCGGAAAGCGGGCTGACCGTGGCCAGGGCTGAAACGGTAATCGCCGGGATCAGGGCCGTCACATCGGCATTGGTGTACAGATGAAAGGTCACGGTATGGCCGCCCCCGTCAATGATGGTCACCCCGACCTGCCCGGGCACGGTGAAATCGGTGATCTCTTTGGCGCTGCTCTGATTAATAGTAAAAGACAAGGTCCTGACCGTGGAGCGGTTGAGGTAGGCATCCTCGCAAATCACATAAATTTTATAGGTACCGGCCGGATAGCCGCTGGTCTCAAAAGAGCTGTTTCGCCAGTTCCCCGCCGTATTATAAGCGGTTTGATCACTATAATATGCCGGATTACCAAGACTGTTCAGACCAGCCGCCACCTGGTCGTTTGACGGCGTCCCGGTCCCCGATGGTTCAACGACAAACCTGATGGTCCCCGCCTCATCATAGGACATACTGAAACTGGCGATGGTCCCGGCAAAAGTAACCGAGGTATTGCCGGACCAGTTTGGCGGAGTCTGATCCTGCATGGTGGTGAAGGTGGTGCTGACAATGTTGGAGACATTGCCGGTCGGGTCGATCCCCACCGCATAGACAATATAATCGGTTGAGTGCATAAGGCCACTGATCGTCGGGGTATAGGTCGTTCCGAAACCGTGAGCAACGTGACTGTCAATGATAATCTCGCCGCCATTGGCCGGAGCTGGGTCCGTGTTTAATAAGACCAGAACAAACAGATCGGCGCTCTCATCGGAGCTTATTTCAAGCACCGCTGACAAATCAGCCGGGGTGACATTATCGATAGCCACGGTCGGCGGGGTCACGTCTCCTGGATTCACCCCGGCCTTGACCAGCACCTCGATATTTTTCAAGGCGCCCGATGGCCGCAGCGCGGTCATCATCACCTCGGTATCAACAGGCGGCGAGGTCATCGTGACCTGGCCGGTACCATTATCAATGGCCAATATCCCCGGCGGCAGCGCAGACCAGGTCGCGCCATCGGTCAACGGCACTATAAAATCATGACGAACCATGGCCACGTTATCACTCAGGGCGGGGACAGACACATTCTCCAGAAGAAAAACCGGCATAACCCCGGCCAGGGAACTTTCCGCCGCAACGGAAGCCGGCACGGCATCAAAGGCCGCAAGTCTTGGGTAGAGCCCCGCCCGAGCCTGCCAAACTAGGCCACTCCAGGCGGCAGGGATCGCCCCGACTCCGGTCATCTGAGAGGTAGTTTGGGCGGTGACCCCGGCAAAGGTGACGCTGTCCTGATCAAAGCCGTACCAAACCCCGGCGGCCTGGCCGTCGAACAGGCAATCGGTCATGGTGATCTGACTGGTGGTATTAACCATTCCGACCACGGCCCCTAATAAACTCCGCCCACTATTGGCCGTGGTTACCCGGCCGGCGGCATAACAGTTACTGACAGCAAGAGTCAGATTGGTCCCGCCGTAATGATGGATCTGACCGAGCAGGCCACCAACGTATCGGGTATACCAAGCCTCGTTATTAGCGCTGGTCAGGGCCAGATCGCAGGTGGAAAAACAATCGCTGATGGTCAGAGAGGTATTTGAAGCGTTGATCAGGGAAAGTTGGCCGATCAATCCGCCAAGTTCACCGGTATTGGCGGCGGAATGAATCCGACCGGTAACGAAACAGCCGGTCAAACTGGAAGACCCGGAAAATCCGTCAATCCCCCAGTAACCGACCAAACCGCCACCCATGGTAATCAACCCGTCCACATTGACCTCAACCAACCCAAGATTTTTAATAGTTACCGGACCGCTGTTGGTATTAATCCAACCGAACAGGCCGAACTCCTCCCAGGTGGTAGCGTAATGGGTCATATTTTTAATGACGTGACCGTTACCGTCAAAGTTGCCCTTGAACCGATTGCTGTTGGTGCCGATCATCTGCCAGGTGCGGCCGGCCAGATCAAGGTCGGCGTCGAGCCGGATATATTTATTAACAAAACTGTTACCGGCGTTAACCAGCGAAGCCAGTCCCGCCAGCTCCGCCTCGGTATCGATCACGTATGGGTCGACCGCTCCGCCCTGCCCCAAACCGGTCTGGGTAGCGTACCACGTCGTTTCCGGCACTCCGGCATCCTGCCAGCTGGCCGCATCCGCTCTCCGTACCGGCATGACAACCAGCAGCAAGATTGCCATGATCAGTCCCACCAAAAATCCTGTTCGTTTCAGCATCGATCCAATCCTCCTCAACCTTCTTATTCAGCCAATTATTTCATTTTCCCGATCAATATCGGCTTTCTCTAATAACTTTCGCTAAAACATTTACCTTTAATACCCAGCAAATAAGAGCAACTATTATGCCACCGAACACCAATACCAAATTAACGCAATGATAACAAAGAGTTACATGAAACAATCCACACCAACAAAAGGAGACAAAGGGTCGCAACCTCTGGCCGAAAGCCAGTCAAGATATTATAAATAATTAAATTATTACAACAAGTTACCAGTAAAAGACAAAAGTAGTGGGCTGGACAAAAGTTACGGGGGCATTATGCCGAAATAAAGAGTGGATCAACTTTAAACTTTCCAGATCTGCCAATGGTTGAAGCCGCCGGTCATTTTGGATCTTGCACCCATCCATGTGTTTGGCTATTATGGCGAAAATAAAGTTCATCCAACTAATCGGAAAATTCACCGAGGACAGGCCAGGCCCATGTTATCTTCCCCTCTTTCCCGCAAGATCTTCTTCCCCATCTTTTTCCTGGTTCTGCTTTATTTTGTCGCCGTTTATTTCATTGCCATCCCCCTGATCAAAAATACGGTTTATCGAATAGAGGATGAGGCGGCCTTGACCATTTTAAATAACGTCCACACCCTGGTGACAAGCCGGCACCAGGAAATCGAGGCCTACCGACAGGCAGCCCTTGCTGCCCACAAGCAACAGCTTAAAAACATCACCCAGATCCAGGAATCATATCTCAAAGAAAAATTGCGCCTGGTTCAAGCCGGACTTGTCGACGAAAAAACAGCCAAGAATGCCGCCCTGGAAGAACTACGGACCTTTAAATATGGCAACAATGATTACCTCTGGGTGGCAGACTATAATTCCGTGCTCATTTCCCACCCTGATCCGCAACTTCACAAGGCCGATTTCTCCGGGGTCAAGGATATCTATGGCAACCTGATCGTGCCGCCCATGGTGAAAATCGCCCGGGAACAGGGCGAGGGATACACTTCATATTGGTGGCGACGCTTAGGCAGTGAACAACCGGTGGAGAAGCTCACCTACTCCAAGGATTTTCCAGAATGGCATTGGGTAATCGGCACCGGACTCTATGTGGACGATGTGGAAGAGGAAATGGCCCGGCGCAAAAAAGTGATGATTGAGGAACTCCGGGAAATCCTTACCAATATCAAGATCGCCAGTACCGGCTACATGTACATCTTCGACGCCCACCTGAACATGCTGATCCACCCCAACAGCAATATCGAGGGCACCAATTTTTCGACACTCACCGACCCGGTCAGCGGCCGCAAAATCGGCGATGAATTGATGGCAGCAGCTCACCGTCAGGATAATACCTTCACCTACAAATGGGACAAACCAGACGACAAGGGCAACTACATTTACGACAAGATCTCCTGGGTTTCCTATTTTAAGGACTTTGACTGGTATATCGCCTCCTCGGTCTATACCGATGAGCTCAACGCCTCGGCCGATACCCTTCGTAACCGGATTATGATCGCCTCGCTGTTGATCTTCGCCCTGCTGATCATGCTGGCCCTGCTTTTTGTCAACAAACTCCTGGCGCCGGTCCATCGTCTATCCCGGATGGCCAACCAGGTCAGAGACGGCGACCTTTCGGTACAATGCGCCGTGGAGAGTAACGACGAACTGGGGCTATTGGCCGGCACCATGAATGAGATGGTGCAACAACTACGGGACAATATCGCGGGACTCGACGCCAAGGTCCTGGAACGGACCCGGGAACTGGATCACAAAAACGAGGTCCTGAAGAAGGAGATCGAAGACCGGCTCCAGGCGGAAAGGGATCTCCAGGCGGCTAAGGTGGAGGCGGACCGGGCCAACCGGGCCAAAGGCGATTTTCTGGCCAACATGAGCCACGAGATCCGCACCCCGATGAACGCGATCATCGGCATGGCCGATCTGGTTAAAACAACGACGCTCGATATGAAACAGCGGGAATATATCGAAATCCTCAGTTCCTCCTCCCGCTCCCTGCTCCGCATCATCAACGATATCCTCGATTTTTCCAAGATTGAGGCCGATCGACTGGAAATGGAAAACATTTTCTTCCGAATCGCGGAAGTTACCGAGGAGATCGCCGACATCTTCCGGGACTCGGTAATCAAAAAACAGATTGAACTGGTCATCGATATCACGCCGGAGGTACCTTACGGCCTGATCGGCGACCCCGCACGATTGCGCCAGATTCTGGTCAACCTGATCGCCAATGCCTTTAAATTCACCAGTACCGGTGAGATCTGCCTGTTGATCACCGTGGAATCAACCATTGATCAAACGATCAATCTCCGGTTCCGGGTTTCCGACACCGGCAAGGGCATCAACCCGGAGAAAATCCCCCATCTCTTTGAATCATTTTCCCAAGAAGACACCTCCATTTCCCGCAAATACGGCGGCACCGGACTGGGACTGGCCATCTGCCGGAAACTAGTGCGCTTAATGGGCGGCGCTGAGATCCAGGTAGAGAGTGAACCGGAACGGGGCAGTGTTTTCACCTTTACCCTGCCCTTCGGCCAAAGCAGCCTACGCGACCCGCTCCGGGAAATAGTGCCGGCAGAGATTGAAAATCTGCGCGTTCTGATCGTCGAGGACAACCGGCCCAGCCGCAAAATGATGACCCGGATGCTGGAATCCTTCGGGATCCATTGCGACTCGGTCGCCGACGGCGAAGCGGCCCTGGCCCTTTATGCCGCGCCCGATCTGCTGCCCCATGATCTGCTGTTTATGGACTTCCGGCTGCCCGGTCGCAACGGCCTGGCGATCGCCGAAGAGATCCTGCGCCGGTCCGCAAACAAGAAACCGGCGATCATCCTGATAAGCGCCTTTGCCGATGAAACCGTGCGGGCCAAGGCCGAGGCGATCGGCATCCGATCATTCCTGGCCAAACCAATCAAACAATCAAACCTGTTCGATACGATCATCGATTTTCTCGGCTGTCCAAGCAAATCAGGCGACCGGGAAGAACTATTCCGAATCGACCCGTCCTTTGCCGGCGCCAGAATTCTACTGACCGAGGACAACCAAACCAATCAATTCGTGGCGCTTGAGATACTTACCAAGGCGGGTTTGCAGGTCGATATCGCCGAAAACGGCCGCCAGGCGGTACAGGCTTTAACCGATCGGAATTACGATGCGGTCCTGATGGATATCCAGATGCCGGAGATGGACGGGATCGAGGCCACCCACCGCATTCGCGCCCTTGCCGGGCGAGAAAAGCTGCCGATCATCGCGATGACCGCTAATGCGATGAAAGGCGATCGGGAAAGATGCCTGGCCGCCGGAATGAACGACTATATCAGCAAACCAATCAACAGACCCGAACTCTTCCGGGTCCTGGCAGCCTTACTCCCCAAGGGCAAGAGCGGAACGATCCCGGTCCGGGAAATAATTAAACCAACGAACGAGAAAGCACCGTCCTTGCCAGGCATCAATACGACGGCCGGTATGAAAAGACTGGGAGGGTCCTGGAAGGTGTTTCGCCAGATCCTGCTAAGATTTAACGACGAATCGCAGATCCTGTTAGAGAAGATCAGTCAAGCTGCAGCAGAGGCAGACCACGACACATTACGGCGCCATGCCCACTCACTGGCCGGGGCCGGAGGCAACGTGGGAGCGGAACGTCTCTGCCTGCTGTGTCGAGAGCTGGAACAAAACGCGACCGCCCCGGAAAATGAAGCGCGAATCGAGGCGATATCGCATGAACTTGCCGTAATCCGGCCGGCCCTGAACAAACTCAAGACCCAAGCGGAAACCGCCGGATTATTGCCGATTCACAACCCAACCCTTACCCCTGAAGATTTTAAGGCTCGGCTAGACCGGCTGACCACCCATCTGGTGACCGGCGACCTGGATGAAATTACCAAAATCATGGCGACCTTCTCCGACCAAGTCCTGCCGGCTGAATTAACAGAAGATTTTGAAAAACTCCGCCGGCAGATCGCCGACTATGATTTCAAGGCGGCCGCCGAGCTCATTGCAAAGATCACGAAAAGTTAAAAATTATAAATATTAAAATAACCAGCTCAACTAACCAACATTAGCTGAAACACTTTTTATCATTTTATGAAAAACTTCAATGAATGCCGCCTGCTCCTGGTTGATGACACCAGGACCAATATCGATATCCTGGTCAACGGACTCAAGGATCTCTATAAACTTAGCATCGCCATGGACGGGGAGACGGCGCTTAACATCGTCAAGGCCCAAAGACCGGATTTGATCCTGCTTGATATCATGATGCCGGAGATAGACGGCTACGAGGTTTGTAGAATCCTCCAGGAAGACCCGGAAACCAGCGGCATCCCGATCATCTTTCTTACCGCCCTCGACCATGCGGCAGACAAGGCCGCCGCCTTTGAACAGGGCGCCGTGGACTATATCACCAAGCCCTTTGAAATGATCGAGGTCAAGGCCCGGATCAAGACCCACCTGAGCCTGAAACTCTCCCGGGAAGAGATGGTCCGAATGCATGAAGAGGAAATGCTCCAGGCCGCCAAAATGATCTCCATCGGCACTCTGGTCGCCGGCATGGGCCACGAGATCAACAACCCGACCGCCTACATTCTTTCCAACACCTATAATCTGCAGCGGATCTGGGGCGACCTCGGCCGCATTCTGACCGACCATCGAGAGACCCTGGCCGAATGCGCCATAGGCAACCTCACATATGAGGATCTGCTGGAAACCATGCCCCAGCTGCTGACCGGAATCAGGGAGGGGGCCGAGCGGATTAACCGGACCGTGGCCGGGCTCAAGGATTTCGCCCGCAAGGAAAAAACCGACCCGGACCACTATCAGCCCGTATACCTAAACGATGTGGTGGATAAAGGGCTGACCCTGATGGCCGGTCAGATCAAAAAATATACCAATAACTTCCGGATGGACCTCGGCCTTGATCTGCCGGCGGTAAAAGGAAGTTTTCACCAGATGGAACAGGTGCTGATCAACCTGTTGTTAAACGGCGCTCAGGCCCTGACCGACAAGGGGCAGGCCCTCCGACTGACGACCACCTACGACCTGAAAAAAGAAGAGGTCCGACTGACCATCATTGATGAAGGGGAAGGCATGGACCAGGAAAGACAGAAACGAATTTTCGAACATTTTTTCACCACTAAGACCGAAGACAAAGGGACCGGACTCGGCCTTGCCATTACGGCCAAAATCATCAAGGATCATAACAGCCGGATCGAAGTCGCTTCGACCCCCGGCCAAGGCACCATGATCACCGTATCTTTTCCAGCCCTCCGTGAAGAAATCAGGGGATAAAAAATTGACGAAAGTAAACATTTTATGCGAGAGGAATAATCAAAGATGGGCGTGATCAAACATCCGACCCAACCAATTCTGCTGGTCGATGATGAAAAACAGGTACTGGTCGCCTTTGCCGCCGAACTCCGCCTGGGCGGGTTTAACAACATCATGACCTGCGACGACAGTCGCCGGGTAGTTGAGATCGTCGCCACCGAAAAACCGGCGCTGCTTCTCCTTGACCTGTCCATGCCCGGCAAGGACGGGCGGGAGGTGCTGGCTGAAGTGACCGAAGGCTGGCCGGAGATTCCGGTGGTCATGATCACCGCGGTGGCCGACACCCGGACCGCGGTTGACTGCATCAAGGCCGGGGCCTTTGATTATCTGACCAAGCCGATGGAAGAAGGACGGCTGGTGACCACGGTCGACCGCGCCCTGGCCATGGTCGAGATCAGAAGCGAGATCTCTTCCCTCAGAGAACGGATGCTGGCCGGGCCCCTGAACCATCCCGAGGTTTTCGCCGACACCATCACCACCGACCCGACCATGCTCGGCATCTTCCGATATATCGAATCCGTGGCCCAGAGCATGCAGCCGCTCCTGATCACCGGCGAAACCGGGACGGGCAAGGAACTGATCGCCCAGGCCACCCATAACTTAAGCGGCCGGGACGGCGCCTTTGTCCGGGTGAACGTGGCCGGAGTTGACGACAACATCTTCGCCGACACCCTGTTCGGCCATCGCAAAGGGGCATTCACCGGAGCGGATTCCACCAGGCGCGGAATGATCGAACAGGCCCGGGGCGGCACCCTTTTTCTCGACGAAATCGGCGACCTGAGCCAGATCTCACAGGTCAAGCTGCTGACCCTGCTCCAGGAAGGGGAATACTTCCCGCTGGGGCAAGACACGCCGGTAAAAACCGATGTCCGGATCATCGTCGCCACCCATCGCAATCTGCCGGCCCAGGTCGAAGCCGAGACCTTCCGCCGCGATCTCTATTATCGACTGCAGACCCACCTGGTCCACCTGCCACCCTTGCGAAAACGAACTGACGATCTGCCGCTGCTGGTGGAACATTTTTTGACCACCGCGGCAACGTCTTTGAAAAAAAGGAAACCCACCCCGCCCCGGGAACTTTATCAGCTTCTGGGAAGTTATCATTTCCCCGGCAATATCCGGGAACTGCGCTCCATGGTTTTCGACGCCGTGAGCCGCCATCAATCAGGGGTCCTCTCGTTGATCGCCTTTAAGGACCACATGCGGCAATCATCAGCGACGCTGCCAAACCCAATCAATTCAGAAATCAAGCGAGAAGAGGGTAATACCTTTACAACCTGGGCCAAACTGCCCACCCTCAAGGAAGCGAACGAAAAACTGGTCAGTGAGGCCCTGCATCGGGCCGATGGCAATCTAACCGTGGCCGCCGACACTCTTGGCCTTTCAAGACAGGCCCTGGCTAAAAGGTTGAAGCGCGGCGATCAGTGACGAGTTACGCATAACAAGACTGAATCTCCCCGCGGCAGGTAAGGTCGCCTGCGACACTCCGAGCCACGGGGAAGCGCAGTATGCTAATCTTCAATCGAAAATTCTCATAAGGGCGGCGGCGGCGAAATCAGGCCAACCTGAAACTGCCAGCTGAATTCCTTGTTCTGAACATTTCCATCGGCATCGATAATCTCGCCGGAAATCGTTGCCGTATAGTAATAACTGGCAAACAGCGGGGCGTCGGGGACGAACTTGCCTTTTCTTTCTTCCGCAATATAGCTGATGGTACCGGTGACCGACTGGACCCCGGAGGTATCGTCAGTCAGAGTGGCGGTAAGGCTCGTAAGGGTGGCGCCATCCACCGCCTCGTTAAAGATCACATAAATTCCGTTATCCTGCAGATCGGAGGCATAGACCGCCTGCTCGTTTGAGTCTGGATAATAAGAAACCACCGATAAAGAAGGGACCGGGTCAGGGTTTGTGCCATTATCATCCGGAACAACGTCGTCATACTTGCTGCCACCATCACAGCCGACGAATAATAAGGCCAAAATTGCGACCACGATCATCTTAATTTTCATCTCAAATCTCCTGTCAATAATTAGAACACAAACAACAACAATCATTCATCACGATGGTTACGATAAAAAATACATCCCTCGACGCACCAGATGTTCCAGCTTTTTTCAGTTATCTCTTTTTACCCGAACCAGAAATTCCGAGTGTAAAGCCGATGGCACAATATAAATTGAAACGTCCGCCATCGCCACCTTTTCGCCCTGCTCCTGGTCAATCAACTCAAGCCAACACCCGGCCGGTAGTCCGGCCTGGTCCCAGCTGATGGTCACCGCCGTTTCAGAGGAGGTATCCACCACCAGCCGCCACTCCTCAAGATTATGACCGGTCCCCCTAATATCACGCCACAAGGAACCGCCGCCGTCGATAAAACGGGCCTGCAGGTCGCCGGAGAGCATGGCCGGCACATCATAACGACCATCTTTGTCAGCGGTGGCGTCAAACTTGGCCCCGAATGAGACCCGACTCTTTGCCGAACCGGCGCTGATCGCCAGATTAACCTCCCACTCCGGCCCGGCCTGGGCCAGGGAAGGGAGGAACAGTAATATTGCTAAGACCGAAAATATTGTCTGTCGGATTTTCATCTTATTGTCTCCATAAAAGGGTTCGGAATTATCAATTTATACTCGGCATTATCCTGAACCACATAGACCCAGTAAGCCAGCCAGGGAACAAGTTTGGCCCCATGGTCACCGTCGGCGCTCTCAAACCCGTAAATCGAACCCCAGTCTTCACCCTGATAGAAGTAGATCGCATTGAAGAGGAGATTGTCGCCACAGGCCGCAAGCCAAGGAATCGGCGCTTCATCATTAACCTGAACCGAGACCTGACTCAAGAGGACCTGGCCGCCGTACGGATTGGCAATCAGATTCCAGCCCGGAGTAAGCGTCATGACGAACTCAGGTTCGCTGAGGTCAGGATAGCTGGAAAAATCCGGCAAAGAGGCCTGATCCTGCCTCCTCATGAAATAGCCCCGGCCCGGCGTATTTTCGCAGGAGCCGGCGCAAGGCTCGTAATAACCGTTGTTACTGATTCCGGAAAGGCCGGTGGAGATCCAGGTGTAGATCGAATCGCTGCCCAAAAGATCAGCCAGACCGGTTTCGCCGAAGGCCCGGGCCAGTCCCACCATGTTGGCGCCGTTTAACAGTTCGACCTGCGGCCCCGGATACTGGTCACTCACCAGCAGTGGTTCTTCGACCGGATCATAATCGATACCGGTTCGGATCTCGGCATGGTAGTTATGGTTGGCGCTTGGTCCCAGCTGCCGCTCAACGGTGCAGGTCACCGGCAGTGAAAAGTCAACCGGCTCCGGTCCGCAATCCATGACCACCGGATAACCGTCGAGAATCAGCCAGACACTGCCGGCTGCCGGTGCAAAGAAGTTAGCGGTGAACCGGTAGGTTATGTCCGATTTGGGAATACCCTCAATCAGATTATTGTTCGCATTGCCGTCGTCCGTCCTGCTGATCATGAGCCAGTCGTCTCCGTTGCTGTCTCCGTCGGGAGGGTCGGTCGGGGTGGGAGTATCACCATCGCTGTTGGCCAGGACAGTAAAGCTCTGCGCAATATTCGAGGCGGCATAGTCGGCGTCACCCGCCTGGGCGGCGGTGATTGAACAGATACCGGCCCCGACGATACTGACCGTGCTGCCGCTCACCGTACAGACCGTGGTGGTGGTTGAGGCGAAGCTGACTGCCAGACCGGAGGTAGCGGTGGCGCTCACCGTAAAGTCCGGGTCGCCGTAAGTCTTGTCGGCCAGGGCAGTAAAGGTGATGGTCTGGTTCTTCTTATTGACGCTGAAACTCCGGGTCACATCCGGCGCTATGTTGTAGTCGGCGTCACCCGCCTGGGAGGCGGTAATGGAGCAGGCGCCGGGCGCCACCAGATGAACGGTGCTGCCACTCATCGTGCAGACCCCGGTGGTGGTCGAAACAAAACTTACGGTGAGCCCGGAGGAAGCCGAGGCGCCGACAGTAAAGTCCGCATCGCCAAAGGTCTTATCAGCAAGGGGATTAAAGGTGATGGTCTGATCACCCTTGTTGATCGTCAGGAGGGCGTCGATATGAGAAATATCGTAGCCCATCTGATCCGACCAGAGATCGGGGAGATAGCTGCCGATGGCGAGGGCTCCGTTATACGGAGCGGCCAGGTTGAAAAGGTGGCCCGAGGAGTCGGCCCCGGCTACGGAATAGGAGGGATTGGTGAGGGCATTGGTATAGGGCACGCCGTCATAGCCCTTGACGACGTTGTCCGCAGTCACCGTCAGCGGCGTGAGGAAGCCACGCAGCAGCGGATAGGTGGAGCCGTCGTAGATGCGCCAGGTGGCGCCGCTGCCGCCGCTGTCGTCGATGCTCCAGCCGGCACCGCTGAAGGTGGCGAGGCTCTGCATCTCGGCGGTGGTGAGGCCGGTGCCGGCGGCGCTGGTCGCCTGGCCTGATGTCTGGGTGTCCCAGAAGCTGGTGTTGACGATGCCGGTGCTGATCCCCACCAGCCCGCCGATTCCGCTGACGATTCCGCTGACGATTCCGGTGGCGTAGGCGTTGCTGATGGTGCCCGCGCCGTAGTTGCCCCCCACCAGCCCGCCGACATAGTTGGAACCGTTGACGCTGCCGGTGGCGTAGGCGTCGGTGATGGTGCCGGTGCTGGACCCCGCCAGCCCGCCGACATAGTTGGTGCCGCTGACGTTGTCGGTGGCGTAACTGGTGTTGATCGTACCGCCGTAGTTTCCACCCACCAGCCCGCCGACCTCGGAGCCGCTAGCTGTGACGCTGCCGGTGGCATAGCTGGTGCTGATCGTACCGTTGGTGGCACGTCCCACCAGGCCGCCGACCATGGTTTGCCCTGTGATCGCGGTGGCGACGTAGCTGTTGCTGATGCTGCCGGCGTAGTTCCACCCCGCCAGCCCGCCGACATAGTTGGTGCCGCTGACGCTGACGCCCACCAGCCTGATGTCGCCCAGGCTGCCCTCGTTCACGCCGAATAGGCCGACATTGTCGCTCCCCACGCGGTTGATGGTCAGGTCGGTGATGGTGTGATTCACCCCGTCAAAACTGCCCGTAAAGGGGGTGGATAAGTTACCCACCGGCGCGAAGCCCGCGCCGGCGTTCCAGGTGGCGGTGGCGGTGGCGTCGATGTCGTTAGCCAGTTGATAGGCGTTGCCCGGCATGCCGCTGCTACCCATGCCCTGCAGGCCGTAGACGTCGGTGAGCTGGTACGGGGTGGCGCCGCTGCCGTTGCCTGACAGGGCGCGGATGAAGGTGCCGCCGGAAATGCCGAAGTCGTAGACGTCGAAGGCGGGCAGGCCGGCGGCGATCTGGTTCCAGGTGCCGCCCTGCAGGTCGAATACCGCGCTGCCGGTGCCGCTGACCGGGGCCGTGTCGGTGATGGCGCCGCTGGTGTTGATGTTGAGCGTGCCGCTGGTCCAGGTGATGGCGTTGGTCAACGCGATGTCGCCCGCCGCGCTGCCGGGGGTGCTGATGCTGCGGGCGGTGATCAGGTCGTAGCCCTGTTGGGTTGAATAAAGGCCCTTGCCCAGGGTGGCGGTGTAGCCGTCGGTGGCGGAACTGGAGAGGGTCAGGGTATCGGCGACGCTGCCAAACACCTTGCCCGCGTCGTAGCTGCCGGCGATGGTGTAGGCGCCGATGTCGGTCAGGGCCGTGCCGCTGCCGTCATAGACAGGCTGCACCTCAAGCGGGGTGAGGAACGAACGCAGCAGCGGAGAGGTGGAGCCGTCGTAGATGCGCCACACGGCGCCGCTGCCGCCGCTGTCGTCGATGCTCCAGCCGGCGCCGCTGAAGGTGGCGAGGCTCTGCATCTCGGCGGTGGTCTTGCCGGTGCCACCGGCGCTGGTCGCCTGGCCGCTGGTCTCGGTGTCCCAAAAGCTGTTGCTGGTGGTGCCGGTGCTGGATCCCGCCAGCCCGCCAGCCGCACCGCTGCCGCTGACGCTGCCCGTGGCGTAGCTGTTGCTGATGTTGCCGCCGAAGTTCTCCCCCACCAGCCCGCCGACACTGCTCCCGCCGCTGACGCTGCCCGTGGCGTAGCTGTTGCTAATAGTGACCTGGCTGCCAAGCCCCACCAGGCCGCCGACATAATCACCGCTACCTGTGACGCTGCCGGTGGCGAAACTGTTGCTGATCGTGCCGATGCCGACTGAAAGATTGAATAAACCCGCCAGCCCACCGACATAATCACCGCTACCTGTGACGCTGCCGGTGGCGTAACTGTTGCTGATCGTGCCGGTGCCGTCCCCCACCAGGCCGCCGACATAATTACCGCTACCTGTGACGTTGCCGGTGGCGTAGCTGTTGCTGATCGTGCTGCGACTCATGGCATTTACCAGGCCGCCGGCCCCGTAGGGGGAGGTCACGTCGCCCGTGGCGTAGGCGTTGCTGATCGTGACGCCCCCCCTTGCCCACCCCAGCAGGCTGCCGGCAGAGAGGCCGGTCACGCTGCCGCCCACCAGCCCGACATTGCGCAGCGTAGAGTTCTCCACGCGGCTGAACATGCCGATCTGGCTGATGCTCGGGCGGTTGATGTAGAGATTGTCGATGGTGTGGCCGAGGCCGTCGAAGCCGCCCGTGAATATGGCGGGGTTATAGCCCACCGGGGTGAAGCCCGCGCCGCTGTTCCAGCCGGAGGTGGCGCTGGCATCAATGTCCGCCCCGAGCGCATAGTGGCGGGCAAGGTTGCCGCTCATGCCCTGCAGATCCGTTCCGGTCATGCTGCCCTCCGAGCCAAGGCTGGTGAGCACCGTGTAGGCCGTGCCGCCGATGGTCAAAAAGCCCGAGCCCGAGCGCGGTGTGGCGCCGTCCGCCTCGAAGAAGTCCACCCGGCCGGTGAAGCCGCTGCCGTTCAGCGCGACATTGACCTTGCCGCTGCCTGGCTCAAGATCCAGCGCGGCGGTGTCGTTCGCCGTCATCACGGCGTTGATGTTGATGTCGTTGGTGGCGGTCAGGGTCAGGGTGTTGGCGCTCCACGAGACAGACTCGTTGATCATTATATCACCCGCCTCAGCGCCACCGTCACTGCTGCTGCCGGTAGTGATCTCCACCAGACCGGTGGAGAGACGTGACTCTACTTCGATGGCCGCCACGGTCGAACCACTGCCACTCGGCGTCCAGACATCCGGGTTGCCGCCGGACCAGGAGCCGGTCGTGCTCGCAGCGCCGATCGTGACGTCATAATAGGCCTGGGCAGGGGTCGCCAGCCCCCCACACGCCATGATCATACCAATAATAACCGCCCATAGGGACAGATGGTTGGCTGATTTTATCCCTGCTTTTTTATTCTTTGCCGATTGTCTCATTGCTTCACCCCTGTTCTTTTTTTGCTCGACCTCCGGCCCCCGGGACCGGGGACACTGCCGCCATTACCGCGCCTGCCGCCGACTGCATCTACCAGCCGGTGCAACTCGGCCAGCGTCGTGAACCGCTGCTCGCCGTCCGCGCACGGATCGGCAAAGGTGCCGACCAGTCGGTCGGGAAACATTTCGTCGCCGTTCCGGTAAATGATAATAAGGTAACTTTCCATACCTTGATCTTACAAAGCAGCAGGTAACAAAAAGGTAAACTCCGCTGACTTTTTGAGAAAAAAATCATTTATCTCATGATTCCGGTAGGATACGATGAAGAGTCCCCGGACGACAGAACCAGAAAAAAGAGTTATCACAGGAAAAAGGACCGAATTGCACTACGGAGTGAGGAAGTAAAAAAAAAGCGGTTGATGTCCGGGCTCAACCGTCTTGTCCGGCCATCAGGTTGTGAAAGAGTTACAGGCTCTCGGCGGAAGGTTCGAGATCAAGGCGGGACTTGAACGCCGTCTGGTAGCGCTGGAAGGTTTTCGCCACCAGTTCGCGACGACCCAGGAGACCATGAAGCCTCATCAGCCGGCAGTAGAGGGCTTCGTCCAGTTCATCAAAATCAAGGGCCCGTTGGTAGAGATCGACGGCCTCAGGCAGACGAAAGAGTTTATTTACGGGCCGTAACCCCCATCAG
This sequence comes from Pseudomonadota bacterium, assembly GCA_018823175.1. GTDB lineage: Bacteria > Desulfobacterota > Desulfobulbia > Desulfobulbales > JAHJIY01 > JAHJIY01. Next base: position 53,053 of record JAHJIY010000040.1, read on the forward strand.
TTCGCCAACTTTATCCACCTTGCTAAAACCCGCCGCTTTGAGCCTTTGCGCCGCATGATCGACAAAGCTGCGACCATGTCTCACCACATGCGGGTTGCCGGTATAGTGAAACAAAGAGCCACGCCGTTTCAACACACGGAATAGTTCCCGGTAAAAGCTCTCGCCGTATAGTTCACCGGCCAGGGAAAGTCGGGGCGGGTCGTGGATGATCGCGTCAAATGATTCGGCGGCAAGCTCCCGAATATAGCCGTTGATATCACCATGCACCAGCTGGATGTCGGGGCCGAAGATCCTCTGAGACCAGGGGTTTTTTTGGCGCAAAGCAATGACCGTGGCGCTCCGCTCGACCGAAATTACCTCTCGTGCCCCGAGCTGCAGCGCGGCGGTAGCCGCATAGCCCAGGCCGCTGCAGGTATCCAGAACCCGGTTTCCTTTTTTGACGACTTGCGCCGCCATCTGCCCGGCGCTGACAAAGGGGTTGGTTCCTTTAGAGATGTGCATTTTCACGCCGCTTATCTCCAACAACGGCGCCTGATCGGTGGGCACGAGTTTGGCATATCCCGCGTCCCGATTCTCAAGCACCTCGAGACGGCCCTCTGCCAGGAAGAAGATCCGGTTCTCCTTGTCCGCCATCTGCTGAAGCGCCGCCCGATCCAGCCGATTATCAGAATCAAGAACCAAATGGTCATCGCCGAGACTAAAGGTGGCACGAGAAAGGTTCAAATCGCTGGAAATATTAATCTCCACCTCGCCACGATCAAGCGCGGCAAGAACCTGATTGGCAACCACCGCAGTAAGACAATAACTATCTTTTTTCATCGGAACCTACGCCCGAAAAACAGCTCTGTGTTTTCGGTTGGGAATAATATTTCAACGGCATAGACAAAATTTACGGCTTGTGAGACAACTAGACAGTAGCTGAGTTACTGATCTTTATACCCGTTCCCCTCTTGCTTGAACAAGAATAAAGGCGGCTTCTGGAGCGATAACTCAAGGACATTGATTCTTTCAGGTTTGAAAACGAAAATATATCCCTTAACTCAAAGCGGTTTCCGATGAAAACAATTCACATCATTTTATCCATCTGCACCGTCGTTGGCATGGTTCTGCCGGTTAATTTCAGAACAATCGCCGGGGCAGCCGAAGACCGTGAACCAGTAGCCGACGCCCTGGCCAAATGTCCCAAGAAGCCTAATTGCGTCTGCAGTGAGGATAAGGATGATGCCAAGCATTACATTGAACCGCTCATTATCCCCAAAGAGATCACCGTTGATCTCCTGCCACTTCTTAAAGAAATAATTCAGGAGATGGAAGGCAAAATGCAGGCTGAAACCGACCGTTACCTGGCGGCCACCTTTAAGTCCAGCATTTTTAAATTTGTGGATGATCTGGAAATCAGGATCGACTCGCCTCGGCGAGTGATCCATATTCGTTCAGCGGCAAGAGTCGGCTACAGTGATTTCGGAGTGAACCGCAAAAGAACAAAATTACTCAAGAAATTTTTTAACAATAAGATTGCAGCCGATATCCAGACGGGTAATACGCCACCGACCAACAGCGCGCAATAATGATCTCTAGTATAAACAATCAGGGCATTCCCTACGGTTTGGAGTCGAAGTTTATGCCCTGAAAGGATGCTTATCTTGTATAGAAAATTCTCATAAGGGCGGCGGCGGGGAGACCAGGGCAATCTGGAACTGCCAGCTGAATTCCTTGTTCTGGGTATTACCATCGGCATCGATAATCTCGCCGGAAATGGTCGCCGTATAGTAATAACTGGCAAACAATGGGGCATCGGGAACGAACTTGCCCTTTCTTTCTTCCTCAATATAACTAATGGTTCCGTTAACCGGCTGCCCCCCGGCTGGTTCATCATCAATCAGGGTGGCGGTAAGACTCGTAAGAGTGGCGCCGTCCACCGCCTCGTTGAAGATTACATAAATCCCAGTGGTCTGAATATCATCGGCATAAACCGGCTGCACATCTGAGTCCGGATAGTAGGAAACGACCTCCAGAGATGGGACCGGATCAGTGGTGGTGTCATTATCATCAGTAATGACATCGTCATACTTGCTGCCACCATTGCAGCCAAAGAACAATAAGGCCAGAATTACGACCACGATCACCTTAACTTTCATCTCAAATCTCCTGTCATTAGGTGGTTTGCAAGCAACAAACAATCATTCATCACGGAGGTTACGTTTTTCAAAAAAACGTCCGTCGATTCCCTAAATGTTCAAACTTTTTTTAGTTATCTCTTTTTACCCGGACCAGAAATTCCGAGTGTAAAGCCGATGGCACCATATAAATTGAAACGTCCGCCATCGCCGTCTTTTCTTTCCGCTCCTGATCAATCAACTCAAACCAGCAACCGGCCGGTAGTCCGGCCTGGTCCCAGCTGATGGTGACCGCCGTTTCGGAGGCGGTATCCACCAACCAGTATCCACTCCTCAAGATTATGACCGGTTCCGCGGATATCCCGCCACAAAAAACCACCTCCGTCGACAAAGCGGGCCTGCAGATCGCCGGAGAGCATGGCCGGCACATCATAGCGGCCATCATTGTCACCGGTGGCGTCGAACCTGGCCCCGAATGAGACCCGACTCTTTGCCGAACCGGCGCTGATCACCAGATTTACCTCCCACTCCGCCCCGGCCTGGGTCAGGGAAAGAAGGAATAGTAATATTGCCAAGACCGAAATATCGTCTGCCGGATTTTCATCTTATTGTCTCCATAAAGGGTTTGGAATAACCAATTTATAATCACCATCATCCCGGACCACATATACCCAGTAGCCCAGCCAGGGGACAAGCCTGGCCTCCGGGTCGCCGCCGGCGCTGGCAAAACCGTAAACCGAGCCCCAGTCTTCACCCTGGTATGAATAGATGGCGTTGACCAGAAGGTTGGCGGCGCAGGCCTCGGTCCAGGGCAGCGAATCTTCATCATTACGCTGGAGCTTCACATCAGCCAATAAGACCTGTCCGCCATAAGGGTTGGTGATCATGTTCCAGCCGGGCAAGAGATCTACCGTGAATTCCATTTCGCTGTGTTCGGGATAAGCGCTCAAGTCCGGCAGACTTGCCAGATTTTGCCGCTCGATAAAGTACCCCTGCCCTGGAGTGTTGAACCGATTGTTATCGTAATATTCGAAGGCCCCAATATTGCCGGCCGAGGAAAGACCTCCCGAAATCCAGCGGTAGATCCGGTCGCTGCCCAAAAGATCAGCCAGGTCGATGCCGGCAAGCGCTTTGGCCAGCCCCACCATATTGGCGCCGGTTAAAAGTTCGATCACCGGGCCGGGTACGCCGTTGCTCCTGACCAGCGGATCAACTGACGGCTCATAATCAGCACTGTCCCGTATTTCAACCTGGTAGCGGTGACTAGCGGCCGGTCCGAGCAGAGTATCAAAGCTGCAATCAACTACTCCACTAAAATCAACCGGTTCGGAACCGCAGTCCATCTGTTGCGGATAACCGTTAAGGATCAGCCAGACCTTGCCAGCCGCCGGGTAATTAATCGTCGCCCGGAACCGGTAATAAATATCAACTTTTGGTTTACCATCGACCAGATTAGCCGCGATATCGCCACCATCGACCCGGATAAAATCAACCGAATTTATACCCAGCTCAAAGAGGGCCGGATCATCGGGGAAGGCATCCACGTCGCCGCAGACCCCATCTCCATCAAGATCGTTGTCGGGATCATCGGGGCAGAGATCATCCTGGTCGGTTATGCCGTCACCGTCACTGTCCGGCAGAACGACTATACCGGTTGAAAACACCGTCGCCGTACTGTTGGACTGGCCCTGACCGTCGTCGGCGGTGACCGCGCAGGTAATGGTCTTGCCAACATCTGAGATGCCGGGTGAATAAACAGCGCCGGTGGCCCCTCCGATATCTCCCCCGTTGGCCTGCCACTGGTAGGAGAGGATGACCGGATTGCCATCTGGATCAATGGTATCGTTACCGGCAAGAGAAAGGGGGCTCCCCGGGACCGGTCGGCCGATAATAATCGGGGTTCCGATAAACTCAGGCGGATCGTTAAGGCCGGTGATCGTAATCGTGAAGGTCTGATTGGCCGAGGTATCCACCCCGCCATTAGCCGTCCCGCCGTCGTCATGGATCACCACCGTCACCGTGGCGCTGCCGAAAGCATTGGCCGCCGGCGTGTAGGTCAACCCACCGGAGGGAGCAAGCGCCGGCTGGACGCTGAACAGGAGGTTATTATTATTGCTGAGGATAAAACTCAAACCCTGCCCTGCCTCATTGACCGGACCAGGGCTCAGGCCGGTGGCCCAGGCCGGGACCGACTGGCTGCCGCTATCTTCGTTAACCGTCTGGTCAGCGCCTTTGGTAAAAGAGGGCGCATCGTTGACGCCGGTGGTGGTCACCAGAGTGGAACCGTCGGCGGAACCAAGAGCGGTACCATCGTCGGGGGTGAGAGTGAAGCTGGTCAACACCGTAACGCCGGGCGCCACCTGATTAACCGTGGGGGAAAAGAGCAGCCCCCGTAAGTTTGACTGGACGGTGGCGGGCGCTGCGGCGATCAGGGTGTAGTTGCCAGCCGCCCCTCCCAGGCCGGTGCCGCTCAAAACGCCATTGGCTGCAGGATAGGTGATGGTGATACTGACATTATCACCGTCAACATCGCCGACCGTCAGGCCACTGAAGGAGAAAATAGTCGCATTATCGGCCACCGTTCCGGCCGTGGTGAAGCTGCCGCCCAGCGTCGGCGCTGTATTACCGAGCTGAAGGCGGGTACTGGTTGCGGTCTGATCGTTGGAGCCGTAGCCGTCATCGGCCGTGACCACCAGCCGCAGGTATTTATGGGCCACCCCGGTCGTCGGGGTGTAGGTATTGGCGTTCGCCCCGATGATCGCCGCCTCATTGGCGCCGCCGGCGTCGTCGGCCTGATACCATTGATAGCTGTAGGTCGGAACATCGCCGTCCGCATCGTCCCAGGTGCCATTGCTGCCGGTCAGGACGTTGCCCACCAAGAGTGTACCACTGATGGCCGGAGGCACGGTATTAAACGACGGATCATTGATCGAGGTGGCGGTCACCAGGGTGGAGCTATCGGCGCTGCCACTCTCCGTACCAAGGAAAGGGGTAAGGGTAAAGCTGGTCGCCACCGTCAAGCCAGGGGATACCTGATTGACGGTCGGGGTGAAAACCAGCGCCTGGAGATTACCGGTGACCGTGGCCGGAACAGCGGCGGCCAGGAGATAATTGCCGGCCACGCCGCTCAAACCGGCGCCGCTCAAGGTGCCATTGGCGCCGGGATAACTGATCGTAACACTGACCGGATCGCCACCGACCACGTCGACCGTCACTCCAGCAAAGGGGATAATGGTGGCATTATCGTCCACCGCCCCGTTGGTCAGAAAGCTGCCGCCCAGGGTCGGCGCCACGATCTCAAAGGTGAACACCGTGGCGCTGCCGGTGCCGGCGTAAACCATCTTGCCGTCCGCGCTGACCGTCAGGGCGGTGATCAGCCGGTTGCCCAGGCCGGTGGCAAAGGGGCCGCTGCCGGTCCACTGGTTCCCGCCGGCACCTGCGGTCAACGGGAGGAACAGACCAAGGGCGGCGAACAGCAGGCAAAATAATCTATTCATGGGGACTCCTCTCTTAATTCGGTAAGCCATTATTCATCTCCTGCCAGTTCGCACAATCATCGGTACTGACAAACACCCCCGCCTCGGTCCCGGCGTAGAGCTTACCGGTGGCATCAATGGCCAGGGAAACGACGTTCAGGTTGGTCAGATTGGTGTTGGCGCAGGCATCCCAGGTATCGCCGGAATCGCTGCTGGTGAAGATCCCGCTGCCGTAAGTCGCGGCATAGAGCTTCGTCGAATCGCCCGGCAGTATGACCAGCTCCTTGACCCGCAAGTTGGTCGGTTGGGTCGAGGCCCCGGTCCAGTTGGCGCCGGAGTCGGTGCTCTTGTAGATGCCGGCGCTGTCCAGCCCGCTATAGATGGTCGTGGGCGTGGCCGGGTCGATGACGATGCTGCCGGCGCTGATCGCCAGGGTGGCGAATGACACCGGACCGACCAGTTGCGAGGCGTACCCGGTGGTGGTTTCCGTGGCGACCAGATAAAGGTCGTAACCGGTGCCGACGGCGAGGCCGGTCACCGCAAAGGTTTTCAGGGTCTTGCCGGTCATGGCGCCGGTGCCCGCCGCCGCTACCGTCACGCTACCGTAGGAGACGCCGGCAATCACCTGCGCGGGGGTAGGCGGCGTCGCGCCATAGGGGACGACCAGCCAATAGCCGCTACCATTCACCGGGCTGGTGGCGCTCAGGGTGGTGGTTGTGGTGGTGGTGCCGGCAACACCGCCGGGCAAAAGCGCAAAAGAACCAAAATACTGTCCGCCGCGAACCAACCGCACGTAGTAGTTGAACGTCTTATTGCCGGCGTTGGTGAAGCCGTAAGCAAAACCGACGGCCCACGCAGCGGCTGGACTCGGAACATACGACGAACCGGACCAGAAGCCCGACGCAACTGTGTTAGGGAAAGCCGTCGTGTCGATGGTCGGGGAGCTACCCGTCTTGACCAGGGTCCGGAGTTCCACAAAGCTCGGCAACCGCCAGTCGGAGTAACCCTTGTAGTTGGCGGTGCTTCGGGTTGCGGCTAAATCCATGGCGCCCGCCCAGCTGTAGGACACGGACACACCGGTGGCACACCCAGCCCCGCTCAATCCGGCGGTGCACTGGTCCCACATCAAGCCGGTGGAGGTATCGGTCACCGTGCCGTCGCCGTTATCGACAAAAGGCGGGTCGGCATGGGCGACGCCCACCCCGAGGGTGACAAGGGCAGCCAGCGTGACCAGGGCAAGCCCCAGAACGGGGTGGATTTTTATCGTGGTGGTGAGTCGATTTGGCAACGCTTTCATGTTGGCGCTCCTTCAAGGTAAAATTCGGTAATACAATGGTATGACCAGGGGCAACTGCACCTGCCCAGCCCGGATATCTGTTTGATACTCCACCGGTTCATCCGGCGCACTCCTTTAATTCGGTAAGCCATTGTTCATCTCCATCCAGGTTGCGCAATTATCGGTACTGACAAACACCCCCGCCTCGGAGCCGGCGTAGAGCTTGCCGTTTCCATCGATGGTCAGGGAAACCAGGTTCAAGTTGGTCAGATCGGTATTTGCACACACCGTCCAATCCACCCCGCTGTTGACGCTGGTAAACAGCCCGTTACCGTAAGTGGCGGCAAAAAGGGTCGTACTGTCCTTTCGTACCAGGGCCCTGACCCGGTTGTTGGTCGGCTGGATTGTTGCCGGAATCCAGGTTGCCCCGCTGTTCTCACTTTTAAAAACCCCTGCCCCGTCGAGTCCGGCATAGAGGGTTGTTATTGTTAGCGGATCGACAACTATCGTAACCGGCGGCGTGGCGACCGAAACCGTGAGTCCGGTATTTACGGCGCTCCAGGCGGCGCAATCCGGGCTGGTGAAAATGCCGGCCTCGGTGCCGGTATAAAGCGTGCCGACCGGATCGATGGTCAGGGCCAGGACTTTCAGACTGCCAAGACCGGTGTTGGCGCAACCACTCCAGTTATCGCCGCCATCGGTGCTGGTGAAGATCCCAGCGCCGTAGCTCGCGGCAAAAAGGGTCCCGGCGGTGACCGGATGCTGGACCAACTGCTTGATGCGCAAACTGGCCGGTTGCCCGGCAACCCCGGCCCAGGTAAGACCGTTGTCGGCACTTTTGTAGATCCCCCGACCGTCGACCGCGGTCACCAGGTTATCGGGCGAAAGAGGATCAACGACAATGGCGGTAACCATGGGGCTCAACAGGCCCAGCGAAGCGGCTGGGGCGTTGGCCCAGGTGGAATGGGTACAATCATAGCCGGTGGTCGTGGGGTCAGAATCCACCGCGTCACCGGCCATACCGCACCCCCAGATGGCGCGGGCATTGTTGTAACGAAGGGCCGAGGTGCAATCCGGCGCCGCATCGACGCTAAATTGACCGGTAAGCGTATAAGTCAGGCTGCCGCCCCCGGCGGCCAGGTTGCTCCCTTCCCAGCCATAATCCTGAAGTCCACCCAGGTTAGTGGCCCCAGGCGTGGAGCCGACGTAGCCGAACAAAGGATCCAGGGTGTCTTCGATCCGAACGACCTGGGCATTGCCGGTACCGTTGTTGGTCACGATGATGGTCCAGGTCTGATCAGCCCCGCATTCCACCTCGGCCTCAGCCGGGGTGATAGCCACCGCCAAATCGGGGTTCAAGGCGGTCAGGGTCTGGCTGGCGGTGGTATTATACTGGATGTCATCGCAACAGTCATAGTAGCGCAGGGCAAAATTCAGGTTGCCGGTTAAATAACAGGCGGACTGGACGGAAAAGCGCAAGACCAGGGTATCAGTCCCGCCGTCGGCCTGGAGCAAGGGGACGAGATTGGACCCCTTGTCATTAAAATCATAAAAAGTAATGGTGGAACCGGTAATCGCCGGGTCAGCGATCACCCCCAAGCCTGCAGTGGCGGAGGGTTGATCGGTTCCCAGGCCGGACTGGGCGGTCCCGGTATTATAGGTCAGCCCGGCGGGCAGGCTAATGGCCAGATCCAGAGTGGAGGCATCGGTGGGCCCGGAATTTTGAATAACCACCGTTAACTGGGTGGAGTCATTGCAGGCGTCGATCGAACCGGGACTCAGGCCGATGGAGAAAAAGCCGAGTTGGGGCTGCCGGGTGGAGGTTTCGTTATCCTGACTGCCGGTATCACTCAAGCAGACCAGATTGTCCGGCGGATCGATCCCCGGTTTGGTGGCGGAACTGCCGTCCACCCCACCGCAGCCGGCAAAGACCTCCACCAGGTTATCGATATTTTTGCAACTCGGAGAAAGGGCGGTGAGTGAATCGGCGGTCAGGGTCAAGGTGGTTGCTTGCCCGACGTTGAGATTGGTGATCTCCCAGGTGGTAACCAGGGGGTTGCCGCCGTATCCGTTGAAGCCGTTATCGCTGCCGCCGGTTGAGGAGACAAAGGAGAAGCCGGGATCCAGGGTGTCCTTGACCCAGACCGAGGGGGCGTCGGTGGCGCCGGTATTTTCCAGCACGATCTCCCAGACCACCTGTTGCCCGCAGGCGATGGGGGCGCCGGGCGGCGGACTGACCCGGGTCTGGCTGACCGAGACCTCGGCATAGTTGGGATTGACCGCAACGGTGCTGTCGGCGGTCGCAAACACCTGACCGCATGGATTTTGATACTGACCGGCAAGGATTATATCGCCAGCCGCTGAGGAACAATTCCCTCTAAGCTCAAACTCGATCTCGATGGTGTCGCCGGGACTTAACGAGGCCAGGCCAGATATCTCGGTGCTGGTCCAGGTGAACGTAGACCCCAGCAAATTGGGGTTATAGGCCACATTTGGCCCGTTCCAGCCGCCGCCGTTCAACCGCCACCGGGTCGAACCGCTGACATGGGCATAGCCGGCCGGGATAGTTACCGTGGCCTGCTGGTTATAACTTGCCACCTGTCCCGCATTGCGGATGGTGACGGCCCCGGCCAGGTTATCACAGGCCTCGGTGGAATTGAGGATGATCAGGTTATTAATAACGTTAGGAGCGGCAACCACAACCAGTGAACTGTCGGTGACCTGGGTCTGGCAATCAACGCCGATACAACCCCAGGAGGCAGTGACGGTATTGGTGAGATTGCTACAGCTCATCTGACTGGCGATCATGGTTATCTGGCGCCGCTCACCTGCGGCCATGGCGGCAATCTCTACTGATACCCCATTGATCGCCCCACCCGAATGGTCCAGGGAATCGTTGACCGTCACCCCGGCCATATTATCCACCACCACCGGATTGACCCCATGCTGATAGGCCAGGCCGCTGCCCAGAACATCATCCACCCAGACACTATAGGCGGTACCGGTACCGCGGTTGGTGACGAAAATCTCCCATTGCGCGATGTTGTTATCCGCGTAGTAAACCGCCGGCGTTTTTTCGATGACGATATCGCCGGCCAGCAGTAATGCCGGCGCCCCGGAAGCACTGATGGAACAGGTATCATCAGAGATAGCGTCATCGTTGCAATTATCATCAAAATAGGCGGTGGCCGTAAGATCGCCGTTGCCGGAACAGCGCTTCTGGACCGCCAGTTGAATGGTGGCATTCTGCCCGGCCCCGGTGAAGCCATCACCAAAGGTCCAGACATAATCGTCACCCACAATGGTCGGCGTACAGGAAGTCGGCGCCACCGCGCCCCCGCAGACGGCGGCGGCAGGATTCACCAGATAATAGTTAAGACCGGAGAGCACCAGCTGTACATCCTTGGGATCGGCGGTCGCCGAGCTCTGGGCCAGGGTCAGGGTGACGGTTTTGATTTCACCTTTATGGATGATTTGGCCAAGACCGCTGACCGCGAGGGAGAGGGCCGGCGGCGTCATGACCATCCTGGTGGTTTCATGAATTGTCCCGTCCGCCAGACATTGGCTACCGGTGATCAACCCCAGGTCCAGAGACGACCAGGAGTCAAAGGCAGCGCCGCTGCAGGCCCCGGCCGTGGCCTCGGTGAGGGTCAGATCATAGGTGATGATCAAGGTCTTGTTGCGGACCGAGCCAAGGGCGGCACAATTACTAAAATTGATGTTCAGATCCCCCCCGGCGCCGGGGGTGGTATCGCTTATCCCTACCTGAGCACAGGCGGAAATATCGCCGGTCCCGCTCAGGGTAACGGCCAAAGATACGGGAACATATTCCTGCTCGCTGTCACTATTTTCCGTAAAGATCAGTTGGGAGAGATCGACGCCGTCAAGGGCCGGGTCATCGGCAAAGGTATAGGTATTGGTATACTGGATGGTGTCACAGCGAAGGCCGGTGACCGGCAGCGCAGTTTTTTCCGAATCCACCAACTCCTCACACTCAATGACGGTGGTCACCGCATCCGACCCATTGACGCCACAGCCACAGCAGTCGGTGGCGGAGGCGCTAAGGGTATTGATGAAAGCGGTGTTGCAGTACACTTCACACTCGCTCGCCGCCGGCGCCTGCATGGTCACCGTGGTGGAAAGCGACGCCGGTGGGGTGTAGGTCCAGGTAATGGTGCCGCCGGTGCCGCCCCCGCCCGGCGTCCAGATGCCGCCGCCGGCATCGGTGACGGTGAAGCCGGCCGGCACCGTATCAACCACGGTGACCGCTCCGGTTGAACCGCTGCCGCAATTGAGGGCGCCGCCATAGGCCGAGGTCACCGTGTAGGTAATCTGACCGCCGATATGGATAGCTGCCGGCGCGCCGCTTAAGGTGGCCGCCAGGCTGGTGGCATTGACCGGTACATTGATAGTGCTCAGTTCAACCGGCGGATAAAAATCTATGCCGGCTTCATCTTGATATAAAGGTTGCCAGAGCAAGTCGCCAGAGGGGAAAGCGCCACACCAGGCCGAATGGTTCAGATCAAAACTAAGAGAATAGTTAGCACCGGCGGCCAGAGGCGCGGCCAGTTCAAAACGGTTCTGGGCCGCATTGTAGATGGCGCCCGCCGAGACGTTGGCAACGGTCAGCCCGCTAAAATCGGCAACGAGCATGATGCCGGAGGCTATGCCATCACCAATGTTTTCGATCACAAAGGACAGGTTCTCAGTATCGCTGCAATAATCAAAGGTGATATCCGGCGGGATAAAGGCGAGGAGCGGCGTCTTGACCAGCCGCTGGCCGGAAGAACGAGCAGTGCCGCCGTCCACCGAGCTGTCGAAACAGGTAGCGGCCGGACCGGGGTTACAGCCGAAACGCACATCCGCCACATTCTCCAGATTATCGGCGGCGATCACCGTAGCGGTAAGATCGATGGTCAAGACATCGCCGGGATTCATGGCGGCCAGCGCGGCAATCTCCGCACTGGACCAGGTCGTGATCTGGCCGCTGTTAATGCCGGCCGGCGCAGATGAGACATAGGCCAGCCCGGCTCCCAGCTGATCGGTGACTTCCACATTTTTTACGATCCCGACCCCGGTGTTCTCGACGGCAAGGGTCCAGGTGATGTCCTGACCGATCCCCTGGGGGATCAGATTGGGAGTCTTCCTGATCGCAATCGCCCCGGGTTTCACCTCGATATTGAGCGCCCCGCTACCGTCACAGATGGGGGTCGGCCCGGGAAGATTGTAATCGACATAGGTGTTCAGGGATCCGGAGATGGCGGTGCAGTCGGTCTGCAAGCTGAAAGTGATGTTCAAGATCTCGCCGTTGGCGATGGTCTGTGGACCGCAGAGAGAGTCAATATCCCACACCAGATACGGGGCGCTCGGGGCCGGGGCACAGGTTCCGGCATATCCGACGGAGATGACCGGATCGCTGGCACAGAAGGCGCCGCCATTGAGATCGATCGTGGTGCTGCCGGGAACGTACGAGAAGCCGGTCAGATTTTCAAGCTTGGCGGTAACCGCCAGGTTGGTAAGGTCGTTCCCGGAATCATTGGGAATACTTATGGTATAAACGTTGGTTTCACACTGATTGCCGGCCGAACCGCCAACAATTACCACGGGTAGCGCGCCGGCAATCCCAGCAAATCCAAAGATGAAGAACGCCATTATTAACGATATACTTGTTTTCACGAGATCCACCATCTCCTGTCCGATTTGCTTAAATGGGGTTGCTGATGCAGAGAGGGCCAAGGAATCTGGCTCAATATTTTGCCTACAATATTACCGGGAATTTATATTTTTAAAATGATTATAAATTGCAATCATCAAGAACTAACGTTACCAAATACCAATCCATCATCATTTTTTCCTCGCCTCTCTACCAGCTAATAAAGTGACCCTTTCGCCATGAATCGATGATCTCGCGAAGCATTGAAATGATCAAACAGCGCAACATGATTTTTCTATAGTAATTTTCACTTTTCGGACCAGATTTTCAACTCCCCACCGAACAGGTCAGCATCACCCAGACAGAAAGAGCCGGGCAACATCAAGTAGCCCGGCTCTTTATATTTACTGCTGTGCAATAATCGAACAACCGCCCGCCACGATTGTCCAACCGTAAAGATTGGCAACGCAAGACAAAGAAGAAACTTTTACAATTTTCATTCTCCCCGTGGATTTGGAATAATCAGTTTGTAATCCGCGTCATTCCGGACCACATAGACCCAGTAACCCAGCCAGGGGACAAGCCTGGCCTCCGGGTCGCCGCCGGCGCTGGCAAAACCGTAAACCGAGCCCCAGTCTTCGCCCTGGTATGAATAGATGGCGTTGACCAGAAGGTTGGCGCCGCAGGCGTCAGTCCAGGGCAGCGAATCTTCATCATTACGCTGGAGCTTCACATCAGCCAATAAGACCTGTCCGCCATAAGGGTTGGTGATCATGTTCCAGCCCGGGGCCAGGGGCACGATGAATTGGGCATCGGTATAATCCGGATATGCGCTCAGATCAGGTAGAGATGCCAGATTCTGCCGCTCGATAATATAACCCTGACCGGGAACATTAAACCGGTTGTTATCGTAATATTCAAATGACCCGTTATTCCCGTCGCTGGAAAGACCGGAAGAGACCCAACGATAAATGATACTGCTGCCCAGCAGCTCTTCCAGGTCGATGCCGGCAAGCTCTTTGGCCAGCCCCACCATATTGGCGCCATTGAGAAGTTCGATTGTCGGACCAGGCTGCTCAAAGCTTTGGGCCAGCGGCGAAACTGATGGATCATAATCAGATACCTGACGGACCTCGACATGATAGCCGTGGAATCCGGCCGGACCAAGATTGGTCTCAAAGCTACACTCCACCGGTATGCTGAAGTCCACCGGCTCTGTTCCACAATCCATTTGTTGCGGATAACCGTTGATCACCAGCCAGACACTGTCGGCACTAGCGGAATCAACCAGGGCTGAAAATCGGAAAATCACATTCTGACTGGGGAGTAAACCGATACGATTATTCCAGGGATCTTCACCATCAGTCCGGACAAAACCGACCCGGTCGATGCCCGGTTCGAACAAGGCCGGATCATTGGGAAAGCTGTCTGCGCCATCACAGACCCCGTCACCATCCGTATCGTTATTCGGATCATCGGGGCAACTATCATCCGAATCAGCAATACCATCGTTATCCCGGTCTAAGACAGAGACGATGAACGATGCTTCAACCGTGCAGTCAATGATCACCGGTGCCGTAGTAAAAATGTTATTGATTAATACCCCGCCGCAGGTGCCACCCACGCTTCCGATTTTATAACCGGATTCCGGGGTCAAGGTAAACGAAATGACAGATCCGGCGTTAGTTATCAAATTAAAAGACGGACTGATCGTTCCGTGTTCGCCCATCGAGGGACTAACCGTATAGGTCACCGGTGGCGGCACATCATCATTGGATATCAACAATTGGGCGTTTGCTTGCGCACCTTGGGCAACACCGGAGTAATTACTCAAACTCAGATTAACCGTCTCAGCCGGCTCTACCGTTGAATCATCGATTATTGAAACCGAAAATGTTTTGGCAGCGCCATCACCAAAGGCCCAATTCAAGATCCCGGCACTGGCGGTGTAATCGCTACCCGCGATTGCGGTACCGTTGGTTGTGGCATAATTAACCGAAACCGCGCCATCGGTGCTGCCGGTCCGGGTGGCGGTGATGGTGGCGGTGCCACCGTTTTCGGCAACGGAATAGGTGGCGCTGCTGAACTGGACCGAGCCAGGGGTATATTCAAAGGCCCCGATATCACAGGTAGCGGTGGTATCGAAATTACCGTCCGCCGGGCGGGCCATATCCCGCTGATCGGTTGGTTCGCAGGTGGCATTGTCACCGGCATCAATGGCCGGACTGGTATACAGTAGACCAAGGGTCCGGGTCGGGCCGCCATGATCCAGTAAGGTGCCCAGGACCGGGTCACCGGAAAGGGCCGGTGAACAGGTGTTGTCTTCGATCAGATTGTTGGTGTTGGTCGCGATGGTCCCGGTATTGAAGCAATCAGAGCCAAAACTGTTGGCGATGATCGTATTGAGAAAGTGAAGAGTCCCAACATTATAGATTCCACCACCATTGCCCGAGAAGGCCCAGTTCCCACTTATGGTATTATTTGCCAGGGTAAGAGTCCCGGTCGAATAAATGCCACCACCGTCGACATTGACACTGTCTTCCCAGAAGGTGCTGTTGGTGACGGTCGCCGTTCCGGTTGAGTAGATCCCACCACCGTTTCCAGCAGAGGTATCATTTTCGAGGGTACAGCTAGTCACGGTCAAGGTGCCGCCGACATTGGCAATCCCGCCGCCATTGCCAGCCGTGAATCCGTGGTTTTCTCTGATGGTCGAATGATCGATGGAGAGGATTCCGGCGTTTAAAATGCCGGCACCGTCAGCTGAGTCGACATAGCCATCTTGAACCGTTACATAGGAAAGATATACCACGGTCCCCCCGGAAATATTCAAAACCCGGGAGGCAGTGTTGCCGCTGATTACCAGGCTGGTGGCCGTGGGACCGGTAAAGGTCAGATTCTTGTTGATGGCCAACTCGCCGCTGGTCAGGGTGATGGTGCCGGAGATACCGGTCAGGTCAATGATATCACCGCTCGCCGCATCGGCAATGGCCTGCCGCAGGGAACCGGCCCCACTATCGTTGGTATTGGTCACGATAATCGTCGCCGGAACATTACTCGCCGTGATGGTGTTGCCGGTGAGGTCGGAGGAATCGCCGGCGATGACGGCGGTATTCCAGTCATCAGCGGCCGCCAGATTATATGCAGTTGCATCAACGGAGGAGAGCCCTGACTTATTCAAAAGGAGATCAACCGCCGCTTTGTCCGTCGCACTGAGGATCAGGGTGAACTGGCTCGCGGAATCACGGTTGACGTCGGTCGTGTCGGTCAGGGTATAGGTGCCCCCGCCTTGCCCGGTGAAGGTGAGCCTTGAGGCGTCGAGATCACTGCCCCCACCATTGGCCTGAATATCGGTGCCGGTGACCACCAGGGTGCCGGTTGCAAAATCATAGGTCGCCGAGGTGATTTTGGGGTTGAAGATGACAGTCACACCATTGGGCCCGGCATCCGAAATATCCGGGATCACATCGGCCGCCGTCAGCCAGTCATCGGCCGCAGTGATGTTATAGGTTGTCGCATCATTGGATGAGGACCCCTGTTTATTCAGTAACAGATCAACTTGTGTTTTATCCCCACCTGCCAAAGTAAAGCTGAATGAGGTTGCAGCGGAGATTTCGACGTCTGAGGTCGTGGTGAGGGTATAGATGCCACCACCCTCACCGGTGAAGGTGAACATGGAAAGATCAACATCATTGGCCACCCCGATTTTACTGAAGAGGTTAGTGCCGGTAGCGACTACAGCTCCGGTATCAGTATTATAGACGGCCGAGGTAACGGTCGGGACCGCCACATTGCTGACGGTGATCCCGTTGCCGGTAAGATCAGAGATATCCATTGCCGCAGGGGCACCGGGGAGCCAGTTGTCGGCGGCCGCCAGGTTGTATGTCACTGTAGCGGAGGTCAGGCCATTCCGATTGAGAAGGCTATGAACATTGAGCTGATCGGTGGCGCTCAGGGTGACGGTGACAGACGTTGAACTGGTCAACTCAACATCGCTGGTGTCGGTCAGGGTATAACTGCCTCCTTCACCGGTCACGGTCAAGGTCGAGGCATCGAGATCATTGGTGGCTCCACTGTTGCCGACCAGGTTGGTACCGGTGATCACCATTTGCCCGGTACTCCAGTCGAAGGTGGCCGAGGTGATGGTTGGCCCGGCGTAGTTACTGACGGTGATAGCATTGCCGGTAAGATCGGCAACAGCAACGGCCGGATCAGCGCCGGCCGCCCAGTCTTCGGCAGCGGCCAGATTGTAGGTGGTACCCCCTGCCGAGCTGATGCCGTTATTATTCAACAAGGCTTCAACGTTGGTGAGATCCGTCCCGGCCAGAGTGATGGAGAACTGGGTGGAGGAGGTGATCTCCACATCGCTCGCTGAAGTTAGAGTATGGGTTGTCCCCCCTTCACCGGTGAAGGTCAAGGTCGAGATATCGATATCGTTGGTCGCGCCGATTTTCGACAAAAAGCCGGTACCGGTTACCGCCAGCACATTGGTATTGGAATCATAGGTGGCGCTGGTGATGGTTGGGATGGCCACATTGCTGACCGTGATGCCGTTACCGGCCAGATCGGCCACCACCACCGCCGGATCCGCGCCCGCATTCCAGTCTTCGGCGGCGGCGAGGTTGTAGGTGGTGGCGCTGGTTGAGGCGGTGCCGTTTTTGTTCATGATCTGGTTGATCGCACCCTTATCGGTGGCGGAGAGGGTAAGGGTAGACGAAGTGCCGCTGGTAATCTCGACATTGGCGGTGTCAGTCAACGTATAGGTTCCGCCTTCACCGGTTACGGTGAATTTGTTGGCAACAATGTCGTTGGTCGAGCCGTTCAACTGAAGGAGACCGGTACCGGTTACGGCCAAGACTCCGGTGGCAGCATCATAGGTGGCGCTGGTGATGATCGGCACCGCCACGTTGCTGACGGTGATGCCGTTGCCGGTAAGATCGGCGACAACCACCGCTGGGTCGGCACCGCCAGCCCAGTCCTCGGCAGCGGCAAGGTTGTAGGTAGTGGCATTGGTGGAGCTAGTGCCATTTTTGTTCATAATTAGATTAAGCGCGGCCCGGTCGGTGCCATTGGTCATCACCGAGAAGGCCGTGCCACTGGTAATTTCCACACTGGCAGTAGTGAGCGTGTGGGTGCTACCACCCTCGCCGGTCAGGGTCAGTTTGGAGACATCGATGTCGTTGGTCGCCCCGTCAAACTTGAGGAATCCGGTGCCGGTAACAACCAGGGCGCCGGTGACAGCATTGTAAGTAGCTGTGGTGATGGTTGGGACAGCCACGTTACTGGCGGTGATAGGATTGCCGGTCAGGTCAGAGGTGTCGCCGGCGGTGACCTGGGCATCCCAGTCGTCAGCTGCAGCCAGATTATAGGTCGTGCCGTTGGTGGAGGCGGTACCGTTCTTATTGACGATCTGATTAATGCCAGCCTGATCCGTAGCACTCAAAACGAGGGTAAATGACGTCGCGCTGGAAAGCTCGACATTTGCCGAATCCGTCAGGGTATAGGTTGTGCCGCCTTCAGCCGTGAAGGTGAATTTATTGGCAGTAATATCATTGGTTACCCCGGCCATCGCCTGCATATTCGTGCCGGTCACCACCAGAGTGCCGGTGGCGGCGTTATAGGTGGCCGAGGTTATTTTCGGGTTGATCGAAACCGTTATCCCGTTGGTCGCGTCGGTGATGCTGGCTGCCGGATCCGCGCCGGCAAGCCAGTCATCAGCCGCCGCCAGATTATAAGTAGTGGCATCGGCAGCGCTGGTACCGAGCTGATTCAACAACGCATCGACGTTGGTTTTATCCGCACCGGACAGGGTGAGGGTAAAGGCCGTGGCCGAGGTGATCTCGACGTTCGATGCACTGGTCAGGGTATAAGCCGCCCCGCCGCCGCCCTGTCCGGTAAAGGTGAGTTTTGAGATAACGATATCATTGCCTGGGCCGCCCTTCTTAAAAAAGTTGGTGCCGGTGACCACCACCACCCCGGTATCGGAGTCGTAGGTCGCGGACGTTATGGACGGCGTGGCGACGTTACTCACCGTAATCCCGTTGCCGGTCAGATCACTGATATTAGGCGTCGATGGCGCTCCAGGCAGCCAGTTATCTACCGCCGACAGGTTGTAGATTACAGCACTGCTGGATACGGTGCCGTTCTTGTTCAGAAGACCGCGGACGATCAATTGCTCGGTGGCCGAAAGGGTCAGGGTGACGGTGGTGGCACTGGACAGCTCCGCATCCGGGGTGTCGTTTAACGTATAGTTACCCGCCTCACCGGTGATGGTCACCGTGGAGGCGTCAAGATCATTGGTCGCACCAAATGCATTGACCAAATTGGTACCGGTTATGGCCAGCTGATCGGTAGCCCAATCATAGGTGGCACTGGTTATGGTCGGGGCCGTCCAGTTACTGACGGTGATAGCATTGGTTCCGTCGGTGATATCCACCGCCCCATCGGCGCCCCGATTCCAGTTATCAGCTGCCGCCAGGTTGTAGGTGGTGCTGCTATCGGAACTTGCACCGTCCTTGTTCAGCAGTCGTTCCACATTGAACAGATCGGCTCCGGACAGGGTGGCGGAAAACTGAGTGGCGGAGGTAATCTCCACATCGGTAGCCGTGGTCAGGGTGTACGTATTGCCTGCTTCGCCGGTAAAGGTGAACGTGGAGAGATCAATATCGTTGGTGGCCCCGGCAAATGGGAAGAACCCTGTCCCCGATACCGTCATGACATTGGTGGCATAATCGTAGGTTGCCGAGGTAATGGTCGGCGCGGTCACATTGCTGACGGTAATGCCGTTCCAGGAATCAAGTACGACCACCGCCGGGTCCGCCCCGGCGGCCCAGTCTTCCGCCGCTTCCAGATTATAGGTCGTTCCACCGGTGGCGGTGGTGCCGTTCTTGTTCATGATCAGATTGACCGCAGCCTTATCGGTCCCGCTCAAGGTCACGGTGAATGAGGTGGACGAGAAGATCTCCACATCAGCAGTCGAGGTCAAGGCATGGGTCGACCCACCCTCACCGGTGATCGTCAACTTGGCAACCACGATATCATTGTTGGCACCGCTCAACGACAGCAACCCTGTCCCGGTCACCACCAAAACTCCGGTGGAGGTATCATAGGTCGCACTCGTGACGGTGGGCACGGCAACGTTGCTGGCGGTGATGCCGTTGCCGGTCAAGTCTGCAACGACCACCGCCGGATCCGACCCTGCCGCCCAGTCTTCCGCCGCCGCCAGATTGTAGGTGGTGGCACTGGTGGAGCTGGTGCCGTTCTTGTTGACATACAGATTGACACCCGCTTTATCGGTAGCGCTGAGGGTCAGGGTGAAAGCGGTGCCCGAGGTGATCTCGACGTTGGCGGTGTCGGTCAGGGTGTAGGTTCCGCCTTCGGCGGTGATGGTGAACTTGTTGGCCACGATATCGTTGGTGCCACCGGTCAGCTTAAGGAAGCCGGTGCCGGTCACCATCAGGTTACCGGTGGCGGCATCGTAGGTCGCCGAGGTGATGGCGGGGACTGCAACGTTGCTGACGGTGATACCGTTGCTGGCATCGGCGATCGAGCCCCCGGTGATAACCGTGTTCCAGTCATCGGCGGCAGCGAGATTGAAGATAGTACCACCGGTGGAGACGGTACCGTTTTTGTTCAGCATCTGATTGACCGCCGCCTTGTCGGTGGCGCTGAGGGTAATGGAAAACCCGGTGCCGGAGGTGATCTCGACGTTAGCTGTGTCAGTCAGAGAGTAGGTCGCACCGCCTTCGCCTGTTACGGTGAATTTGTTGGCGGTGATGTCGTTGGTCGCGCCGATGGCGTTGACCATATTGGTTCCAGTTACCGCCAGCACACCGGTGCTGGCATCGTAGGTAGCTGAGCTGATGGTCGGGGTCTGTACGTTGCTGACGGTCACGCCGTTGCCGGTTAGATCGGCGTTACCGGCGTTGGCAGGATTCCAATCGGCGGCGGCAGCAATATTATAAGTTGTAATATCAGTGGATGAGGTGCCGTTTTTATTCAGCAAGCCTTCAACATGTGTCTGATCGGCCGCATTCAAGGTCACGGTAAACGAGGTGGCCGAAGTGAGTTCAACGTTCGCCGAAGTCAGGGTGTAGCTGCCCCCAGCTTCCCCGGTGAGGCTCAATTTAGCGACATCGATGTCGTTGTTCGCCCCCCCGGTTGCGGTCAAGCCGGTTCCAGTCACGACCAGCGAGTTGGTGCTGGCATCGTAGGTGGCGGAGGTGATCGTGGGGCCTGTAGGAGCCGTTTCCCCCGCCAGAATCGAGCCATTAGGGGTATCGTTATAGGCGTAATCAAACATTGTCCGACCGAAATTATTCGTCCCGGTGACCGTCATCCGAATCCAGCCGTAGTGGATACTCCCGGCTCGATCGAATTTTATCCCCAGATATTTACTGGTAGCATTAACCCATGGCCCTTGCGAACTGTAGACCATGACACCCCCATTGTTGGGGGCAAAGGTCTGGCCTGCACTGATCGCGGCATTGGTGGCCAGGGCCTTACCATACCAGTTCCACGTGTAAGTAGATACGGGTTGGGCTGTTTGAGGGATAACCAGCATTCTCATCCCGGCAGAACCGGTGACCCGAATGTCGGAGGCAGCTACCGCGGTCTGAGGTCCGAATTTGATAGTGATTTCGGTGTCGCCATCATTATCGATATCCACCGCGATGGTCTGGGTCGTCACATCCACCGGATCGGTGTAGATCACTGCGGCCGAGGCATCACGCCAGCCTGTTCCGACCAGCAAGGCCGTTCCTGAGAGGATGGCCAAGCCACTAACGGTGTTCAAGGAAAATCCTTGAAAGTTGTGCTTGGCCGTAAAAGTGGCCAGATGACTCACTGGAACCGCTTCAAACCCCAGACAGGGTGATTGTAGACCATCCCTATCTTGCGACGGACAAATATCTCCCCTAAGAATTTTCTCACCAGAAATATTTTTCAGCTCATGCCAAGACAGGCTATGTTGATAAGCCGGTGTGTGTCCGGGAAGAAAATGATATCCGAGGAAATCAAACCCGTTTGAGCTCTGCCCCAAGAAAAACGCGTCGTCTGATAGTGAAAGTCCGAGGGCCCCCAACTGTTCCAGGACGGCTGGCCTGACCTGATGCAGGGTCCATCGGGTGGGAGTGATCAAAAGCCACTCATCCATATAGCGGGCATAAAAGCCGTTCTGTCCGGTCAGCAGATCATCAAGCGCCTGCAGATACAACGAGGTCATGATTGGCGTCAGTGGGCTATCGATGGCGATCCCCGTATCCAATTCATAGAATGTGCCATTATCTGAGACCGTTTGATGCAAGTATCGCCACAGGAGCTGCTGGAGAGATGGTTCTTCGGGAAAAGCCTCGGACAATTTCCGGTAAAGGATTGAGTGATCAATCTGCCCGCAGAAATTCTGGAGGTCTCCCCGCATCACCCAGGACTGGCTATTTGCCTGAAGGTAGTCATCAGCCGTTTTTACCGCCCCATCAATCCCGGCAGCCCCGAGCCGGTAAAAACCCCGGTTCGCCAATGCGCGAGAGAGATGTTCCTCCATTACTAACCCCATGGCCTTGAGGACGATGAGATCACCGACCTCATAGACATCCTGCGAGATCCCGTTCCGCAGAACCCTGGTTCGGACTTGAAAGCAGTAACTCCCCGAAACAAATTGTTGCCGAATCACCGCTTTTAGTTGCAACCAGTTCCCAGGGCTGACAACATCCCGTAATTGCGTATCCTGAAGCCACTGAAAGGCTGCCTCCAGACATGAATCCGCAGAAATTTTGGCCATTAACGGTTGAGCTGCTGAATCTTGATCCATGATGTCACCATTCACGTATTAATCATACCTAACAAAGGATTTTGCAATGTAAAACAACAAACTCAAGAGGATAGAATTTGGTGTATAAATAGTGTAAAAAGCCTTTTCTTAAATTATTGAGTTTTGTACCTGAAGACAAGGTTTATCGTATAACATGGCATCTTTGACCTTAAAAAAATATATTGTATCCCACAGCGTGGGAAAGAAAATATGACGTTCGAAGCTGCAAGTAAACAGGCACGTGCCATACTCTCCCGACAGGAGCAACCATTCGATTATCTTTATTAATAAAAAAACTGTACAATTAAGCATTAGCCATTTTTGATATACGGATCCCTAAAATCATATCCATAATCTTTTGCCCCGGCACTACTTAACAGGAGTCTGCATGCCAGAATTGAATCATCCGCCCAACCCTGTATCAGTCGATAAAAAGACAAAACAGGAAGACACCATCTCTGCCGAAGGGATGTTGGGTCTACTGGCTCTGGGAGCTGCTGGCCTCTCCGCCTGGCGAAAACGACGGGCTGAAGTTGAGGGTAAAGACTGGCGCGACACCCTTGCCCATCAAGTTGCCTCCATCGAAAAGGAGGCCGGGGGCGGCGACAACGAAAAACCCTCATCTATAAAAACACAACCGGTTCAGGATCCGTAATGCCCCCCCTAACCAGAAAGGTCCTGTTAATCGGCTGGGATGCCGCCGATTGGAAGATCATTCATCCCCTGATCGACAGCGGCAAGATGCCGACCCTTAAACGCTTTATTGAAGAAGGGGTAAGCGGCAACCTGGCAACCCTTGACCCGCCGCTGTCCCCTATCATGTGGACCTCCATCGGCACCGGCAAGACCGCTGACAAACATGGCGTTCTCGGTTTCACCCAGCCCCGGCGCGACGGGCTGGGCATCCAACCGGTACTGTCCAGCTCCCGCAAGGTCAAGGCCCTGTGGAATATCCTGATGCAGGAGGGATTCAAAACCCATGTGATCGGTTGGTGGCCAAGTCATCCCGCAGAAAAACTCAATGGCGTTTCAATTTCGAATTTCTTCCATCACGTAACCGGCCCGGTCAACCAACCCAACCCTATGCCCCCGGGATCGGTCCAACCCGAGCGACTGGCCGCCACCCTGGAAGAGTTACGAATCCATCCCCATGAATTAACCGCCCAACACATCCTGCCCTTTGTTCCCAATGCCGCCACCATTGACCAGCGCCAAGATCCCCGCCTCTATGGAGTTGCCAAAATTACCGCTGAGTGCGCAACAGTTCAGGCAGCCGCCACCTGGGTCATGGAGAATGAACCATGGGACTTCATGGCGGTCTACTTCGATGCTATCGATCATTACTGTCACGGCTATATGAATTTCCACCCTCCATACCGACAAGGAATCCCCAGAAAACTGTTCGAAAACTACCAAGATGTGGTGACCGGTGGCTATCTGTTCCATGACATGATGCTCGAGCGTTTACTGGACCTGGCTGGTCCCGAAACGACGGTCATTCTCTGCTCCGATCACGGTTTTCATTCCGACCATCTCCGGCCGGGAAGCGTCCCCGATGAACCGGCCGGCCCCGTCATCGAGCATCGGAATTACGGGATCATCGCCATGCATGGCCCCGGCATTGCCAAGGACGAACTGATTTTTGGGGCTTCACTACTTGATATCACCCCAACGATCTTATCGCTGTTCGGCCTGCCGGTGGGCGCTGATATGGACGGCAAACCCCTCGTTTCTGCCTTTGAACGGCCAATGATCCCCAAGGTTATTGAAAGCTGGGAAACCGTCAAAGGTGACAGCGGCATGATGAATAAAGAACAGCTCGGTGATCCCTGGGCGGAACAAGCAGCCCTGGAACAATTGGTGGAACTGGGCTATATCGATCCGCCGGACCAGGATGCCCAGAAGGCCATTAACTCATGCCAACGCGAGTCAAAATTCTACCTGGCATGTACCTTCCTCTACAAAAATGCCCATAGTAAAGCCTTGCCTCTACTGGAAGAGCTGTTTGAGGAACAACCTGACCAGACCAGATTCGGCCTCCGCTTGGCCAAATGTTACCAAATGCTGGGGAAAATCAGCGAGGCAAGAGAGGTTACCGATAGGACGATCAGCGCCTGGGAAGAGCATCGTCTTGAGAAGGAACGCGAAATCCGGGAAAAAACAAAGGAACTGGGGCAACCGGAAATTGATTCAAACAGCCCCCCCCAACGCCCCGCTCCCGCACTGGATCTCTTGCAAGGCTCTCTCCTGCTGGCCGAAGGCAAGCCGGAAGAAGCTCTGATTGCCCTGCAAAGAGCCCAAAAAGCCTTACCCAGGATGCCTGCTCTTCATCTAAGGCTGGGACAGACCTATCTCAGAATGAACCGCCTGCAGGATGCCGAAGAAGCCCTCTTCCAGGCCCTCGAGATCGACCCGGAATGCGCCGAGGCCTTTCACGGGCTCTCAACCGTATATCTGAGAATGCGTTATTATCAGGAGGCTTACGAGGCAGCAGCCACCTCCCTTGGGCTGATCTTTCACAATCCATCCGCCCATTACAATCTTGGAGAAGCCACCTTCAGACTTGGCGACTTTAAGGGGGCGGAAACCTCTTGGCTCAACTGCATCAATCAGGCACCCGGCATGAAAAAAGCCCATGACAAACTCATTACCCTATATCAACGTTTTTTACCCGATCCCCTCAAGGTCTTGGAACATCAATGCTTCATTGCTGAAAAAATCATCCCCTACCAAAATACGCTCAAAGGAGAACAACCTACCAAGAACGATAACCTCAGACCGGAAAAGGAAAATACGGGCAGGATCACCGAAGTCGATTGTACCAAAAAATTCAATCTACCTTCTGCGGAAGTGATCACCATCGTTTCCGGCCTACCCCGCTCAGGAACCTCGATGATGATGCAGATTTTGACCCAGGGGGGGCTACCGCCGCTAACCGACATCCTACGAGAAGCAGACACCAACAATCCCAAGGGCTATTATGAATTTGAACCGGTCAAATCACTCTCCAGAGGACAGTTCGATTGGTTACAGGACGCAAAGGGCAAGGTTGTTAAAGTTATTGCCCAGCTCTTACCGGCACTGCCTACCAACTACCATTACCGGATTATATTTATGCAGCGGGATATGAATGAAATCCTGCAATCCCAACGAACCATGCTGGCGGAGCTGCATCGCAAACAGGAAGAAAACAGTCAATCATTAGCTGCAAGCTACCAGGCCCAACTGACCCGCCTCGAGTCCTTTCTCAACAAGCAATCCAATATGGAGGTTCTCCATATCGCTCACCGTGATGTACTCAGCAATCCAATGGCACAAGTCCAAAGGGTCGCAACTTTCCTGGATATTCCATTCGACACCGAAAACGCTGCCGCCGCAGTTGATCCGTCATTATACCGGGCCAAATAACCTCCCGCATTTTTCCACTCACAAGACTCGGAGTCTCCTTATAGTCGCTTACCTCGAGCTACAGGGAATGTGCCGCAAAGCAAATACTCTTGGAGTGCGTTTCGCTTCCCATGTTCAAGGTAACCAGAAAGTTGCTCATCTAGAGCTCCTTCCAGGATTAATGAAGAGTAGATTTTGTCGACCTTCAAAGTTCAAATTAGGCAGGCGTAACTTAATGGTCGCAGTGATGATATGTTTTAAAACAAATCAATTTCAAAAGATGAAAGTTTGAAAGAGTCGGTAGAAGATGATAGTCAAAGAATGTTCGCCATAAAATGAATAAAAAAATGTATTTCTTATTGGTTATTGCACATACCCTTTCCGTCCGTTATGGTTTCCGGCATAATCATTAATTTTCACGAAACATTGCAGATTACAATTCCTTTATCTATCAATAGTTCAAGACAGGAACTTTCGATGACCGACAAACCAAGAAAACCATGGCTGGCAGTCCTCCTGACTTTTGCGACCCTTGGCCTGGGCCAGGTCTATGCCGGCGCCGCTCCAAAAGGGATTATTCTGTTCTTGGTCAATTTCATTTTCTCGCTGCTCTCGATTCCCTTCTGGCGACCGCAATATTTCAAAACGACCTTATTGGTTTCAGGATTGCTCGGCATTATATTTTTTATCTACTGCCTGTACGACGCCCTGAAATTATCAAAAGCACATAAATATTCCTACGAACTGAAAAGATACAACAAGTGGTATGTCTATCTGGCGATATTTATCATTAATTCATTTGTCTTCTCGCCGATCATCTCCGCGACCATTAAATCGTATATTGTTCAGGCCTACAAAATACCATCGGGCTCAATGTTGCCGACCATCCTCCTTGGTGATCACATCCTGGCCGACAAATATATCTATCGCTATAATCAACCCAAGCGAGGAGACATTGTCATCTTCTCGCAACCGGAAAACCCGGATCAGGACCTGATCAAACGGGTAATTGGGATTGCGGGCGACCTGATCGAAATAAAAGAGAAGCAACTATACCTGAACAACCATAAATACGAGGAAAGATACGCGGTGCATCGCGACCCGAGGATCATCCCCGGCGACATTCAACCCCGCGACAACTTCGGGCCGTTTACGGTCCCGGATAATGCCGTATTTGTAATGGGTGACAACCGGGACAATAGTTACGACAGTAGATTTTTTGGGGCCATCGACCTGCCACAAATTGCCGGACAGGCCATAAACCTGTACTGGTCATGGGACAACGAAACCAACCAGGTCCGCTGGGAGCGAGTAGGAACCAAGATTGAAAATGAAACAACCGATTGAATACCGGCTGATGATCAGGCAAAACAAGAGGAAAAAAGATCCAATAAGACTATATGACCCGGAATAATCTATGATAAGATAAACATGAAATAAATTGGCTAGCCACGTTGCGAGGCCTTGGGGAGATAATCAGTCTGATCAAACAGGAGTCATCATGTTTTCAAAAAACATCAGATATGTTTTCATCGTATCTGTTTTAGTTGCCATCATCTATCCACTGGCGAATATCTACCTTATCTTCCCGGGATTTTCCGACCTCTCGATCAAAAATGCCGAACAGAATGCCGAGCAGATCGGACTCTTCCTGTCAAAAACAATTGTCGCCGATAATAAAATAGAACTGACCAACCTGGACGAAATAATCAGGGCCGAGGCCATATTCAGCCTTGATAAGATAAAGGTCTTTTCAAGCGCCGGGATTACCCTATATTCAACGGACCCAGCCGATATATCAACGGAAAATACCAATCCCTACTTCCATGAAATAGTGGCCAAGGGCAAAACCTTCACCAAATTTATCGTCAAGGACAGCGCCACCCTTGAAGGAGCAAAGGTTACTTCCGACGTGGTGGAAACCTATGTGCCGATCATGGACGGCTCTGCCTTTTTAGGGGCCTTTGAGATTTATCAGAATATTACCGAAAGAAACACGGAACTCCACAAGACCGCCTCAAAATTCGCCATCTTCTCCATTATCCTGATGGCGGTTTTTCTGCTGGTGGTAATCGTGATACTCCTCAAAATTGATGATGATATTCTCAATCCCGATAAGCAGGAAGCGGTTTCCCGCCTGCAATCCCCTTACAGTCTTCTCTTTTATCTGATCGTTTCGCTGTTTCTCGCCGAGATCGTAGTGATGGCCTTACTCGCCTCCTGGCATATCCCATCCCTGACCATCGAAATGTTGACCGAATCTTTCTTCCTGGTGATCCTGGCCGCACCGATGATCTACTTCTTTGTAAACCGGCCGCTCCTGGTGCTCATCACTCAATATCAGAAGGACCAGAAGGAAATATCGCAACATTATCAGACCGAACAGATCATGCGCCAGATCCTCCACCTCTCGATTAAAGATCTTTCTCTGCCGGAAGTGCTGGAGGAATTCATCCAGCTGATCACCTCATTTCCCTGGCTGGAGGTCGCAGCCAAAGGCGCGGTTTTTTTGGTAGAAGACGACCCCAAGACTCTGGTCTTAAAAGCACATTACAAACTCAATGAAGCGCTCCTTGAAAAGTGCGCCGCCGTCCCTTTCGGGACTTGTCTCTGCGGCAAGGCGGCGGCAACCGGCCAGACCGTTTTCACCGATTGCCTTGATGACGAGCACCATATCCGTTACGAGGGCATTGCGCCGCATGGCCATTACTGCATGCCTTTTTATTCTTCGACCAGAAAATTACTTGGCGTCTTTACCCTGTATGTAAAGGCCGGCGCTTTGCGCAATGAAAAATCGGAAGAGACCCTGACCGCTGCCTCACATCTGTTGGCAGGCGTGGTCGAACGGAAAAAACTGGAAGAAAGATTACAAAAAATCTCAAACACCGATGAACTGACCGGCCTGTTAAATCGGCGTGGTTTCATGTTGCGGGCCGAAAGACATTTAAAGATTTCCGCGCGCCGCAAAGAGTCAGCCCTGCTACTTTTTGCCGACATGGACAATCTCAAAACCATTAACGATGACCTCGGGCACCATCTGGGAGATCAGGCCCTGGCCGAGATCGGCGATATCTTAATAAATACGTTTCGTGAATCGGATATCATCGGGCGGATGGGCGGCGACGAATTTGCCGTTCTATTTACAACCAGTATCGAAGTTTATCACTACCCGACGATTCTCCAGCGGATTGAAGAAAACATCGCCAAATACAATCTTCGGGAAAAACGCGAATATGATATTTCGTTAAGTATCGGAATTGCCGATTATGATCCGGAAAAACCGGTTTCGCTGGATGAACTGATCGCCAATGCCGATGCCCTGATGTATGAAGCAAAACAGGAGAAAAAGGGTTAACCCGGATTGCCCGTCGTCCAGCCATTCGAACATCCTGGCTTGGAATATTCGATCAAACAGTTCCAGACAGCTCTTACCCGGTAACCAGCGGCGGCATCGGGCAATCCAGGGTATCGGCAATGGCGCGCAACAGTTCCGCCTCAACCGGATCGACCTTGTGGTCGGCCATCACACAGGCTGCGCAGGCCTTGACCAGTTTGGACTTTTCCTGCGGCGCCAGACCGGCAAACTGATCAATCACCTCGTCCAACTTTTTAAACGAAAGAAGGTTCCGGTCCAACAGTTCAATCTCAAGCTCACCAAGTTCCTGAGCCGCCGCTTTAAACACTTGCTGCTCGGTCAAGCCCTGATGGCGGTTTGAATAAACCAGAAGCGACAACAACAGCGCACAGCCCTGCCGTAAGTTCTGCAGGGTGGTATTTTCAGGAATCACTCGGGTTTTGCCGGCAAATAATCCATCGAGATGATGAGAGACAATCTTCTGCAAGGTCCATTCAAAAAGACTGATTTTGCCATCGGCCTCAATCAGGACATTAAGGTTTTCCTTAAACCGGGCGTACTGACTTTTCGACAATCGGCGCAAGGTCGGCAAAGCCATATCCACCAGGGGAAGTCGATGCTCAACCTTTAAGTTTCTGACCACATTTCGCAATCTGACCGTTTCTTCATAAACCCCGGTGTCGGCCTGTTCTGCCAGATGAGCCAACTGCCGGCGGCACATATCTTCATCATCATCAAGGACTAGACAGTAGATTACCGCCCGGGCGACAAACGGTTCCCGCACCCCTCTTTTCAGAATATCGGGCAATTGACTGATCAGTTCACGGGCATAACCCAGATGGGCGGCGGTGGGATTACCGATCTGGGCAAAGGCCGCATCTCTTCCAATGGCCGCAGCCATGGTGCCAAGGATTGCGGTCGCCCGCTCCGGGCCGCCCACCTTTCTTTCGGTAACCCCGGCCACCGACTGCTGCCGGGCGGCACCTTTTGATCTTTCAAATTTTCCGTCCCAGTCCGGCTTTATTTTTTTAATCCGCTCGGCCAGCGGGGGGTGAGTGGCAAAAAGACCACCAAAAAAAGAGGTGAAACCCTGACTGAACAGGGCATGACTGATCTCGGCGCTATTGGTGTTGGCCAGGACCGAGCCGACACTATCCGCCCCGATCCGCTGCAAGGCGCCGCCGATCCCGTCCGGGTTACGGGTAAACTGGACGGCCGAGGCATCGGCAAGAAACTCCCGCTGCCGACTGACCGCTGCCTTGATCAGGTTGCCGAAGAAAGTACCGGCAAAGCCGATCACCACCAGACCCAGACCTAAAGCAAGCGCCCCGCCGCCCTCTTTTTTTGAACTGCGCGAATAAGCCGAACCGCGCAGAACATGATAACCGATCAGACCCAGGAGCAGAATGCCATGCAGAATACCGATCAAGCGGATATTAAGACGCATATCGCCGTTGTGGATATGGCTGAACTCATGGGCGATAACCCCTTGCAACTCATCCCGGGACAGTTTCCGGATGGCCCCTCTGGTCACCCCGATCACCGCGTCGGACGGTGAATAACCGGCGGCAAAGGCGTTAATCCCCTCTTCTTTAAGCAGATAAACCGGCGGCACCGGCGAACCGGAGGCGATCGCCATTTCCTCGACCACATTCAGAATCTTCTGCTGATCGGGATCACCGGTGCCGTCGACGATCAACTGGCCGTCCAGCATTTCGGCGATCCGATCACCGCCGCCGGACAGGGCCATGATCTTGTAAAGACTGCCCAGACCGACCACCAGAAACACCCCGAGACTGACGACCACAAAAACATCCCAGTTAAAAGACAAACTGATTGCTCCGTCCACCTGATCGGTGGAGCTGCCAAGATATCCAAAGACGGTCATCACCAGCAGATTGGTCATCACGATCAGCGAGATTACCGCCATCGTAAAAAAGATCACCAGCCGGCCGGTATTCTGCCGGGCCTTGTCCTGCGCGCCAAAGAAATCCATATCCTGCCCCTGGCCTCCTAAAATGATACCTTTGGCGCCGCCTGGATCTGGGCGCTGTCTTCAAATTCAAGCAGAGTCGCGTCCTGACCATGACCAAAGGCCCCGGCCAGAATTACCGGCGGAAAACTCTGTTTATAGGTATTATAGGCCATAACCTGATCATTAAAGGCCTGCCGGGAAAAAGCGACCTTGTTTTCGGTACTGGTCAGCTCCTCGCTCAACTGCATCATGTTCTGATTGGCCTTCAGATCGGGATAGGCTTCCATCACCACATTAAACTTACTCATCGCCCCGGCCAGGGCACCCTCGGCCCCGATCAGACCTTGCACGGCTGCGGCATTGCCGGGATCGGCGGCGGCGGCGGCCAGCCCCTGGGAAGCAGCATTACGGGCGGCGATCACATTCTGCAAGGTTTCGCTTTCATACTTCATATAAGCCTTGGCGGTCTCGACCAGATTAGGGATCAGGTCATAGCGCCGCTTCAACTGGACCTCGATCTGGGCAAAGGCATTTTTATAACGATTCCGCAGTCTGACCAGAGAATTAAAGATATTGATCGTAAAGACCACCAGCAAACCAATCATGACCAAAAATACAATCGCAGCAATTCCCATATTTTCTACCCCGAGCTTATGATTAATAAGATCCGACATCGTTATTTCCTGACCAAAAACATATACCGCAAGGGCACTCACTTTAGTACCCCCTTGAGGGGTATAAGTTTCGTTTGAGCAGACAAGCTGCTCAACTCAGCTATATTATACTGGCAAACCGTTTGTCAAACCATCGCTAAAGAATAAAAATTAATTCGGATTCCGGATGACTGGGAACGAGGCCGCTTCTCGGCAATTCTATTGCGTCGGCGGACAATATTGCGCGTTGTGATCTTACCGGTAAAAAGGTAAAGTGTCTGGTTAATGATAAAAATCAGCGGAGATGAACCACTCATCGGCCCAACCGTAATAAATAAGATAAGAACTATGACCGACAAAGCGCCTTTTATATCCACTTCCCT
Organism: Pseudomonadota bacterium; assembly: GCA_018823175.1. GTDB lineage: Bacteria > Desulfobacterota > Desulfobulbia > Desulfobulbales > JAHJIY01 > JAHJIY01. The sequence continues at coordinate 85,133 of JAHJIY010000040.1, forward strand.
ACTTACACGAGAAGAGAACCCCATGAAAAGATGCGACTGGGTCACCGATGACCCGATATATCTTGCCTACCATGATCTGGAATGGGGCGTGCCGGTGCATGACGAGAGAAAACTTTTTGAAATGCTTATCCTGGAAGGAGCCCAGGCCGGGTTGAACTGGCTGACCGTCCTTAAAAGACGGGAAACCTACCGGGTCGCTTACGATGGTTTTGATCCGGTTAAAATTGCCCAATGGAACAGCGAAAAAGTTGATTGTCTGCTCAAAGACCCCGGCATTATCCGCAACAAACTTAAAGTCGCGGCGGCCATCGCCAATGCCCGGGCTTATCTGAAAATCGTCGACGAAGGCAGAAGTTTTGATCAATTCATCTGGTCCTTTGTCGACGGCAAACCTCTCAAAAATTCCTGGCAGAGAATGGGGCAGATTCCAGCGACCACCCCGGTATCTGATCAAATGAGCAAAGAACTTAAACGCCGGGGCTTTAAATTTGTCGGTCCGACCATCTGCTACGCCTTCATGCAGGCGGTGGGCATGGTCAACGATCACCTCACCGATTGCTTCCGATACGATGCGGTCGATAACTCATAACGCCCGGCCGATGACCGACCAATATCCCGGCAAGTTTGCAAACCATGCCCGCAAACGGAGTATCTTAAAATGAAAATATGGGTCGACGGCGATGCCTGCCCGGTGGTGATCAAGGAGATTTTATACAAGGCGGCCGAACGAACCGGCATCGAGCTGACCCTGGTCGCAAATCAGCAGGTCAGGATTCCTTCTTCACCCCTGATAAAATTTCTGCGGGTCCCCTCGGGCCAGGATGTCGCCGACAATGAGATCGTTAAAAGACTTGAGGCCGGAGACCTGGTGATCACCGCCGACATTCCTTTGGCGGCCGATGTGGTCGAGAAAGGCGCCCATGCCCTCAACCCCCGCGGCGAACTGTACTGCGTCGATAATATCCGGGACCGTTTAAACATCAGGGATTTCATGGACAGCCTGCGCGCCGACGGCATCGAGACCGGTGGACCGCCAGCCCTGAGCCAAACCGACCGCCGATCTTTTGCCAATAACCTGGATAAATTTTTAACCAACCATCTTCGAAATGGCTGAACCTGGAGCAGGTTTGATTCCAGCCCGATCAAAACACGATGAATGAAATAATCCTCCTGACCGATGGCAGTGTAAATACCCAAAGCAAGACAGGCTACGGGGCATATCTCTTTGTCTCTGGACCCGGATTTTCGCCGGATTTATTGCAGACACAGGTCAAGGTGAAGAGGTTTGAGCAGACCTCTTCAACAAAACTGGAACTGCAGACTTTATTATGGGCCTTGGGCGAGATCCCGACCCCAACAGCGAAAATCATAATCTATACCGATTCGCAAAACATCATGGGGTTATCGGGCAGACGGGCCCGATTCGAACAAAATGATTATCGTTCAAAACAGAAGAGGCGTCTTAATAATTATCAACTTTATCAGGAGTTTTTCCGGATAACCGATCAATTGGATTATGAGTTGATCAAGGTGCGCGGCCATCAAAAGTCGCAGCAAAAAAATGAGATTGATCAACTTTTCACCCTGGTGGACAAAGCTTCGCGCCAGGCCTTGAGAGAAGATAAAGCCGAGTTGAGCAGCTTATCTGCTCGTCCGAGACTTATACCCCTCAAGGGGGTACTAAAGTGAGTGCCCTTGTGGTAAAAAGGACCAAACCCGCATGACGAGTGAACAATCAGGCAAAGACCCGCTGCACGGCGTGACCCTCGAGCAGATCGTCAACCATCTGCTGGCCTATTATGGCTGGGAAAAACTGGGGAAACGGATCAATATCCGCTGCTTCACCAGCGACCCCTCCGTGCAATCAAGCCTCAAGTTCCTGCGCCGAACGCCCTGGGCCAGGCAGAAAGTTGAGAGTTTATACCTCGCCACCCTGACGCATCGGCCAAGAAAGAGCAAGATCTAGGAGCGCCATCACCTTGGGCGTCAAAAACCAACAGCTGACCCCCTATTTTTCATTTCCCACCATAAACCGGCAAAGCCGGCGATGGGTTTCGTAATTTTTCACCCTTCGGATATAAGTTTCGCTTGAGCCGACCAGAGGCTCAACTCAGCTTGATCAGGAACCTGCGCAGATTCGAAGAATATATGAAAACCGACAAAAATCTTGCCCTGTCGCTGTTCGCCCTGCGCGTCACCGTCGCCCTGGTGATGCTGGTATGGAACCTAGAAAAATTCATCAACCCCCAGCATGCCGCCAAGGTGTTCGAAAGCTTCTACCGCTTAGGCGGCCTGGGCAGCGGCGTCATGTATGCCATCGGCGCAGTGGAGATGATCATTGTCGCAGCCTTTCTGGGCGGCTTCATGAAACGGTACTCCTATGGCATGGTCCTGGCGTTGCACGCCATCTCCACCTTTTCCTCCTACAAGCAGTATCTGGCGCCCTTTGAGGGGCCGAACATCCTGTTTTTTGCCGCCTGGCCGATGCTGGCGGCATGCCTGGCTCTTTATCTGTTGCGGGATCGGGATATCATGCTGACGGTGGACAGTTAAAGATTACTGATTGCGGACGAGCATCACCGATTGGCCAGATGCCGCTTCTATCCATCTCATAAAAGCCACCTTTTGTCTTTTATTGAAAGCGGACAGTTTACATACTACAAACACGGACAGTTTATTTGCTCCCGACAGCCCCCTCATTTTATAACGACCAGGCACAGCAAAAGAACTATAATTTCAGCATGAAAAAGATATTGAGACGAAACAGCGGCTTAAAAAATGGAACGGCTTTCCACTTATAAAAACCCAATGCTGTCCAAACAAACCGGACCACCCCTGTTTTTATTGAACGGCTGTGGATTTTTTTGTTATTGGCGGATAGAATAAACTTCAAACACTACCTTTTATGCTTACGAGGGATTAATATGACGGTTTCAGAACAAATCAAGTTGCTTCGCCAGGAACGAAAATGGACGCAGGCGGAATTAGCAGAACACTTGGGAATACATCAAAAACAGATATCTTGATCAAGCTTGCCGGGGTCTTCGATGTGACTCTTGATTACCTGGCCTTTGAAACCAAGGGCGGCGGCACTGGCAAACTCAATATCCAGGACAGAGAGTTACTGCAACGGTTTGAAATGATGGATACTCTTTCCGAGCAAGAAAAAAGTTTGGCAAAAGAAATCCTGGATCTTGTTATTCTAAAACATCGTTTTCAGGAACTGGCCGGAACTGGGTTGACCGGATAATCAAAGAAGGAGGTTTCTAGATGCAGACAATAAAAGAGAAAATCACAGAAGTTGTCATGGCGCAGCCTGAGGATGCCTCTTACGAAGAAATTATCCGGGAGCTGGCATTCGAAAGAATGATTGAACGGGGGATGAGTGACGTTCGAGCGGGACGGGTTATTTCAGATGAAGACATGTCGCACCGGATTCGGACATAGCAAAGCTAAGGTGGACCAGGGAAGCCGAACAATAGTCAAGGACATCCATGACTATATCGCCCTTGAAAACCCGACAGCGGCCCAAAAGGTAGTTGGCGGCATCTACAATAAAGCGCAATTGATACGAGAGTTCCCGGAGCTTGGCCATAAATACAGAGCAGAACCGGAAGGCGATATCCGAACCCTGCTCTATGGCCATTACCGGATCGTCTATTTGATAAGAACTGAAAAAACCATTGATATCCTGGGCGTATTTCATGGCGCACTGGATATTGAGAGATACTTCCCCTGATAGAAATACGGAGGGTCTCCGGCTGCAGGTCAGGCCCGTTCCGGCACTTCCTTTTTCGCATCCTTCAGCCCTGCTTTATTGATCACCCCAAAATCCCCCCCAGGCTTTGATTGACCTCGATAGGACCGGGGCGGCATGGCTGGAATAAGGCGAGAATGGTGGACTGTCGGCAGCAGTACCGAAACCCCTCCAGGGGTTCATGGTGGCGGCTTCCACCCCCGGCTCTTCCGGGCTGTCATAAAGCGTACAACAAATGTCACGGCCCTGCCGGGCGCATAAGGTCGCCTATGTTTAGCGGCTTTGCTGGTGGGTAGTTGGTGCCGGGGCGGTCGCCGGTGGTTTTGTTCTCTTCTTTCCCGGTCTGCTGGGCCGCCAAGACATAAGCGGGCCTTATGCGACATTAAAGCACCCTTTCCGGCCAGCCCAAAAGCACCGACTTCCAGCCGCTGCTTTATCGGATTATATTTTCCCACCCGCCGCCCCTACAAAAAAGAAAGGCGGTTAAGATGGAAATCTTAACCGCCTCTGAGAAAATCAAAATGTCAAGCCTGGCACGGTTTCATTCCGCCGAACAGGTAAAAAAGATGAAAAAATAGTCCTTATGTGCTAAATTGACCTCAACAGAGCAACAGAGAAAACCTGGGCACGAAGCAACCCCATGGCACTTCATGACAATATTAAACGATTGCAAAAGAAAAAGGGATGGTCGCAGACCGAACTGGCTGAGCAGATAGGTTCACACCTGTCGCATGTAAACCGGATAGAAACCGGCAAATACAAGCCATCGGTCGATGTTCTGGTGAAATTAGCGGATGTGTTTAATGTCTCGCTTGACGCCCTGGTCAGGGACAGCGATGTAGACTTAAAGGAAATAACCGTTGAAGATAAGGATCTTGCGCAACGGATTAAACTTGTCGAGTCTCTTGAGCCGGAAGACCGTCACGCCTTGTTCCGGGTGATTGACTTAATGCTCACAAAACAGAAAATCTTGAAACTTGTCTCTCAAGAAGACCAGCTACCGGCCCATATAGCCGGATAGGAGAAAGGGTTATGGAACAAATCATCAATATCCACGTGGAAAAACTGCCGGAAGGCGTCTATCTCGCCACCTCTGAGGATGTTCCGGGATTGGTGGCGCAAGGCCGGACAGTGACCGAGACCATGGAAATTGCCCGTGATGTCGCTCGGAAAATCCTGGAGGCCCAAGCGGAGAGACGGAAAAACCCAACCTTGCCCGTTATTGGCGACTCTTTTGATTGTGCCTTGGTGGTCGGTGCATAGATGGGACGGTTATCCGGATTCCGTTATCGAGAAATAGCCAAGCTGCTCAAGGCATTTGGTTTCGCCTTTGATCGCCAGGCCGCCGGTAGTCATGAAATCTGGTACAATGAGCAGTCAGACCGATACACCACGATACCCAACCATCCCGGCGATATACCGGAAGGAACTCTCCGGGCCATTCTCAAACAAGCCGGTATCTCGCCTGACGACTTTCTGAAAAAGAAATAGATACAGGAGAAAACTAGGGACACTCCCCCGTTTTCTGGCAATAAAAATACGGGGAGTGTCCCCTAGTTTACTCAGAAAATCGGAGCAAATCTTCCGAGGGTCTCAAACTATGAGCGTGGTGTGATCTGGCCGACCATGGAATTGATGGTAAGGATCGCCAAGGCTTTTGACGTCAGTGTTGATTTCCTCATCAAGGACGACAAGGAAGCGGCGGTCGGCAAGATAAGAAACCAGGAACTATTGCACCAGTTGGAAGAAATCAACAGCCGGCCGGAGGAAGATCAGGAAACGGTGGTTTCCTTCCTGGAGGCTTTCATAAAGCGCAGAAAATTTGAAGAATTGGTTCATGGCTGATAGCCAAGAAAAGAGGTGACCTAATGAGCACATTTACCGCAGTCGTACACAAAGAAGATGATCTCTACGTGGCGGAATGCCCCGAAGTGGGAACAGCCAGCCAGGGAGAAACCATCGAAGTGGCAGTAAGAAACTTACAGGAAGCGACGGAGTTGTATCTTGAAGAATTTCCCCTGAAGCAGGCTTACCGCCCCATTCTCACCACCTTTGAGGTGCCTGCCCATGCCTGAGTTGCCAAGGATCTCAGGAGATGAGGCAATCAAGGTGTTCATTATTCTCGGATTCCGGCAAGTGCGACAAAAAGGCAGCCATGTTATGATGCGCCGGGGTGACAAAGGATGCGTCATCCCCCGGCATAAAGAACTTGCCTTCGGCACCCTCAGAAGCGCTATCAGGCAGGCCGGTATCTCGGTTGATGAATTTGTTGCCGCCTACGAAGGGAAATGATGCGGAGGGTCTGACGTGCTCGGGCTTCAGCCGCTGCGCATCTTCCGCTGCCTGCGCTCGCAGCCCGGCTTTATCGGATGGTGGTAGGTGCGCGGCTTTTAATGTTCGGCATGGTCGGTGGTTTTTGTTCGTCCGGAGTAACACTGCGTCGGTACTGTGGTTGTCATATTTTGTGCAGGCTATGTCCGGCGGCTGCGCATTATATGCCGGGCCTTCGGCCGCATAAAATTGGGTTATGTAAAGTGCGGAAGCAAGCTCGGTACGGCTCCCGCCGCCGCACTCTTACATAACAAATTTTATGCAACATAGCAGAGCACAAAATCCGCCAAACACTTACGTTTACAGCACCCGCCCGGCCAACCCGTCCGCCCTCAAGGGCTCCCCAAATAGAAAAGGCGATTGAAGAGAAAATCCTCAACCGCCTTGAATTAATTGGGTCTGTCCCCGTTTTCCGTTCAGTCTATTGGAATTCTTTGCTGAATGTTTTCTCAAAAGCCGGCAACTCACCAAAAAGAAAAATATCACTAATTAACAATTCAAATTCAGCTTCACTTAAATCCTTGAGTGATCGTTCTGTTCTACCAGTTGATATCTCCAGAAGGGTCATATATTTTTTGTTCACCTTGTCGATATCATATTTTAGGACAGTATCCTTGCCAGCGTAATACTGAATAGACTGTCCAAATTTCTGATCTACCCAAAAAATTCCATTTTTTGATATCAACCGTCCCGCGTTGTAACATGCATCATATTTTTCTTGTTCCCTTAGATCTTTACAGTATCTCCACAAAAATGAAACATTGTCAGTTTTGTTAGTTAAAACTTCATATGCATAATATTTTGCAGTAAAATACGAATAGCCAATAAATAATGATGTACTTGTTAGTATTCTGAATTTTTCTTGTGAATAGTCATTATATATACCTGTATCGTTTCCCTCTTTAACAGTCTGGTAGATTTTTTGATTATTTGAATTTAATAAATATTCTACTGACGCCAGCAAATAGCGAGGAAAAGAGTTGTTTTTGTCCAATAATACCAGATCATTTGCCATCTTCCTGATTTTATCATATTCAATATTCAAAGAATGTTGCTGAAATGAATTCTCCGGCAGTTTGTTTTCTAGCTGGGATATGGAAAGATACAGCTTCTGCTGATAATACACCTTTAATTCACTCATTGTTAAATCTGATAGTATTATTTCATCAAGCAAATTAATTTTTTTTACAATATCATTGGATTGTAGGGCGGCACCTAATATATAGGTAGCTTTAGCTTTATTTGTTTCTCTGATTTCCCCAAGATCTTTCTTGTTATATTTCAGTTTCCTAGAAAGATCATTAAGATAACCCCATCCTACAGTGTCTTCAGGTATTGGGTACCCTGCATTTATCTCTTTATATGTAGGTGGATGTGAAACGCACATTTTATATTGAATTGCACAGCCAGCCAACCAAATTGAAAGCATTATACTCACTGAAATTAAAGATAAGTTATATATCATAGCCTCTCTCCCCTTATCTTATTGATTTCCGCATAGGCTGAAACAACTAGGCCAAGCAAACTTAACACATAGGTCTGGGTTTGAAGAGAAAGGACACAAAACGTCTTGTGTACATTCCATACAGTCTCCTGATGAGCAAGATTTGCACACATTCTTAAGGTCTTCTATAAAGCCTTTGCATTTTTTTGACTCTAATGAAGCTCCGCCTTTCTTTGCCTTATCAATTAAATCTATTATGTCAATTTTCCTCAATCCATCAGGATCAATACTGTTAACCGGATCACCACCCACATAAGCAAATAAATTCAATCCCCCAGCCAAGCCAATGGGATCAGGGGTTAAATACCGCCCAGTCCCCGGATCATAATACCGATTCCAATTATAATGCAGCCCGGTCTCGCTATCATAATATTGGCCCGGAAACCGTAAATTACTAACCACACTCTCAACCTCAACACTGGCCTGGCCAAAAGCATCATAAACCGCCGACCAAACCACCTGGCCACTACAATTAATCATCTGCTGCGGCGTCCCCAAATGATCATTCAAATACCAATAATACTGGTCACCATCTTTCATGAAGAGCGGATCAGTACCCCAGCTAGAATCAGGCAGCCAGCCATAACTCTTGATCTCTGCACCCACCGTGTCATACTCGCCAAACATCCCTTCATCACCATAGAAGAAATAGGTTCGGACCCCACCCACCTCTTTCCACAACCGCCGGCCAAACGGATCATAGCCGTAACCGGCTGCTCCGAGATCAGCGCCATCTCTGACCGCTACCAGCCGGTTATCCAGATCATAATCATAACCAACCACAGCCACATCATAAAGCTTTTTGGTCAGGGTATTGCCGTTGGCGTCATAATCATAGGTGACCGTAACATTTCAAGAAAAATGCTCCGGTGAAGATATCCGTGGTTTCATATTTCCGGGCGAAAGGTCATACCGGTTCGGTCTGATTAATAACGACAAGACCGTCACCTTCGTCCGTGTTCTCCGCCGGAACGAAATCTACCGCAATTTCTCATAAAAAGATAATGTACTGCTGACAACCCGTAAATAAAAACCGGGGCAAATTACCAAGCGGCAGCACCTTGCCCCCGGTTGATCCCTTTCTTTATCACCGCACAACCCAGACTCCGGGCGATACCCCCGACATTAGGCAAAGTTAACTGAGCCGCAAATATTATTTTCGCAATGCAATATTTTATGGAACCTTTTCCAGGGACGATTCGTTACAGTATATTATGGACAATGTTATCAACATCCCCAGAGAGAACTGCCGCGAATCCGCCATCGAGACCCTTCTGGAACCGCATCTCCAGTATTTATATAGGCTCGCCTTCCGGCTGACCGGTAAAAGTCATGACGCGGAAGACCTGCTCCATGATGTCCTGGTGAAAGTATTTGCCAAACAACGAATGCTCGCCGGGATCGAAAACCTGCGGCCCTGGCTGACCACCACCCTTTCCCGGACCTTCATCGACCTGAAAAGAAAAGAAAACCGTTCATTATTACGGTTATTCAAACCGGCGACTGACGATAACTCCATCTCGGAACTGGACGCTATTGCCTCGCCCCGGCCCGGCCCGGAAAAGGAAAGCAGCCGCTTCCAGGACAAACAGATAATCGCGGCCGCCCTGAGCCGGCTTAATGCCGAACAGAAAACGGTCTGCGTCCTCCATGACATGGAAGGATATACCCTGCAAGAACTCGAAGAGATCCTGGCCACTCCGATCGGCACCCTCAAGTCGCGACTGCATCGGGCTCACGCAACTTTAAAAAATTATTTACAGAAGAATGGAACCTTTCCAGCCTACGACTCGTTTAGTAATTAAGAGGTTTGATTATGAAATGCATAAAATTTACCGAACAACTTGATGATTTTGTGGACGGCTATCTTGCTCAAAACGACAGACCGGCAATGGAACAACATTTAACCAACTGTCCTGAGTGCCAAAAATTATGGCAAGCAGAAAACGATCTGCGGCAGAATCTCAAAAGCCAACCGACGCCGGAAATAGACCTACCGAGCCTGCAAAGAATGATGCGCATGGCCCACCGCGAGCATAAAAACAAAAGCCGGTACCGCTTCATTTCTTACGGTCTGGCGGCGGCCGCCGGTCTGGTTCTGTTAATGACGACCGGTCTCTTTCATGGCCGGCTGGAGAATATCAATCCTCAGAGCAATCATGGGCTGATGACGATAAGCCAGGTTTCGGAAGTAAGCAAAACCATCAATCTGGTAATCAACTGCCCGACGAACATGGAACAGGCGGAACTGACCATTATCCTGCCGGACAATATAGAACTCGCCGCCTTTCCGGGCCGACACGAGCTGACCTGGAAAACGAACCTGAAAACAGGCGGCAATCTGCTGCCCCTGGAAATTATCACAACACAACCGGGAACGGCAAAAATTACCGCAAAAATTGAGCATAACAGTAAAAGCCGAACCCAGACTTTAAACATGAGCATTTAACTAGTGTCGACCCATAAGGGGTCAAGCAGCATAAACCGTGGCAGCGATATCTCCGGAGATTATTTACCCCACAAAACAACAAACCCAAGAGAGGTATAACACCATGAAAACATACACAAAAGGACTGATCCTGCTTAGCGCCATCTTCATTCTGCCCAATTTCGCTTTTGCCGCTGACCCACCCGAGGTTAACGATCTGGAAGTGACCATGACCGTGGTTGAATCCCCTGAAGATTCACCCGAGGAAATCATCAACCAAATCGAAATTCCAACCGGCGATTATCTGATGATCAGGGAAAGGACCCGGCAGCAAGACAGAATTCACGATCCGGACCAGAGTCAGACCGACGGCTCTCAGGATATGACCCAGGAGCGAGAACAACGACGTGAGATGATCCGGGAGCATCAGGACGAAATGACCCAGGAGATGATTCAGGAGCATCAGGACGAAGCCCGGGAAATGATGCAGGAACATCAGGAAGAGACAAATTCCCAGGTCAGAGATGAAGCCGGAGGTTCCATAGGCGGCAACAATGCAGGCCATGGCAGAGGCGGCAATTAAATAAGCGCCCCCGGCGCCCTCTAGCCATCATTTCTCCCCTACCCCGTCTGGCCCGGCCCCCACCGGACCAGACGGATTTTCACGTTAACAAACCTGAGACCTGAATTCATATGAGACCAAAATACAGCGCCATCAGAAAGGCCATCACCATTTTATTTTTCATGCTGGCTGTTTTGCCATCCCCCGTTTGGGCCAGGGAGGCGGCAGACCCTTTTCCGATCGGCATTGCGCATTTCAAGGCCGGAGAATTCGGAGAAGCCCTCAAATTCTTTACCCAGGCTACAGATGCGGGCCGGGCCTCGGGCCCACTTTTTTTCAATATCGGGGTTTGCCACTACAAATTAGCCGACTACCAGTCAGCCGACCAGGCCTTTACCAAGGCCGCGACCTATGAAAAGATGACGGCGCTGGCCAATTACAACCGGGGACTGGTCGCCCTCAAAGCCGAAAAGAATGACCAGGCCTATCTCTTGTTCAGGAAGGTAATCGAACAAGCAAAAGACCAGAAACTGGCGCAACTGGCCGAAGTCGCCATCTTCAAAGCCGAGCTTGATAAAAAATCTACCGGCCCCAACTCCTGGCTCAATTATTTTTCGATCGGCCTAGGTTTCGACGACAACGTCAAAATCACTTCCGAATCAGACACTACCGAGGCCAGCGGTGAAGAAGATGCCTTTGCGGAGATGATTGTTTATGCCAGGGGACCTCTTTTCCCCGAATCAAAAATTCAGGCCCAGCTCAATGTTTATTACCAGGGACATAAAGACCTTGATGAATATGATATAATTTCGCCCGGCCTGGGATTTTATTACGTTAATAATTTTAACGGCTGGAAAGTTGATTCCGGCCTCCAGTACACCTTTACCCTGCTCGACGATCAGAGTCATGAACAGATCGGAACCGCCTCCATCAAACTGACCAAAATGCTCAACAGTTTTACGAGGTTCAACCTCAATTATTATCTCAGCTCTATTGATCTGCTCAACTCTGATTACGAATATCTGGACGGCTATCGAAACAAACTTGAGACAAAAGGGACCTGGCGTCTGACCGACTGGCGAATTTCTTTGGGCTACTACCTGGAATTAAACGACGCGGAGGACTCGGAATCAGCGCCGACCCGCAACTTTCTTGCAGGCGGAGTAAAATATTACTTCACCAGTAAACTCAATGGTGACGCCACAATTTCCGGCCGAAAAAGCGTTTATGATTACAACTTATCGGAAAACAGGGAAGACAATCTCTACAAAGCATCTGCCGGCCTGACCTACAGTTTGTCGGGAGAATGGCTCCTGAATCTTTCATATACCTACTATGACAACGATTCAAACTATGATCTCTACGATTATCAGCGGGAAATTGTGACGACCAGTATCTCAAAGAGTTTTTAAGCAGAGGGAGATGTAGCTAGTAAATAGTGACGAGTAAATAGTGAATAGTGACTAATAAATAGTAACAAGTTTTTCCCCTTGTCACTTGTCACTTGTCACTTAATAACTGATTAAACTTGATCTCGGCATCGAGGACCGAAAACAAGCCGCCTGGTTTTCTAACCGGCACGCTGGTAAACGGCACCACATCATGGATCCAATGGCACTGCCGGTGGTTTTCCTTAGTGCCGTCAGCCACGGCCAGGGACAAGACATACTGACCGGCCAACAGATTGGGCCACTGCTCAATATGAAAAGAAATTTGGTATCTTGAACCGGGAATAAGCGGCGGCGGGTTTTGTTCACAAAAAGCGGTATTATCACCCAATATTTCCCGACCCAGACGATCTTTGATGTTATAACCGATGATTGGCTGCGAGACTTCGCTATTGGCTTCGATCACCGCTTCAATCACACAGGGCTTGCCGGAGAGGACCGTGCTATTGCAAGAACCCTCTGACAACATCCTGACCTCGGTGATCGTTACCCGTTGATCGCCGAATTGCCGAAATCCATCTTTGGGCTCGACTCCCGCAAGATCAGGACCGACGATATTTTGCGGCGGCAAATCCACCGACACCGGAACGTCAGCCTGGATCGTTTCCTCTATTTTACCCTCTTCCTCCGACATATATTGCAGATATTTTTCCACCACTAATCTGGGCGTCCCGTCCGCCTGGATCATGCCGTCCTTCAGCCAGATCGCCCGGGAACAGAGTTCAATGATCGCGGCAGTATCGTGGGAGACAAAGATGACCGTCCCTTTTTTGCAAAAGTCCTTGATCCTGGCCATACATTTCTGCTGAAAACGGACATCGCCGACCGAAAGGGCCTCATCAACGATCAGAATATCAGGCGAGACATTGATTGCGGTGGCAAAGGCTAAGCGGACATACATCCCGCTTGAATACTGTTTCACCGGTTGATCAATAAAGCGGCCGATGCCGGCAAACTCGACAATATCATCATAACATGCCGTTATCTGGCTGTGACTCAGTCCCATAATCGCCGCCGTGGTATAAACATTATCGCGGCCGGAAAACTCCAGATTAAAACCGGCCCCCAGTTCAAGAAGAGCGCTGATCCGGCCATCAATTGCGAGTTCGCCGGTGGTTGGAGTCAGGGTATTACAGATCATCTGCAGCAGGGTCGACTTCCCCGAGCCGTTGGAGCCGATAATGCCGACCGTTTCTCCCGCCTCAATCGCAAAGGAAACGTCCTTGAGGGCCCAGAACTCATTAAAGAAGGTCTTCCGATTTCGCCACAGGGCCTGTTTCAAGCGGTCGATCGGACGTTTATATACCGGGTAGCATTTCCCGAGATTGACCGCTTTAATCACATGATTATTTGACATAGATAAATCTCAGCACAAAATTTATAGCACATCGGCAAAGGCTCTTTTGCTCTTGTAAAACCAGATAAATCCCAAGGTAAAAACAACCAGAGCAAGGGTGAAATCAGCCATATACCATGAAAGATCAGGAAGCTGACCCCACAGTACAACCTTGCGGGCATCGTCGACAAAAACGGCAATAGGATTGAGTTGACAGAAAAAACGGTATTGTTCCGGAATGGCGGTGATCGGATAAATAATCGGAGACATGAAGAAAAGAACCGTGGTGATAATCCCGATCGAGGCATTGATGTCCCGGATAAAAACCCCCAGCGAGGCCAGAAAATAGGCAAACCCCAGGCTGAACATCATAACCGGCAGCCAGACCATGGGCAGAAGCAGGATCGTCCAGTAAAGAGGATGACCCGTCAAAATGATGCCAACGATCAGGACCAGCAGGCTGAACAGGTTATTAACCAGAACATTGAAAAAGGTGACGAGCGGCAGAATCTCCAGCGGGAACACCACCTTCTTCACATAATTTACATTGCCAAGGACAAGAGACGGCGCCATGTTGGCAACTTCAGCGAAGATATTGAAGGTGATCATCCCCATGAATAGGGTCAGGGCAAAAGTTGTTCTGCTTTCGTCGGGTGAAACGCCCCATTTTGCCTTGAAAATTACGGAGAAGACAAAGGTATAAACAGTGAGCATCAAGAGGGGCTGGAGAAAGGCCCAGCCCAGGCCAAGGAATGAGCCCTTAAACCGGTTCAGGATCTCCCGTTTAGTCAGTTGGGTAATCAGATGCTTATATTGCCAGAGGTGAACAAAAATCCTGACCGGGTTGAAAAAATGTCTGATTTTCTCCGGCTGGGACGAAATTTTCTGAGTGAGGGAATTCATTATCTTTTATCAATTAGATTTCATGAATGATTCTTCGCAGCAGCGGAGATGAAAATATGATTGCCGTGGGATAAAGACCCCTGAACTTACACCAAGATGATCAAAACCGGCAAGATAAATAGTCTTGTCACGAAGGCTTGACCCCAGACACCATCTACAATGAAGCCATAATGTCCAGAAGCTCCTTGGCCCGCACGGTATAGGTATGATCACGGAGCGTTCTTTTTTGAGCCGCTTCGGCAATAGCAGCGGTTTTTTCCGGTGAGTTTAGTAACTCGACAACCTTCTCTTTAAAATCCCGAGACGAATCAAAAAGAATTATTTCTTTATCCGGTTCGTAGTAATCGGTAATTTCCAGACTGTCGGCAAAATAAAGCTGCACCGTGCCGGCCATTGCCGCCTCAAAGGTCCTCGGGCCCGGAGTAGAGGGGGTCAACTGGTAGCATTTATTGGCGTAATGCAGATTACGTCCTAAATTAAGAGTCAGATGCGAGGCGGCGTAATAATCAGAAAGCTGCTTGTTGGGAATCCGTTTATTTTTGGTAAACGGGAATCTGCCGATATCCCAGCCATCACCAAAAATTTGCGTATTATATTCCTGAAGCACCGATTTCAATCCGTCCAGCATCAGTGTCCGGTTATCAAAGGCAACCCCGCAGAAAAAAATATCAATCGTCTTCTCGCCGCTCAGCGGCCGATAATGAGCCTCTTTATGGGCGGCCATCGGCAGGTGGAAAACCCGGTCCCGGCCATAATGGCGACTTGCCCAGCGATCATTGGTGAAAATCGCATCCGCATAGTCGACCACCTTATATTTATAATCAAATTCATAGGGATCGTCATGCAGCCAAAAAATAAGGGCGGCGCCGTGCTTGGTACAGGTTTGTCTTAAAGCACCGTATTCGGACTCATGGGGCATACACGAACCAAAAACGATAACCAGATCAGGCTTGAATGTCCCGGTCAAATCTTCGCACAGGAAGAGATCGGTCTCCTTGACATTATCCGCGCCGATTATTTCAGAAAATCCGGCGACCAGATAATTGCGCATCATCAAGTTATTGTTTATCCGGTCCGGCATGGCTCCGGTGATCAGCACCCTCATGTCTTGCCCCAATTTATTAAACGGTTAAACGTTTTCTAAGTTCAAAGATGATTCGGCGGATCAACATCTTCAAGCCGAAGGTCCGGTAATAATTAAGAACCACTCGATAAAGCGGAATATTGCCCGGGATCCTGATCTGGCCCTGAGTCATTTCCTTAAACATCATATCGGCGTTCGCGCGCCAGTCATTGATCGTCAGACTGATGCCGCAATCAAGCAGGGTCAGGAAGCCATGGGTTCCGGGATCAGGCTCGATTGGCGCATATTGTTTCAACAACCGGTGATAGTTACCGGCCATCCAGCTGCCATGTTGCGCCGCCTTGACCCACAAGTCCTGATTGATATTGGCCCGCAATTTTTCAAGGATTGAACGATCACTGATTATTTTCAGAATTTCATGGGCAACATGACCGGGACTATTGACCGGCACCTTCAGGCCATTATGATTATGACTGACCCGTTCGCCCAAGGCGCCGATATCGGTCACAATCGGAACGACCCCCTGCTGCCAGGCTTCGGAGATGGTAATGCAGAAAGTTTCCGGCCATACGGCCAGATGCAGCGACAGATCGAGACCGGCCAGTTGTTCCTGTAAATAATCGACCTGATATGAGCCATGCACCGTGAGATGGGCCAGCTGCAACTTTTCAAAAATACTCTTGTAGGGCTGGACGATTTGACCAAGAACATGGAAATGAATATCTTCATGGCGCAGCTGATTAATCACGTGGATCACATCATCCGCCCCTTTCATGTGGGTAAAATTACCGATAATCCCGACCTGGAGAGTTTTATCCTTTCTCTCTCGCCGGGCAGGAAGCTGATGGTCCCGTAAAGGAATGCCGGCGATTTCAATTTTATTGTTCTGGGCGATGTCCGGATAAATCCCGCTAATCATCTCGGTGGTAGTTTTCGAGTTGGCATGGATCATACTGACCGAGTTCAGCATCTTCGAAATAAACCCCCGCCGCAAATACTGGCTGCCGTGATTATTACTGGCATTGAGACAGATTTCACAGCTAACCGGCGGGATATTGAGCACATCACAGAATCGTTTTCGATAATCAAGCAGATTAAAGGCATGACAGATTAAAAAGTAATCATGGATGCTGAGAATAGTCGGCACGCCAAGGGCCTTGGCGATAAAAGGCAGCGAAAGAATCTGCCGGTAAAAATGGTGAAAATGGACCAGGGCGACTTGATATTTAATTAGCAGCCGGCCAAATTCCTTCTCCCGATGGGGGCAGGTAAAACGACTATCGCCGATTTCCTCGGTAAAGGATATTTTTTCGAGTTCATTATAATTATCGTCAAGCACTGAATAAGTGGTGCTGCTCTGGGCCGCGGAATCCGGGACAAAAAAGATAAAATTAAACTCATCCTTCAGCTGATCCAGGATAATACCGGCGTAGATTTCAACCCCGCCGTATGGTTTAATCCCCTCCACATTATGGATGACAAACATGATAGTCGGTTTTACCGGGATCTCTTTTCCTGCGGCCATAACTTGAGATGCCTGGGGACTGAGCAAGGCCGCATCCCGTAACAGAATGTCGATCCGGCTGCGATAAGTATGCAAGGCCAGGGCCTTCTGCTGGGCCTGTCGGGCGATTTTGATCCGCAGATCGGGGTTTGCAAGGTAAAACCTGATCTTCTCCAGGCAATCCTCGTGAGTTGAATATGCAACAAATTCCTGGTCGGCGGCAAAATATTTACTGATCGACGGCGAACTTTGATCAACCAGCTGAAACCCACCGGCCATCGCGGTTTCAAAAAGCCGGGGCCCCGGAGTCTGGGCCTTGTCAATATTACCGGAGGCGGAAAATTCCCGTTCCATCATCAGAGAAATTCGACTGCGATTACTGAATCTGGCAAGTTCGGTATTCGGAGTCCGCCAGTTATAACTGAATGGGGCCGCCTCCAGGTTAACCGCAGGAAGATGCGGGTTGCCGGGCAAAGCAATTTTGTACTTATAACCCTGGAGTTGATCCTCTATTTTTTTTATAAAGGAAACCCGATTGGGCCAGGCGGTACCGACAAAAAGCAGATCATAATAATAGTCCTGATCGTCGGCAAGTACTTCATGCCAGTGCAATGAAGGGCTGGCCGCCAGGGGCAGATGACGCCCCTTCTTTCCGTACGAATCGACACTTCCTTCGTCATTGGTGTAGACCAGATCAAAGATGGCCGCGTTTTTCAGGTTGACCGAATTTTCATATGGATCTTCAGTGAACCAGACCAGGCTTCTGGTGCAGATTGCGGCCAATCGCCGACAAATAATCGGATCAATTTCTTCCCCGCCGTAAGCGATAAAAAGATTGCACCGGCTCTCAACCGCCCGATGAATCGCACTGCCATAATCGGCATTGATCACGAAATCAACATCCGGATGCTGTTTTAACGCTTCCTCAATTGCGAGGCAGATATAATAGTTCGGGTCACTTCTCTTGGTATCAAGAAGAAGGATTCGCCATTTTTTCGACATGCGCTGTATAAACTCTCTCAGAATGACTGCAGGATTATTTTTTCAACTTTTTCAGATCAGGAAAAGTTAATGTGAGAATCCGGATCAACAATGATTTTCTGGAATGAAACAAACCGGTGAACAATTCATTTTGCTGGCTAAGCCTGATTACCTGTTCCTCAAGATCATGGACCTGCTGGTCCCGTTCGTTAAGCATGTAAACGATTTTTTCTTTATCAAGAAGTTGCTGGTTTTTTTCGTGAATCAGCACATCCTTTTCATGAATAATGGAATTTAATTCCTGGATAACGGCATGAATTTTTTGAATATCCTCATTTAATCTCTGAACAAGTCCGTCTTTGTCCTGAATAACTTGGTCCTGGCCAATTATGGTCTGATCCTTTTGGGACAAAAGTTCTGAAAAATAAAGATGTTGTTCCTGATGGCTGAGTCGTTCTTTCTGCAATTCCCGGGTCAGAAACTGGTTGTTGACCGCTTCGCCAAGACGGGAAAAAAATTGCCGAACCAGATCCGGGTTCAGGTTGCAATATTCCATAAATTGAGTGAACTCTTCCGGGCATTTTGAGCCGACCTGCAAGATGCCAAGGCCGGAGCTGTGCTCAAAGGCAAACGATTTGAAACGCAGAGAAATCTCCTCCCAGAATTTCCAGACGCCATAGTCAGCAATTTCAACTTTGGTATCGTGGAAAAGAACAACTGCCCGTTCACTGAGTTTAGGCAACCAGGTTTCAAAATCATGCTTGACCGCTTCGTAGGTATGAAGACCGTCAATGTGGAGAAGATCAATCGAGCCATCGGCAAAATCGGCGAGGGCCGCATCAAAATAGGCCTGTTTCAGGGTTGAGAATTCACCATATCTGATATCGTGATAGCCCTTTAATTCACGCAGGATATTGTCGCCATATTCCCCGGCCTGGTGGTCCCCGACCCATGAATCAACCGCGACACATTTTGTTTCAGTCTGCAGTGCTTTAACACTCTGACAAAAAGCACAATAAGAATCTCCCTGATGAGTTCCAAGCTCAACAAAAAGACGCGGGCGCAATAATTCGACCAGAAAAAAAGCGAAGGGAATATGGCCATGCCAGGCATATACATTCGACAGGTATTCCGGCTTATTGAATGTATATTGGCAGTTCAACAGATTAAACATCTTTGCGGTCTCATAGTTTTGCCGACAACGCAAACCTCACAAAATCAAGATTGCGGCGACAGCGGGTTACATCAACTCAATTAAATCGCGTCATTTAATTTCAGGAAAGGACAATATAACACAGGAAGATCTTCCGACCTTTATTTATCAATTTTTTACTGAAAATTAACAAGAAAACAAGTGATTGAACACGAAATTATTCGTAATTAATTCAGGAGGAAACTTCGCCAAGTTGTTACATTTTATTTCATGATCTGTCAATATTTATAGCTTAACCGGACGAAACAATTACCAAAATCAAAATCACAATCCGCCAAAGCTCGCGCCCCGGCGGAGGGATCAAACAAAGACGAGGCCCGCCGGGCAATAATCGACCTGATTACTCAAGATAAGAATGCGGCGATCAGCTTATCTTTTTTACCCTTGTTCCTGACGGGCACGACATGTTAGTGTGCCGGGTTATCTACTAAAGAATAAACCTTATCAAACCTAATAAAATGTGAAGAAATTACTATGCATCAGAGTTCATATGCCAACATGCTTGCTTTTCGACAAAAATATCTTGCCGCCAGACGGGATGAAACATTACAGATTTTAGATATCGGCAGTTACGATGTTAACGGTTCATATAAAGCTATTTTCAATGAGGAAAAATGGTGCTACCGCGGGGTTGATATCAGTGAAGGACCGAATGTCTCGGTAATTTTATCCGACCTCTATAACTGGCGAGAAATCAAATCTAGCACAATTGATCTGGTCATTTCCGGCCAGGCCTTTGAACATATCGAATATGTCTGGCTGACCATGCTTGAAATATATCGGGTCCTCAAGCCCGGCGGCCTTTGCTGTATCATCGCCCCTTCCGGCGGCGAAGAACACCGCTATCCCGTGGACTGCTGGCGATTTTACGGCGACGGTTTTAAAGCGCTGGCCCGCTACGCCTCCCTGGACCTGGTGGAAGTCTATACCCAGGAACAGGCCGGCGACTTTTCCGACGACAGTAATAGCTGGAAAGATACGGTTTTTATCGGCAAAAAACCTTGCTTTAATTTGTTGACCGCCGGCAAGGCCCGACTGAAGCATCTGCTGATCCGCAAATTAAGTAAATCCTGAATCCGTGACGGCTTAGAGCTGTTTATCAGATCAGGTGGTTGTAGTTGCGTCAAAAATACTTGTTCAGCCGCGGGGATAGATATTCACCCGCCGCCCAACGGGGCGCCCGAGAGCGCTCACGGATTCAGGTTAATGAATTCGGCGCTGCAAACAGAAAAACGGTCTATTTAAAATTGGCTATGGCAAGTCCACTGAATTAGGTCTATATTTCATTGACATAATTTCACAGGTATTCTTTTTTACCGGAATGTCGAAAGGAGGCTGACCATGAAGCTCACGAGCAGAAAACAAATTACCGTTCTCGCCCTGTTGTTTATACTCTTCGGATGCAGCCACTCACATGATGATGAGCCGATTGACCAACCGGTCTCCGACTCTTCGCAACTGACCCGAATCACCTCTGAGCAGGAACTGAAAACCATCCTGACCAAAGGGCTCGATAACCGGACCGGCTATACCTATTCCTCTGGGCAGGAAACAGTGGACGACGCAGTCGGCGCTCCGGACAGTGGTTCCGGCGGCAGCCCGACGACCTCCTCAACCAATTTGCAGATCAGCGGAGTGGATGAGGCCGATCTGGTCAAAAACGATTCTTCCTACCTTTATCAGGTCATCCCGGCCGGAATCTCTTATTATCCCTACGTGACAAGTAACAGTAACCGGCTCAGGATCATGCGGATGCTGAGCCAACCGGAACGAACCGAAACGGTGACCGAAATTGAGATCGGCACCCCGACCAACCCAAGCGTCGATGGCCTCTATCTGGCCACCAACCGACCGGACCAGGCACCGGATCTACTGATCACTCTGGGCGGCCGAACCTCCTACTGGCAAGATTTCTGGTTTGAACCATGGTACTGGAACAGCGGACGAACCCATCTTGAATTCTACAATGTCGATAACCCGGCGACCCCGATTTCAATCACCAGCCTGGACCTGGACGGCGCCGTGATCAGTAGCCGGAGAATCGATGAGACCCTTTATCTCGTCTCCCGCTACCAACCAGGCCTGCCGGAATACCTGCCATATCCGGCCAATGCGCAGGATACCCGGAAAAACGAGCAAATCGTCAACGCCGCCACCCTCACCGACCTGCTGCCCGGATTTACCATCAATGGCGGGACTGAAAAACCCCTGGTCATTGCCACCGACTGTTACACGATCCCGACCTTTACCGATGATCCTCAGTACGGGGACATCATCACCATTACCGCCATTGACCTTGAAAATCCGGACCAGCCTATCAGCCAGTGTCTGGTCGGCGCCACCGAGACAATTTTCGCCTCGACCACAGCCCTGTATCTGGCCAGCACCCGCTATCAATATGACAATAACCCGATCATTCTCGACCAGCCGGTCAGCGGTTCAACCGACCCCGACAGCTCCACCGGTACGGACGGGACCGGCACGACTTCCCCGGCCTCCCTCATGTATCCGGAAACGATCTATACCGATATCCACAAATTCAAGCTAGACGGCGCGACCTTCTCCTACCAGGGTTCCGGCTCAGTCGCCGGTCATCTCGGCTGGGACCAGGACAAAAAGTCCTTCCGCTTCGGCGAGGTCGGTGAGGCGCTGGGCGTAGTAACCTCAACCGGTGAGACCTGGAGCGGCACCGCCACCACCAGACTGACCCTGCTCGGCAGCGACAGCAGCAGCGAAACCGGGGCCCTGACCACGATCAGCGAACTACCCAATGAACAGCATCCCGAGGCCATCGGCAAACCGGGGGAACAACTTTATGCCGCCCGCTTTCTGGGAGAAAAACTTTATCTGGTCACCTTCCGAGTCACCGACCCGCTCTATGCCATAGACCTGAGCGACCCAAATGACCCGGTAATCATCGGCGAACTATCCATCCCCGGTTACTCGGATTATCTCCATCCGATCAGCGACAATCTCCTGCTGGGCATCGGCAAGGATGCGGTGGCCGATGGTAACGCCGGCGATGGCCGCGGTGCCTGGTATCAGGGGGTCAAACTTACCCTCTTCGATATCTCGGAAGCAGACAACCCGACCGAACTGCAATCATTGACCTTCGGCAAAAGGGGCAGCGACTGCACCGTGCTCTACGATCACCACGGCTTCAGTTCACTGCAGCCGGACCCGGTCGGCTCAACGGTTCGCTTTGCCCTGCCGATCAGCCGCAACACCGGAACACCGTCCTACGGATATCCGTCAGATCCATGGACCTACTATGACTGGACCGACACCGGCCTCCACCTCTTTGAGATCGATACCGCTGCCGCAACTCCGGCAATCACCACCATCGGCTCAATCATCGCGGAGGCGGCCCACGGGCCATCCGACTATCCTCAAAACTCAGTCCAGAATGATCGCTCGATTCTAACCACCACCGGCGTTCATTATATCCATGGGGAACAGGTCTGGTCGGCCGAATGGCTGGATGTTGAAAACCAAACCGGGCCGCAATAAGATGAGGAGGAAAGAGGAAAAAAACTCATTACTTTTCACTCGTCACTATTTACTCGTCACTCGTCACTATTTACTAATTTCAAAGAATAGCCTTGGTATCCTTAGGCGAAAACTCAGGGACCAACTCCTTGAGAATGACTTTTATGCCGGGGCCATCATGAGCGATGGCCCTTTCCTCCAGACGAGTTAGAGCGTCTTCTAAATCAGCCAGTTTTTCACCCTCGCCTTTTAAAACCATAATCTTCTCATGGCCGGTAGGCACGATCCCCTCCCCTTCGGTGATCAGTTCCTCGTAGAGTTTTTCCCCCGGCCGCAAGCCGATATACTTTATTTCAATCTCGGTATCCGGTTCTTTGCCGCAAAGCCTGATCAAGTCACGGGCCATCTGTCCGATCCGCACCGGGGTCCCCATTTCCAAAAGGAAAATCTCGCCTCCCTCGCCCATGGCCGCGGCCTGCATGATCAACTGGGCCGCCTCTTCAATCGACATGAAATAGCGGGTCATCTCCGGGTCGGTCACCGTCACCGGGCCGCCCAGTTCAATCTGCCGCCTAAAAAGGGGAATAACCGAACCACTTGACCCCAGGACATTGCCAAACCGCACCGCCATCATCCGGGTCTTGCCCATCATGTCGGAAGCATAATATCCCTGCATGATCTTCTCGGTCATTCTCTTGGAAGCACCCATCACATTGGTCGGCCGCACCGCCTTGTCGGTGGAAACCAGAATGAACCGGCTCACCTCATGCTTGACCGAGGTCTCCAGCAGAAGCCGGGTGGCAAGGATATTATTGAACACCGCCTCCCAGGGGTTCTCCTCAACCATCGGGACGTGCTTGTAGGCTGCGGCATGGAAAACCACCTCAGGCTTATAGCGGCTGAATATCCGGTCCAGCAGGTCACGGTCCTGAATCCGGCCCAGCACCGTCACATAATCATTAAAATCACATTCGTGCTTAATCTCCATCTCGATCTGATAAAGATTCTGTTCGCTTGCTTCGCAAAGAATCAGATTGCTCGGATTAAATCGCAGAATCTGGCGACAAAGTTCCGAGCCGATCGAACCACCGGCCCCGGTCACCAGGACACAACGTCCGCTGATAATCTCTTCTATTTTGTCAATTTCAAGACGAACAGCCGGACGGCCGAGCAGGTCCTTATAGGAAACATCACGGATTGCCTTGATCGACACCCGATCATCGATCAGTTCGCCAAGGCCGGGCAAGGTCTTGAAGGTCACGCCGCTGGTCCGGCACAACTCAACGATGCGTCCCATCTGATCGCGGGAGGCTGAGGGAATGGCAATCAGAATTTCGTCCGGCCGGTTATTGGCGACCAACTCATGCAGATCGCCAATCGGGCCGAGCACCTGTACGCCATGGATCCGCTGGCCTATTTTTGAAGGATGATCATCCAGCAACCCGATGACCCGATAGGGCAGCGCATGATTGTCACTTACTTCCCGGATGATTTTTTCCGCCGCATCACCCGCCCCGACAATCAACAGTTTTTTGCGACTGGACTCGGCAGGTCCTGATTTGGAAAGAAAAGGCAGCTCAATGGCCCCCACGTAAAAAAGCCGCAAACCGACCCGGGAACCGGCGATAAACAAAAAGGTAAGCAGACCGTCGATCAGAAATACCGAACGGGAAAAATTCTCGAATCGATAAAGCATGACCAGGGTACCGATGGCAATCAAAGTCACGGTCAGACAGGCCTTTAAAATATTGATCAGATCGGTAAGACTGGTATAACGCCACATCCCTCGATAAAGACCGAAAAAATAGAAGACAACAATCTTCATCGGCACCAGCAACGGCAGCACCGCTCGGATATTGGCCAGACGGATTGGTTCAAGATAACCTTCAAAACGAACATAATAGGCGGCCAGATGGGCCGCAACCAGCAGCAGGATATCGATTAAGACGACAATCCAGAAATTTCTCTTCCGTAGATGATGCTTCACACAAGGTCCCCTTCGCAAAATAAGATCAGAGATTTGATCCCGATCATAAAGATCTAAATTTTATCACCAGGATCAGCAATGGTAAAAAAGAAATCACCATCACAAAGAACCCGTCTTCCGGATGAAGATTCGCATACCAGGCCAAAGGCAGCAACCAGAACAGATTTATCGCCAAAACTCCCAGCGTAACTTTCTTGTGCGACTCAAAATACCGGGCCGCACACTGATAGGCATGGGAACAATGGGCCGCATACCAGCGCTCCCGCCGGTATATCCGGGAAAGTAAGGTAACAGTCGCATCAACCAGAAAGACGCCGAACAGGATCAGCCAACTCCAGAGTGATACCAGATGAAGGCTTGTGGTATAAATCGCTAAAACCGCCAGGATAAAGCCCAAAAAACCGCTGCCCGCGTCGCCCATGAATATTTTGGCCGGTGGCCAGTTCCAGACCAGAAAGCCAAGACAACTGGCGGCCAGAAGCAGCAGCAGGATAATTTCAGGATTTTTCCCGACGCTTAAAAAAATTATTCCCGCCACACCCGCCGCTACAGAGATAACCTCGATTGAAGCGATCCCGTCAATGCCGTCCATAAAATTAAAAAGATTAAGGACCCAGACCATAAAAATCAGCCCGGCCAGATTAAGGAGCCAACCAGGCAGCCAGAAACTGCCGGCAACCGACACGCCCGGCACCCCGCCCAGACAATAAAGCGCCAACCCAGCCGCGCCGAAATGGACCAACAAACGCAAGCGGGCGGAAACATGGCCACGATCATCAACCAAGCCGATCGCCGCGACCAGGCCGCCGCCAACCGATAAGGCCCAAAAAACATTATCCGGGATGCGGCCGGAGAAATAAAAAAATAGGACTGCGAGCAGAAAAGTGATAACGATGGCCAGTCCGCCACCCCGTGGGGTGGGGATGGTATGGGAACTACGATCGTTAGGAATGTCAAGCAGACTGCTTTTCAGGGCATATGAACGCAATATTCCAGTAAGAACAAGAGACGACAACCAAGCCAAAGTTATAATTATAATATCAGTCATGCCATACCGACCAACCGCACATCGTCATGCAGACAATGCCGCCAACCAATTGGCGGCATCGGTAATTTTTATCCCGTTATGTAATTCTTCCTGTCGCAAATCGAAAACTATCTGCACCGCCTCCGCATCTGGAAATTCACCGGCAAAACGTAATAAACCACGATGCGGCCTGTTGTCACTCAGCTTGCATTCAATCAACTGCATCAATCGTCCACCCTCACTTAATGCAAAATCGACCTCAACTCCATCCTTAGTGCGGATATAATGCAATCCCGTAGACTTACCTTCAGTGTCCTGCCGAAAGTGCGTATGCTTCAACAACATTGCCGCCACCGCATTCTCCAACCGCGTCCCTTGGTCGCCTCTCACCAGGCCTGTATCAAAGAAATAAACCTTGGGCGTTTGCATAATCGCACGGGCAATATTGCGATGCCATGGCTGCACGGTGAACACAATAAACAGCGCCTGCAAGATATCCAGATAACGTTTCAAGGTTGTCGGAGAGATCGCCAGATCACGCGCAATTGAGGCCAGGGACAACGGTGAGCCCACGCGCTCGCGCAAAAGTTCGACAAACAAACGCATCGTATTTATTTCATGCAGGCGAGAGAACTCAAGAACATCCTCACGAATCAAGTCAGAAAAATATTGCGCCCGCCAACGATCCGCCTGAATGGCATCAACCGCCAGGCATGGCTCGGGAAAACCACCCCGTTCAAGCAGGTGGTCCAGCGCGGCGATAGGGCTTGTCCCTTGCTGATCACACCATTCACGCACTGAAATCGGATGTAACCGGTACGCAAAATATCGGCCTGCCAACGATTCTCCCCCTTGGCGAAATGTCTCCATACGGGCACTTCCCGTTATCAGCAACGCTTGTCCTGCCGGACGCCCATCCACCACTCCTTTAAGCCATCCCTTCCAGTCCCGCATCTTGTGAATTTCGTCCAGAACCAAAATTCCAGCCCGAGTATTCCACGATTGCCTTTGCAAGATCACACGATCCGTCAGAACATCCCAATTCAAATACTGGGCGTTACTAAATGACTTCATCAACTGCTGGCTAAACGTGGTTTTCCCGACTTGACGCGGTCCGGTCAAAATAACCATCTTGGTGGCAAGATCATTCAGAAATGATTTATCGAGATACCGTTTCATTCGACCATTCTAACACATAATGCAAGAAAGTCGCGACTATTTTGCAGACACATATTATGAAAATCAAAATCATCGTTCTTTAGTACATGTTCATGGGAAATAAACTACTAGGGACATCAGCAGAGACCAACTTACACCCAGACAACTCAGGCCGTTCCCTTCAGATACCAGTTAACCGTCCGCCGCAAACCTTCATCCATACTCAAAGGCGGCTCCCAGTTCAAGAGATGTTTTGCCTTGCCGATCTCAATTTGCAACGAACCGCAAAGCCGCTCAATTTCAGCGGACCTGCCAAGCAACCTTCCCCCGAGACGCAACAAGGTTTCCGGCACCGGCACCAGCCGAGCCGGACGCCCGATCAATCCGGCAATTCGACGAATCAATTCCGGGGTTGAGAGATCTTCACCGTCAGCCACCATAAAGGTCTCCCCGGCGGCAGCCGGCTTGACCAGACAATTAAACAGGAAATCGACCAAATTTTCGAGAGAGACAAGACTGCGCCGATTATCAATCCTGCCCAGGGGTAACGGCACACCCAGATCAATCCACCTCATCAAACTTAAAAAATTAGCCCTGACGCCGGGGCCATAAACCAGAGGCGGACGGACGATGACCAGCTCCATGGCGGTATCCGCCGATATCTGCGCCAACCCTTGCTCCGCCTCCCATTTAGAAATGGCATAATGATCAGAGGGACAAGGAGGATCTGCCTCGGAAAATCTGCGCCCGTTTCCCCCGTCGCTCACCCCGGTTTTTTCGCCATTGACCTTCACGGTGCTCAGATAAACAAAGCGGCGCACCCCGACGCCTGCGGCCTGCCGGGCCAAATTGATGGTGCCGGCCGTGTTTACTTTGCGAAAATCAGCCAGGGGATCACTGGCCTGATCAGCCATCACATGCACCCGGGCCGCCAGATGGATGACCGCATCAACGCCCTGCAGCGCAGCGGACCAATCGGTAGTCGCGTCAATATCGCCGACCACCCGCAGATCAGATTTTATCGTTGGATCACCCGTTTGCCGGATCGCGCGATAAACAACAAGACCCTTGCCGGCCAGATACACACCCAAGGCCCGGCCGACAAAACCGTCAGCCCCGGTGATCAATACCTTGATGCGCTCCATCGTTTCACTCTGCGGACTTAATTATCATAAGCTGAGTCGGCATAAACTCACCAGAGCTTCCAGCCATGGGTTTGAAAAAAAGTATAGCCGGAACGGACAAACATCAAAACATGGCGCCAGCCCTTACGGGAGGTATGGCCGCCGAAATGAGTAATCTTCACGGCCGGCACATAGGCCAGTTGCCCGACCTTCCCGGCCCGTAAGGAAAGATCAAAATCCTCAAAATACAAGAAATATTCAGGCGAAAAACCTTTCAGCTCCTGCAAAGGCACATTCCGAAAAAACATAAAGCAACCACTAACGATCGGCACCGACAATACCGAGTGGTCCCCGCATTCCGCCTCCATTTCATAACGGGCCAACCGCTTTTGAAAAAGACGTTTAACAAACCGGGGAGCAAAACCTCGAAGCCCTAAATCAAGCAGGGTCGGATACCGCTTGACCAGAAACTGCCGCTCGCCGTCCATACTCCGCGAAATAGGGGAAAGACAGGTCACCGACGGATGGGCCGCCATAAATTTAAAACACTCGGCGATGGCTTCGGAACCAAGAATAACATCCGGATTAAGAATCAAATAATAAACCGAAGATGACCGGCTGATCGCCAGATTATGACCGGCGCCGAAACCAACATTACCATGACCTGAAATCACGGCAAAACCAAGATAATTTTCGGCTCCGCCAAGCTGGTCGACCACGGCCTGCAAGGCAGACCGCCAGTCCTCGCCCGGCCCATTGTCCACCAGATACACCGAGGCATTCTTGAGCAGGCCGCGTTTCCCGGCAACAGAAATTGCCCGAACCAGACTCCCCAGAGTTTTTGCAAGTAAAGGGAGATCAGGCGCATAAGTAACAACGGAGACCACAAGATCTTGGGGGGGCAAATTATCCACTCAGCTTGATTTCCAGATAGAAAGCATGATTATTTGGGTGAGGATCTGACCAACAGGCAGCGAATGGCAAAAATTGTCTGGGTAAAAAAATTCTGCCGCCTGATCCCCAGCCGCAAAAGCTTGGCCATGCGGACCAGGACCAACCCCTGCCGACTCCAGATATCAAGATAGTTCTTGATGAACTGTCTGGCCTCAGGGGAAATAAACAAATTCCTTTGATCAATTCTTTCATAGAGATCCTGAGCCTGAACTATACTCTGCGGGAAGCGTTTATTCCCTTCCTCCCAGAACCTCCACATTTTTCGCCAGGAAATTATGCGCGGGTTCAAGGCTCCGACCTTGTTTTCCGCATGCTGCCGGTAATAAACCAGCGACTCATCAATATAACAGATATTGCCGCAGGCTCCGGCCAACATCGCCAGCCACCAGTCGTGCATCAAGGTAGAAGGGGGAATAGGTACCGCAAGATCCAGTAAGGTGTTATTAATCAGGACCGTACAGCCGGTCACATAATTCTGGACCAGCAGAACCTCGAGAGGATTGATCGTTTCATGACGCATGAATTGATAGGTCATCATCGATGGGCTTATAAAACGAAGATTTTCATCAACCACCACCAGATCAGAGTAAACAAGAACCGGTTTATTTTCACTTCCGCTTTCCGTTTCAAGCATCTTCCGTAATTGCCGCTTCAGTTTCCATTTTTCCCAAAAATCATCCTGATCGGCCAAGGCGACATATTGCGCTGATTTTTCCTTAGCATACGCAAGAAGAAGCCCGAAGTTAGCGACAGCCCCGACATGACCCTTGCCATCTGACAGGAGATGTACTCGTTGATCTTCGCAAACGATGGTTTCAACTATTTGCAGCGTGTCATCGGTGGAGCCATCATCCCGGACGATTAAGCGCCAGTTATCATGGTCCTGGGCCTGAATACTCGCAATCTGTTTTTCAATAAATTGTGCGCCGTTATACGTTCCCATGAGGATGAATATTTCACAGGCAGATTCCTTGCTCTCGTCCAAAGTAGTTTCGCTTTCAAGCCGGCGGATAATTTTGGCCGGAATCCCACCAACCACGACATTATCGGGGAGCGAATCAACGACAACGGCATTGGCCCCGACAATTACATTATTGCCGATCGTGACCCCGCCCAAAATTTTAGCGCCCGCTCCAAGCGTGACATTATCGCCGATCAACGGTCTCTTGTCCAAACGATAGCCAAGATCCATATAATTGGCCCCGATCGTAACCCCGTGATAAATCAGGGCATTTTTACCGATACGGGCCGCGCCGATCACCGAGCCCAGGGTATGAGGAAAACAAAGACCGGGACCAACGGAACATTTGGAGGAGATTTCAGTTCCGAAAACAAAGAAATTCCAGAAAGAAAAAATCTTGGCGATAAAATGAAAGTTATTCTTTTCAAAATATGCGGAAAGGCGAAAGAGGACGACCGGCAAAAAACGGATATTAAAAAAAAGGCTTTTCAGGATAATCCAAAAGTTGGCCTTTCTGGATTCACCATCATAGTAAAAATGCCTCTCAACGTCGGAGAGCAATATTTTATATAATGAACTTCCCATGTGAAAATCACGTCCTGCGCCGGCAAGACCGGCTCTTTCAATAACCCCCGGGTCAATCAGCGACCGGAAGGGGAAATTGACAGTAATGTGCTTTGGATATTCAGGCCAAAGCGGATTATTCCGCTACAAAACCAGGATCTTTCAACCGAAATATTTCTTCAGAAAATATTTCATCTTTGAGAGGACCAGTACCACACCGACCAGACTTCTATTTTGGTGCAATAAACGACAGAAAGAAAATATCAATTTATACTTCAGACTTGTCGGCGAATATGACAAGGCCTGTCTTGCAAGCTTATAAGCCTGCTCAATATTGCGCTTATCGAGCTGGCGGAATATCTCCCCGGCGACATAGCGTGCCTTGCCGGCCCGGCAATACTGCGCAAGATCTCTTTGGTCGGGATATTTTTCCAGGACCAGATCCAACGTCAGCAAGGTCTCATCCAGTAAATCAAGGGTCCGGTCACTGGCCCCGCTACCGTGCTTGCGATATCGACTAAGCACCTGATCAATTTTTAAAACCTTCCCCTGCAGGGCAACTTCAATAAAAAAAAGCCATTCGCTGACCGTCGGAATTCTGGGATCGAAACCCTTAATCGGACAGGCCGACCGTCGCACCATAATGGAAGAAGCGCCCTGGATCCCGCCACGCGCGATAATATCCTCGGCACAGGTAATCTGTTCCCTTTTGAGCTGATCGCTGATGAACAATGTCTTGTTGGTTGCCGAGTCAAAAATTTCCACCGGATGATAACATAGAACCACCTCCGGATCTTTGAAAACCTCCACCTGGGCCGACAGTTTCCCCGGCAAAAACAGATCATCGCCACCCATTATCGAGATTAATTCGCCGCGGCAGGCAAAAAAGGCGGCATTGCTGTTACCGGTAATCCCGAGATTATGTTGATTAAAAACCGGCTTGATGATCTTAGGAAATTTTGCGGCATACTCCTTGATGATCTCCTGATTCCCATCGGTAGAGGCGTCATCAGCCACGACTATTTCCATCTTTGGATAATCCTGCCCCAGGACGCTATCCAATGTTTCGCGGATAAAATGCGCCTGATTATAGGTTATGATCATTACTGATACTTTGGGATTTTCAGACATATCAAGAAATCAACTCTCTAATCTTGTGAGGGAAGCCTGTTGGATAATATATCCAACAGTTTTCTTCTATCTTCAACTTCTATCGCAAACCAAGAAAAAAACATTACAACCGACATCACGGTGACGGATTTAACCCAATCCATCTCAATATCAGACCAAGTAAGCCATGAGACGACTACTACAACCAACAAACCTAACAACCAGTGACATTTCATCCGATAATTAAATTCAATATCGTATCGACTCTTGGCATAAAAACCATAATAAGCAAATAATAGACCATATAATATACTAAAAACTACGCCAATCCCCTGCAAGTCTTCCAAAACATAAATAGACACAAAAGATATCAACAAAAAACAGCCATTCCAAAGTAGTTCTGTGACAAAAAAAACTTTCATGTCAGCCCGAGCTAATACAGGCATAGCAACGACGTACGCTGCAACTTTAAAATAGTCTCCGATGAGCATCCACCGAAGTATCTTCAACGAATAATCAAACTCACTTGTATAAAAAACATGGATAATCAGAGGTTTAAACAATATGACAATAGTTACCAAGGGAACAAATAATAAAGTTGTTAAATACAACAACTGGCCAACAAATTTTTGTCGTTGTTCCTTTTCCTGCATTCCAGCAAGGGTAGGCAAATAATAGGTGCCAAGTGACGTCAAAATAAGGGTCACATACATCATGCTTAGGGTCCAGGCAACGTCAAAAGTGCCGGCAGAATACATCCCCATACGATTTGCAATTAACGCACGGACAAAAAGTAATGTGCCTGTAGTCAAAAGACCAGTGACTACTGTTGTCCCACCTATAGAAAAAAAATGTTTTGCCTCCTCAACATTAATGCCAACAATTATCCTTTTTAATGCAGGCTTAAGCCAACCAGCAAGATAAGCTTTTGCAAAAACAACTAAAAACCCTGTTAAGAAAGAAATGCTTAACATCCAAACAAATACTTCCGGTTGGCCATCTTTAACCATTTGAGCAGTTTTATAAACTACAGCCAAACTCGTTGCCGCAATGGATATCTGCCCCCAGGCCATAATACCAATCGCCCGGTAGCCATTCAATAATGCGTTAAAAAATGTATAAGCGACCGAGACCCATAAGCATAAAATCAACCATCGTACCAAAACAATCATTTGAGTAGTTGCTTCACCAAAAATCAATCTGGCGATATCATGGGAAAAACAGACTAAACAGATAGAAATCAATACAGTGCAGGCAAAGGTTATCCAGAAAGAAGTCACAATGTAATCATCTCGACTAACTTTCCTTTTGCTCGATAATCCCTGAACCAAAGCAATTTGTCCCCCCATGGTTCCCACTGAAACTAGTAATTGCTGGATTTGTCTGACAATCGAGAACATACCGACCCCGACAGGCCCTAGCACTACAGCTAACACCTTTATTGAAAGAGCACCGAAAAACAAACTAGCGATAGTCCCGCTGCTTGTCTTAACAACGGCCTTCAGAATTTCACGCATTGATTGATTTTACCGAGACCAAGAGAAATTGTCTTTGATTGTCTTGGCCGGAATTCCAGCGGCCATAACATTGGAAGGTATTGTTCCAGATACTAAACCTTTGGCGGCTATCATCGACCCCGAACCGATTACAGAATTCTTTAACACAGAAACACCATGTGCCAGCCAGACATTGTCTTCTATTATCACTGGAGCAGTATTTTTTTGACCGGCAACTGTATGCCAGTCAGAATCAGTAATAACTACATCCCATCCAATAATCACATCCTTACCGATTGTTATCTTCTCTTCAGCCATAATTTTAGTATCAGCTGTAATCCCAGAGGCGGACGAATTCTCCTTACCGCCTATCAGAACTTTTGCATTATCATAAACTAAAATTGTAACACCTTGTCCAATGACAAAATCATTTTTTATTTCAAGGATTGCCCCTTCCGCAAGGATAATATTTATCGGACTAGTTCCTTCAAGAAAAGATTCAACAATGAGATTGCCATGCAAAATAAACTTAGCCCCTCGCTGTTTTTTTATGTTAACTTTGATCAATTTATTAGAAAAGCGAATGGCAGTAAATCGCCAGGCACCTGTTAACTTTAGTGAAAGACAGGCACCATAAATTAAACTTATAAAAAACCCCACAGGACGTCTAAGATTTTTTGTGACCCACAACAAAGTAGGTGCATCCTTCAAATAATGCTTAATATTTTCTTTTGTTCTTCTTTGCACTTTGCTTACTTAAACTTATCTATTATTTCGACAATCTTTTCACAACTTTCTTCAGCCAAATGCGGCCCAATAGGCAAACTCAAGATTTCGCCGGAGAGCATCGTAGTCAAAGGAAAAGAATCTGCTCTTTGCATCATTTCATTATAAGATTTTTGCAAAAACGGCGGGTTAGGATAATGAATCAAGGATTCTATCCCAAATTGGGATAAATAAGCTTGTAAGCTGTCTCTTTCGAAGGATCTAATTACAAATAAATGCCAGGCCGAAACAAATTCATCTTCAACCAAAGGCAAGATAAACTGCGAATTCTTGATATTTTTCAAATAATAAGCTGCAACTCTTTTACGACGATCATTCCACTCATCCAATACCGATAGTTTAACCCTAAGGAAAGCGGCCTGTAATTCATCCAGTCGGGAGTTTCTTCCTTTTAAATCATGTTGATATTTCTTCCCCGACCCATAATTTCTCAACAATCTAATTTTAGAAGCCAAGCAATCATCATTAGTAACAATCGCACCGCCATCACCTAAAGCACCTAAATTTTTCCCCGGATAAAAACTAAAAGCCGCAGCATCCCCTAAATTTCCTGTTCTTGCTTCGCAATATTCAGCGCCATGGGCCTGAGCAGCATCTTCAATAACTTGTAAGTTATATTTTTTTGCCAAATCCTGTATCGGCCCCATATTCGCTGGAAGTCCATATAAATGGACAGGCATAATAGCTCGAGTCCGTTTTGAAATAACCTCTTCAATCCTTTCTACATCAATATTATAAGTTTTTTCATTGGGCTCTACCGGTACAGGTGTTGCTCCCACAGATGACACCGCCAGCCACGTAGCAATAAATGTATTAGCAGGTACGATTACTTCGTCATTACACCCAATATCCATGGCCTGAAGAATCAAACATAGAGCGTCCAATCCATTAGCAACGCCAATACAATGCTTCACCCCACAATACTGGGCAAATTCACTCTCGAAAGCCTCTAATTCAGCCCCCATAACATACCATCCAGACTGCATAACACGAAGATATGCCAAATCAAGTTCAGCTTTCAATTCATCATAAGCTGCCCGAAGATCCAGGAAAGGTATCTTCATTTCTCACTCTTCAAAGCTTTGATAAATAAATCATAATCCCGGTAATAATCATCTTCATCATAAAGATTTGAGGCCAGGGCCATACAGACCGAACCGGAAGAAAAATTATCAAGTTCTCGCCAGATCATCGGACAGACATATAAGCCATAATATGATCGATTGAGGTGAAACCTCTTTTTTTGAAAACCATCATCAAGGACCACGTCAAAACTACCGGACATGGCAACGATCAGCTGATGCAAATCTTTATGGGCATGCCCCCCACGTTCGGCCCCGCCGGGAACATCGTAAAGATAGTAAACCCTTCTGATCTCGAAGGGGATATGATTTGATCCTTCAATAAAAGTCAGGTTACCGCGGGGATCTGAAATTTTAGGCAGGGTGATTATCCGACAATCGGCCAGGCTCATGAGGCAGACTCCAACCTTCTGATAATTTTGGCCGGATTGCCGGCGACCACGACGTTAGCGGGTACATCTTTGGTAACCACCGCCCCGGCGCCGACCATCGCGCCTTCCCCGATCGTTACCCCGGCCAGAATTGTCGCATTGGCCCCGATCGAAGCGCCCTTTTTCACATAGATAGGCAAAAGATTATACGGCTGCCTGCTTCTGGGAAAGACATCGTTGGTAAAAGTAGCGTTAGGGCCGATAAAAACATCATCTTCAATCCTGACTCCGTCCCACAACTGAACGCCACTTTTAATCGTCACCCGATCACCGACCACCACATCATTTTCAATAAAAACATGATCACAGATATTGCAATCCTCGCCGATTCTGGCCCCGGACAGGATATGAACAAAGGCCCACACCCTGGTATTAACTCCGACCACAGAGCCATCCTCAACCAGGGCGGCCGGATGCTGGAAAAATCCCTGCCGATTGTTCTCGACTACCATATTGAACTCATTACCGTTAACAAGACAAAAAACAGTTTGGTCATAATTGCGCTGAAATCTTCAAGAAAATCAATAGTATCTGGAAAAAATAAAAAATTAAATTACCACAGAGGCCAAGAAACAGCAAGACCAAGACCAGGGACCGGAAAAATGATTATCTAGTGTCTGTCCAGAAATGCGGTTTTTTATTCGAGAACGAGGAGCTAGGATTTTGAAAAGCGCAGCGGACTGGTGTCCGTGAGCACTTTCAAAGAACGAAGCGACGACGTAATCGGAGAAAAAGACCATTTGGAGAAAAAGGCCATTTATGGACAGGCACTATCTAATCAATCCCTGCTGAAGATGCGGGAAGTCAAAGTAGATCTTGCCTTTAGAGCAAAAAGACATTATAAACTTCACCCTTGGAATCGATTATTTTATTTACTTTACGACCTCCAGAAAATCTTTAAGCTTTTAAGAGATAACCACTTGATTTTCTAGATTTATGTCTTAATTATTATTTTTCAAATTCACCAAACCATTTCTTCATATTTTTTCAGGAGGACCCTCATGAAGACTTCATTAAAAATACTTTTTGCCCTTACTGCCCTGCTCGTTTTTACCGCCGCCGCCTACGCGTCCGAGAAACCGGCGATTACCGTGGTCTACACCGGAGAAATGCACGGTGAACTGCGGCCTACTCTGGCCTGCGGTGGAGAACTGCAGGGCGGGCTGGCCCGCCGGATGACCATCCTGGAAGAGCAACGGGCCGCGAAAAACAACAATCTGCTGTTTATTGATAACGGTGGCTTCTTTGCCGACCCGGAAAGTACTAATCAGGAACTCACGGCGGTTAGCGGCCTGGAAA
The DNA here is from genome assembly GCA_018823175.1 of Pseudomonadota bacterium. Taxonomy (GTDB): domain Bacteria; phylum Desulfobacterota; class Desulfobulbia; order Desulfobulbales; family JAHJIY01; genus JAHJIY01. Next base: position 121,652 of record JAHJIY010000040.1, read on the forward strand.
TTTTGGATTATATGGGCCTTGATGCGATGAACCTGGGCAAACGGGAATTTTATTTTGGTCTGGATTTTCTGGCTGAGCAGGCCAAGAAGGTCTCTTTCCCCTTCATTTCAACCAATATTCAAGGCAAGGAAGAGCTGCCCTGGCTCAAAAAATATGTGATCAAGGAAATCGGCGGCCATAAAATCGCAATTCTGGGCGTCACGCCGATCAGTGAATTTACAGGTGAATATGGCCAGCCCTCCCTGCTCGAAAATATCACGATCGAAACCCCGCTCATGGCGATCAAGCAAACCATGGCCGAGATCGGCAAGCAGGCCGATGCCGTCATCCTGCTTTCCCAGCTGACGGTCAACCAGACCGCTTCTCTGGTGAAATTGGCCCCCGGCATTAACATGGCCGTGGCCCAGAGCGATAAGAGGACCTGCGAAACTACCCGCAAACCCGGCCAGATCATCGCGGCCAGCGGCATTAAAGGCCAGTTTCTGCTCTCAACCGAGATCACCATTAATAACGGCCGGGTGGAAGTCACCCCCAACCCGCCGGTCGCTCTGGATGGTTCAGTCGAACATGTTCAGATTATTGATAAGATGATTGACGACCCCATTGTTCAACAACATAAAATGCAACAAGCCGCAGTAAAGGCCGCGATCGCCCAAAGAAAACTACAAGACGCCAATAACCCCGCGCCGGTAAAAACTTACCAGACCAAAGAAGAATTCATGGCGGCGGTCGCCGAAAGAAAAAAACTTCTCGCCAATAACCCCGCGCCGCAAAATACTTACCCGACCAAAGCAGAATACCTGGCGGCAGTGGCGGCCAAGAAAGCCGCGCAGAAAAAACAGCAGCCGGAATCAGCCACGGAAGAGAATAAGCCGGAAGCGGCCGCTGAAATAACCGACGATTCGGGCGATGAAATAATCGGCGGCCCGGACGGGGAAATAATCGGCGGGACGGTAATTCGTAACGGCCAGGTCGTTCCCGCCACGATCAGACGGAAAAGAACCAAAAGAGCCCAAGCCATCCTGGATCGACAAGAGGCCGAGAGAAAAGCGGCGGCGGAGGCAGCAAAGGGAGCGCAACCGTGAACAAAAAACAGGCAGCAATTGTCCTGCTCCCCATCACCCTCCTGCTATTCCTCGTCATCAGCGGCTGCGCCGGCATCATGGATGCCGGCCGACCGCCGGCCACCGATGAGGAAATACTGCGAACCAAGATCAACCTCCTGAGCCAGGCCAAAAAAGACAATAAATGGGACATTGTTTACCGGATGTATGACGCCGCTTACCAAAAGACCATTTCAGAACAGGCCTTTCTCGCAATGAATCGGGGGGTTACATTTGGCGAATACACCATCGAAAAAATCGAGATTGACCAGACAGGACGCAAGGCCCAGGTAACGATCAGAAGCGATGTCATGGCCCAGGGCATGAATTTCAAAAATTCTCCTGCCGTGCAGCATTGGATCAAGGAAGACGGCGAGTGGCATTGCCAGGTGAAAACAGCCGAACAGCTCTTCAGCCGATAGAGATTGATGGCGGGCCCCCATGCGATCTTCTTCCGGTGAACATTTCATCGCCCTTGATCACGTTAGGGCCCTGGCGGCGTTCATCGTCTTTGCCTGGCACTTTACCCACTCGACCAATGGTTACCCGGTCCCCTTCGCTTATGTCCCGAATATCTTCCCCCTCGCCCTCCTCGATGAGGGCCAAACCGGCGTCGCTCTCTTTATTACCCTCAGCGGTTACCTGTTCGCCAAGCTCCTCGACGGCAAGTCCATTTACTACCTGCCTTTTTTGTGGAACCGGATCCTGCGCCTCTTCCCCCTGCTGGCCGTAGTTCTCCTGATTATCGGGGTCCAGCAGCTGCTCCGCGGCAACAGTCTTTCCTTCTATGCCTTTGATTTGCTGAAAGGAGCAATCTTCCCCACCCTGCCCAACGGCGGCTGGTCAATTACCGTGGAGTTTCATTATTACCTGATTCTGCCACTGTTTCTGTGGATGGTTGCCAGAGCAAAACTGCTGCCCCTTTCGATCATTGCGGCGGCCATTGCCCTGCGCTTTTTTCTCTACCAGCAAAATGGTGAAATTCAATCCCTGGCCTACTGGACAATTATCGGCCGAATCGATCAATTCGCCCTGGGCATGCTGGTTTATCAATGCCGCGCCCAGCTCGCCGGTCGGCACCTGCGAGCGGCCAGCGTCATCGTCGCCTTCATGATCTTCTATTGGTATTTTGATGCCAGAGGCGGCTTCCTACTCTATCCTTCCTACCCTTCCCCCAGTCGGCTCTGGATCCTGCTGCCGACCATCGAAGGAATTGCCTATGCGGTCGGCATCGCCTGGTATGACAATTCATTCACCCCCTCGACCACCGGAATTTCCGGATTGATCGGCCGGATCGGCGAATATTCCTACTCCATCTACCTGCTGCACTTTTTCGTCGTTTTTCTGGCCGCCAGGTTTGTCAACGAGCAGGTCATGGCCATCTCAAATTTCTATCTCGCCTGTCTCTGGGCGCTTATATTCTTTGTCTTAATGACGATCCCGGGATATCTCAGCTTTCGTTTCATTGAAGCGCCTTTCCTTAAATTGAGAAAACGCTATATTGTTGGGTAAGGATTTTGGTAGGTTGAAGGTATAAGGTTGAAGGTATAAGGCTGAAGGTTGAAGGCTGGGGGCTGAATAACAATTACAAATTTGCAGAGGCATATTTTAAAAATAGGGCATCTTTGTGAGAAGTACCCTGCTGATGAGGTATAAACTTCGCAACAAGACAGATAAACAACCGAAGGGTGAGTTCAATCTCCTGAATCTCGCAAAGAAAAAATTCCAGGCAATATATTAAACAGCTTGCTTAGCTTCGCTCGCAAAGACGAGGATAAATAAGCCCCCCTACGGCAAGCCACGGGGTGGCTTCACAAAGGAATTTAGCAAACTAACTGCGCAAGAAGCGGGGTATTTACCAAAAAAAAATTACCCCGTATCCTTCCACCTTCTACCTTCCGCCTTCTACCTTCCACCTTCCACCTTCCACCTTCTACCTTCTACCTTCTACCTTCTACCTTCTACCTTCTACCTTCTACCTTCCACCTTCTACCTTCCACCTTCCACCTTCCACCTTCTACCTTCCACCTTCCACCTTCTACCTTCCGCCTTCTACCTTCCACCTTATACCTTCTACCTTCCACCTTCTACCTTCCACCTTCCACCTTCCACCTTCCACCTTCCACCTTCCACCTTCCACCTTCTACCTTCCACCTTCTACCTTCCACCTTCTACCTTCCACCTTCCGCCTTCTACCTTCTACCTTCTACCTTCAAATCCCTACATCACCGAGCCACCTAGCAGGATATTGCCATTGCCGCCGTAGAGGAAAAATCCGCCGATCACGCCGCCCGGCGTCTCGGTCCGACATTTGATAAATGAAATATCCGGCGCTGCCGCCCGGAACAGGTCCCTGACCGTGAACACCTCATACCCACCGGCCGGAATCAGCAGCTCACGGGTTTCGCCGGTCAACAATTCGCCATTAAGATCATAACCTTCAACAAAAACTGTCTGGGCTATGCCGGATGGATTGCAGACCCCCATCCCTACCCACCATTCATCGAGGGCGGGATAATGCGGCATCGTCAGGGTCTGATTAAAGTTGGAGGTTTCCAGCAGCGGATATGACGCCTCCTCGCCGCTGTCCTGGCTCTGGTATGAAAAATAACCAACAAAATCTCCAGATGCCTCGACCTGGACCATGGAATGATAAAGAGGATCTCCAAACAACCGGCCAAAATCATCACTCAAAACAATGGTTCTTTTTTCATGGGGCGCCAGGGTCACGGTGAGGTCATCGGCCACATTGCTACCGGCCAACAAAGCATGGAGTTGAACCAAGTTTTCCTCAGTTGCGGCGTTGATCAAGGTCAACGTGGTCAACCAATCGCCGGCCGGCGGGGGAACATGGGGCACATATTTGGGATCGTTATTGACGGCAAGACCGAAGATGGCCTCAGCGCTCTGCTGGCTTTTCAGATAGACAAAACCGCTAACCATCCGGCCACTGTCGGCAACCACCTCAATCCATCCCTTATCCGGCATACTGTAAAATGGCGCCGATCCGGGACTGATCGTTTGCACCCCGTGTCCTTCCAGGGTCTGGACGGTTTCACCGACCAATGAACCATCCATATTATGACTGCGCAAGGTCACCTGGATCGTGGCCAGGGTTTCATTACGAACCGACCCAACCATGGTCCGCTCATAGGACCTCGGCTTTTCGGTATCCGGGATGATCAGATGGTCCGAAACAGCGTTTCTCTGAATCTGACCCGCCAAAACATCTTCATTAGCAATCAGATTAACGAGCTGGACCCGCTCATCAGCCAAGAGGGTGATCCCGGCGGTAGAACTGCGTTCATGCCGACGCCAGGGCAGGGAATCAAAGAGAACACTCCTTTTTTCACCGGGGGCCAGGGTCAGAGGACCCAGAACCGTCTGCAACGGCATCCCTTTGGCGTCATGGGTCGTGAGCATGACATCCTCCACCGCGACCTCGGTGTCATTGGTCAGCGCAAATCCGGACCACATGCTGTTTTTCGGCAGATAAGGCATCTGCTGCATATATCCTTTCTTCTGGTCAAGGGTCAGGGAGTAGATGTTCGGATCATCATAACCGGCCTGGGTCAGAGTCAGGAGAAAAGGAGAATTTCCGCCGCCGGCAACCTGCCATTTTAATGAACCGGAGGCGCCCGGGATCGACCCCTGATAGATAACGGTCCCATCGCCCTCGGCCAGCAGGACTTGCAAGGGCAGCAAACTGCCCTCCTGCTTGGTAATCTGCACACTGAATTCTTCGCCGACCGGCGACCGGATCGAATAACGATCTTCATCAAGCAACACCAGATTGTAGGCGCCCGGCACCAGCGGCACGGTGGCGCCGGGTTGTTCAAGAAAATCATCACTGTTGGCGGCAATCTGCTTAACTTTCTCGTAATCCAGACCTTGGGCGTCGGTATGCTGGGCCAAGGGAAAAACAAGCATATCCGGATGATTAAGTAGACTATCGTCGGTCCAGGCGCCGCTGATAATATTGCCGCTGCCGTCGAGTTGCAGAGTATAGGTATAGGTAACGGAGGCAATTTCCGTCCCCATAAAGTCAGGAACAACATTATCACTGGCGTGATAGATGGTCACGGTCACCGATTCGGTATTACCGCTGATACTACTCTGCATATCATATTTGTAGATGGGGAAAAACCATACTTCCTCGGAAAGGTCAAGATCAGCGACAAAGGCCACCTTCTGATCCTTGAGATAGGAAAGCAGCCAATAATGAAAGTCGGCCGGGGAATCGCCCCCGGCCATTTGAATCCGATCAAGGCGGTGCGAGAGGGTCAACAATCCTTTTTTATCGCCGACCCGAAAGATAATATTATCTTCCGACGAAGGTAAAATCGGATAGGTCTCGGTCATGGCTGCCTTGGACCAGGCGCCGCAATGACCATACCAGTAAGGGGCGGCCGGATCATAAAGATTGGCCAGATACCAGTTGGTCGTGGTCGCCGGATAACGGTTTTCGTTGAGCAGATCATATTTTTCCAGGGGCGAGGGATGACCACGATAGTCATAACCGGTCGCCAGCCCGGAGGTTCTGAGCGGCCACCAATATCCGGACCATGGAATATGGGCGGCGGTGACCACCTCGCAGGCCGCGGAAGTTGGGAAGAATAAACAGAGGGCCAACACTATGGTTACGAATCGATGTCTCATGATATTCTCAACTTTCAGGGAGGGGGAACAACATACAGGTAGAAGGTATAAGGTATAAGGCTGAAGCTTACTAACACCATTCCCGACAACCTTCTGCCTAAAAACAAACAAGTAATAATTACTAACTATTAAACATTAATCAACCCAACTACAACCTGATATTATTTAATCAGCCAGGAGCGGCGGAAGGCGGTTTCCTCAAACAGCCACCAATCGGCCTGGGCAGGCCATAGTTGACGAGCAACCAGGTTATCGTTCGAATCGGTGACCGTATAGAGATGCAAAAGAGCATCCGGCGCCAAAGAAACCTTGAGCCAGCCATTTTGGCGTGCGGTTTCGTGCGCAATTTCCGCCACCGCTACCGTATAGCTCTTGAGAAAGGTGCGGCCGCCGCCGCTTGATTTGACCTCATATTTTTCCTGAGCCGCCTCCTGCCCAACCGGCAGAATGTCAACCGGCAAGGGAAAACCGGGTTGCAGAAAGAGGGGTTGGCTTGCCGGTTGCGGTGTTTCCGCCATCGACCTTTGCCAGGTGAGGAGACCGGCCGCTTGAAAATTTAAACGACAGAGGGTTTTGTCTTGCTGCGAAAGCGGATAAAAATCAAGGGTAAACTGATCAGCGCCGGTCATCGCGGCCCGCACCCCGTATTCAATTTTATCGAGCGCCGGGCCACTGGTCAGCGCTTGAACTTCAGTGGCAATATGAAGGGGCAGAGCCGGCAGATAAGGCCGGGCCTCAACCACATCAGAATATAAAAAGAGGGCAAAGAACAAGACGGCGACAGACAAACGGATGAGCCAGGGCATAGCATTCATGGTCCTTAAATTAACTTATTGTTTGGTTCATGAAAATCACAAAAAAAATGGGGGCCAAAAGGCCCCCATTTTCACATATCTAATAAATTACCTTTCGTCTCTTGCAAGACGGGTCAGTTAAAGACTACTGACGCGGCAGGTAACCCATGGACTGACCGGTTGCGTTGTCGCCCATCATGGCGAAACCATCAATGACCACAACATCACCCTTGGCGGTAATATAAGCCGGCGAGTTACCAACCGTACCTTCAACCGTGGTGGTCAGGGCAAAGCTTGACAACATGTTAGCCAAACTGTCGATAATCATGCTGTTGGCGCCGATCGCGACTGTAGCGGTAGAGATGTCACCATCCTGCTCAACCATCGTGAATGTAATGGTGCCGGCAGAGGTAGACATGTTGGATACCGCAATACCGTCCCAGTAGCTGTCTGAACCAGCGTTAGCTGCGGTAAAGTAAGGGAAGACAATGGTGTTGCCGGCGCTTACAATAGTACAGGCATCTACGAAGGTACCCAGACACAGATTAACTGTTATCAGCTCGCCACAAGGGGCAACCATCAGGGTGACATCAACAGAGATAACATCTCCGGCTTGAATTTGAGAAAGTGTATAATTAATCTCAGGAATACCAAAATAAAGAACGCGATGCGTTCCGGCCACAACACCAAGAGTATTGGCGGCGGTGATCAAGTTTACCGCTTGCCCACCGACTGTACAGTCCGGAGCGCCGGGAGCATCAGGAGTGACAGAAGCACCGGCAGAGTTCGTGTAGGTAGCAACCGGAGCAGCTCCGACAGGTATTACAGGACTGGAACAGTTGATGGAGGCAGTACTCGCTAGAGGAGCGATGTTCATAGGCGCACTGGTAAAGTAGGCGCCCTGGGTTGAGCTCTGGGTACCATTAACCAGCAGTTTCATCTGGACCTGGTAGCTGGACACATCAAAGAAGCCGCTGGTCTTTTGGATGTACAATTGGTTGTTGAGATGCTGGTTGCCGGTTGCACAGTAAGCGGTTCCGGCCACAGTCGGATTCTCGTTGTTGATTAAGCCACAGGAGGCACCGGCGCCCTGTATGCCTGCTGTGCCGAGGACGATATCACCACAGTTAACAGACTTGCTGCACGTGTATTTTGCATAGTCTGCGGCAGGAACAACATGGGCAACCTCAGGATCCGGTGAGTCAAAGGAGTACTTGGTCAGAGCGGACTTGATATGGACGTCAACCGTGCCGACGTTCCAGTCTGAGATGTCGATACACATGGTGTTATCGGCCAGGGTCGCGGCAGTCTCATAAATTCCGTCAGGAACTAAGGTGTTATCAATCCAGGCGCTGTCCAAACCATAATCATTAGAGGAAGGCGGCGCGGAAAGGTTGATTCTCTGATCAAGGATCTTGATGGTCAAAGAGTCCAGAGGGTCGGCACCAACACCAAAATTGGAAATGGTCACAACATCGCCGTCATCATCGGCATCAGCCGAGATGACATCCATGGTCACCCGCTGGGTGCCGGCGGTGCCGGTTACCAGGAAGATAACACCACCGTCGACCGCAATGTTTGGGTCAGCAATACCGGAACTATCTTCAACCTGGGTAACCGCCGAGGTGATACCACCACCCTCAACCGGGGTATCAAGATGATCCCAACCGTCACTGGTAACCAGATCGGCAGCGACCACATTAATGTCGGCGTTAACGGCCGGCGCAAAGACGATATCGATGTCACGGCAGAGCGCGGCGTTAACCGTGGAAGAGACATAGTCAAGGTCCATGGTGATCTGATCGCCACCGGCAACATCCGTACCAGAGTCAAACTTAAAGGTGAAATCGCCGGCCTTGTCACATGAGGCCGCTTCCCGGATGTCCTGGGAGTTGACCTGTACTCCAACATTATCTACCGCAAAAGCTGAGCCAGCGAGAACCAGGCTGGACAGTATAGCAGTGGAAGCTGCGTAAGTAAGAATTTTTTTCTTCATTCGTTGCTCCTAATTAGTTTGGTTTTATTTATGTGTTACGGTTTACTTACTGGTTATCAAATTGCGCAATTTAATAACATCTTTTCTTCTTCCTGATCTTCGTTGTCACACCTCCTTTAAGGGGCCGGCCCTCGCTCCTTACTTTTCCTAATCCTTAATTTTATCCAGCTTAACTTTTCTTACCGCTTAACTTTACTCACTCATTTTCCCTTACTTTAATCGGCGCAAATAAGGATAAACGTCTCACGCTGGTGGCCTCGTTCGCCGTTGGCCGCTTAGCCAACAGCATGATAAGCCATGCGTTTAACTTCTGTCTATTTAAATTACATATTGACCAATAGCATATAAAAACAATTTATCCAATGGAAAATATTGAAATAATATCTAAAAATTTCAAAACATTGTCAAGAAAAAAAAACTCGCTCCTTTTTTTTATTAACATATAAGAAAACCAAGCTAAATGCAAGAAAAGCCTTCGATCTTCTGACAACTGCCCCACCGGCCCTGGGATCTAACCGGCAAAATAGCCGAATAGGGCCTGATTTCAAGACCTTAGTTAGTTTCCTGATGAAAAGCATAAGCGCCCGGCGCCGTATTTACGGTCGCCGCTAGCGGAGAGCACCGGTTGAGTGCATGGTTTTCGGGGCAAGATCATAACCAACCTGATGCGCAAATTCGGCGGTAACCGCATCAACCGCATCAAGATTTGCCGCAACCTTAGGCGTAATCAGGATAATCAACTCTGTTTTGCCGGTTTCATTGCCGGTCGCCCCAAAAATCCAGCCGATCAGCGGCAGACCGGAAAGAAACGGCACGCCGGAACTGCCGGCCGTTTCTTTTTCACTGATCAGACCGCCGATCACGATGGTCTGGCCGCTGTTGACGGTCAGCGTCGTATCAACTGATCGTTTAAAAAACGCCGGGTAGCCGACCCCACCGATATTAACCGCGTCGGCCGCCTCGCTCAATTCCTGTTTGAGTTCCATGGTCACCAGGCCATTTTCGTTGATATGCGGCGTCACATTGAGAATGACCCCGGTATTCCGATACTGAATATCGGTCTGGGTTTTGCTGGTATTATCCGAGTCATACTGGATCTGGGCACTGGCCACCGGCAGTTCAGTGGAAATATTAATCACCGCCGCCTTATTATCCGAGGCCAGGACCGAAGGAGAAGAGACAATATTAACCTTGTTTTCCCGGGCCATCGCCGACAAGGCGGCATTCCACTTAGCGGTCTCGCCGATATTATAGGCCAAACCAACCGTATCATTAACCAGGGCGGTCAAGAACGAGGGATGATTGATCTCGGCGCTTTTATCATGGGTCCAGGACCATTCCACCCCAAGGTCCAGGGAGTCATCAAGTTTGACCTCGGCAATGGTGACCGAGATCAGGACCTGGCGGGGCAGGATATCAAGGCGGTGCAAGACCTTTTCAACCACCCGGTAATCGGCGGGAGTCGCCTCGATAACCAGGGCGTTGCGAATCGGGTCCTGGGTGATTTTTATTTCACCGCGCAGGGCGCCGGAACCAAAATCCGCCTCCGGGACGGCGCGGGTGATTTTTATCGGTTGGGCCGGCTCTTTTGCGCCAAAGAGCGGTGAAGTTTCCGTTTTTTTCTTGGTCGGCACATCGGGACCGGCCGGTTCCGGTTTCGCCGCCGCTTCCTTTGATTTGGTAAAAATGGCGTTGAGCAGACCGCTCATGTCATCAGACTGGGAGTTTTTCAGAAAATAAAGATAGATATGGGGCGTAACATCCTCACTGGGGATATCAAAATCGTTAACCAACTCGGTGACTTTAGCAAAATACTTGTCGCTGTCGGTCAAGACCAGCAGGGAATTAAGTTTCTCGAGGTTGATTATTTTTATCTTGCCGCTATCCTTTTCATAAAAGGCCAGGACATCTGAAATGGTTTGGGCCACCGTCTTGCTGTCCACATTCTGGATCCGATAAAAGCGATGACTCATCTTACCGAGCAGATCAAGGTCAAAGGTCTTGACCAGCTTGAGGATTTTGGCGACATTGGCCCGGGAGTCAACCAGCAGAATGGTCCGTGAGGCATCGTGGGAAATCAGGCTGCCCTTGGCGGAAATGAAAGGGGTCAGAATTTTCACCATCTCCTGACTGGCGATATATTGCAGGGGGATGATCTGCAGAATATACTCGGAGCGGGCCAGTCCGACATCGCCATCCGTCGATAAGGGCAATGAGGTCCGGGCGGCGCTGTCGATGTTGAGAATGCGATAAACCTTGCCTTCCTTGACCGCGGTAAGACCGTTGGCGTCAAGAATCTGGAAAAACAAAGGGAAGATATCATTCTTATTGAGGGCGCCGGCGGAATGAATGGTCACCGTCCCCCTAATCTCAGGCCCGACTATGCAGTTGATCTGCAGCATATCGGCAAAGAATAAAATAACATCATAGATCTCGGCGTCTTCCAGATTGATCACCAGGGATTCCGCCCCCTTTGCCGTCCCGGTCACCAAGGCAGCGCTATCCTGATTGCGAGCCAAGGCCGATGACGATCCGGGGAATCCCTCCGAGTGAGCGACGATCTTATGCTGTTTGTCCGGAAAAGATTCGGGCGCAAGATCAGCGCCACTGTCGGGCAGCTCCGCCGAGACTGCGGCCACCTCACCTCGGTCGAAAGTAACAGCCGGGGCGGCAGGTTCCTGGGCCGCAACCTCGCTGCCAGGCGCACCGGCCATAATTTTCTGCTGCGGGCGGGGTTGGGCCGCCATACAACCGGCCAGGAGAAAAACAAGACAACAGGACAGGTTAAACAAAAGCCATTTCCCGGTGAGTAAATAACGCATGATATTAATTTTTCCTTCTTTTTATAGGACCAAAAGGGGTGTTAATCGTAACAAATTCATCAGACGATGGCTGGTCGGCAGACGGCGGAGCGGAGGCGGACGGCGGGTTGGCCGGGCCGGTTGAAATCACGGTCGGCTCTACTTTGGCGGCCGGCAAAGAGCCCTGGCTCTTTCTTTTTTCATCGTGGAGCATGATATCATACCGCTCATTGCCGTCAATAACCTGGAGTTTGTCAGCGGAGATGGCGACCACCCGTAAATTACCGATCTGATCACCAACCGAGACCCATTTATTATTTCTCTTGCCGGTCTGCTGCGGGTCGGTGATCAGGGCCTTTTTTTGGTTGCCCAGTTGGATGATGCCGAACAACTTAATGGCCCGGCCGGAAATCGTGGCAATTTTCTGAACCACCGGCTTCTCCTCCACTATCGGTTTCTCAACAATAAACTCCTTGCGCTCCGGCGAAAAAAGATTCCGCTCGGTCACCGCACGATAGGAATCCTTAACCGGCAGAATGCGGACATAATTCTCCTGCTTTTCAAGATTTTTATCCTCCACCTGCAACTCCGGGGCCGGCAAGGGCGGGATCTCCCGGTTCCAGCTCTGGTAGAGGGCCGTAGCCAGGCCCACGGCCACCACCGCCAACAACAGATTTAAGATATATTTTTTATGAAATAACATAAATATTTCTCGAAAGTGCCGATTAACTGCCGTTTAAACCATGATGATTACCAAGAGATTGCTTCACTTCGTTCGCAATGACAGTTTGGAGCTGAAGTTCGATGGTAACCTGATAAATCACTAATTCCATTCCTTATTTAATCAACAAATTACTAATAACCCATGCCCGCAAGCAAGAAAACAAATCATAAAAATGACGAAGTAATCAGGGAGAAAACTCGTCACCTTCAACCTTCAACCTTCAACCTTCAACCTTCAACCTTCTCATTACGCATCAACCCGGTCAGGGTCATGGTTGCGGTCAACTTATCCGCCTGTCCCCGTTTCAATGGGTTTATTTCAATGTTTTCAACCCGAATAATTTTTGCTGCCTTGGCGACCCCGTATAATAATTCCTTGAGTTGACCGGTGCTCAATTCGATCTGGGCTTGCACTGAAACCTTGGCATAGACGGCAGGTGTCTTATCATCAGGCTTGTCACTGTTCATCACCCGTACTGATTTGATCTCAAAACCATGTTGCTTGGCCAGGTCGTACAGCAGATTCTGAATTTCAACCGCGGCCAACGAATAGGTGGCGCCGCCCAGCAGGACTGCCTCGGCCTGGGACAATTGCCGGCTCAAGGTTTGCAGTTGCCGGTCGAGTTGTTCTTTCTGCTGGGCCTTTTTCTGTAATTTAACGATCCTTTGTTCGGAAAACACTTCCTCCGTGCCGGAAAATGATTGGCGCAGAAAGGGAACCAGGCGATATCCGGCGGCGAGGGCCAGAAGGATAACCCCGGCCAGCAAAATAATTTTTCTTTCTTTAGTCAGCTCTATGTGCCACATCCGAATCTTGTCCTTAAAACAGTTGTTATACTTACCGTCCGTTGCGGTTAATAGCAAAGCCTATTCTGTAGCGCTCCTTGTCGTCCGGACCTTTCCTGACACTGGTCAGGAATGACACCTCTTTAAACAACCGGGAAGACTCGAGAAGTTCAATCAGGTCCGCCGCAGATTGGGCGGAGCCCTCAATATACGATGCCTTTGGCGCAAAAGATAACTTTTCCACCCAGGCAGTATCCGGCAGGAGCAGGCTCAATTCATTAATTACATCCAGCAGCAAGAGAGCATCCCGGTCGGTGGCGGCAAGATAATCGATTCTGGCCCGGATCTTGGCCAACTCTTCCTTCTGCCTGGGCAAATCAGTGACTTCCTTGGTCAGCCGGTTGATTTCCCCGGTCAATTGGCGGTCGATCATTCTTTGATGAAAAATGAGGTTCCCGCCTAAACCGGCGGCCAGAAGAACGATGAGAATAATAAGACCGATTGACACATAAAACGAGGTCCGGGAAGGACGCTTGCGAAGATTCGCCGGCAGGAGGTTAATCAAACCGGTCGGTTGGCGTTGACCTTTCAGGGCGAGATAATAAGCGGTCAGCAGCCTGGCGGCAGGCAGCTGCTCGGGCATCGGCAAGGGAGTCAGTCGCAGATTATTGTCGCCGCCCAACAATGACAGAAGTTTGGCTGAATCTTCATTCTCAAGATAGAAGATGGTCCCGACCGCCGCTAATAAATGATGCTGATCACAGATTGCGGCAACCTCCCGGGACAAGGCCAGGCTATCATCGGCAAGGGCCGAGAGGTTCAAGATCCGGGAAGACAGAAGATGCTGATCTTTAAGCAGGTTGCACTGCAGTTTGTCGTCATCCAGATAGAGAAGCAGGCCGGGCAGTGCATCACGGATTGCCGCAATCTTGTCGCCAAGCCCAAAGGCAAGGGCGGTGGAATTGATTTCAATACCGCTGATCCCGAGGGCGATTTCCGTCTGCAAGGTCAGATAAGGTTCCAGATCTTCCTTTCTGACCACAACCAGCAAAACATTAAGTCTATTTGTTTTTTTGTCCTCACTGCTTATCCGGCAGTCGAAATAGATTTCATTGGCCGGAAACGGCACATACTTTTCAATCTCGTACCGCATGGTTTCCCGTAAATTTTCCTTCACCGACAAAGGAAAGGCAATTTCCCGAATGATCGTAATTTCCCGGGGCACCGCCATAAACAGATCCGGTTCACTTATTTTCTGCTCGGCGATGAAATTGTTGATCATCAGGGCAAGATGGGCCAGCCTTTCCCTGACCGGTTTGCTCCGGTCGAGGGCGAAAACTTCATGACCGGCCAGAGCGCTCTGCTTGACCCCGCTGGCCAGGGCGACAATGGCGGCGCTGTCTTCCTTGATCTCCAGGCCGATGGTATATCTGGCCAATAAATTTATCATATCCCGTTCACTCTATTGCACACTTTCAAAATCGAGCCATTTGGCTATCCGGTATTTATACAGATCAGCATCAACATCGACTACCGAGGCGATACTTCGCCTGGCCTTGCTCCCCTTGACATAACCGGTGGTTATCAGGCTGAAGTAAGAGGAAAAATCCAGGGTAATATAATTTGAAATCTGGCGGAAGATCCGGTCGCCGACAGTTTGCTTTACTTCGAGCAAGGTGGTGAAATCCGCCTGCCGACGAAAATCAATAATCTCCCGCAGCGCCTCGTCGGTCATCTGAGGCAGGGCCTGCAGCACTTCCAGCGGCGCGGCGTTTATATTGATCTGTTTCTGCTCTAAAATGGCGGTCTCATCCTTTACCTGATTTCTGGCAGTCTCAGTCAGCGATACCTGAGGATAAATGGTAATCCTCTCCAATAACCTCGTCATAATATCTTTTGAAATACCCCGCACCAAAAGCAGTTCTTTTACCGAACGAAAAGGGCCATTGTGGCAAGAATAAGGTTCGGGCAGGTTTTGGTAATAGTCATTTTCCGCCCCGTTTAGTCGATGGAGATTATCAGCATCCCGCCAATCCTGGATCGAATCGACTATGATCCTTTCTTCTTCCTCGCTCAGCTCTAACCCGGCCAGCATCATTTTTAGCAGGTCGGGATGGGCCGTATTAAGATTAATTTTGCCGCTTTCATTGCCGATTTTTATCTCAAAAGAGCCGTCGCCAAAGAGAACGGGCTGGTTATCGGCATTGACCCGCCAAAGGGGACCTGCCTCCGCCCCGTTCCCGTTAATTTGCTCGGGTTCAAGCAGCCATAAAAGCGCCTGCTGTTGTCCGGCTCTGGCCAGGAAATAGGCCTTCGCCACATCCCTGAAGTTTCGGGTGATATTGATCTCCGCACGCATGGCATAACAGAACTGGCCGACGATAACGGTAAGCAGGGTCAATACCCAGAGCACCATAAGCAAGGCGACCCCTTCCTGGTTCTGCCAGGGCACAAACGCGTGTGATCTGTATCTTTTTCCGATCATTCTTCCGTCACGGGTTGATAATGAACAGGAATAACCAACACAACCGGTGGCTTCTGCCCGTCATTCTGGAATGTAACCCTAACCGCCTGCGGCACGCCATTCATCTCTTCGGGTAACCAGGCGGCCAACCATTCAGTGGTCGACACCCTGTCCTTACGGGCCGCCATAAAATCGAATGAGATACTAGTATATTCGGACAGCAAGTCAAGATATACTGTTTGGTCAGTTTCGGCAAGTTCCGTAGAATCAAAGAGATTAATGTCTTTTTCAAAGAAAGCCAGCTTCTCCTTGCCTTCTCCCACCTCTGAAACCAGATAGCGCACATAAACAATACCGCCCTCATGTTCAGGATAGAGTGAAATGTTGGAAAAAAAAGCCATGGACCGGTTGTCCCCCTCGAAAAAAAACCATTTACTATCTTTTTTCAACACCTCCGGCATAGTCAGGGAGGCAATCTGCTTTCTTACCAATTCAGGGACGATCCGCAACCGCTGCTGACTATCAACCAGTGATTCCCCTTTGTCCCAGGCCCTGACCCCGACCCGGAGCCCGCCGAAGATAACGGTAACAATCACCGACATAATGGCCAGGGAAATCAGGAGCTCCAAAAGAGTGAAGCCCTGCCGGCCAAAAAAAATTCGGCTGCCTTCAGGACGGATTATCTGCATCGATCACCGGTCCCAGCCGTAAGGTTGATAGGGTAAAATGCTTACGATGGCGTCCTTCCTGCCAATTGACATCAACAGATACCGAATACAACATCAGTTTGGCCCGGCTGTTGTCGACATCATCGGCTCGATTCGGTTCAACCACCGCACTCCACCGGTAACCATCGGCAAGTTCCCCTGCTTGCGTTTCCCCGACAACCAGATCAGCCAGCAGGATTTCCTCCATTTTTTCCCTGGCGTAAAATACCGCCCGCAGATAATTTTTCGACAGTTCACCGGAGCGTAAGCCGCCGGAAAAAAGTTGTAAAATAACGGTGATACTGATCGCCACGATCATCATGGCCACCAGAATTTCCATCAGGGTAAAACCCTTGCCATCCCGTAATTGCGCACAACGGGAAAATCCGGGTTGAGCTTTATCATCAATCGGTGACATCGACAATCCCTGTAATAAAATCGATCTGCAAACGATAGGGGCTCTTCCGCTTGCCTTGCAGCAAAATAACACCCCCGCTGCTGTTGCCGGCCGGATAAAAATAGAGCGGAAACTCCTGTTCGATGTTTTCGCCACTGGCGGATATCGCTTCCAGCAGACGAATTTTCTCCGGCAACTGATAGACCTTGCCCCCCGGATCGGCCGAGTCTGTTTTTTTTCTTTCAGCACTGACCTCACCAATCTGGTCAACAGCCAGCTCCAGGACCACCCGGTTTAAGGAGAGATCAAAGGTCACCACCCTGGTCTGCTGCTCTGAAACCGCCTGGTTTCTGGCATAGCGCAGGATGGTGGCAATTTTTTTCACCGCGCTTCTGGCCTGCATGCTGCTCAACGTCCCGCCGAATCTAGGCACAACCAGACCGGTGACCAATCCGATCAGCAAGAGTACGATCATCACTTCCAGCAGGGTAAAACCGTTTTGCGGTCCAGACAGAGATTTTTCCATTATTTTACAAGAGTTTTCTCAGCAGAATGAAAACTTAAAACGGCAAGTCATTGATGCTGAAGATTGCCATCAGCATGGTGATTACAATAAAACCGATCAGCAGACCCATGGCCAGAATCATAACGGGCTCAAGCATGCCGATAAATTGTTTGATCAGATTACGGACAATCTTTTCGTAATTATCCGCCACCCGGAGAAGCATGGCGTCCAGGCGGCCGGTTTCCTCACCAACCATGATCATCTGGATAGCCAGCGCCGGAAAAACCCCGATATCCGCCAGCGGCCCGGCCAGCTTTTCACCCTCTTTTACTCGACGATGGACCTTCTCAAGGGCTTCGGCAATCACCCGGTTGGTCAAAATATTACGGACCAGGTCAAGGGCCTGCAGGATCGGCACACCACTATGAACCAGGGTGCCGAGGGTCCGACTGAAGCGGGCGACCTCGATCTTTCGGGTCAGATCCCCGACCATCGGCATCCGTAATTTCAGGCCGTCGAGGCGATAGCGGCCCTGCTCGCTCCGGGCATACTTTTTAAAGGCATAGATCCCGCCGGTAATCACGATTGCGATCAGCCACCACCATGCTTTCAACCCGGCGCTGAAGGAAAGCAGCAGTTGCGTGGCGAGCGGAATTGACTGCCCCATGTTCTCAAAAATCACCGAAAAACGGGGCAGAACGAAGGTCAGCAGCACAATGATCGAAACACCGCCAACCCCGGTGAGAAATGCGGGGTAAAGCATAGCGGAAGCGATGTATTCCTTTAGTTCCTGGGCCGTTTCCAGGAATATGGCCATTCTGGCCAGAACATCTTCCAGGACACCACCAGCCTCACCGGCTTTTACCATACTGACATAAAAACGGCTGAAGACCTTGGGCTGTTTGGCCAGGGCATCGGACAGGTAATGACCTTTCTCCACGGAATGGAGAATGTCGGTAATGATCGCCCGAAATGGCTTACTGCCACAGGCATCGACCAGGATAGTCAGAGAACGGTCCAGCGGCAGACCGGCGCTGAGCAGAGCGGCCAGATCCTGGGTAAAGAGCATGGTATCTTTTGGCGAAATACGGGAAGAAAGTAACGGCAGAGAAAATGAGAGCCCCGCCCCCTTGCCCCTACCGCTTTTTTTCTCGGCGACCCGAATCCTGATCGGGATATAGCCCATGGCATCAAGTTCATCCGCCACCGCCTGTTGGTCGACCGCTTCCAGGACACCTTTAATGATTTTGCCGCCCTGATCGGTCGCGTTATAAGAGAAAGTAGCCATTGCAGATCATCAACTCGCCAGGGTTACCCGCAATACCTCGGAGACGGTTGTGCGCCCTTCCCGCACCATGCGCCAGCCGTCCTGAAGGAGAGTGACCATGCCTCGGGCCAGCGCGGTTTCCTTAATTTTCTCGGTGCTCGATTTGCGATCGATCTCCTTTCTGATCGCCTCATCCACCGGCAGATATTCAAAAATTGCGGTCCGGCCTTTATATCCGGTATGACGGCATTCTTCGCACCCGCTGCCGTGGTAGAAAGTCATGTCGGCGATTTCCTCGGCCGAAAACGGCATGGTCTTTAAAAGTTTAGGGTCCGGCTCGGTTGGTTCCTTGCAAAAGGGGCAGATCAACCGCACCAGCCTCTGGGCCAGAACGGCGAGCAGAGTGGAGCTGAGCAGATAATTTTCCACCCCCATTTCAAGCAGCCGGGTGATGGCGCCGGGTGCATCATTGGTGTGCAGGGTACTGAACAACAGGTGACCGGTCAGGGCCGACTGAATAGCGATCTCAGCGGTCTCCTTGTCACGGATTTCACCGATCAGAATAATATCGGGGTCCTGGCGAACAATAGAGCGCAGACCGCCGGCAAAGGTAAAACCAATTTTGGGATTGACCTGAATCTGATTGATCCCCGCCAGTTGATATTCTATGGGGTCCTCCATGGTCATTATTTTATAGGAGGGCAGATTGATTTTATCCAGAGTGGTATAAAGGGTGGAGGTCTTGCCGCTGCCGGTCGGACCGGTCACCAGAATCATGCCGTATGGCTGATGAATGACCTTATCGTATTCTTCCTGTAGTCGTTCGGGAAAACCGATCTGGGCCAGATCGAGAATCAGCGACTCACGATCAAGAATCCGCATGACCAGGCTCTCGCCGTGATGGGTCGGAATGGTCGAAACCCGAAAGTCTATCTCCCGACCGTCCACTTTAAGTTTAATCCGCCCATCCTGGGGACGGCGGCGTTCGGAGATATCAAGCTTGGCCATGATCTTGATCCGGGAAATGATCGCGGCCTGCAACCGGGAAGGAGGCGACTCAACTTCCCGGAGCAATCCGTCCAGCCGGTATCTAACCCGGAAGGTGTATTCAAATGGTTCAAAATGAATATCACTGGCCTTTTCTTCCACTGCCTGGCCGATGATCCGGTTGACCAGACGGATGATCGGCGCTTCCTGGGCCAGATCACGGAGTCGACTTTCATTCTCTTCAACTTCCGTAACGATTTCGGAAATATCCCGATCAGCTTCCTCAATAATATTATCTATTGACTGGCTGTGGATTCCGTACAATCTTTCAATGGCTTCCAGAATATCCTCAGCCTGGCCGTAGACGGCCTGAACCTGGCAATGATAGGCCAGTTCAAGGCTTTCGATGGTGGTATGATCTCTGATATCGGCAATGGCGATCTCAAGGATACCCTCGCGCATGGACAGGGGAACAAACTTCGCCTGCCTCATATATTTGAGTGAGAGGTTTTCCAGGACCAGAGGTTCCCGGGGATATCTATCGTATGGCAACTGGGTCATAAGGGTTTCTTTATTGCAAGATACATTCGTAATATTAAAGACATAATTATCAATCTACGCAAGACCTTTCTTAAATCCTGCCGGCCAATATTTCCCGGCCGCAAAATAAAAATTCATCAGCCGGGACTATCTTCAGACATAATTCTGTGCAAGCCAATCTTGATAACTCCCATCCATCACCTGCCGCCACCATGATTCGTTTTGCAGATACCACTCAACCGTTTTGCGAATGCCGGTTTCAAAAGTCTCCATTGGCTGATAACCCAACTCAGCCTTAATCCTGGTGGCATCAATGGCATACCGGCGGTCATGGCCGGGCCGATCCTTGACATGGGTCAGAAGGTTCAGATGGGGAGCGCCTTTAGGGTGATGCTGGTCCATCAACTCACAAACCAAAGTGACGATATCGATATTGGTCCACTCGTTATTGCCCCCGATATTATAGGTCTGGTCGACCTTGCCCTGATGAATGATCAGATCAATCCCGCGATTATGATCATCGACATAGAGCCAATCCCGAATCTGTTTGCCATCGCCATAGATCGGTAAGGGCTTGCCGTCAAGACAGTTAGCGATCACCAGGGGGATCAGCTTCTCCGGGAACTGATAAGAACCATAGTTATTCGAGCAGTTACTGATCGTGGTATTCAGACCATAGGTATGATGATAACTGCGCACGATATGATCCGAGGAGGCTTTACTGGCGGCATAAGGCGAATTGGGCAGATACTGATTTTTTTCAGTAAAGGCTGCGGCATCCGGTTCCAAAGTGCCGTAGACCTCATCGGTTGAGACATGATGAAAACGATGGGGCCGCGCCCCCTGCTCAAGCCAGACCCGACGGGCCGCCTTGAGCATCGAATGGGTCCCTTCGATATTCGTCTTTATAAATGCGTCCGGGCCGAGGATTGAACGGTCGACATGGGATTCCGCCGCAAAATGGACAATGGTGTCGATCTGTTCGGCAGCCAGCAATTGTTCGACCAGGTCAGTATCCAGAATATCGCCATGGACAAAGCGAAACCGGGGATTAGACTCAACGGCGGCAAGGCTGGCCCGGTTTCCGGCATAAGTGAGGGCATCGAGCACCACCACCCGCTGCTCGGGATACCTGGCAAGCCAGTAATGAACAAAGTTGCTGCCGATAAATCCGGCCCCGCCGGTGACCAGGAGATTTTGCGTGGTATGATTCACTGCTCTTTCCATTTTTTTAAGACGATATCAAGTCCAATCCGCCAATCGGGCTGCGAGATGCCCAGTTCCCGCGCGATCTTTTGACAATCCAATACCGAGTTTAAGGGACGTTGGGCCGGAGTCGGGTACTCGGCGGTGGTGATTGCCTCCACCCTTGGCCGCTGATCAAGCATTTCCAGTTTTACCGCCTGCTCAAAAATGACCTCGGCAAAACCTTGCCAGGTGGTGGTCGGTTGACCGCTGTAATGATAGGTCCCCCAGGCGATCTTTTCCCCATTCCGCAGGCGGACAACAAGATCAAGCAGAGTGCCGGCAATCGCCCCGGCCCAGGTAGGCCCGCCGCGCTGATCCGCCACAATCCTTAAGAAATCACGCTCCCGGCCCAGACGGAGCATGGTCTTGACGAAATTATTACCGCTGGCGCCAAAGACCCAGGATACCCGGAGAATAAAATGCTGCTCCAAAATAGAGGCAACGGCCTGATCACCCTCCCCTTTACTCTTGCCGTAGATACTTTGAGGAGAGCAAAGATCTGTTTCAAGATAAGCCCCTTCCTTGCGCCCGTCAAACAGGTAATCGGTGGAAATATGAAACAAGGGAATCTGGCGCTTGGCACAGGCCTCGGCCAGATAGGCCGCGCCATCCCGATTGATCGCATAGGCAAGTTCCGGTTCGGACTCGGCCTTATCGACCGCAGTATAGGCTGCGGCATTGATCACGATATCAGGCCGCTGGACCTGAAAAAAACTGTTCACCGCCTGCGACCGGCTGATATCGAGCTCAGCCCGGCCCGCCGCCAAAATCTGCAATCCGAGTTCCTTGCCTTGCGCCACAAGTTCGGAACCAACCTGACCTGTAGCGCCGGTGACCAGGACTCTCATGATGGAGTTCCTGCATAATGAGGCAGCAGAGTAGACGGCTGGTCTTGCAGGGCAATATTATTGCGATCCTTTTCAGAAAGCCGGACATCGGTAATCGGCCATTTGATACCAATCGCCGGATCGTTCCAGAGAATCCCCTGTTCCGATTGGGCATGATAATAATCGGTACACTTGTAAATAAAGTCGGCAACCTCGGTGAGCACCACGAAACCGTGGGCAAATCCCGGCGGCACATACAACATCCGCATGCTCTCTTCATCCAGGGTAATGCCGTACCATTGACCGAAGGTCGGGGACCCGCTGCGCACATCAACCACCACATCAAAAACCGCGCCCCGCGCCACCCGCACCAACTTGCCCTGGGGCTGAGTCAACTGATAATGTAATCCCCGCAGGACCCCGCGACTGGAACGAGAATGGTTGTCCTGGACAAACCGCGCCCTGATCCCAAACTCATGGAGAGTGTCCTCCCGGTAGGTTTCTAAAAAGAAACCACGGCTATCACCATGGAGCTTTGGCTCCAGGACAACTACTCCCGACAGTGGAGTTTCAACCGCCTTCATAGTCGAATATCACCTTTCAAAAGATCCAGCAGATATTTGCCATAGCCATTCTTGGCCAGTGGTTTTGCCAACTTTTTGAGTTCACTGGCGGTAATGTATCCATTGCGATAAGCGATCTCTTCCGGACATGCGACCTTGAGACCTTGACGCTCTTCTATGACCTGCATGAAGTTGGAAGCCGAAAGTAACGAATCATGGGTACCGGTATCCAGCCAGGCAAAACCGCGCCCCATAACCTCAACCGTCAACTCGCCCTGCTTAAGATAAATCTTGTTGATATCGGTGATCTCAAGCTCACCACGGGCCGAGGGCTTGATCTGCTTGGCATACTCCACGACACGATTATCATAAAAGTATAGTCCGGTGACCGCATAATTACTCTTGGGCTTTAATGGCTTCTCGTCCAGATCAACCGCCCGGTCATTTTGATCAAAGGTCACCACCCCGTAACGCTCAGGGTCCCTGACATAATAGCCAAAGACCGTGGCCCCGCTCTCCTGCTCTGCCGCATGTTGCAGCATATGCTCCATCCCGTGGCCATAGAAAATATTATCGCCCAGGACCAGGGCGACAGAATCATCGCCGATAAACTGCTCACCGATAATAAAGGCCTGGGCTAGGCCGTCGGGTGAAGGTTGGACCGCATATTGAATCTCCAGGCCCCATTGCTGACCAGTACCAAGCAAGAGTTGAAAAGCCGCCTGATCCTGCGGAGTGGTAATGACCAGAATCTCCCGGATTTCGGCCAACATCAGGACCGACAAGGGATAATAGATCATCGGTTTATCGTAGACCGGCATCAGCTGTTTACTGACCGAAAGGGTCAGGGGGTAAAGTCTTGTTCCGGAGCCACCGGCCAGAATAATTCCTTTCATATATAAAATACCTTTATTCGGGCAGGTCCCGGCTCAACTACCGAACCAGACCGATGGATCCAAGTCGGGAGGGTGATCATCCTGCACCTTGTTCATTAAAATGAGAAAAATCAGAACAATAAACCTTATCAGCCTAACGCCGTCAAGTTTTTACCATGATAAGAACCGTCGTCCTGAAGCAAAACAATCCCGGTCAAGGGTCAAGCCATATTTAGGAAGATAATCTACCGGCCAACCGAAAAATATTCAAAGCCGGCGTCTTTCATTTTGCCGGGCTCATAAACATTTCTTAAATCAATAAAGACAGGCTTGTTCATTAACCCCTTAATCTTTTTCAGATCAAGGGCCCGATATTGATTCCACTCGGTCAGCAGGACCACCGCATCCGCGCCCTGACACGCTTCATAGGCATTATTAACATACGACCAGCCCGGGTAAATCTGCGCCGCTTCCGCCATGGCCTGGGGATCATGAGCCTGAATCCTGGCGCCCTTCTCATGTAATGGCGGCAGAATCGACAAGGCCGGCGCATCTCGCAAGTCATCAGTTTCCGGTTTGAAACTCAGACCGAGGACACCGATCGTCTTGCCGCTCACATCGCCGCCCAAAGCGTCTTTTATCTTCTTGGTCATTCGTGCTTTCTGGGCAGCATTCACCTCGACCGCCGCTTCAATCAGACGCGCCGCCGCCCCATGTTCCTGGGCGATCCGCAGCAGGGCCTTGGTATCTTTAGGAAAACATGAACCGCCATATCCCGGACCCGGATGAAGAAACTTGCTACCGATCCGGCCATCCAGACCGATGCCTCTGGCCAGGTCAACCACATCGGCCTCCACCGCCTCACAGATATTGGCCATTTCGTTAATAAAACTTATTTTCATGGCCAGAAAGGCATTGGCGGCATATTTAATCAGTTCAGCCGTTTCCGGCGAGGTAATGACAAAGGGGGTGGCCAGCAGATAGAGCGGATCATAAATCTCTTTCATGATTTCAATTGCCCGCTTAGAGTCCGAACCGATTACAATCCGGTCCGGCCGCATGAAATCATTAATCGCCGCCCCTTCCCGCAAAAATTCAGGATTGGAGACCACATCAAAATTAGCGGCCGGATTCTCTTCTTTAATGATCCGGGTCACCTGTCGGGCCGTACCCACCGGCACCGTACTTTTATCAATCACGACCGTATAATCACTCAGATGAACCGCGATATCCCGGGCCGCCTGATAGATATAAGAAAGGTCCGCATAACCGTCCCCGCGTCGGTGGGAAGGAGTGCCGACCGCAATGAACACGGCCTGCGCTCCGGTCATCGCCTCAAGCAGATCAAAAGTGAAAGAAAGGCGTCCTTCCTTGATATTCTTGGCAACCAGAGTATCAAGTCCCGGTTCGTAAATCGGGATCTCCCCTTCTTTCAATCGTTTAATTTTGGCCGCATCCAGGTCCATACAGCAAACCTGATGACCAAATTCCGACAGACAGGCCCCGGTCACCAGACCGACATATCCGGTCCCGATCATTGTAATATTCATAAATTCCTCAACAAAAATCTATCCAGCGTAATAATCAAGATACCAATCAACAAAAAGCCTGATCCCCGCCTCAACCGTGGTATCCGGCTTAAACCCAACATCGCGGACCAGATCGTCGACATTGGCATAGGTGGCGGGCACATCGCCATTCTGCATGGGCATAAAATTTTTCTTCGCCTTTTTGCCAAGACACTCTTCCAAAACCTCAATATAGTGCAACAACTCAACCTGATTATTATTGCCGATATTATAAATACGATACGGACAATAACTGGTGGCCGGATCCGGAGAATCACCGTTCCATAAAGGATTTGCCTGGGGCAGCTTATGGATCACCCGGATGACGCCTTCGACAATATCATCGATATAGGTGAAATCACGTTTCATCTTGCCGTGATTAAAGACATTGATCGGCTCACCGGCCAAAATGGCCTTGGTAAACAAAAAATAGGCCATATCAGGCCTTCCCCACGGGCCATAAACCGTAAAAAACCTGAGGCCGGTACAAGGCAGACCATACAAGTGACTATAGGCATGGGCCATCAACTCACTTGATTTCTTGGTGGCGGCGTACAGGGAAACCGGATGATCGACGTTATCATGCACCGAAAAAGGCATCCTGGTATTGGCCCCGTAAACCGAACTTGAGGAGGCAAACACCAGATGCTTGACCCCGGAATGACGACAGCCCTCCAGAACATTGGTAAAACCGACAATATTTGTATCAATATAAGAATGGGGATTTTCCAGGGAATAACGAACCCCGGCCTGGGCCGCCATATTGACCACCGCATCAAAACGATGAGTGGCAAAAAGATCGGCCATGGCGGAGCGATCCGCCAGATCAAGTTTGAAATGGCTGAAATTATCGTGGTCGGCCAGCTGGGCCAATCGGGCATGTTTCAAGGCAGGATCATAGTAATCATTAAAGTTGTCGATCCCGACCACACGCACCCCGGTTTCAAGCAGCCGCCTGGCCAGATGAAATCCGATAAAACCGGCACCGCCGGTGATTAATACTTTATACCGCAAGGGCATAAGTTTCGTTTGAGTCGACAAGCTGCTCAACTTGAGCTTATTTATTTTCATAATTCTTCATCTCGTAAGTCCTGCTCGTTACGCCATGACAACCTTGCCGGTAACGCCGTCAAGACCGGAAAAAACGTTACGGGTATCAACAATCAAAGCGGCATGCCGCAGAATAAATTGGTAATCATAGGCGGAATGATCGGTGGCAACCAGAACACAATCAAATGAGCTGATATTTTCTTCGATCAGCGGCGTACTTTCCAGATCATAGGAGTATTTCCGGACCGGACTTAATCTGGGGATATGCGGATCATTGTAGGCGACTTCCGCCCCCTTATTCAAAAGCAGTTCCATTAATTTAAAGGATGGAGACTCCCGGCAATCATCAATATCTTTTTTGTAGGCCACCCCCAGAACAAGTACCTTGGCGCCTTTCAGGGATTTACCACGATCATTCAAGGCGTCCATGACCCGTTGCACCACATAGTAGGGCATTGAGGTATTCACTTCGCCCGCCAGCTCAATAAATTTAGTGGCAAAATCATACTCTCTGGCCTTGGAAGTCAGATAAAACGGATCAATGGGAATACAATGACCGCCAAGCCCGGGACCGGGATAAAACGGCATATAGCCAAAAGGTTTAGTGGCGGCCGCCCCGATTACCTCCCAGATATCAACATCCATCCGCTGACAAAGGACCTTTAGTTCATTGACCAAGGCGATATTAACGCTTCGGAAGATATTTTCCAGAAGCTTGGTCAATTCGGCCGCCTGGGTGCTGCTAACCGGCACGATCTTCTCGATTGCCAGCCCATAGAATTTACATGCCAAAGCGGTGCTGAGCGGCTCAACCCCGCCGACCACCTTTGGAATATTGCCGGTTGAAAAGCTGGCGTTGCCCGGATCTTCCCGCTCAGGCGAAAAAGCCAGGGCAAAGTCGACCCCGCATTTGAGCCCGGTCTCTTCCAGAATAGGCTGCACAACCTCAACCGTGGTGCCGGGATAGGTCGTGCTTTCAAGTACAATCAACTGCCCGGGCCGCAGCGTGGCGGCGATAGTCCCGGTGGTTGCCTCAACATATTGCAAATCAGGCTCCCGGCTCTTGGTCAATGGCGTAGGAACACAAATCACCAGAGCATCAGGCGCGGCCAACCGGGAAAAATCATCGGTTGCCTCAAACTGGCCACTTTTCACATAATCTGCCAGTTCAGCGGCCGGGATATGTTTAATGTAGCTCTCGCCGAGAGCCAACTTGGCGATCTTAACCGGATCGAGATCAAAACCAATGACCCGCACGCCCTTGCGAAGAAAGGTCAGACTCAAAGGCAAGCCGACATAACCCAGGCCAATCACTCCGACCAGCAGTGAACCGTTTTCTATTTTGTTTTCAAGATCATTCAGCGCTGACATGCTAACACTTTAATTTAAACAGCCTTATCTGGGGAATAATTAAGGATCGCCTTATTTTCAAGCAATTCAATAATCGCATCAACACACTGTTCAAGAGGGAGGCTGCCGGTATCAAGGGTCAAGGCTGGAGATTCCGGTTCATCATATGGAGAAGAGATTCCGGTGTACTCGGAAATCTCACCCCGCCGGGCCCGGCGATACATCCCTTTCACGTCCCGCTCTTCACATATCGCAATCGGGCAACGGCAATAAATCTCCAGGTAATTTTCTTCACCCAGCAGTTCCTTGACCTTCAGCCGATCCTTGGCCAAGGGCGAAATAAAAGCGGTTAAAGAGATTATCCCGGCTTCCAGAAAAAGCTTCACCATCTCGGCAATCCGCCGGATATTTTCAGAACGGTCCTCTATCTTGAAACTCAAATCACGGCAAAGGCCATGCCGGACATTATCACCATCAAAAACAAAGGTCCGGCATCCCATTTGAGACAAACGTTCCTCCACGGCATGGGCCAGGGTCGACTTCCCGGCCCCGGACAATCCGGTAAACCACAGATTGATACTCCGATGCTCATTCATGATTTCCCGCCGGCCCCGGGTAACCGTCGCATGATGCCAGACCACGTTTTTTTCTATCTGCTCAAAATTCTGCGCCATTTTATAACAAAGAAGATCCCCGGATAAAAAAGCCGGGCAACTCTTCGATCACCTCATTTTTATACCACTTTAAAATCCTGATAGGCCAGCACAAGGCCTTCCGACAGTTTTGTTTTCGCCTGCCAGCCCAGACCTTGCATCCTGCTCACATCCAGAAGCTTCTGCGGAGTACCATCCGGCTTGGCCGGGTCAAAAATCAATTTACCATCAAAACCTACAACCCCGGCAATCTGTTCAGCCAATTGTCGAATGGTCTGGTCCTGACCACAACCGATATTAATCAGCGGCGGCCCATCGTTTTTTGCAAGAATCTCCGCAAATTGTTCCTCCGGCAAACTCATCAGATAAACACAGCCATCGGCCAGATCATCACTATACAAGAATTCACGCCGGGGATTGCCACTGCCCCAGACTACCACCTCGCTTGCACCGCTGGCTTTTGCTTCATGCATCTTCCGGATCAGGGCGGGAATTACATGGGATTTTTCCAGATCATAGTTGTCGCCCGGCCCGTAAAGATTAGTCGGCATCACCGCAAGATAACTGGTGCCGTACTGCCGGTTATAAGCCCAGCACATCTCAATGCCGGCAATCTTGGCCACGGCATAAGGCCGATTGGTGGCTTCAAGTGGCCCGCTCAACAGATATTCTTCCCTGATCGGCTGGGGGCAATCCCGCGGAAAAATACAGGAAGAACCAAGAAAGAGCAAGCGTCGAACTCCGTTCAGCCATGCTTGCTGAATAACATTGGTCTGAATCACCAGGTTCAGGTGAATAAATTCAGCCGGATAGATATTGTTTGCCAAAACCCCGCCCACTTTGGCCGCAGCCAGAAACACCAATTCCGGTTTTTCAGCCGCAAAAAAATCAGCCACCGCCTTTTGATCGGTCAGATCAAGTTCGGCGTGAGTTCGGGTGACAATATTTTCATACCCTTTGGCCCGTAGATATCTGACCAGGGCAGAGCCCACCAGACCACGGTGGCCGGCCACGTATATCCGGGAATTAAGCGCAAGAGGAGACGAGGAAAGAATCATTAGTCATTATACAATTAGTAATTTAAGCAACCCAGCGACATCCGGCCGTTATACCACAAGGGCATAAGTCTCGTAAGAGCCGACCAGCGACTCAACTCGGCTTTATTCATGATAATCAAAAGCGGCAAACCCATGTCGCTTGACCAGTTCATCGCGCTGGGCTGATTTGAGGTCCTCACGCACCATCTCGGCAACCAGCTCCGCAAAACTTATTTTTGTCGTCCAGCCAAGCTTCTCCTTGGCCTTGGTAGCATCCCCCAATAGAGTCTCAACCTCGGTCGGCCTGAAATAACGAGGATCCACCTGCACGACACAACGATCATCTATGCCATAGCCTTTTTCCTCAAGACCCGAACCCCGCCAATTTATCTCCATCCCCAATTCACCGGCTGCCGCATTAACAAAATCACGAACACTATATTGCTTACCGCTGGCAATAACAAAATCCTCAGGTTCTTCCTGCTGTAACATCAACCACTGCATTTCGACATAATCCTTGGCATGACCCCAATCCCGTTTGGCGGCCAAGTTGCCCAGATAAAGACAATCCTGCAGCCCGAGTTTAATCCGGGCCAGGGCCCGGGTGATCTTTCTAGTGACAAAGGTCTCGCCTCTTACCGGCGACTCGTGATTAAAGAGGATCCCATTACAGGCATAAATACCGTACGCCTCACGATAATTTACCGTTATCCAGTAGGCGTAAAGTTTGGCCGCCGCATAAGGTGATCTTGGATAGAAAGGGGTCTTCTCATTCTGGGGGGTTTCCTGGACCAGACCGTAAAGTTCGGAGGTGGAAGCCTGATAATATCTGGTTTTTTTCTCCAGACCCAGAATCTTGATGGCCTCAAGGACCCGCAACGCCCCCAAGGCATCGGAATTTGCCGTATATTCCGGCTCTTCAAAGGAAACCGCAACATGACTCTGGGCCGCCAGATTGTAAATCTCGTCGGGCTGTACCGCTTGAATGACCTTCAGAATACTGCTGGAATCGGTCATGTCCCCATAATGCAGGATAAAATTCCGGTTATCGACATGGGGGTCCTGATACAGATGATCAATGCGACCGGTATTAAATGATGAGGAGCGTCGTTTGATGCCATGAACCTCATAACCTTTGGCCAACAGAAATTCCGCCAGATAGGCGCCATCTTGTCCGGTTATCCCGGTAATTAATGCTTTTTTCATATATCAACCCTACTCACTCTTCTTTTCGCCCATATTTATCATCAAAGCGGACAATATCATCCTCACCAAGATAACTGCCGGATTGCACCTCAATTAACTCAAGCTGGATGGTGCCCGGATTCTCCAACCGATGCTTCTCCCCTAAAGGAATATAGGTCGATTGATTTTCCGACAAAATGAGAGTTCGATCACCGATTATAACCCGGGCCGTCCCCTTGACTACAATCCAGTGCTCGGCCCGGTGATGATGCATCTGCAAAGAAAGCCGGGCGCCGGGTTTAACCATGATTCTCTTGACCTGGTACCTCTCTTCACAATCCACACATTCATACGAACCCCAGGGCCGATATACCTTTCGGTGAACGGAAACTTCGGTGCGCTCATCCGTCTTCAACCGCGCAACGATCTGCTTGACTTCCTGGGCCCTGCTCTTGGGGGCAACCAGAACAACATCGGCGGTTTCGACTATCACATAGTCCTCCAGACCGATGGCGGCAACCATCCTGCTGTTGGCATTTATATAACTGTTTTTCACCTCATGGCTGATCACACTGCCATGCAATACATTACCGTCACTATCATGCGCCCCAATATCCCAGAGAGCGGACCACGACCCCACATCACTCCAACCGCAATCCAGAGGAATCACCACTGCTTCCCTGGTTTTCTCCATTACCGCGTAATCAATGGAATCACTGGGACATTGTTCAAAGGCAGCCGCATCAAGACGAATAAAATCAAGATCCGGCGCCTTGCCGACATAGGCTTTCGAGGCGGCGGCTACAATCTGCGGGGCAAACTTTTTTAACTCCTCCAGATAACGGGAGGCCCGAAACATAAACATTCCGCTGTTCCAGAGATAATCGCCGGAAGAAACATAAGAACTGGCGGTTGCCAGGTCCGGCTTCTCGACGAACCGCTCAACCGTAAAGGCCAAATCCCCCATCCCGGCCACCGCTTCACTTTTTCGAATATAGCCATATCCGGTCTCCGGACCTTTCGGAACAACGCCAAAAGTGATCAGTTTCCCCTTCTCAGCTAAACGAGCACCGACATCAACTACCGCCAAAAAAATTTTAAGATCAGAAATCACATGATCCGCCGGCAAGACCAACAAAACCGGATCATCCCCATTCTCCATCGCCTGCATGGCTGCCACAGCGACGGCCGGGGCCGTATTGCGCCCCACCGGTTCAATCATGATCGTTGCGTTTCTTCCTACCTCACGAAGTTGCTCGCCAACAATAAATCGGTGACTGTGGTTACATATAATCAGAGGAGGAGAGATCGCCTCCCCCGGCAAAACACGATTAACCGTTTCCTGCAACATTGATTTCTCGCCGACCAGAGGCAATAACTGTTTAGGGTACAGCTCGCGGGACAAGGGCCACAACCTGGTTCCGGAACCACCAGCCAGGATAACAGGAACGATCATCTAATCCAGACTCCAATCAAGTTAACAACCATTTGATTTGTTTACTAAAAAACACCGACCACTTACAAACCAATTAATTTGCAGATTCACCGGCCGGAACAAACAATATTTATATCGAGTAAAAGTAGGCAAAATTATTAATGAAATAATCGGCACAACTTATCAGTTGTGCTCTGGCAGGTCAAGATAACACTATATAGTTTTCAGACCATCCGGCACAAACAAATACCAAAAAACCTATACTATAAATAATTACCTGCTGAACAATGATCATAAAAAGTCGCATCCCCAAAGAGTACCGCCATAAAATTACCCCGCCAGAAGATACTGTAAAGAGTCATTTTTTACGGAATCAACCAATTACGCAAAAAACACTATCCGCAATACTTATGATATTGTATTTTTTATTTTGATCCTGGATGAACAATACATAAAATATCCATCCAATCCGTGACACCAATGATCAATAAAAAACCGGTTAGACCTGATAATCATATTTGAGGCCCCATAAGTCATGCCTACAATCCTGGTAGTTGACGACGAACTAAGCATGCGTGAATTTCTGCAGATCCTGCTTGAAAAAGAAGGATTTACCGTGCTTACCGCAAGCGATGGCGTAAAAGCCCTTGAGCTGGCCAAAAAAGAAACAATCAACCTGCTGATCTCAGACATCAAGATGCCGGGGTTGGGTGGTCTCGCCCTTCTTGAACAGATCAAGGAAATCGATGCCTCCATCCCGGTCATCATGATCACCGCCTACGCCTCCCCGGAAGATGCGGTGCTGGCCATGAAAAACGGGGCCTACGATTACATCACCAAGCCCTTCAAGGTCGATGAAATTAAAAATATCATCTCAACCTCTCTGGCTAAAACCTTTACGAGCCAGACCCAAAAGACAGAAGAAAGCCAGAAGATCGAAGGAATCATCGGCGAAAGTCTTCAGATGATGAAAATATTCGACATGATAAAACGTATCGCCCCGACTCACGCCAACGTATTAATCACCGGAGAATCCGGCACCGGCAAAGAGCTGGTGGCCCGGGCCATCCATAATCACAGCACGGTGGCCGACCAGCCTTTTGTCCCCATCACCTGTAGCGCCATACCCGAAAACCTGATCGAAAGCGAACTCTTCGGTCACGTCAAAGGGTCCTTTACCGGGGCGATCACAAACAAAAAAGGACTTTTTGAACTTGCCGATAACGGCAGTGTTTTTCTCGATGAGATCGGCGAACTAACTCCGCTTATTCAAACAAAACTACTCAGGGTCTTGCAGGAAAGAGAATTCAAGCACGTTGGCGGTACCGAGACCATCAAGGTTAACGTCAGAATCATCTCCGCCACCAACAAAGACCTGGAAGCAGAAGTTATGGCAGGCAGATTCCGTGAAGACCTCTATTACCGACTGGCCGTGGTTCCAATTCGGGTCCCGCCTTTAAGAGAAAGAAAGAATGACGTAGCATTACTGGTCAAATATTTCCTGAAAAAATATTCCGAAATATTCAACAAGGACATAAAAGGTCTTTCCTCCTACGGGCTGAAGATCCTCCTGGATTATGATTTCCCGGGGAATGTCCGTGAACTGGAAAATATCATTGAACGTGGCGTCGCCCTGGAGAACTCCAACATCATCCTGCCCGACAGCCTGGCCCTCGCCGCTCACCGACGGAGTGAAAATCAGCAGATATCATTACATGGCCTTGGCGATGAGGATGCGGTTTACGAACAAGGGCTTGACGAAATAATTGCCCAAACCGAAAAAAGACTTATTGAAAAAGCCCTGGCTAAAGCCGACTACTCCAAGATGCGGGCAGCGGAGCTGCTAAAAATTAGTTTTCGCTCCCTGCGCTATAAAGTTCAGAAATACAATATTACCTGATGGAACCAACTCCGCAGTCGGCCGGGCGAACTGAAATTGCCCTTTCCAATTTGGATAATCCGGACCGCAAGAGCAGGCAAAACTTAAAAGCATGCCCCAGACAGGAAATCTTTAGCAACAACATGGCACTTTTTCCCCGCAGCTCAAATATTCACGCTGTCGGATGTTGGCTCTCTGCTATTAAGAGATACAAAGCAGGAACAGCAGGACAACAAGATGACCGAAACAAATAACAATCTGCCCTGCGTAGCAATACACGCCCGGACCTCCGATCTTCTACTCAAACGCCAGTTGCATTGGCTGCTTTTTTTAAGAGTCCTGGTCCTGTCGATGTTGCTCGGGATCAGTGTACTGCTGCAGACCGACGAGCACAATATTGTCATCCCTCCCCTCAACTATATTACCTATTTCATTGCCGGTCTCTATCTTTTCACCATCGTCTCCGCCCTGGTTTTAAAATATATCAAGTGCATCATTAATTTTGCATATTTCCAGCTGCTCGCTGACACATTCATCACCACCTGCCTGGTCTTCTTTACCGGTGGCAGTCAATCAATCTTTACCATTCTCTATTTTTTCGCGATCATCGCAGGCAGTTCCATGCTGCTTCGATCCGGAGGTCTGCTCATCGCCTCTATTTCCACCTTAAGTTACGGCGCCGTCCTCGCCATAGAATTTTTCCATCCGGTCTTCTTTCTAAGCGCCTTTGTCGATCCGATCAAAGAAGGGACGGTGGTCATGCATTTTTTCGCCTTCCACGGCCTGGTGTTTTTTCTGGTAGCCATCCTCAGTATTTTACTCTCGGAACGTCTGCAAAAAACCGAAAAAGCACTCTCCCAGAGCACCATTAATTATGACCGCCTGGCCATCCTCTACAAACAGATTTTTGATGACATTACTACCGGCATTATCACAGTTAACACCGACGGCCGGATCACCTCTTTTAATCATGCGGCAGAAGAAATCACCGGTTTTCAAGCCCATGAAACCACCGGCAGGTTAATCAGGGAATTATTCCCCGGCCTGCGACAGAAAAAAACTGCGGTTCGCCCCGTGACCAATCTTGTCCGTAAAGACAATGAAAGCATCCCGGTCGGTTATTCCTGGGGCAAACTGAACCTACCTGAAAAGGAAGAGCAGTCCTGGGTTTACACCATGCAGGACCTCAGTCAGATCAAAAAAATGGAAGAACAGATGAAACAATCTGAAAAAATGGCAACCATCGGTGAAATGGCAGCCGGCATTGCTCATGAATTCAGAAACCCGTTGGCCGCCATCTCCGGCGCGGCACAGGTCTTGAGTCAATATATCGGAGACGACCAGGCCAACCAGGCCCTGACCAACATCGTAAACCGAGAATGCACAAGACTTGAAAAAACCATCGATGATTTCCTGCGCTTTTCAAAACCAGCCTTACCCAAGAGGGAATGGTTCTCCTTAACAACCTTGGTCAATGAATGTCTGGAGATGCTCGGACAGGCGCCAAACTGGCAAGAAAAATGTTGCACCATCACAATCGACCTGCCCGAAAACCAGGATTGCTGGGCTGATTTTGATCAGATAAAGCAGGTCATCCTGAATCTGGTCAACAATGCCTGTAACGCGTTAAGCAACGAGGGAGGGGGGGAAATCAGGATCTCGATCAGAGAGGAAAAAATTGCCGACGGCAAAGAAAAAACCGTTCTGGAAGTTAGCGATCATGGTCCCGGTATCCCGGAGCAGATTCAAGACCAGATCTTTGCGCCATTTTTCACGACCAGAGAAAACGGAACCGGCCTGGGTCTGGCCATCGTAAAACAGATAATCAGCAGTCACAACGGCGACCTGAAACTCAAAACATCTCCCGACCAGGGTACCACCTTCACCATTTATCTGCCTTTGCCTCAGGAATAAATAAGCTTTACACCAGCAGCTTATTACCAAAAAAAATCAGCGTAAAAGTCCTCTCGCCGTTAATAAAACATAAACAACAAGCCAGATAACCGCATAACAAAATGCCCATCGCCGCCATCGATGATTGGTCGCCAAGAAGCAAAGCGCCACCAGAAAAGTGACTGGAAAAATTATGCCAGCCCAGATCGGCTGGACATACCTGAGCATCTCCTGCATCCCCAGAAAAAACCAGGGACCGGCAATATAAAAGACCCCGATTTTTTCAGGTTCAAGGGGGGCGGCGCAGATTACACCGAGCAACAACATAAAGACAAGCAGACCACTATTGTCACGCCAACTCACTTGAAATTTCCGCAGATGGTCCCATGACAGCCAACCCCACAAAAGACCAAGACTTATCAGATGATTCGGATACACGAGTTTCATCCCATCGCTTGAAATTGAAAAAAGCAGAGCATTAAGCCAATGGCCAAAAACCGGCACTGACCTGACAATATTCTCGGCGATATACCCGGCCGACTCACCGGTTGCATCACCCCGTAACACATAACCCGTAAACAACAGAAGCACTATACAGGGTACCGACAAAATAAGGCGGACCCATTTGATCACAGGAAAGCTCTTTGCCCCGCCGGTATCTGCTGGTTTACTTCCGGACCACGGACAGAACCGGCCGGGGAGACGCTCAACAATGACATACAGATGCATCATTGAAAAAATAAAAAATAATTGACTGGAAAAAAAGTGCAGAGAACGCCAGAAACTGCCAAACGGCGCAAGAATCTCGATATTTGTGGTTGAATAATAAGGTTCGGACGGATCGAACTGCAAGGCGATGATAACTCCTGACAAAACGGAGACATAAAGAGCAACCAGACTCCTTTCGCCCCACCGCATTTGTAAAATCTTATCCTTAATAATGGACATATTTAAGTTTGATGTACTCGCAAAAAGTCAAGGGGAGGCTAAGCAAAAATTTCGATATATAAGGCCATACGAGGTTTTGACCTATTTTTTATTTGAAAGATCACCTAAAAAACTTTGATCATTAACCAATAGCCACGAAGCGGCAACAATTCAGCTTGTGATTTTATCGTTGCTACCTTCCTTAAGCTAATCTCTAAAAAAACGAATTTGAGACGGATAGCGCAATTGCAGCTCCCCGCGGCAAGCCACGGGGAATCTCCGTAAAGAAGGATACTTTCATCAGATTCGCTCACCAACCCCGCAGCAAGCTGCGGGGAATGCGTTTCGCTTTGCATGTTCACATCTTTATAAAGTTTCGTTCAAACCCTAAATGGTAACCACAAACCCGGGGTTATCACCCTCACCCAATGTTTCAACCGGATAGGTTTCCAGATCCAGCTTTGCCGGTCCGGCCAGCCTCTTGCCAGCCGGGGAAAAACGGCTCTGATGACAGGGACAGAGCAATACTTTTTCCTGTTCATTATAGTTAAGCCGGCACCCCAGATGAGTACATTTCCGGGAAACGGCTTGCGGTCCGCCCACTCGATCAAAGATTATGAAATCCCGCTCCAGAATAAAACCACCCACCTTCAAGACCCGATGGACCATGATTTTTCTGGTTTTTCGCGGGATATCAAAATTGAGAAATCGTAAGACCGGGACAACAAGAACAACGCCGGCAATCACCTTGATCCATTGCCAGCTATCCAGCAGAAAACCTCTACGATCATCGCAGCATTTTCTCTTTTTTTTCATGGTCATACGATAATCCGCCGATCATTTCCCGTTAGTCACCAAGAATTTTTCACGCAACCTCTCGCAGACATGATCCGGCACCAGACCGCTCACATCGCCACCGTGTCTGGCCGCATCCTTGATAATACTTGAACTGATATAAATCCAGCGGAATCCGGTCATCAAAAAAACAGTCTCCACCTCACGCTCAATCCGCCGGTTCATCAAGGCCAGCTGAAATTCATAATCAAAATCAGAAACCGCGCGCAAACCCCGGATGATAGCCTTGGCCCCTTTCGTATAGGCATAATCCACCATAAGCCCGGAAACAGTATCAGTCAGAACACGCTTTTCATCTACAGGGAAACACTTCTTGATCATCTCGGCCCGCTCTTCGGTTGAAAAAAGAGGCTCCTTGGAACTATTATGAGCGATAGCCACGATCACCTTGTCAAAAAGGGTAAGACCCCGATTGATTATATCGATATGCCCCATGGTAATCGGATCAAAGGTGCCGGGATAGACCGCAATTAATTCTGACACATCAGGAGCGACAAATGGTTCGTAATCAGCCATATCCGAAAGATCTCCATATCTTTGATGTTTTATAAACCAGGCGCAAGATCAACTCCGAGCGGATCGTCATAAATACTATTTTTTTTAAACATTACCAGTATCGGCCCGGTAAATCCAGAACCCCGTATCACCATACCGCCTGATATCCTGCAACCTTAATCCCCCGACAACCTCAGGGAATTCCTCCCGGGGGATATCTTCGGCGATGACCAGCCCACCTGGACTGATAAAATTACCAGCACCCAGAGCGCGCAAAGCGCTGAGCGCCATTTTTTTCCCGTAGGGCGGATCAATAAAAACAAGGGAGAATCCTTTAGTTCCGGCAAATTTCTTTAAAAAAAAATGGCCTTTCGTCAAGTCCCGCCGGATAACGACAGAACAATCAGAAAAGCCACAAGCCGCAATATTTCTACCGATAAGATCAAGCGCCTTTTGATAACAATCAACAAAAAGAGCGGAGTCAGCGCCGCGGCTCAAGGCCTCAAGCCCAAGGGCACCGGTGCCGGCATATAGATCAAGGACCCGGGCAGCAAGAACCTGGTCGCCGATCACACTGAAAAGCGCCTCCCGGGCCCGATCAGCCGTCGGTCGGATGAGTGAGACCTGGGAACTGCGGCCCGGGGAAAAAAGCTTGCGCCCACGCGATGTGCCTGCAATTATTCTCAACTTAAGTGAAACTCCCAGCCGCAGATAACGAGCAGTGCATAACAGCGAGCCGCAAATAATACCTACACAAAAAAAGACATTACTTTCAGATCAGCTTGCTGATCGCCGGTATAAAAGATAATTTATGCGGCCGGTTCATGCTTACAGGTAATCCTGAACAAAAATCTCCGCAATCTGTACGGCGTTTAAAGCAGCCCCTTTCATAATATTATCGGACACAACCCACAAATTAAGTCCATTGCTGATGGAGTTGTCCTCGCGGATTCTGCCGACCATGGTCGCAAATTCACCGACACAATCAATAGCCATCGGATACTGTAATTTATCCAGGTCATCAACCAGCCTTACTCCTGGTGCGACAGCCATCAGCTTCTTGACCTCGGCAACACTTATTTTTTCTTTAGTCTCAACATTAACCGATTCGGAATGGCCATAAAACACCGGAACCCGAACCGCAGTCGGCGAAACCCCGATATTCTGATCCTCAAATATCTTTCGAGTCTCATTGACCATTTTCATCTCTTCCTTGGTATAACCATTATCCAGAAATGAATCGATATGGGGCAGACAGTTAAAAGCAATCTGGTAGGGATAAACATTATGACTCATCGCCCGACCGGCGGCATAATCAACCATTTGTTGCTTCAACTCTTCAATGGCCTTTGCCCCGGTACCGGAAACCGCTTGATAAGTGGAGACAACAATCCGCTTGATCCCAACCTTATCAAGAATCGGTTTTAAGGCAACCAGCATCTGAATAGTAGAACAATTTGGGTTTGCGATAATTCCCCGGTTTTTATATTGAGCAATAGCATGGGGATTGACTTCAGGCACAACCAGAGGAATCTCGGGATCCATTCTAAAAGCGCTGGAGTTATCAATCACCACGGCACCAGCCGCAGCGGCCGCCGGCGCAAATTCAAGCGAGCGGGAAGCCCCGGCGGAGAAAAGGGCCACATCAATTCCCTTAAAAGAATCCTTGCTCAACAGTTGAACAGCGATCTCCTTACCCTTGAATTTTAATTTTTTCCCGATCGAACGTTCGGAAGCCAATAATCGAAGCTCACCAACCGGAAAATTTCTCCTTTCCAGGACTTCCAGCATCGCACCACCAACCGCACCGGTAGCACCAGCCACCGCGACATTATACAACCTGTTATCTTGACTCATAAAAACCTCAACTTAATAAATAAATTGAGGCGACAGTTTTTCGCCGTCGCCTCCTGCTTTTCCAAAACACCAAGGCAGCCAAAATCAACCCATTGATCATTTACCCGCTTTGGATTGTTCTTTTTTCAAATAGACCAAACGATTAAGGCCATTAAGATAGGCCTTGGCCGCTGCGGTAATGATATCGGGATCCGAACCCTGACCGATCACGATCTTGCCGTCACCCTCAATCCGGACCATGACCTCGCCCTGGGCATCGGTGCCGCCGGTAATTGAACTGACCGCAAAGTAAAGAAGCTTACTGCTGGTTTTAGTCAGATCAGCAATGGCCCTGAAAGTAGCATCAATCGGACCGATACCGATAGCGGCCTTCTCAACTTCCTTGTTATCGATTTTAAGACGCACCGCCGCCGCCGGCATGACCTTGCTGCCACTCATTACACCAAGGGTCATCAATTCATATTCTTCAGGAATACGAAGCACCACATCCATCAGAATGGCTTCCAAATCCTCGTCAAACATCTCTTTTTTTACATCAGCCAATTCCTTGAACCGTTCAAAAACACGGCTCAAATCTTCTTCCGACAGGCTGTAACCCATGGTGACAATCCGGTCCTTCAAGGCATGCCGTCCTGAATGTTTGCCGAGCACCAGATTGCCTTTAGTCAAACCAATGTCACAAGGGTTCATGATTTCATAGGTGGTACGCTCTTTCAGCATCCCGTCCTGATGAATCCCGGATTCGTGGGCAAAAGCATTGGCCCCGACAATGGCCTTGTTTGGTTGGACCGGCATCCCGGTAATAATTGTCACCAGACGGCTGGAGGGATGAATATGTTCCGTTGCAATGTCGGTGTGGACATTCATCCGGTCGGCCCTGGTCCGAATGGCCATCACCAGTTCCTCCATGGCGGTATTCCCGGCCCTTTCCCCCAAACCATTAATCGTACATTCGACCTGGCGGGCGCCATTATTAACGGCGGCAAGCGAGTTGGCCACCGCCAGTCCGAGATCATTGTGACAATGCACACTGAGCATTGCTTTCTCGATATTTGGAATATTATTCATCAAATAGCGAATATGCTCACCGAATTCATCGGGCAGGGCATAGCCGGTGGTATCAGGATAATTAAGGACTTTAGCACCGGCATCAATTACCGCACCAAAAACCTTACAGACAAAATCAAGATCACTGCGAGAAGCATCTTCGGCTGAGAACTCGACATTTGGCGTATAAGAAGCCGCGTGTTTAACCGATGCCACGGCCAGATCAAGGACCTGGTCCCGACTCATCTTCAGTTTATACTTCAGGTGAATATCGGAAGTAGCAAGAAAGGTGTGAATCCTCGGATTATCCCCATTTTTCAGGGCTTCCCAGGCCGTATCAATATCTTTCACATTACAACGGGCCAGACCGGCAATTTGCACGCCTTTAATATGGTCGGCGATATTTTTAACACAATCGAAATCGCCCCTTGAAGCAACAGGAAATCCCGCCTCAATTACGTCGACCCGCAGCTTGACAAGCTGCTGGGCCAACCGGAACTTCTCCTGCATATTCATACTGGCGCCAGGCGATTGTTCACCATCGCGCAGGGTCGTATCAAATATATATATTTTGTCGTTTTCAGACATAATGATCATTCTCCCCAGACACGAACAGGGGATTGAACTTTTATCTCTTAAATCCCCTGACGAAATCCATTAAACTAAATCTTCCTGTTCTTCTTCATTCTTGTTTAATCCGGCCAACAATCGATATCCCGCCCCCAGCGGGCCGGATAGGACGTAGATAAATCCTAGAACAAAAAGGGTAACCTGGGGTTCAGTCGCCAAAACCATGATAAACAAAACCATAAAAACTAAAGCCTGAAATTTTCTGGCCCCCGTAGTTTCAGCATGTTTAAAACTTTGATATGTAACATTGCTTACCATCAGATAAGAGAGTCCATAAACCAAACCCAAAAACAATACATCCCTGACCGCGCCGCTGATCTGAAAAAACAAACAAAACAAAACCGAGGTGGCAATCATGCCGGCCGCCGCCGGACAAGGCAAACCAGTAAAGGACTTAGAGGAATTTCCCGCCTGGCCCTGGCTATTAAAGCGGGCCAACCGAAGGGCGGTGGTTGCGACATACAAAAAAGCAGCCAACCAACCATAACGCCCATAATCTTCCAAGGCCCACAAATATGCCAGAATGGCCGGCGCAACCCCGAATGCCACCAAATCACAAAGGGAATCATACTCCATGCCGAAATGGCTGGCCGTATTAGTCATCCGTGCCACCCGACCATCCAGGCCATCAAAAATACCGGAGACAATAAGGGCGACAGCCGAGTTAAAATAATGTCCGTTGATCGCTG
Source organism: Pseudomonadota bacterium (assembly GCA_018823175.1). Lineage (GTDB taxonomy): Bacteria > Desulfobacterota > Desulfobulbia > Desulfobulbales > JAHJIY01 > JAHJIY01. Next base: position 163,444 of record JAHJIY010000040.1, read on the forward strand.
AAATTATCGAATAAAATCCGCTTAAAAGACTAATAGTGGTAAGCAGACTGGGAAGCAGCCAAATTTTACCCTTCGGCCCTTCGCTATGCCCTGTTGAATTAAGCATATTCTTCATCCCGCGACCTTGCCTTTTATCTGCCCATTACGAAAGATAACCAAGAATTGTCTCTCCAGCCCTGACCTTCTGGCCCTGAATAACTTCAAGCTGTACCTGTAAAGGCAGATATAGATCAACTCGCGAGCCGAATCTGATCAAACCGAAACGTTCTCCTTTGGCAAATTCATCTCCCTTCTCAGCCCAACAGACTATCCTCCTGGCGATCAGACCTGCCACCTGCACAAAAGCCATTTTTTTATCAGACTCAGTGGTAATGGTCACGGCACAAAATTCATTTTTCAAGGCGCCACGTTCTGAATTTGCTGAATAAAAACTGCCGGGTGAATAAATAATATTACTCACCCTTCCCGGGAAAGGAACCCGATTAACATGAACATTAAAAACGTTCATGAAAATACTCACCTTATAGACATGCTCTTTGACAAATTTATCATCAAATATTTTTTCGATCAGAATAATCTTGCCATCAGCCGGCGAGACCAAAGCATCATCATCTTCGGGAGCCGTCCTTTCCGGATCACGGAAAAAATAAAGGACAAATGCCGTGATAAAAAAGGCCGTGAGCGCAGCTATCTCATAACCAAGGATCGCTGCTACTATTGTAGAGAATACCCCAAAAAATATAAAAGGGTATCCTTCCTTGGCAACTGGAATTTTAGGTTTTTTCATTTCAAAGAAGAGAGACGCTCAAAATCCGGCAAGCGCTATGCCTTTTTAGCCCTGGTCATGGCAATGGTCCCGGTCTTAACAATCTCCTGGATGCCGATCGGACGAAGAATATCAATTACTGCGTTAATTTTACTGGCATTACCCGTAATTTCAACCGCATAGCTTTTGGAGCTGACATCAACCACCTTCCCGCGGAAAATATCAATAACCCTCAGCACTTCCGCCCGAGTCCCGGCTTCAGCTTTTACCCTGATGATCGCCATCTCCCGCTCAACATATTCAGTCTCGGACATATCCGTGACCTTGATGACATCAATCAACTTATGCAATTGTTTAGTAATCTGCTCGATAATATTATCTTCGCCACTGGTAACCAAGGTAAGACAGGACACCTCCGGCTCCAGAGTTTGAGCGACAGAAAGGCTTTCGATATTAAACCCTCTACCACTGAACAAGCCGGTAACGCGCGAAAGAACCCCTGGTTTATTTTGTAATAATACAGAAATTGTATGTTTCATATAGGTACCTTAATCCTTAAACAAGACGAAATTTATTAAACCAAAAGCATCTCGGTTGTAGCCTTCCCGGCCGGAACCATCGGATATACTCCCTCTTCCCTGGCAATGACAAAATCCATAATTACCGTATTATCTGTGGCCAAAGCCTCCTTGATCACAGGCTCAACCTCGCTGGGTTTTGTTGCCCTTAAGCCCACAGCGCCATAAGCCTTTGCCAAAGCAACAAAGTCAGGAGCAACATCAAGTGGCGTTGCCGAATATTTCTTATCATAAAATAATTCCTGCCACTGGCGAACCATCCCCAGATAATTATTGTTCAAGATAGCAATCTTGACCGGACATTTATACTGTCTGGCGGTAGCTAATTCCTGGATATTCATCTGGATACTGCCATCACCGGCGATATCGATAACCGTTTTACCGGGAGCCGCCATTTGCGCCCCGATCGCGGCAGGTAAACCGTAACCCATGACCCCTAGCCCACCGGATGTCATGAAAGTACGGGGCTTATTAAAATGATAAAATTGCGCGGCCCACATCTGATTCTGACCAACTTCCGTGGTGATAATCGCATTACCGCCGGTCAATTCATCCAATTTCTGAACAACAAACTGGGGCTTAATTACCCCCGTCTCCTCAACGTAGCCTAAAGGATGTTTTTTCTTCCATTCCCTGATTTCATTAAGCCAGGGAGTAATCTTTTCTAACTGCCCATCCTGATCGAGGGCATTATTCCTTTTCAGCCAGCCGTTTATGCCGGCTAATGCGTGTTTACAATCTGCAACTATCGGAATATCAACTCCAACATTCTTACTGATTGAAGAAGGATCTATATCGATATGTATTATTTTGGCATTAGGCGCAAATGCGTCAATCCTGCCGGTTACTCTATCGTCAAATCTGGCGCCGACCGCAATCAGCAGGTCACAATTAGCTACCGCCATATTGGCATAATAAGTGCCATGCATCCCGAGCATCCCCATGGACAGGGGATCAGTGCCGGGAAAACCGCCAAGCCCCATTAAAGTCATGGTAACCGGGATGTTAAGTTTATGGCTGAGCTCGGTCAACTCTGCACTGGCGTTTGAAGCGATAACTCCGCCACCGGCATAGATTACCGGCTTCTTTGCCTTGACAATGGCCTTGCAGGCTTTTTCAATCTGTCCGGGATGCGGCTCATATGTGGGACGATAAGTCCTCATTTTTACCGGACCCGTTGGTTCGGTATAGTTAACCATGGAAGCGACAATATCTTTTGGCAAATCAACCAGGACCGGACCGGGACGACCAGTCCTGGCGATATGAAAGGCCTCACGAATTGTCGGGATCAGATCATTGACATCTTTCACCAGATAATTATGTTTGGTACATGGTCTGGTTATGCCGACAATATCAACCTCCTGAAAAGCATCATTGCCGATAAGTTGGGTCGGAACCTGACCGGTAAAAACAACAATCGGGATAGAATCACAATAGGCGGAAGCAATACCGGTAACCGTATTGGTGGCGCCAGGCCCGGAAGTAACCAGAGCAACACCGACTTCTCCCTTCACCCTGGCATAGGCATCAGCGGCATGAACCGCAGCCTGCTCATGTCTTACCAAAACATGGGTGAGATCCTCATTGCGAAGTAATTCATCATAGATATCAATGACCGCGCCGCCGGGAAAACCGAAGATAACGTCAACGCCCTGCTCTTTCAGGCATTTCATTAAAGCCTGAGCGCCTGTGATTTTCATAAGTATGTTCCTCTTTAAATTTAATCCCTAAAATCATGGAAATAATAAACTATTCAACCACATCGGAAATACCAGATATACCGATGACTGGATCAAAAGCATAAGCATGAATATATATAATAATATCCAATATCTTGTCAACCCTGTTTATGAAAAGAAAATCCCTTGTTTTCGACCATTTATCCGTGAAAAACACACTCACGATGCCATAGTCAATTCTCCAATCTCTGGCAGAATACCGGCCTGACGACCCCTGGTCAGAAAATCACAAACAGCGGCCACACCTTCTTGCTCCAAATTCTCGGAATATGAATTAACATAAAGCGAGATATGGTCCGACATGACCTTTTCATCCAATTCCTGGGCATATTTTTTGACATAAGACATACAAAGTTCCGGTTTGGCAAAAGCCTGCCGCAAACTTTCCCTTACCGCCTGATCTATCCTCCGGATGGTCTCCATGCCGAGAGAACGCCTGGCCACTATACATCCCAGAGGAATCGGATGACCGGAAATCTTCTCCCACCAGCCACCAAGATCTTCAACTAAATCCAATCCCATCATCTTATAGGTAAATCGACTCTCATGGATAATAACCCCGGCGTCAACCTCACCAGCCAAAATGGCCGGCATAATTTGATCAAACCGCATGTCGACCAGATTCCGGCAGTCCGGCCTGAAAAGACGCAAAAGCATTGCCGCTGTCGTCAGTTTCCCGGGAATCGCAATTTTTAACCCATGAATATTTGCCGGATCGACTCGGCCGACAGTCACCAGCAAAGGGCCGCAACCACGTCCCAAGGCGCTGCCTGTATTAAGTAACACATATTTATCAAGCACATGCCCCAGAGCATGAAAAGAAATCTTGGTCACATCAAGTCGCTCTTCCAAAGCCCAATTATTCAAAGTCTCAACATCGGCCAATATCTCATCCGAAAATTCCAGGCCACCGGAGATTAATCGATCATGAACCAGACCATTAAAAATAAAGGTATCATTAGGACAAGGAGAAAATCCGATTGAAAGTCTGCTGGAGGGAATAACCATGGATTGATCAACCGGGAACAACAATTTTTTGCACGAAAGAGCCTATTATCCCGGCACACTTCAAGGCGGCTTGATCAACCTGCCAATTTTGCCGGTTTCGGTCCTCAACCATATTACTTACGCAACGAATTTCCAGGCACGGAAGATGGTAAAAAGCTGATACCCTGGCCACTGCCGCCCCTTCCATATTTTCACATAAAGCGCCAAAACGAGTCCGCAAACATCCCCCCCTGGTAGCTGTCCCGCTCACGGAATTTACCGTAACAAAGGTTCCCGTCTTAAAAGAAATGGCATTAGCGGTGAGAAAATCATGGGCCAGGGAGAAAAGATTGTTTTGCAGGATGAATTCAGTATGCAGCGGCAGATCCGGAACATCAAATTCTACAACCTGGTCACCGAAGCAAACCCCCAGATCCCCCAAAACTTCACGATCCGCCAGGCAGATATCAAGAAGCCCGCACTCGGAACCGAAATAGGCTCCAGCCACCCCGAAACCAATTATCCCTTCAACTTTTTTGCTGTTTTTTGCAAGATAGCGGGTCAAAGACAAAACAGTTTCAACCAATCCAATACCAGTGACCAGAAAATCAACCCCAGGCAAAGCGCCCAACTTCTCTCGCAGGGGTTTCATTTCAATATCGGTGGCGGATACCAGTAAAAACATTTATCACTCTTGCCAATAAAAAAAGGGGTTAACGCCAATAGCTTTGATCTGATGGTCTAATAAATCGGGGGCAAATGGTTGGAATCGAATCGTTTAACAACCTTATTCTGGTGATCAAGAACAGCTATCCGGGGCTGGTAGGCATCCATTTCCTCTGGAGAATAAATGGCATAGCTGACAATTATAATTAAATCTCCGATCATCCCTTTCCGGGCGGCGGCACCGTTTAAAGCAATCGTTCCGGAATCGGCTGGACCTTCAATAACATACGTGTCAAATCGCTCACCGTTATTGACATTATAGATTTTAACCTTCTCAAAAGGCAGTAATCCTACCTCATCCATCAAATCTCGATCAATGGTGAGACTTCCTTCGTAGTTAAGGTTAGAGTCAGTTACGGTCGCACGATGCAACTTTGATTTAAGCATATTTCTAAGCATTAATATTTCTCACTTCATTAAATTCTGGTAACAATATTACCAAGTAAAATTCCTAAATGATCGTTATCGATTAATCTGGTGTTGCCAACCTTGACCGCCATAACCAGAAAGGATTCCGCATTGATTTTATCCTGAGTCATCAAGTCATCCCGATCAACGATATCGATATATTCTATCTCAACATTACCATATGACAATATAAGCTCCCGCAACTCAATGACAAGTTTCTCCGCCTCTGAAAAACCCGCCATCACCCTTTTTCGCGCCATTTTTATGGCATTGTAAAGGCAAAGAGCCGAGGGCCGAGAATATTTATCAAGGTAGGTGTTTCTTGAACTCATGGCCAAACCATCATCTTCACGGACAATAGGATGGGCCAGGATATCAATCCCCCAGTTCAAATCCTTAACCATCCTTCTGATAATAGCCAATTGCTGAAAATCCTTACTGCCAAAAACAGCACACTGAGGTCGGACAAGATTAAACAACTTGGCAACCACCGTGGTCACTCCGTCAAAATGGCCGGGCCGACTGGCTCCACACAAGGTCAGACCAAGCTTGTCGACCGTAACCTTACTAAGGGCACCCTCAGGATACATCTCCTTAACTTCCGGGGAAAACAAGACATCGATCCCTTCCCGGGCAGCCATAGCTTTGTCGCGTTCGAAATCACGAGGATAATGAGACAAGTCCTCTGCAGGACCAAATTGAATGGGATTAACAAAAAGACTCACAACAACACATTCGGCTTGCTTCCGGGCCATCCGCATCAGACTAAGATGACCTTCATGAAAATATCCCATGGTCGGCACAAATGCTATCGACCGCCCTGCCCTGACCATCTGATCAGACCATTCGGTCATCCGGGGCAAAGAGCGGATAACTTCCATTACTATCTATCCTGCAAAGCTTGCAAGACCCTCTATTCCCAAAAAAACGATTGAGTCATTTTGAGCAACTCGCCACATCCGTTTAAAAGATGTGATGACTCAAACAAAAGATCTTGCAAACATAAAAACGTTGACCGACAAGACATTAATTGGCAGATGTTTCCGACCCAACCTTGCCTGCGGCAGCCTGCAGATATTTAAGTCTGTTTTTAATCAGGGCCTGTTCAGGACCAACGATATCGCCTGCCTTTTCATAAGCCTCTATTGCCTTGACCAAATCTCCCTTCTTTTCATAAACCCTGCCCTGGGAAGCATATCCCTGTGTTGCAAAACCTTCAAACTGAACAATATCCCCATAATACTTAAGGGCCTTATCCAGTTCTCCCTGATTTTCACAAGCAACGGCAACACTATATCGGACAAGAGGCAACAAAGGACTCCCGGTCGAAAGATCACCCAGAATCGTCTCATATCCGGCAATCGCCTTCACATAGTCCCCCGACCGTTCTGATATATGTGATTGTTCAAGTCTGGCCCATATCGCAGCATCGGTAGAGGAGTGACGATCAACCACCGCAGCGAGAAGATCAGCCCGCAGCAGATCATCACTTTCCTGCATGGCCGCGGTAAGCATCGTGGAGGACTCACTCCTTTTATTTTCTAAATAGTAATCAAACACACTCCAGGCAACCACCAATAACATAAAACAAACACCCACAAGCTGGATCTGTTTGATATTTTTTTTGATATAGGAAGTCAGTTTAGGAGGAAGCCCCAACTCATCAAGAAGGGTGCTTGACTTATGAGGGCCGGACTGTTCAGCCTGCCGAATAATCTTACTATCGAATATATCCTGTTGACTCATTTAACCGTCCTTTGATAAAAGGTTACACTACACAAAAGATAAGAACACCATTTCCTCAGGTCCCGAACAAGACTGACCCGCATAATTATTCGGACCAATATGTAACAAGATGGATAATATAACTTTAAGAACAAAAAAAATCATCTGTGATTTTACCCATCCCGGCGGTAAAATAAAAAAATATGGTTATCCGTCTTGTTTCAGAGTCAACCTCCGAAACAAATTAATCCCAAAATTAACCTTCGAACTATTGGCTGAATATTTAAAAAATGCTGACCTCATATTCCACCAGAATTCAATCTGTTTCAGAAATTACCAGATCAATAAGAGGGCTGCTTGAAACGGAGTTCCCTTTTGTTACCGTAGCAGGAGAGATTTCCAATCTGCGCCAACCCCACTCCGGACACCTTTATTTCACCTTGAAAGATGCGGAAGCACAGATCAAGGCCGTAATGTTCAAACCGCAACAACGTTACCTGGGCCGATCCCCGGAAAACGGCATGCAAATTATTTGTCGGGGCCGGATTTCCGTTTATGAACAGCGGGGAGAATACCAGATAATCATCGACACCATAGACAGTAAAGGAACTGGAGCGCTACAGATAGCCTTTGAAAGACTCAAAAACATGCTGGCTGAACAAGGATTATTTGACCAGCAACTCAAACGAAAACTACCGTTCCTGCCCGAACTTGTTACCCTGATTACTTCTCCCGATGGAGCCGCCCTGCAGGACTTTACCAAAGTGGCCCGCACCAGATTTCCGGGCCTCTCCCTTGAGGTATTTCCAGTACGCGTTCAGGGAGAAGGGGCCGCAAAACAGATTGCCGAGGCGATTTTCGAAATAAACAAAAGAGGCAAATCAGATATTATCGTTCTATGCCGGGGAGGCGGTTCCATTGAAGATCTCTGGGCCTTCAATGAAGAACAGGTGGCCCGGGCCATTTTTGCCTCCACTATTCCGATTGTTTCGGCGATTGGTCACGAGATTGACTTCACGATCAGCGATTTTGTCGCCGACTACCGGGCCGCCACCCCGACGGCCGCAGCAGAAGCAGTAATCCCTGACCAAAAAGCACTTAAGCAAAAAGTATCCATTCTGGAAAACCGATTGGCTTCAATTTTCACCAACCAAATCAACCAACTGCAAGGAATTATCCTTGATCATAGACGCATCCTTGGCGATCCAACTACGGCCTTGTCACACTTTAGCCGGGAACTGGTCCACGCCAGAACAATCATGACCCATGCCTTGGCAGGACAATTGCGCGAAAAAACCTCGGGGCTGGAAAAACAAAAGGGAAACCTGCTCAAATTCAGCCCGGAAAATCGGCTGAAGGTCCAAAATCAATACATCAAAGAAATATACAAAAAACTTTGTCTGATGGCCCACTTACAGATCGAAAGGAAAAAAGCGGCGCTACAAAAAGCCGCCTCTCTGCTTGACGCGGTAAGCCCGCTGGCGGTATTGGGGAGAGGTTATTCAATAACCCGGTCCCAAGAAGGAGAAGTTGTCAGGTCAACCGATCAGGTTACACTCGAGGAAAAACTGGAAATTTTATTACATAACGGCAGCCTGTCCTGCCGGGTTACAGATATTAAAAAACCTTATACCACAAACACACCCCAAGGGTTCTGTTCAATCCCCCCTTGAAGGGGACACTTCCTTCGGGGCGCATCAGTCTCGATGTCTCGCAAACTCGCTTATCGGTTTGAGCCGGTTAAACGGCTCAACTCAGCTTTAATATGCATTCTGCTCCCACATATCTTTGGTAAAGCCGACCACCTTATTCCGCCCCTGCTCTTTGGCACGATACAGCGCCACATCGGCAAATTTGATTGCCTCCCAGAAACCTTCGGTATCACCAGGGAACTCACTAAAACCGATACTCATCGTCTTTTTTAGAGTCCCATCCGGAATCTTTATTATGGTCTCCTCCATTGCAAGACGAATTCTCTCTGCCAATTCCTCAATCGAATCGCGATCATTGACATCAATCAGCAGTACCAAAAATTCCTCGCCGCCATAACGAATAACAAGATCAGAAGCCCGGACACAACTGGTTAGTACTTCCGAGGTTTTAATCAAAACGACATCACCTGTCTCATGACCGTAGGTATCATTGACTTCCTTAAAAAAGTCCATATCGCACATCAAAATCCCGACATTGCTTTTGCGCCGCAAAGTGCTGGCCACCAAGGTATCGGTATATGTTTCCAGAAAGCGCCGGTTATAAAGATCAGTCATGGGATCCTTTAACGTTGTTTCCTGAAGGGCGGAGGCAAAACGTTTCGCCTCAATAACCGGAGTAGCTTCTTTAATATAACGCTCAGCTCTCTTGACCTGGATCTCAAATTCCCGCAATTCTTCCTGCGAAGAGTTTTTAGACACCAAAAATTGCACTACCCCCACCACTCGACCACTGGCGATCATTGGAATGCAGTGATGTTCCATCCGATCAGCATGGGGGAATTTTTTACAAATATCAGGATATTGAACAGAGGAGATGGAATGCCCGGTCCTCTTGGCCCGACAGGTATTGCAGTCATCAAGGATGTCCGGACTGCACACATCCCTGATATCGGAGGAATATGCCACCGACATGGAATTTTTACTGCCGGTCAATTCATAGAGGAACATCTTGTCAAAACTATACCGCTCACGGAGAAGCTTTGCCAGGCGCTGATGAACCTCAGTAGTCGACTCCTCTTCCTCGATAACCGCCTTAAATGAATTAATACTGAAGATATTATCTACCAGGATATTAAGCTGTCTGGCGAGCTGCCCTACCTCGTCATGAGTCTTCACTTCAATACTCTGCGCCAGGTCACCATCGCCCTTGGCTATGTGCTTGATTTTCTCAAGAATATCTTTTAGAGGGATAACAATCAGCATAATATAAAGAATAGTGCCGATCGTTAGAATTATGGCAATGCAAATCCCGGTCACAATCGAATTAAATTGCGATTGCTTTATTATCTCCGCATTTTCCCTGAACGCGCTTTCATGTCTTTCATTAATCAAAACCGCTAACGAAGTGACCTCATCCTGCACATCATCCAAACAGTCAAGAAGATCATCTAGCAACTCATCCTCAGACGAGCCCTCCTCTTCACCAAGACGCGCATCGACAAAATAACGAAATGCCTCATCTAGTGAATAATATTCAGCTATAATATCAGCTATAATCTGGTTGATTTCCAGATTATCCGTCGGCTCAACCGTAAAAACATCCAATGTTTTCTGGGCGTCCTTGGCAAAATCCATAATAGTGCCGCCGTTTTTCAAAGCCAATATCCTCTTCTCTAAATCAGCGAGCCGTTGCTGATTGCTTAAAACATTGAGATCATTCTCGTCAATATCCTTCTGATTCATAATATGCAGCAATGAGATTTTGAACCCGTTTATACTACGCAGAATATATTGAGAAACTTTATATTGAGGGATACTGACGCGTTGGACTTCATGATTAAGGTGCTCAATTTTATTAAGAGCAACCGTATTTTGAATAATAACAAGGGTAAAACCTAAAAGGGAGACAACCAGCATTCCTACAAGTTTACCGGTTATACTGGTATCCAGACATTTGCGAATCAGGCAACCAAAAATATTCTCATCAGAACAATTAAACATCCAGAAATCATCTTTACGATGTTTTCCCTTTAACTTTTCATTATCACAATTTTGCTGAAGCTTATCATTATCAGCCATAAAATCTCCCCAAGATAAATGATCCCGAAAAATCAAAAACAACAAAATTGCACGGAATTAAAACAACGAGACAAGAGACACTATATTTGAACTGATCGTTCCTTTACAATGTCGACAACTTTGCACAAAATTAACTGAGAAATGATAAACAAAAACAACCTTAAAGAATCATCATTTACATAGTAAAAATACTATATCACAAAAATATTAGACAAAGCGAAACAAAGATTTCACGAGAGATCAAAAGAATAATTTCAGCCGCAGATGATTACCGCGTTGTGTAGTTTAACCCATAGGCGCCTTCAAAACAGTTTGCGCCGACAACATCACAAAGGAGCACTAACAAGACTTGGATAACCTTAGCGGTAAGACACGGATATAGATGAGAATGAGACAGCAAGATAAACTGGGGAAAAACTTTGGGAAAACAAAAATGGTCGGGACGAGAGGATTCGAACCTCCGACCCCAGCGTCCCGAACGCTGTGCTCTACCAGACTGAGCCACGTCCCGACTTGACTTTTCGCTATTTTCATTTGGACAAATCATGTCCCAAATAAGAAGGTAACTAACTCACTATTTCCTTCCTGAACGCGGGGGACACATGGTGATATATTTTTATTGTCGTGTCAATATCTTTATGACCCACAAAATCAGATACTGATTCCAAGATCACTTCAGGCCGCAAAAGCAGGGGAACAAAGAGATGGCAAGCATTTACAAATATGTATTCCGCCGATAATCAGAGCTATAAATAATACTGGTTATTATAAATTTTTCACCAAATTCACCGGTCGGCTTTGTCTGATAACAATATGCACCATGTGCAAATTCCGCTATCTTGATCCAGTCGTACTTTCAGGAAGGCTATACTGAACGAAAAATAATAACAAATCAGCTAAGAAATCACCCTTCCCAACAGATTAAACCAGAATGGTACTACTTATAAAAACCCATACCATCCCGGCCCATAAAACAATATTCCATTTGACTAGGAGCCTGTCGGAGCGAGAGCTTGCAATACCCGTGATTTTTCGCCCGTAATTTTATAAAAATTGATGTAGCACCTCGAACTTACAATAAAGCGCTAATACAATGCCGGATGCAACTCATATCATGTCGACTGGCTG
>JAHJIY010000010.1 GCA_018823175.1 Pseudomonadota bacterium
AATTGCGCCCATGCGGGCATAATATTCACGAAAAATCAGCAAAATAGGTGTTGAAAGTCTTGGTCTGTCTGCTTGAGAGACCAAAATACGACAGGTTGACTTTGTCAAACCTGTTGAACTGGTCATTTTGCAAGAGGCTCATATATAACGGTTTTTAAAAATTGATTTAGAGAAATTTATGTCGGAAAACTGGCAAGACATCATACATAACAACAAGCTGCAACAGGTGGGGATCGTCGGTGTGCCACCGCTGCCAACCATTCAGGCACTACATGACAATAACATAATTATCCACGATCTTGACGCCATCCTGGTCAAGGCTGATCTGGAAAATTCCGTGCCTTACCTGCCCCGGGTCTATTGCGCCATCCTGCGCACCGTGGTGATCAACGCCATGAATCTAAAACTGGATGCCATCTTTATCGACACCGGGCCGGGCAAGTGCGACGCGGCTTTTCACGTATCAACCATCTTGAAAGAAAATCTCAAGATCCCAATTATCAGGACCAGCAACAATGACCATCAGGGCTTCGGCTACCCGCTCTGCCTCACCCGAATGAACCCGACTGAAAAATTGGTTGCCATTACCGAGGGAGTGAAATCACCGGTACCACTCACAAATCCGCCCGACCCGTGCCACCCGACCGCCGGTTTCTGGGGAGTGCCACCCCGGGATTTTTCGATTATGAAACTGTTCCCCGACACCACCCATGTCTATGGCTGGACCCGCTGCATGGAAAACAAAACCCCAGCCGATGCCGACCTGGAAGCCCTCTACAACCCTGAAGTACCGACCATTTTCTTTGCCCAGTCCTTTTGCGCCAAAACCGCGCTGGCCCGGATGCTTGCCAATAAACATCCCCGGGCCCTTTACCTTGATATCGATGTCCATACCGGTAGCAGTGCCAGGGCCAAAATCCAGGCATTTTTCGAACTTTCGGGGGTCAAAATATGATCCTGGCTGATTTCGGCACCTCTTACTCAAAATTTCTCGATCTGGATACGCCTGACCCGCAACCGACAATCGTTCCCTCCAAGGAACTGAAAAGTCAAACCAGGGTAGACCTTTGCACCGGTCATAATGGTCACCGGTTCAGCGACAATTATATCAACGAACTCATCGCCCTGGCTCGGGGCGGCGAAGAATTAATCAAAGAGAAAAACTACTTGCTGCTCGACTGCGGCAGCCGGGACATCAAGTATGTGATCTATGAAAACGGCAAGATGAAGGACATGGGATGGAACGCCGAGTGTGGCGCCTCCATGGGTTTCACCATTGAGTTACTGGAACGTTATTACGACCTGGACTTCAAAACCATGCAGGTGCCTGAAAAAACTTTTTCGATAACCTGCGGTGTCCTGGGCATGAGCCATATCTTTGACGCCATTACCTCAGGCGTGCCGGGCGACGAAGCCGTGGCCCGGTTTGTGAAAGGAATCGCGATTAATGCCTGCCGGTTTGCCGGTTCCCCGGAAAAGATCTACCTTTCCGGCGGTCTATGCGACAACCCGCTTTTTGTTAACAGTTTTCCCTGCCAGGTCGTGCCGCTCGGACGTTTCGTTTTGCTAGCCGGACTAAAAAAAGCCCACCTTCTGGCAAAGAATAAATCGTGACCAGACAACCAAACTCCGCACCCCCCAACTGCTTTAAATGCATTCATTTCTATATAACCCACGAAAAATCTCGCCCATACGGCTGCCGGGCCATGTCGTTTAAATCAGTCCAGATTCCTGCCATCGTGACCTTTATCAGTTCAGGTCTCGACTGCCAGATGTTTTCACCCAAAAATTAATTGCTGAACCGACCAATCCGATTAAAATATTTCACCGACCACGGGTTTAATCCTCTCCCGATTTCAAACTGATTATTCTACCTAAAACTAAATCGGGACAAACCCGCACCCGCACCGGACAAACAATATCCCCACTTGTAAATATTTGTTTTTACTACACAAAATATGTCTTGACCTGGTTGCTTTCTACCATTAATATCTTTGTGCCCTAACCCACCAAATATTCTGAAAAGGTGCACATTTTTCTTTAGTTTGAACGGGGGAAAAGATAATGGTCAAGAAGCCAACCTATGAAGAGCTTGAAAACAGACTTTCGGAAATCGAAAGCCAGTTCGCAGGTAATTCTCCCGACAAATCCCGCTACAATGCCATTGTCGAGACCGCGGTCGATGCCATCATTGTGGTTGACGATCAGGCAAGAATCGTCAAATGGCCCAGTCAGGCGGAACTGCTTTGCGGCTGGAGTTCAAACGAAATCATCGGCCAACCGATCTTCAAGATCATGCCGGAACGCTACCGTAATATGCATAAATCCAGATTTCAGGAAGTAATTTCAGGTTCGCGCGGCAATGTTTTCGGCAAACGGATTGAAGCAAGCGTCATGTACCGCGACGAATACGAAGTGCCGGTAGAACTGGCGGTTGCCCTCACCAAGGCTGACGACCACCATGAAATCACCCTTTTCATGCATGATATCACCGAACGAAAAAAAGGGATGTCCCAGCTCCATCAGATGTCAGTCACCGATGACCTGACCGGGATTTTTAATCGCCGCGGTTTTCTGACCCTGGCCGACAAACAGTTAAAGATTGCCTGCCGAAGTCTGGGCGAGATATTTCTGGTTTACGTAGATTTTGACAACATGAAGTGGATTAACGATAACCTGGGACACAAATACGGCGATGAAGCCCTGATTGAAACTACCGAGATCCTGAAAAAAACCTTTCGGGAAGCAGACCTGATCGGCCGGGTCGGTGGCGATGAATTTGTGGTCCTGCTCACCGACAAAAAGAACACCAAAAACGAAAATTCGGTGATAAAACGGCTGGAAAAAAATATCAACCAGGCAAATTCTTTAAAAAATCGCCAATACAAGGTGCTGCTGAGTATCGGCATTGTCCATTACGACCCGGAAGCCCCATGTAACATCGAAGATCTGATGTCAAAGGCTGATCTTCTTATGTATGAAAACAAGAAACAAAAAAAGGAAGCCGGTCTTGACCAGCACCTGAATTAAGCGAAAGCGACCAGCAGATAACGAACCGCCACAAAAAGCAGCACAATAAACAACCCGATCTTAATTGGTCTTTGCGGGATATATTTTTGGGTTCGCGCCCCCAAATACCCACCGAGCAATCCCCCAAGGCCAAAAAGAGCCCCAAGAAGATAATCAGGCCGGGAACCGGATCCGACGAATACTGCCCCGGCATGATAAACAATCACCCCGACAATCGAACAAACAAGGGTGCCGAACAACGAGGCACCGGCCACGCTATGGACCGGCAACCGTAAAACAGAAACACAATACGGCGCCAGAATCGCGCCCCCCCCGATGCCATAAGCCCCGCCTACTACCCCGACAACCAACGAAACCAAGGAAAGGGTTCTCGGGTCAAAACTGTAAGTCTGGGCATCAAAATCATAACTCACTCTGGTCAGACCAACTTTCACCCCGCATATCCGGGCTGACCGGTCCGGCAGATCTTTTTTTATCTTCAGACGTTCCCGCAGAATTCCGCGCCCAACGATCCAGGCCAGATACAACAGAACCAATCCGACAAATGGTTTAAAAAAGCGCGGATCGGTAAGATACCGCATCCGGACCCAATAACCGATAATAATCCCTGGCAGACTGCCGCCGCTGATCACCAGAGCCAAGGCCCAGTTCAAACGACCTTCCTGGGCATAGCGGCTGACCGTACCGGGAATGGCAAAAAGATTATAGACAAAGTTGGTAGCCGAGACCCCGGCCCCCATATAGCCGAGAACGCTGATCTGAAAAGGCAGCAACAAAAATGCGCCGGTCACCCCGGCCATCGCCCCGAAATATGCCAGAATAAAAGCGACACCCAACGGGACAAATAGATAGGTTGTAATTTTGGAAACCGGAAAAGTAATTTTAAGCCAGGCCATATCAGGACCCTACCAATTAAGCCAAAGGCAATCCAGACCATCCAGCACCATATGAAGTAAAAGGCCGCAGGCGATGACCCTGGTCACCGGGAAAAAAGCCGCCACCCCATAAATAAAAATGGCGACCAACGAATGTAATGGATGAAACCCGATCCCGCATCGGTTGGGGTCA
This sequence comes from Pseudomonadota bacterium, assembly GCA_018823175.1. GTDB lineage: Bacteria > Desulfobacterota > Desulfobulbia > Desulfobulbales > JAHJIY01 > JAHJIY01. The sequence goes on from JAHJIY010000010.1 coordinate 4,099, forward strand.
AACACCGGCTCGGCCAGCAAGTGATCCAGATCGACCGCCATGGTCAGGACCATGATGATCCAAGCCCTTAACCATAATTTACTAAAAAACAGACGCGCCGTGATGCCGGGCGCTGCCAAATGCAAAACCATATGAATAACAAAACGCATAAATTATTTATTGAGCGCCCAAAGCACTGAAATTAACTCCCGCTCTCATCTCCGCTTCCCGGCAAAAATCAGGGGGAATCTGCTGGAGGGCGGCAGAGAACATGGGCCACCCCCGCGTGCAGCACGGCCTGAGTAAAAGGCTTGATAATATAGTACGAAACGCCCTCCGCCCGAGCCATATTAATCAGGTGATCCTGGGCCTCGGCAGAAATCATGATAAAAGGGATCCGGCTCATGGCATCATCGGCCCGCACTGCCTTTAAAAGATCAATACCATACATCAGGGGCATACACCAATCAGAAAGAATCAGATCAATCCCGCCCTGTTGAATAATCTCCAGGGCCGCAACCCCATCAGGGGCCTGCACGATGTTTTCAAAGCCCATAATTTTGAGGTGTTTGACAATAATCATCCGCATAACCGTTGAATCATCAACCACCAGAATATTTATTTTTTTATCAATCATAAAAGATATAATATCAGGAATATCTCGCCAGGTAAAATTCCGCCGCCGAAATACTAACCGATGGCCGGTCTCGATTATTTATGCTATGGTTAATTCATTTATGAAAAACCGCAACTCAAGAGGATACGCAACAATTCCGGCCCGTGATTCATCCCTTTTAAAATGACTAATAATTTCCTGCCGACCAGCATAAAAGAGATGGCCGCCCGGGGCTGGGATCAGGCGGACATCATCCTGGTGACCGGTGACGCCTATATCGACCACCCCGCTTTCGGCGTCGCCCTGATCGGCAGATGGCTGGAGGCCCATGGTTTCAAGGTCGCAATCCTGGCCCAACCCCGCCACCACAATATCGATGATTTCAAGCAATTCGGCCCACCCCGGCTTTTTTACGGAATTACCGCCGGCAACCTCGATTCAATCGTGGCGAACTATTCAGGCAACAAAAAGGTCCGCGATCAGGACGCCTACTCGCCCCAGGGCAACCCATATTTTGGCGAACAAAAGGAAAAAAAATTCCGCCGCCGGCCGGACCGGGCCTCAATCCTTTATACAAATCTGGCCAAAAACGCCTATCCGCAAACGCCAGTTGTTCTGGGCGGCATCGAGGCGTCATTACGCCGTTTTGTCCATTATGATTACCAACAGGCCAAAATCCGCAACTCGATTCTGACCGATGCCAAGGCAGACCTCCTAGTCTACGGGATGGGAGAAAAAGCGGTGCTCGAAATCGCACGCCGCCTGCAAAGCGGCGCCCCAATCCAGGCCATTGCCGGCACCTGTGAACGACTGACCGACAACGCATACCATGACCGGCAGCTCGGCAGTTCAGCCCTTATTCTGCCAACCCATCAAAACATCGTCAAAGATGCCGCTTTATTCCTCAAATCAGAGCTTCTGCTGGATGAACACGCCAGGTCCTTAAGCGAAACTCCCGTTTTGCAACGACAAAAAACAAACTGGCTCCTGCAGAACCAACCGGCAACCCCGCTCACCGTCGTCGAACTTGACCGCCTATACTCCCTGCCCTTTTGCCGCGCCCCCCATCCTTCGGCCAAAGATGTTCCCGCCTACCGGATGATCAGACACTCGGCCACCATTGTCCGCGGCTGTTCCGGCAATTGTTCATTTTGCGCAATCACCAGACACCAGGGACCACGTGTGATCAGCCGCACCCCATCTTCAATTTTAAAAGAAATAGAACTAATCAGCCGGATGGCAGACTTCAAGGGAACGATCAGCGACCTGGGAGGGCCGACCGCCAATCTTTACGGCACTTCATGCCGGATTACCGGGTGCAAAAAACAGGATTGTTTCTACCCTAAATTATGTAAAAACCTGCAAATTAACGAAGAGGTCATGATTGATCTTCTGCAGAAAAGCAGCAAGGTAAAAGGGGTAAAACATGTTTTTGTTTCCTCGGGCCTGCGAATGGAGTTATTGCTCAAGACCCCTCGCCTGCTCAAGGAACTGATCCTCCACCATACCCCAGGCGCCATGAAGATCGCACCGGAACATACCGAAAAAGAAGTCCTCCGGTTAATGCATAAACCCGGGAGCATGATGCTGTCTGAGTTTCTAAATTACTGCCGAAAGATCGCAACCGACAGTAACCATGAAATACATTTCAATCCTTATGTCATTTCGGCCCATCCCGGCTGTACCGCCGCCGAGATGAGAAATATGGCCCGAAAGTTGAAAGAACTCGGCATTACGGCAAGGCAACCCCAGGATTTCACCCCGACCCCCGGCACGATCTCTACCGCCATGTATGTTTCCGGCCTGGACCGCGAAACCGGCCAACAAATTCATGTACCCAAAAATTCAAGCGAGAGACAAGAACAACGACATACACTCATGGAGAAGACGACTCAAGATAAAAGACCACACTTCGCACCAACAGATCCGCCCGGAACAAAAAGAAGAAAAACCAAAAAAACCACCAAATAGCCAAACTGAAAGATCAACCTGCCACCTTTACCGATTACAACTTTTCAGTTACACCAATCATCTTTGATCAAATACAACTCGGGTTTGATCAACCACGACTTTGGCCAGTTCCCATTTTAAAAATCTGGCCAGTTTATTCGCGGTCTGTTCGTTCATCTCGACAAATTCACAGCCATATCCCACAAACTCAAACACATTATGATTTTGAACCCTTCTCACCTCCAGCATAATATTGGCCGTGAGATCAAACGTGCCGGCGGTTTTTATTTCGTTAAGAACGATTGTATTATTTGCTTTAAATGACAAAGAATTGCTCCGCTTTATCGTAAAATACAAGCCTCCCAGGCTCATATTCAGGACAGGGACGGTTATGGATTCCTGTCTATCCAGAAGACTTATGCTGCCGGTCACGTCATCCGTCGGCAGAAAATAGACCCGCTCATGTTTTCTGCGGTCCGCCCAGTTATAGCTCATTGCAAAGTCTCCATCCTGACTTTAAGCCAATCTATCGTGCATCGAACACCAACCTTAGCGTATTAGTTCCAAGGCCTTCGAGTCAAGCAAAGATCAAATAAAAAAACCCGATTCAGCTCTTCCCTTCAGGGTGAGACGAACCGGGTTGCAATTCTTATCCTCTATTTGCAATACCCTCGAAATTTATTCAGCAGTGCCCCGGATTTTGACAAGCAGACTAACGAGCTATAATTGCTAGTATATAGTTCCATAATTAACGTTACACATCAAGCGGTGGCAATTTCATCCATTTTATAACGCCACCGGTATACCACAGGAGCCTTATTAATTTCTGAGATACCTTGATAGATCCGGCTAACGAGTTCCTCTTTTGTG
>JAHJIY010000041.1 GCA_018823175.1 Pseudomonadota bacterium
CATATATGGTATGTCAAGTTTTTGTGCATTACAGGAAGACCGGGAACCTCTTTGCATTCGTTCGGGAAATCTCAGAAAAGATTGGCCATCGCCTTGTCTCGATGAATGCTCGAATTCGGCCAGCAGTTGTAGGGTGCGCTCGGCGCATCATTTTGGTCGGCAGGTCGGTAGATGACATGGCCAAAAATATCGTAACGATGGTAGTGCTAATTTTTGGAGCAGAAAGGGGGCCGAATAATTTTAAAGGAAGGTGCATTGAATGCACCCTACACGGCTGCACAAACTGTGTCGATCTGGTTTACGCTTCAGGGGGCTTGTTGGAGTATTTCAGGAAAAGGTGCCTTGAATGCACCCTGCATGGCTCACCCAACCTGCGGGCTAGTGATAATTGTTAATAGTGAAAGCGACATTGGGCAATAAGCAACTCGTTATTCTTTACTCGATAAACAAAACGGTGTTCCTTGTTTATCCGTCGCGACCAGTAACCTGTCCAGGAAAATCGTAAAGGCTCCGGGTCGCCGATGCTGGTAAAGGGGTTTCTTCGAATTTCTTTAATAAGGAGGTTAATTCTTTTCATGATTTTCTTGTCGGTCTGTTGCCAATAAAGGTAATCTTCCCAGGCTTTGTCGGCCCATGACAATTTCATTCTTCAATAATCTCCCGCTCGACCGCCTCCCCTGCTTCCAACTGTTCAATTGCCTGGATTAATCGTTCGGCATTTTTGGGGCTACGCATCAAGTAGGCCGTTTCTTCGTAGGATTTGAAATCTTCAAGAGACATGATAACCGCCGGGCTACCCTTCTGGCGAGTCACCAGGATCGGGCTGTGGTCTCTATTTACCTGATCGATTGTGGCTGATAGTTTGTTGCGAAACGTTGTGTAATTAATGGCATTCATGACACACCTCCTATAGATAATATACGCGTACCTATTTCTGTACGCAATGTTTTTCTTGTTCGTCAGAGGGTACGCTTGGCGCACCATTTTGGTCGGCAGGTAGGTAGGGTATGGTCAAAATATCGCACGCGGGGAGCGTCAAGTTTTGGAGCAGAAAGGGGGCCGGAGGGTTGCAAGGGAAAGGTGCATCGAATGCAGCTTACATGGCTGTCATTTTGATGGGCGGCTCGGTGGATTTTTATCTCAAGTAATCCTGAAAACAGCAGATTTCTGAATACCCAAAATCTCGTTATTATTTGTAAAAAAAGAGGCAAGAGCCAAGCAAAGATCTGACCCCTTTGATTTTTTATGGTAACACTCAGTCCTTAATGCAACGAACGCTAAACCCGACAGCACGGCGGTTGCTGAGTATGCTGGCAACGCCGCTGTCGAAGTACAAGAAGCTGTCAAGATCGCCATTGACCGTACTACTCCAGTATCCACCGTCGGTACCTGCGCCGTCGATCGACCCATCGTACCTGTCGCGGTGCCCGGCCGAGACAAGCTTTAAAGATGAGACAAAGGCACCGCTACGATCAGCTGATGACCATAAGGCACGCTCCGTTTGCCATTCCGTCTCGGTCGGCAGTCGGAATCCGGCTAGGCAAGGATTATTGGTGCCGTTAACCCCTTGCCAGAGATTATCGTTTTGCGGACTCCGCCAATCGTATGGGGAACTGTCAATTGTGATGAAACTGCCATGGCCGGGAGTATCCGATGAACTGAGGGTTGTGGTGGTAAAACTAGTCCGTTTCTCGTGGCCGTCTGTTCCTCTTCCCCACTGATAAAGATCGCCATAGGCCTCGGAATCATTGAAACTTATTGCAACCCGAGAAGCGCCCAGGTTTTTATCCATCCAGATTTGCCCGGCGGAGATAACTGTGCCAGTTGTCGCGCAAACAAGGTCACCACCGGCGCAGTCCTGATCAATTCCATCGCCGCAAATCTCGGGGGCGTCGGGGTGGATTGAATTATCATAGTCATTGCAATCACCCTGGTATTCGGTATAGCCGTCCAGATCATCATCAATATCATTGGGGTTGGTTGGACAGGCCAGATCACTGCCATTGCAATCCTGGTCGGTGCCGTCTTCGCAATACTCGTAGGCGCCGGGATAAATTGAACTATCATTGTCATTACAATCCCCCTGAATCACGGTGTAGCCGTCCTCATCAAGATCAGTAGGGTCAGTCGCGCAAATCAGATCACCGTTAAAGCAGTCTTGATCAATCCCATCGCCGCAGATCTCGATTGCGCCTGGATGAATGGTGTTATTTAAATCGTCACAGTCACCCTGGTTCTCGGTATAACCGTCATGATCATTGTCAATATCATTGCCCTGGTTGGTGACCTCCTCCATGATCACGGTCCCGCAGGCCGTGGTCTGGCCGCCGGTGATGGTGATGTCGTTGATCTGGCCGTAATAAAGGGTGGTTTCGCGAGAATCAATGCCATCGACTGTTACGGCCCACAGGCCGACCGGGATGTCGTTGATTGTGCCTTGGTGGGCTTCCACTGGAAAATCGGCTTGGATCTGATCCCTACCATCGGCCCAGAAAATCACCCTGATCTTTACCACCCCGGCCGGAATCAAGTTGTCATTGACTGCTAGATTCAGGCTACGATCATTGTTGCCGGTATATTCATCTTGCCATACCAGATGCAGGGAAGCGGAACCGGTGTTATCGGTTGCATCGTTTTTGCCGCCGCCACAGGCAACAAAGATAAAAAGGGCCAGGATGGTAAAAACGCCAATGGTTTTTTTATTGATAAATTTCATAGGACTCTCAACCGATATTTTAATGGATAAAAAAGAGTCAACATGACTCTTTGGTTGTTCAGGTTTAGGTTGGAATGAGCGTGCCATATCCAACATTTGTTCTCATCGTTCCTAAAAAGGATATTTTTACCAAACTGTCTTTAGTCTGTACCAAAAGTTTTACCAGCTGACCGTGCCGCTACCCGTGGTCGGATCAGCGGTTGGCGTTGGGCTACTGCCGCCCCCTCCGCCACCGCCCCCGGCGGCCGCGCCGATGGCGCCAACGGCCAGGAGACCCAGGCCCCATTTCCACCAGCTGGAACCGGACTTTTCTTTTTTGGCCTCAACCGTTGATGAACTGGGGGCCAGCACCTCTTCCTTGATCAGCTCCGGCTCAATCTGGTCCGGGCTGCGATACATCTTGCCCTGAGCCGTGGTGGAGATCAACAGCATCAGAACCGCAAACATGGTAATTAATTTTTTCATGATTTTTTCTTTGCTTTAGGGTTTCTGGTATTTATTAGAAAGTGACCAGTTACGAGTAAATAGTGACAAAAAGTAAAATTCGTCACTATTTACTATTTACTCGTCACTATTCACTTTTCTATTCCTTACCAACCAGCACCAGATTGTGATCGCCAAGAACCTCCGGCTGCTGGCTGCGTTGATAGAGCAGGAAGGAGTAATCGTTGACGCTTTCCACGTCGTTTAAGGCGTTGCTCAGTCCGCCGACTGTTACCTCTCGGCCGGCCTCCACTGTATCTTTAATGTGTTTCAGGAAGAAATAGGTAAACAGGCCATGTTCCTTTTCCGGATACCATGAGCTGATCTGGTTGCTCTTTGAGCTGGTGAACACCGCGCCATGCTCAAGTTGCAAGATCGGCAATTTAACCCGCAGGCCGATGGAGCTGGCGCTGGGGATA
>JAHJIY010000042.1 GCA_018823175.1 Pseudomonadota bacterium
GAGCAAGTGGAGCACGGAAGGGGCGCTGAATGTAACCAAAGTCCGGCTCGCCTACTATTACAATGGGTTCGATGCTTAAAGGGTTAAACAGCTGAGAAACGGAGAGCAATTCCTTGGGTCTCCTGTTGACAACGCTACCAATTTTTTAAGGGCCGGACCGCTGGTATCTTCTCTTTCCCCTCGAGATCCCTTGTCACTTACGGTAAGCACTCCTCAACTGTAAACAACAACCATTGATTCGCCTGATCCAGCAGAGCTTGGTTTTGATAAAATGGTTAATCTTCCTGTTGTGCTTGCGCGATGATTTTTTCAGTCATATTGGCTGGGACCTCTTCATAATGAGAGAGAGTAGACTTGAAAGAACCACGGCCGCCGGTGATTGAGGTGAGATCTGGTGCGTAGCGCAGGATTTCGGACATCGGTACCTGGGCTGAAATTACTTCGTTCTTGATCTCAGAGTCCATGCCCATCACCTTGCCGCGGCGACCATTCAGGTCTCCGATAATATCCCCGACACAGTCTTTTGGACAACGGATGGTCATTTCCATGATCGGTTCCAGCAGGACAGGTTTAGCTTCCTGGGCCGCTTTCCGGAAAGCCAGGGCGCCGGAAATTTTAAAAGCCATTTCAGAAGAATCGACGGCATGAAATGAGCCGTCAACCAGGGCAACCTTGATATCAGTCATCGGGTAACCGGCGATAACGCCTTTTACCATGGACTCAATGATTCCTTTTTCAACCGCGGGAATGTATTGTTTGGGAATAACCCCGCCGACAATTTTGTCTTCAAATTCAAAGCCGCCGTTGGGCAGGGGGGACATCTCGATCCAACTGTCGGCGAATTGCCCGTGGCCGCCGGTCTGTTTCTTATGTTTGCCCTGAACTCTGGCTTTGCCTTTAATGGTTTCCATGTATGGTACTTTTGGAGTTTTGAGTGCCATTTCCACGCCGAATTTTCGTTTAATTTTTTCGCCGAGGACTTCAAGGTGGACCTGGCCGACGCCGGAAACCAGAGTTTCGTTGGTTTGCTGAGTTCGGACCAGTCTGAGAGTGGGATCTTCTTCAAGCATTTTGTTGATCGAGGCAAAGAGTTTTTCTTCGTCTTTTTGTACCTTGGTGGTCACTGCATAGGAAATGGATGGTTCTACCGGGACGAGTCTCTCGAAGATGATTGGAGCATTGGCGGCGCATAAAGTGTCGCCGGTGGTGGTTTCCTTGAGTTTGGCTATCGCCACGATCATGCCGGGACCTGCGCTGTCGATCGGGTTTTGGTTTTTTCCTTCCAGAGATAGAAGCTGACCAAATTTTTCGGTAGTTTCTTTGCTCGAGTTGTAAAAAGAGTCTCCCTGCAAGGTGCCGGAAAACACCCGTAAGATTGAGAGGCGTCCGGCATAAGGGTCGGCCATGGTCTTGAAGACCAGGGCTGAAAATGGTGCGCTCGGATCAGTTTTGCGTTCGATCAGATCTTTAGTTTTAGGATCGGTACCCATCACTGCTGGATGCTCAAGCGGAGAGGGTAAAAGGTCGTTGATCATGTCCAGAAGCGGTTCGGTGCCGAAGTTGGCCGTGGCAGCTCCAACGCAGATCGGACAGATGGCGGCTCTTTTCACCGCGTTTTGCAGACCGTTTTTTAGTTCCTCTTCTGAAAGCTCGCCCTCTTCAAGGAATTTTTCAATCAGCTCGTCATCGGTTTCAGCAACCATTTCCATGAGGTTTTCACGATACATGGCGACATCATCCGCCATCTCGGCCGGGATGGCGGTTTCTTTGACCTTGCCGGTGTTGCCATCAAAGATGAAGGCTTTTTGTCTGACCAGATCGACCAGACCCTTGAAGTTGGCTTCGGCACCGATGGGTAGCTGGATAACCGCCGCCTTGAAAGGTAGTTCATTGTTAATGCCGGTTATCGTGTTGTCGAAATTTGCCCGTTCCCGGTCCATCCGGTTAATAAAAATAATGGTCGGCAGTTTTTGTTCATGGACAAAGGTTGCTATCTTTTCAGTCTGGCTTTTTACTCCGGCTACGGCGCCGACGGTGAAAATTGCGCAGTCCGCGATTCGGGAGGCGTATACCGCTTCATTGAGGAAGTTGTCATCACCGGGGGTATCGATCAGAAAAACGGTATGCTTTTTCCAGTCATAGTTGTGGAAGGCGGAACTGATAGTGGCTTTCTTGCTGATTTCTTCAGGTTCGTAGTCAAATACCGATGAGCCATCGTCTACCTTGCCAAGACGGGTGGTCTTGCCGGCAGTAAAGATTAACGCTTCGGCCAGCGAGGTTTTGCCGCTTTTACCATGACCAAACAAAGCTACGTTACGAATCTGTTTTACGTCCTGCATGAACGCCTCCGTTGTGAATTATTGAAATGGGAAAAGAGTTGCATATCATTAAATTCGCTTAACTTGAGTGTTTTAAAATGCTCAACTTAAGTTTCTGGAACATGCGCTTATGTAATAGAAAAAACTTACTATCAGGCAACCGAATAGCAAAGGAAAAATTTAGTATTTTGCAAAAAACTATGAAATTATTCAGATTGTTTAACGGTTTGATGTAAGGAGATTGGGTCTCCCGGGATGTTCAGTATTGTCAACTGGTCTGCAAGCTGATATTGTTTTTGCAATAATTACCTTAACTTTTATCGGTTGCACCTCAAGGGGCGTGGGCAGTCTTAGCTTGTCTCCCACAGGGCAGACAATGTCGGCTGATTTATTGGTTTCAGGTTCACCTGCGGGACGGATTTTACTTTCTGCCGGGCCGCCATTTCGGAATTTGAGTTTTAATTAATGAAAAAACCTTCAGAAGATACAGGCCTGATTGCCCGGTCCGCCGGTACCGTGAGCATTGCAGTCATGTGCAGCCGAGTGCTTGGCCTGGTCAGGGAACAGGCCTTTGCTTTTATGTTCGGGGCCGGTTTTGCCTTTGATGCCTTTGTCGTTGCCTTCCGGATTCCTAATCTGCTGCGGGACCTTTTTGGGGAGGGGGCATTGTCGGCCGCCTTTGTCGCGGTCTTCTCGGATTATGATGCCAATAAGGGCGAAGCCGCTACCTGGAAACTGGCCAGTAATGTCCTGGTTTTTTTCGGTATTTTATTAAGTATTATTACGCTGGTGGGCATATTTTTTGCCGAACCTCTGGTCCGCTTTATGGTTGATGCCGACTTTGAGGCGATTCCCAACAAAGTGGCCTTGACCCGCCTGCTTACCATGATCATGTTTCCGTTTCTTGTTCTGATTTCTCTTTCTTCCGTGGTAATGGGGGTGCTTAACACCAAGGGGCGTTTTTTTGTGCCGGCTATGGCCTCGAGTTTTTTTAATATTGGTTCACTGCTTGGCGGGGTGACCTTGGCCTTTGTCCTTGGCCGGCAAGGGCATCCTTCTATTGTCGGGATGGCGATAGGCACTCTGATCGGTGGCGGGTTGCAGCTTGTCTGGCAGCTTCCGACTTTGAAAAAGGCCGGATTTTCGTTTACTCCTGGACTGAATCTTGCCGATCCCGGGTTGCGAAGAATTTTAAGGCTCATGGTTCCGGCCCTGATCGGTCTTGCCCCATTGCAGGTAAATGTGCTGGTTAATACTTATTTCGCTTCATCCCTGGCTGAGGGCAGTTTGTCTTGGCTGAACTATGCCTTCAGGCTTTTCTGGCTGCCGGTCGGTTTGTTCGGGGTGGCGATGTCCACCGCCGCCATGCCGGTTATTTCCCGTTATGCAGCGCTTAAGGATATGGAAAGTCTGCGTGATGCATGCGTTTCAGCCCTGACCATGGCCTTTTGTCTGACGATTCCTGCCGCCGCCGGCTTGATTTTATTGGGTGAGCCGATTGTCCGGGTTATTTTTGAGCATGGTCGTTTTGACGCATTTACCACGATCAAGACGGCTGAGGCCCTTTCTTTTTATGCCATGGGCCTTTTTGCCTATTCATCGGTAAAAATTATGGTGCCGGTTTTTTACGCCCTTGATGACACCAAATATCCGGTGATCGGGAGTTTTCTGGCCATGGGCAGTAATGTGCTGGTAATTTTTGCCACGATCCATACCCTGCAGCACAAGGCCTTGGCGTTTTCCATCTCCTGTGCCATGACTTTAAATTTTCTGTTTCTGATTACCATGCTTTACCGTAAATTAAATGGGTTGCCGCTGATTTATCTTTTTGAAGGGTTGGGCAAGGTGATTATCGGTACGGGGGCGATGGTGCTCTGGCTGATATTTCTGGGCCGGAGCAGTGCTTTGGCGTTATTGCAGGGGCAAGGTATTGCCCTGGAAATATTGTCTTTATTTATAAGTATCGGCTCCGGTGCGGTCCTTTATGGATTTATGCTGCATGTTTTTAAGTTGCGGGAGCTTAATGTGATTGTCGAAAAGCTGGTGGGTCGGATTCGGGGCTAGGCCATGTTCCGGAGTAGAGTTATTTGGGAGAGCAGGGCGGGGACAGCGGTATCGACCCGCAGGATACGCGGACCAAGGGTGAAAGTTTTAAATCCTTGTTGCCTGAAGTTGTCGATTTCAAAATCGACCCATCCGCCTTCCGGGCCGATGGCCAGGATTACCCGGGCCTCTGTCCGGTTGGTCATTTGTTGGTGGAGTTGTTTTTCGGTGCCGGGATGGGCAATAAGTTTGGGGTCGTCGGGTGAAGTATTTGCGGGCAGGTAGTCTTCGATAAAAGGTCTAAATCTTTTGTGAATGGAGATTTCGGGCACTCTGGTGTCCATGGCGGCCTGTTCCAGCCCCAGTAAAAGTCGCTGCCGAATGTTTTGTTCCGTGAGCAGGGATGAGGTGAAATAACTTTTTTCCACCCGGTTGGCATTAATTAAAAATATTCGGCTGACGCCCATGGAAGCCGCTTGGGTCAGGACCCTTTTCAGCATGATGGGTCGGGGCAAGGCCAGGATGAGGTCAAGGGGCGGAGGTTCAGGCGGGATGGCCGCCAGTTCAAGATCCAGCACAACCTCTTTTTTGTCGATTGCCGTAATGCGACCGATACCAAGTGGTCCGTTGATGAGGCCTATTTTAAGGAGGTCGTCTTTTTTGGCGCGTAATATTTTCAGGATATGATCTTGCCGCCGGTCGGTCAAAGACACGCGGTTATTTTTAATCTCCTGTTCTTCAAGTAGGATTATGTTCATCTATGCAATCTATCAAAATCAAGATGTTTTGCTATGCTTTTTGTTTATAATTTTCTGCAGATTATTCTGGTTGTTATTCTGTCGCCGTTTCTGTTGGCCGGCACGATATTTAAGGTCAAATACCGGGGGCGGATTCTGAAACGGCTGGGCTATGGTCTTGCTGCGACTGCCGGTCAGATCAGGCCCGGGCGGGTCAGAATCTGGATCCATGCCCTTTCCGTCGGCGAGGTTTCTTCGGCCCGATCTCTAGTCGCTGCTGTTCGTGCGGCTTTTCCTGAGGCGGTGATTATTTTTTCAGCCACCACGCAATCCGGGGAGGAACTTGCCCTGAATAATCTGCAAAACAAGGTTGATTGTTTTGTGCCCTTTCCGCTGGATTTTTATTGGACGGTCCGCAAATTTATCTCGGTCCTTGCGCCTGATCTTTTCTTACTGGTGGAGACTGACTTCTGGCCTAACCTGCTGGGGATAATGCATAAACGTGGTACTCCCATCGTCTTGGTCAATGGCAGAGTATCGGAAGACTCCTTCCTGATGTATCGAAAATTTAGACCTTTCTTTTTGCCAATGTTCAGGTCCTTTAGTTATCTTGCCATGCAGAGCGGAGTGGACAAGGCTAAAATGATCGATCTGGGATTGTCTCCTGATCGGCTAATGACTCCAGGTAACTTGAAATATGAGGCGGTTTTGCCTGAGAATGTTGCGGTCGGGGAGATGACGACCTGCCGTTTTATCCCGCAGGGCAAGAGGGTCTTTATTGCCGGCAGCACTCATGCCGGGGAGGAAGAAATAGTCTTCGGGGCATATCGGAGATTGCGCGATAAATTTCCTGATCTTTTTCTGATTGTCGCGCCTCGTAATGTGGAACGCGCAAATGAGGTGGCTGTCCTGGCTGAAGAGCAGGGACTTGCTGTGGCTTTGCGAAGTAAATTCAGCGAGGTCGGGTCTGCGGATCTTCTGCTTCTTGATACTCTTGGTGAATTGTCCTTACTTTATCGATTTTGCGATTTTGCCTTTATCGGGGGCAGTCTGGTCAGAGAGAGAGGGCATAATCCTTTGGAGGCTTCGATTTTTGCCAAACCGGTAATCTTTGGCCCTTATATGGAAGATTTTGTCGAGGTGGCGCGGGATTTGCTGGCAGCTGAAGGAGCAGTCCAGGTATCTGGGGAAGATGATATTTTTGAATCTGGCCGTCGTTTTCTGGAAGATGAGATCTGGCGCCGGAACATGGGTGAAAGGGGCCAGGCCATGATCGAGGGCCAGAGAGGAGTGACCGCCCGCTATATTGGCCTGATCGCAACCCTTATTGGCAAAGGGGGGCGAGGATGAGAGGGCATAGGTTGCTTTTTGCTTTAGGACGCCCTATGGCACCCTTATATAGCGCGGTCATGCGATTGCGGGCTTTTTGCTATCGGGTGGGGATTTTCAGCCGCTATCAGCTCCCGGTGCCGGTGGTGAGTATTGGTAATTTGACCATGGGCGGGACTGGCAAGACGCCGATGGTGATCCATGTGGCAAAACTCCTGCAGAATCAAAACAATAAGGTGGTTATTCTCAGCCGGGGCTATGGCGGTAAGGCTACCGGGCAAGTGAATATCGTATCTGATGGTGTTGAGATTCTGCTTGATGCGGCTACGGCTGGTGATGAGCCAAGGCTGCTGGCGGACACTCTGTCTGGAGTGCCGGTGCTGACTGGCGCAAAGAGGACGGTTACCGGCAGGTACGCTGTCGAAAATTTCGGGCCGGGAGTAGTTTTGCTCGACGATGGGTTTCAGCATATGGCTATTGCACGAGATCTTGATTTGGTGTTGTTTAGCGCCGCCACCTTGCTTGGCAACGGCTGGGTCTTTCCGGGCGGTGAATTGCGGGAGCCGCAATCCGCTTTGGGCCGTGCTCATTGCTTTATTATCACCGGGGTTGATGATAATAACCGGCCCGCCGCTTTGGCCTTTAAAAAATATTTGGCGGACCGTTTCAGCGGCAAGCCCGTTTTTTTTTGCTGAATACAAAGTTGCCGGACTGATCGATTCGCGGGATGACGGTCCGGTTGATGTGGCCCAGGGACGCAAGATTAATCTCTATGGTTTTTGCGGACTCGCCAAGCCGGTATCATTCAGGAATACTTTGAAAGAAGCGGGGTTTAATCTGACCGGTTTTAAGCAATTCCAGGACCATTATGCCTATGCCTACGATGAAGTCGTTGCCCTGATTGCCGAAGCCAGGCTAAGTGGCGCCAAGGGGCTGATCACCACGCAAAAGGATTATGTCAAGCTCGCGACTATGCATGTTGACTTTCCTGTCTTCTCCTTGCGGGTGGAACTTATTCCTGAACCAGGGTTTGATGATTTTATCCTGACCAGGATTTAAATTGTGCGATTTTTCGTCTGATTTTTGGGATGATTTCTTTTTGGGATGCGGGTTTAAACCAACAACAGTGTTTTTTTTCCCACACTATTTTCATTTTAATTTTCATTTTAATTTTTTGCGGCTAATTTTAATTGGTTGAATATACAGTACTGTTAGTTAATTTTGTATTTTGTTGATAGTGATCAAGGCGCTAGGCCTGCTTTTTGCATAGATTTAACTTTGTCTTTTTGCGTATACTGAATTGTTCAGATTACTAATGGGATCATCAAAACTCATGAAAAATATTTTGAAAAAAAATAATCCGTTTCAACACACTCTGAAAAGAGAGGTCAGCTTTTGTGGTATAGGCTTGCATTCCGGTAATCCGGTGAGTATGACCATCAAGCCGGCCCCCGCCGATAGCGGAATACGTTTTATGCGGGCTGATCTTGGACAGGCGGCCATGATTCCGGCCTTGATGAACCGGGTGGTTGATACAAAGCTGGCAACAACTATTGCGGAAGATGATGCTGCAGTCTCAACCACTGAGCATCTACTTGCCGCTCTTTTTGCTCTGGGCATTGATAATGCCTTGATTGAACTGGATGCGCCGGAAGTACCGATAATGGATGGCAGCGCCGGTCCTTTTGTTCATGTATTGAAGAAAGTGGATCGTAAGCGCCAGAAAACATATCGGAAGATGCTTAAAATCACCAAGGAAATCGTCTTCCAGGATGGTGGCAAGAGGATCAGCGTTGCACCCTATGATGGTTTGAAGATAACCTGTGAAATTGATTTTGATCACGAGTTGATCAAACACCAGACCTATTCAATTGAACTCACTCCCAAAAAATTTCTTAATGAAATAGCTTCGGCCCGTACTTTTGGTTTTATGGATGAGGTTGAAAAACTTCGGGAAAATGGATTGGCCCTTGGTGGTTCTTTGGAAAATGCCATTGTTGTCGATAACCAGCTCGGTGTGATGAACGATGGTGGGTTGCGATTTGCCGATGAATTTGTCCGCCACAAGGTTCTGGATCTTATCGGAGACCTGGCGTTGCTCGGTTGTCCGCTTATTGGACATATAACTGCCTCTAAATCTGGTCATGGTCAGCATCTGGCGCTTATGCAGGAGATTGCGGCGCATCCGGAGTGTTGGGAATTTGTTACCCTTGAAAATAGTGAAAATGGTGGAGCTTTTGAAAGAGTTGTGACCACGACCAAGGCAGCCGGGAATATGATTATCCCGTTTCTTATTCCACCTTCCCCGGCTACGCTTTCTTCTTCCCGAGGGAGTTTCTTTGCGGAGAGTTCCGTGTAGATTTTATGATCTTTTTTTAGTTTTTCAACCCGCAGAATTTCTAGAGAGTTCTGCGGGTTTTTTTATGTCTGCAAAGTGGGATTGCCTTTATCGTAGAGTTTTTAATAACTTTCTGGTAACTATCTTTTCAACGTTTTTAACGTTAAGAAATATATGCCCCGGGAGGATAGAGCGTGATGGATCTGCATGGTAAATTAGCCTTTATTGGTGGCGGTCGTATGGCCGAAGCCTTGATCAGAGGAGTAATCGAAGCCGAATTGATTAAGGCGGACCAAGTAATGGTGGTCGAACCTGTTTATGAAAGAAGGGAATTTCTTAAAGAAAATTATCATATTCAGGTTTTTGAAAATTCGGCCGCTATTCGTGACTGTGGAGTTGTAATTTTGGCGGTAAAACCGCAAATAGTCGGCAAGGTATTGGATGAATGCCGTAGAATTTTAGACGAAAATCATCTGCTTATCTCAATTGCTGCCGGGATTCCCCTGGTTTTTCTTGAAGAGAAGCTGGCCGGGCGCGGATGCAGGGTAATCAGGGTCATGCCTAATACCCCGGCTTTGATTATGGAGGGTGCTTCGGCCTTAAGTGCGGGGTCTTTAGCCTCTGATGAGGACTTGGCGGTGGCCGAATTGATCTTTAATGCAGTTGGCAAGAGTGTTATTTTGCTTGAATCTGATCTGGATGCGGTAACCGGTCTTAGTGGTAGCGGTCCGGCCTACGTGTTTTCTTTCATCGAGGCCCTTATCGATAGCGGGGTGAAAGTCGGGTTGAGTCGATCGGTAGCGGAGGTCCTGGTGTTGCAAACTGTTCTGGGTTCGGTCAAACTTGCGATGGAAACCGGGGAGCATCCTGCTCAACTCAGGGCAATGGTCACTTCGCCTGGCGGGACCACTATTGCCGGACTGCATGCCATGGAGAAACAGGGGTTTCAGGGAATAATCATGGATGCGGTTGAGGCTGCCACCAAAAGGTCGGTAGAGTTAGGACAAGTTGTCATGAGTGCCAGAAAGAAAGAATAGTCATGCTAATCAAGAAAGCCGGGATTATTCTTAAAAAAGAATCAAGCGAACCTCGTCGGATCGGCGAGGAGTTGGTGGATTGGTTTACCGCAAAATCCATAAATGCCGTGGTTGATGAAATCACGCCGGATATGGATATTCTGGTCATTTTGGGGGGCGATGGTACCCTGTTGCATGTGGCTGATCAGGCCAGTCGCTATGGTATTCCGGTTGTCGGAGTAAATCTTGGTGATTTGGGTTTTCTTACCGAGGTGGTGGTTAAAGACCGTTATGAAGCCCTTGAAAAGATTATGGCCGGCTCGGTGGTTATTGAAAATCGCTTAATGCTCAAGGTCCGTTTGAAGTCTAAAGATGATGAGTCAAGCTGGCAGTATGCGCTTAATGATGTGGTGATCAGTAAGGGGAACGTTGATCGTCTGGTGGAACTGAGCACTTGGGCTGATGATGAGTATATTACGACTTATAAGGCCGATGGTTTGATTTTTTCTACGCCTACCGGTTCAACGGCTTATAATCTTTCTGCCGGCGGACCGATTGTCAGGCCGGATCTGCATGCCATTTTAGTGACGCCGATATGTCCTTTCATGCTTGAAAGTCGACCTGTGCTTTTGCCCCATACCACCAGGCTGGCGACCAAGGTAGCCGGTCCGGTTAACGATGTGAAGATCATCGTCGATGGTCGTTCCGCCTGGGATATGCGGGAGGATGATATCCTTGAGGTGAGGGCGGCCGGAAACCCCCTGCGCTTGATCTGTTCACCCCAAAAAGGTTATTTTGAAATTCTGCGCAGCAAGTTGAATTGGGGCGGCCGGGCAAATTGTATATTAACTGCCGACGGACAGACGAAAAGTTGATTCGTCACTTTTCCCGAAGGGCCATTTCCGGAGGGGAATTCTGATTGGTTACTCGTCTTCCGCCGACAGGGATGAAGTCAGGGCCTCTTTTTCTTGTTCCATCGCCTTTTTCCCCGCCTCAATCGCCTCGTTCAGGGCCTTTTTTTTATCATCCAGGAATCCTTTTCCTTCCGATACCATCTCGGTGCCGCGGCTGACGAGTTTTTTGCCGTGTTCGATCATTTCTTTGCCGTGCGCGACTATCGATGCGGTCTGCTCGGGGAAACTTTCCCGTAGGCTTGAGGTCCGGTCCTTCATCTCATCACGATAGTCAGCCAGAATTTTTCTTGTTTCCTTGCCGGTTCTTGGGGTGAGGAGAAGGGCCACTGTCGCGCCGACAAGAGCACCGGTCAGGAAGGAGAGAAAAGTTGATCCAGAACCGCAGTTGTCATTATTGCTCATTTGTTATTCCTCCTGTATTATCGATCTGATTTGCTGCTGAAAAAATTGATAAAAGCCTTGACCCCTGAGCTAAAGCCCCCGATCTGGGCGATGATCGGGATCAAATTTGTTTTAATCATGTTGGTTGTATCCAGTAATGTTTCACTTGAACGTTGCACATTGCTGATGATCAGGTCAGTGTGGCCGATTTTATGGTTTACTGAACTGGAGAGCCTCTGGAGTTCTTCGGCGGTATCGGCCAGGGATTTCAATAGCGCGGGTGTTTCCCGATTAAGATCGGTGATCAGGATCTCCGCCTTGCGGGCTGTTCTTTTAATCTGGAGTAAAAAAGGAATCAGGACGGAGGTAATCGCCGTCAGACAGAATGTAGCGATGACAATCAGGAATTCTATTGGTTGCATGGGTTGTGTCCTTGTCCTTTGGTGACGGTTGGTCTTGCCTGATGATATCAAATTTGGCATGGCCCGGCAATAAGATGGCCATATTGATCATGGTCCTTATTTTTTTTGGATATTGTATTTTCGCATTTTGTATTGGAGGAGACTCTTGGTTATCCCCAGATTGTCGGCGGCGTGGGCCTGAATATGATTCGCCTCATTCAGGGCGGTCTCAACCATTTTTTTCTCAATAGTGTCGAGAATATCAGGCAGGCGACCGCCCATCCCGCTGATTAAATGTTCTATGCTGCCTTCGGTCTCCAGCTTGACCGTGCCGGTTCCCGCCTCCTCAGTTCTGACATCTTCAAGGTCGATAGATTCGTCTGAGCAAAGAATTGCGGCCCTCTCGATGGTGTTTTCAAGCTCTCTGATATTCCCTATCCAGGGCAGTCCACTCAGGTAGCGGAGAGCCCGAGGCGTTATCTGTAAATAGGGGTTGTTGAGCTGTTTGGCATATTTGGCGACAAAATGGTCAACCAGTAAAGGGATGTCGTCGGACCTTTCGCGCAAGGGCGGCAGATGAAGATGAAGTACGTTTAACCGGTAGAACAAGTCTTCCCGGAAATTGCCTTTTCCTACTTCTTCCCTCAAATCACGGTTGGTGGCAGCCACAATTCTTACATCTACCTTCAAGGTTTGATGACCACCGACCCTTTCAAATGTTTTTTCCTGTAATACCCGTAATAATTTTGCTTGCAGGGTAAGGGGCATTTCGCCAACTTCATCCAGGAAGAATGTTCCGGTATCGGCCAGCTCAAAACGTCCTTTCCGTAGAGAGGTGGCTCCGGTAAAGGCCCCTTTTTCATGGCCGAAAAGCTCGCTTTCCAGGAGTTGTTCCGGCAGGCCGGCGCAATTTAATGAAATGAGGGGGGATTGTTTCCGGGGGCTGTTGAAATGGATGGCTCGAGCCACCAGTTCTTTGCCGGTGCCCGATTCGCCGGTGATTAACACCGAGGCCGGGGTCGGGGCGATTTTTTCGATCAGGCGGTAGAGTTGCTGCATTTTCTTGTTCTTGCCGATCATATTGGCAAACCGGTAACGGGACTGGACTTCGTCGCGCAGTCGGTAGTTTTCTTTAAGCAGGGAATAATGTTTGACCGCTTTTTTGATGTTGACCAGCAGTTCTTCATTGTTGAAAGGCTTGGTCAGATAATTGAAAGCCCCAGCCTGCATGGCGGCCACGGCTTTGTCTACTTCGCCGAAGGCGGTGATCATGATGACGGGCAGATCGCTGTTCTCATCCTTGACCCTTCTAAGCAGTTCCATGCCGTCCAGGCCTTCCATTCTCATATCGGTCAGAACGAGATCCAGGTCCGTGTCTTCGATAATTTTGAGAGCCTTTTCTCCTGAATCGGCAATAAACACTTCGTAGCCTTCTTCGATTAAAAGCTCGGATAGTATCAGACGATAGTTGGGTTCATCGTCAACAACCAGAACGGTGTTCATATTTATTTTCCTGCATGATTATGAATTGAGTTGAACTCCATCCCAAGGGCATTTCCATCAGGCGCTTGTCGGCTCCAACGAAATTAATGTCTTTATGATATATAAAGTAAATGGTGGGATGAGTCGTTTCATGCCTTCTTTCCCGAGTATAACATTAGTTACATGATTAATAGAAAAGATATCTTGTTTGTCAATGGTTATCGGGTTGGATTGGCTGTTTGGATGCAAGCGTTTTTTAAGGCAGCGGACCTGATCTGGGCAAGGATTGTATCCATGTTTGCGTGGCCTTGGACAAGTAACGAGAGTAAGATTTTATTTAGTGAAATGAAAGTTGTTCAGGTTGACTCCCCCAGGCTTTGCTGGGCCAGTTTTTCCACATCGATGATCAAGATTATTTCGTCGTTGCCCATGATGGTGTATCCGTTTATCCCGTCAATATTATTGAGATTGCGGTAACCGTCTTTGAAATCTTTAACTACTACTTTCTGATGATTCAGGACCTGATCGACCATTATTGCTATCTGATGGTTCTTTGACAGGGCAAAGGTTTTTATCGTCTGCTTCTGTGCGGTTGATCCCTTGGTCTGGGCGGAGAAAAAATCGTTGATGTTGACCAATCGATATAATGAGCCGTCATACTGAAGGCATCCTTCGCTGAGAACCGGGATGATTTCGGTCCTTTCGATGACGGTTGTGATGTCGTCAGAAGGAATGACATAGGTCTGGCCTCCTGATTTTATGATCATCGCGTCTTTGGTTACCAGGGTTTTGGTTAAGGGGATCGTAATGGTTACCCTGGTTCCCTTGCCGACCGTGGAGTCGATGTCAATTGCGCCGTTGCTCGCTTTTAGTCCGGACATTACCACATCCATGCCGACCCCGCGGCCCGATACATCGGTGACTTTTTGGGCGGAACTGAAACTGGGCTTAAAAATAAGGTTGATCAGTTCTCGGTCGTTTAGTTGATCTGCTTCCTCTTTGCTCAAGAAATTTTTGGTGACGGCAATTTCCTTCATTTTGGCGGGGTCAATGCCCTGGCCGTCATCGGTGATGGTGATGTAGATATTGTTCTCATCGCTGCTTGCTTTAAGTTCCAGATTGCCCCGGCTCGCTTTATTATTTTTGCTTCTTTCTTCGGGCTTTTCTATCCCATGGTCCACCGAATTTCTGAGAATATGGACCAGGGGATTTTCTATTTTCTCGACAATATCTTTGTCGATTACCGTTTCTTCGCCGCTGATCGTGAAGTTGATGTCTTTGTCAAGAGAGCCGGCCAGTTGTCTGATTACCCTTGGAAAACGCTGGAAAAGCTTGTTGAGCGGCACCCTTCTGATGCCCATGATCTTGTCGTGCAGACTCTCCACCGACTCGTCTACTGATCGGATGGTGTTGTCTAGCTTGGCGATGAGACTCTGGTCGGTGCCGAATTTTTCTAATTCTTTTTTGAGAAAGGTGATGGATTCAAGGTTAATGAAAAGGTTGCCGACGGCGTTGGCAAAGCTGTCGAGTTTATCCTGGTCGATCCTGATGGTCTTGGTGATTTCTGTTTTTTTTGATTTTGTCAGATGGGACGAGAGCAGGCGTTGGTTCTGGATATCAAGGGCCCTTTGCAGTTCGTTTTTGGCAATGGTCCCATCTTCGACCAGGAGCTGGCCAATTTTTTTCTGTTTAATTAGAACCTCTTTAATCTGCTGTTCCGATACCAGATTTTGTTCGACAAGAATGTCGCCTATCCTGGCCGGGATTCCGTTATCGTTACCTTCTCTTTCCTTGATCTGGAAACAATCAATTATTGAGTGAATATCGGTCATGATATTGTTGATGAATTCTTCATTGGACACCATTAACTGGTCATCCACGAAATTGGCAAGAGAGATCAGTTCGTCAATAGTCTGAGATGTCTTGGGATCGGAGGAAAAAATTTCTGCAAAGTCCCTTAAGGCCCCTTTGAATTCTCCGAGAAGTTCTCCGGTGATATTATTCTTTTTTCGTAACTTCGCCTGGGCGAGAAGTAGACAGCCTACTTCTTCGGTAAGTTCTTTCTCCCCCAAAAAATAACGGTTCCCGGGATGGTGGTTTTCAAACTGTGCTGCGGACCGGTAGTCATCGGTTATTTTTATTATTTCCCTGTTTGATTTTTCTATGTGGGTGAGCAGGTTGTTGATCAGCGGAATGTGGTGGATGTCAAGGCCGGCATCCATCGCTTCCTGCAGGGATTTTTCCAGGTCAATAATGCTCTGGATGCTGCCGGTTTCTTCCACGGGTCTCAGGCGTTCAACATGTTCCAGAAATTCTGTCTCGTCGCTTCTTAATTCAATATCACCAGGGTCTGCGTAGGCCCGGTTCAGCATTTCCTTCAGAAAGTCGATCCCGGTCAGCAGGGTATCGATTACTTCCCGGTTAGCCAGGAGGTCTCCCTTTCGAATGTGGTCCAGCAGGTTCTCGAGACGGTGGGCAAATTTATTGATGTTGGTCAGACCGAAAAAGCCGGAATTGCCTTTGAGACTGTGAACCGGCCTGAAAATGTTGTTGATAATTTCAAGATTGCCCGGGTTGTTTCCAAGCTCAATGAAGTCGGATTCCACTGCCTGGATTGATTCGTTTGATTCGTCGATGAAACCTTTTAGGGCTTCGGTATCGGTTATCCCGTCTTGCATTTTCAGGACCTTTTGTCTTTCGCCAGTCTGGAGAGTATTTGGTTTACCCGGTTGATTTTTTGAACGGTATCATCAACCGCTTTGATTATTTCGTTGATGTCCTCGAAAGGTTTGAAAAATATGTCGGAAGCTCCATATCTGAAGGCTTTTATCGTGTTGTTAATGGAAATATCTCCGGAGATAATAATTACCTGGATCATGCCGTTGAAGTCTTTGATTTTTTTTAAAAGAGTTAATCCGTCCATGCCGGGCATCATTATGTCGCTGATGACCACATCAAAATGTTGATCTTCGATCATGCGGTAGGCGAGAAAAGGATCATCGCAGGTTTTTATTCGGTAATCGGTGTTTATAAAAGCCAGTTCCAGAGCGCGAAGGGTTTCCGGTTCGTCATCGATGATCAGTATTTTATATGATTTTCCTTTCATGGTATCCATTTTGGTCAGATCCTTATTTCTTTGGCAAGGGGGATTTTTATTTCTACCGTGGTTCCTTGGTTTAATTTACTGGATACTTTTATCTCGCCGTGCATCGCTTTGATTGTCCTCATGCACATATATAGGCCGAGGCCGGTCCCGGTCGGTCCTTGTGAACTGTCAAAATTGTTGCTTACTCTTGGCTTGGTAGTAAATAAGGGGTCAAATATTTTAGGAAGATCATCGTTTGATATTCCGCTTCCGTTATCGGAGACCGTCAAGACGGCATCTCGGCCGGTATTAAAAGTTGTAATTTTAATCTCCGGTTCCGGGTGTTCATGCAGGGCATCAATGGTGTTGCTGATCAGGTTGTTGAATACCTGGGCCATGGCGGAATGAGCTGTCATGATTGGTAAATTTTCTGCCGCTAGAGTGATTGTTTTTTGTATTTTGTTTTTGAAGTGCAGGTCGGCATTCAGGAAATCCAGTTCTTCTCTGATTATATCGTTCAGATTGGCAAGCTCCAGTTTCTCCTTTTCTTTGGAACTTCTGGCCATCATCATGTTGATCATTTCGGTTAATCTGTTTGAGGCGGAGTCAATGATGCACAGCGATCGGTAAACACCATCTAGTATTCTTTTGAGATCCGGGGCATCTGATAATAAATTTTCATGGAGTATTTCGCTTAGTGAATCCAGGTTTGTTTTGCCGGTTTGGGCTCCGGCTCTGATTGCGGTTAAGGGACTTTTCAGATTGTGAACGATGCCCTGGATCAGTTGCCCAAATGCGGCTTGCCGCTCCGCTTTGATAAGTTCTTTTGATTCTTCCGCGACCACCTGTTCAAGTTCCTCGGAATATCTTTTAACCTTATCGGTGGCGGTTTTCAGTTGCAAGTGGGTCCTGACCCGGGCTTTCACTTCATTTTCGCTAAAAGGTTTGGTCAGATAATCTACCGCCCCTACCTCGAACCCTTTCAAGATGCTTTCCTGATCATCCAGAGCGGTGATGAAGATTATTGGTATTTCCGCAGTGTTCTGGTTGTTTTTTAAGCGTCGGCAGGTCTCGTAGCCGGACATTTTGGGCATCATGATATCGAGCAGAATTAGATCAGGGGAGATTTTGTCGACAAAAGCAAGGGCTTGTGGGCCATCTTCCGCTTCATGAAAAAAATAGCCGTCTTGTTCTAAAATAGTGGCCAGGATTATGCGGTTAGTCGGTTCATCATCGACAATCAGGATGTGACTGGTGTCTTGTCGCATGGCGGGTAAAGGTTCAACGGATGAGTAGTTCATCAAGTACCTGCGATAAAAATTATTGGTTGAACTTCAGAGGGGCCACTTGCTCAGAGGAAGCTAAGAGCTTGAAGATCACGTTTTTTTTAAGGCTTGATTTTAACGCCCTGCCATTGAGGCAATAAATAACCCTCCGACTATTGATTTGTATTCCCTCAATTAACTACCTTAGATCGCTAGAGGAGCTGGTTGGTCCAGCACCAATAGAATCGTGCCCCGAAATCGGCGTAAACGTTGCACTCAAGATAATGAGCGCAACGTTTCTTGGTTAATTATCTGTTTTTTTTAGTGTATGACGGTTTGGAGCGGGAGGTCAAGAAAGTTAGTTGGGATGAAAATATTTTTTCATATTCTCCAAAAGTTCGTAGGGGATCTGATTTTTTTTGTAACCTTGCCCCAGGATTATATCAGGTTTGATGGTCCCATGAAAATCACTGCCACCGGTGATCAGCATTTTTTGTTTTTTGGCGATAGCAAGTAGCGTTTTGCATGCCTTGCTGGTGTGTGAAGGATAATATACTTCAAGTCCGGCCAGGCCGACTGATTTCAGTTCTGAGATGATGTCGGGCAGAATTTTAAAGCTTGGATCGATTGAGGCCGGGTGGGCCAGAACCGGAATGCCGCCGGACTCAATAATGATCCGAATGGCTTCCTGGGCAGGAAATACTTCCCTGGCGACATAGGCCGGGCTGCCTTTTTTTAAAAAACGGATAAAGGCCTCGTCAATTGACCTGACAATGCCGTGATTAAGCAGTAACCTTGCAATGTGTGGTCGGCCGGCCTGTTTCCCTTCATCTCTTTTCAGAGTTGAAAAATCAAGATTGATGTCGAGTTGATTGAGCTTGGCAATTATTCCTTTGTTTCTTTGGGTTCTGGCTTCTTGGACTTGTTTAATTCTTTGGCATAAAGTTGGATTGTTTTGTCGTCCGCCATAACCCAGAATATGCAGCGATTTATCCTGGTAAACCGCGCTTATTTCAATCCCGGGGATTACTTCAATCCCTCTTTGTTCTCCTCTTTTAATAGCCTCTTCAACGCCGGAGGTGGTGTCGTGGTCGGTCAGGGCAATCGCGACCAGTCCCTTGTCGGCGGCGTGATCGATCAGAGCGGTGGGCGACATGGTGCCATCTGAGTAAGTTGAGTGAGTATGTAAATCGATATATTTCATGGTAAAGTGGCGGTGATATTATGTTTGGTCGGCTGAATGTTCATGAATCAGGACAATTTTTCAGGGTATTGGTCAAAAACATTCTAGAGGTTCCTTTTTTAGTTTTCTTTAGTGCGGTGAAAATTTACACTTTAAAAGTGTTGATCTTGCTTGTGGCAGATTTGATTTCAACACTTACAAGTGTGATATATTCAAGGTGGTAATGAAAAGAATTTAGTTTGCCGGGTCAAGATATTATGAATATCATTATTTTGGTTTTTAGTTAAGTAAGGTTGTGATAAAGTTATTTTCGTTATAATAAGATTTTTAATCTAAGCGGTGAACATCCTGGCCATGGTTGTAAATATTTTGTCGGCGGGAGTTGGATTAAAGTCTTGGATGGTGAGTGGTAAAGTAAGAAAAAATTTATTGAAGTTGATCATGCCACATCTAGAGGGCGCTGTACAGAATTCCCCGGGGAGGGGGTTCTTCGATAAACATAAGGAGGTCTTTCATGGCTCAGATTGATGCCTTTTTTAAGCTTTTGAACGAGCAGGGTGCATCCGATCTTCATATGATCGCTGGTAAACAACCATATCTGCGGATCAGGGGCGATATGGAACGAGTAAAGTATAATGTACTTGATAACGATGAGTTAAAGGCCATGATTTATGAGATTGTGCCTGAAGATAAGATAAAACAATTTGAAGAGACCGGGGACATTGACTTCGGTTATGAAATTCCCGGTTTGGCTCGTTATCGTGGAAATCTCTTTGACCAAAAATACGGGATTGGGGCAGTTTTCAGGGAGATTCCCAGCGTTATTATGTCCTGTCAGCAATTGGGATTGCCTAAGGTCGTTACCAAGTTGGCCTCATTGCCTAAAGGAATGGTGCTGGTCACTGGTCCTACCGGTAGCGGTAAGTCAACAACCCTTGCCGCCATCGTCGATGAAGTAAACAAGATCAGAAAACATCATATTTTGACTGTCGAGGATCCGGTGGAATTTGTGCATGAGAGCCAGAATTGCATCATAAATCATCGCGAGGTGGGAACTAATACCAAGAGTTTCGCCGCAGCTTTGCGGGGCGCTCTTCGTGAAGATCCTGACGTCATTCTGGTTGGTGAGATGCGTGACCTTGAAACCATCTCCCTGGCCATGGAGGCGGCGATGACCGGTCACCTGGTATTTGCCACTCTTCATACGATCAATGCCTCCAAGACTGTTGACCGGATAATCGAGATTTTTCCGGCTCAACAGCAGGCTCAGGTGCGGTCAACCTTGGCTGATGCCCTGCGGGCGGTCGTCTCTCAGACCCTTTTTAAAAGGGTTGACATCAAGAGTCGGGTTCCTGCTCTTGAAATATTGATTTGTACCCCGGCGGTTCGGAATCTTATTCGTGAGGGTAAAACATATCAGATTCCTTCTGCGATGCAGACTGGTAAAAAGTACGGGATGCAGACCCTGGATGATGCGATTATGGAGATGTTGCAGAAGAAGTGGATTTCACCTGAAGACGCTTATACCAATAGTGTTGACAAGAGCAAGTTTCTTTCTTATCTGCGTAAACCGCCGGCTGATTTTACAGAGGTGTAGCAGGGGAACATTTGCTGGGCTGGGTGTATATTAAAATTTATGAGATATCCGTTGTTGAGGCTCCCGCGATTATTATATCGTCGGGAGCTTTTTTTTTGCATAGGACTGAGGAGTTTTTATCGAATCATTTCCGGGTGAACTCCATACTCAGGGCCTTGTTTTTGTTCGAACGGAAGGAGATGGTCCCATGGATGGCGGTATTTAAGACGGTGATCTTCTGCTCGCCTGATTTTTCCATGGTCAGAGGTGAGGGAAAAATGTCCGGCAGAAAAGGGCCGGCGGAAATTACCATATATTCGGGAGATGATTTTTCCAGAAATTCTTTGCTGTTTGAGGTGGCGCTACCGTGGTGGGGTGAGAGCAGGACGTCAACATCTATATCTTTGTTTAGGCTAATCAGCTCTTTTTCTTCGCCGGTTCCGATATCGCCCGGGAAAAGGAAGGAGTCGTTGTTGTTGTCAAGACGAATGACCAGGCTATGGTTGTTGATGTCGGCCCCCGAGGAAAGTATTGATGTTTTGCTCTCTTGCTGGATTGGGTGAAAGTTGTTAAGGCACTGTAATTTGGTTCCGCCATTTTCATACAATATTGAGTCTGCCGGCGGGACTTTTATGTCGGCGCCGTAATTTCGGGCCAACCTAGTGAGTATTTTAAGTTCTTGATCGGCAGACTGTTGGAAGTTAATCCAGATGGTCTGCGGCCTGAATTTATCGACAATAAAAGCAAGGCCGCTGGTGTGATCGGAATGGGGGTGGGTGATGACCAGTTGGTCTAGTCTGGTAATGTTTTTCCCCCAAAGATAGGGGCCGATAATTGATTCTCCAACATTGAAGTGTCTTGACCCTGCGCCGCCGCCGTCGATCAGAATAGTATAGTTTTGCGGTAATTCAAGCAGAGTTGAGCTGCCCTGTCCGATGTCCAGGTATGAGACAAGGGCCGTATCCGATAAATTTTTATCGATTTTTTCGATGATGGGGATGATTGCCAGGATGATTAATGCGATTAAGGCGAGGGGCATTGCCAGCCGGTATTTTTTCCGCAGGAAAAAACCAAAAATCATTATGTAATAGAGGATTATCTCCTGCATTGATGGTGTTGAAAACCACAGAGAGCTGAAGGGCAGATCAGAAAGAAAGCTTATAAGCCATTGGGTAACCTGCAGACCCCATGACCCGATATGGATAAGAGTTTTTGCTAAAGTTGGTGCAAACGGAATCAGCAGGCAGGCGGTTAAACCCAAAGGGAGGGCCCAAAAACAGAGTAAGGGGGCAGCCAGTAATGTTGAAATTGGACTGAGCAGTGATATCCGGTTGAAGTGGAGCAAAAGTAAAGGCATGGTGCCCAGCAAGGCGGCGATTGAAATGATAATAGAGGACACCAGCCACTTATGAAATGTGGCGAGTTTTCCGGGTTTGTTT
Source organism: Pseudomonadota bacterium (assembly GCA_018823175.1). Taxonomy (GTDB): domain Bacteria; phylum Desulfobacterota; class Desulfobulbia; order Desulfobulbales; family JAHJIY01; genus JAHJIY01. Next base: position 21,508 of record JAHJIY010000042.1, read on the forward strand.
GTGGATTCACTGGTAAATATTCCTGAAATATATGGAGCCGCAGCACTGATTGCGATAACGGCGCCAAACGAAAGCTGGAAAGAAGCCCCGAATAGAATGGCTGGGTCGAAGATTAGAATAACTAGAGCGGCAATAGCGATATTGTTATTTAGAGAGTGCTGTCGGTCAAGGACAATAGCTAAGATTAAGGCGATACTCATCAGCAGGGAGCGGATGACCGGAGGTTGAAAACCGGCAATCAGGGCGTAGATCGTAAGCGGGATTATGGAGAACAGGGCGGCGATCTTCCAGGCTGGAAATCTTAACAGCAACCAGGATGATTTTTTTAGAATGTAGTTTAAGACCGCGGTTATCAGAAGAGCCAGCAGTCCCATATGCATGCCGGAGATTGCCAGCAGGTGAAAACATCCGGCTGTTTTGAAATCTTCAAGTAAGGACGGTGGTACCTGGGTTCTGATCCCCAAAAGGAGGGCCTTGTAAAGGGCGGTAGTTCCTGTGGGCAGGCCGGCATCCTCGAGAAAACGACTTATCTGTTGCCGCAGACGTTCCGGTCGGTAGGTTAATTTTTCTTCCATTGACCAGGAAGAAGGCGGTTGCTTAATTTTTATTATTTGGCTCGGGCTTCTTAGCCATCCTGTGACCCAGATCGAGCGTGCGGCCAGAAATGATCGATAATCGAATGTTCCCGGTGTTGAATATGTATTTGGCTGTGAAATAGTGGCCCGGGCCATAAAAAGGTCTCCGGGGAATAGGTCCCGGGGCGGGTTGCCGTTCATGGTCAGTTGAACCAAACCCTTTGTCTCGGCTGCACGGTCCGGCCAGCGGATTGAACTGACGTTCATGATTAATTTGCTTTTTTCACCGTCAAAGGTGGTGCATTCTTTGAGTTTTCCGGTCAGGACCACGTCCTGTTGATTTGTTGCAAAGTGAAAGATGTGGCTCTGGTCAGGCGGAGGGTCTGTTTGGACGGTTTGCAGGGAGCCGGCCAAAAGAAAAAGTGGAAGCAGGAAATATAATGATCTTTTGCCGGCCTGGAAATAATTAACCAGCAGACCAAAACTTAAGAAGATAAAAACTATAATCCAGAATTTGGCGGGAAGAACAATGCTGTGACGGCTTAATATTATGCCGCCGATAAAAGAAAGAACAACGGGGATGAGCAGGTTTGTGCAATGACCCTGCTCAAGTGAAGGTTGAAGAAATCCGGTGATTTTGGCGGACCAATTTTTCAACCGTCCAGACATCAGGTCTAGTCAAGAAAATACTTCAGCTTTTCCCTTCTGCTTGAATGGCGAAGTCGGTTAAGGGCTTTTTTCTCAATTTGTCTGATCCGTTCGCGGGAGACGTTGAATCTTTTGCCGATTTCTTCCAGGGTGTATTCGGCGTTTTCGCCGATGCCGAAGCGGAGACGAATAATCTTCTCCTCTCTGGGGCTTAAGGTGGATAAAATGCCAGTGACGCGATCAGAGAGTTCCCGGTTTTTTACCGACTCGTAGGGAGAAATTGATTCGTGGTTCTCAAGAAAATCTCCCAGAGTGCTGTCGTCATCTCCGACCGGGGTTTCAAGTGAAATTGGTTCACGTGACGCCTCAAGGATGGCAAGAATTTTGTCCATCGGCAGACCGGTTTTTTCGGAGATCTCGATGGGGGTTGGCTCACGGCCCAGTTCCTTAAGTAATGAATAAAATGCTTTGAAGAATTGACTGCGGAGCTCAAGAAAGTGAACAGGTAGTCTGATGGTCCTGGTCTTGTCCAGGATGGCCCGGGTGATGGCCTGGCGGATCCACCAGCTGGCGTAAGTGCTGAATTTATTCCCTTTGGTGTAATCGAACCGGAAAACAGCTCGCATTAAGCCAAGGTTGCCTTCCTGGATCAGGTCGGCCAAGGTCAGCCCTTGATGCATATACCTTTTGGCAATACTGACCACCAGCCGCAGATTGGCTTTGATCATGGCGTCTTTGGCCAACTCTATTGAGCGGGTGTACATGGTCAGTCTGTGGCTTAATTCTTGGAGCATGCTGATTTCGGTATACTTCTGGCAGGCCAGCAAAACAGATTTGGTCATGAAATTCAAATGCTGTTTTTTGGGTTTGAGCGTGGGATCTCTTCTTTCCCAGAGGGCGATCTTGTCGACCAGGGCGGTCATCTCGTCAACACCTGATTCGTCAATGCGGATAGCATGGATAATTGCATCAAATCCTTGCCGGATGGCCTTGCTGTATCTTTCCTCATCTTCAGGAGTCAATAGGCTGAATTGCCCCATTTCTCTGAGATAAGTGGTCGTAGTTTCTTCGATTTCTGAAGATTCTTCTTTGGCTATGGTGGAATGAATTAATTCATCTTCGTCAGCGATTAACAGATCGTTGTCCGTAGATTGATCGGCATCTTCATCATCCTTGTTTGCCGGTTCTTCGTTGATGATTTCGATATTGTTTTTGCTGAGAAATTGGAAAATTTCGTCAATATAAGTGGGGTTCTTGTCTTCCGGAATGAGGTCGTTGAGGAAGTCAATAGTGATATAACCCTCTCGTTTACCGGCTTCAAGCAATTTTTCTTTGATATCGGAAGACACTAGGCTTTCTCCTGATTAGCTTATCGAATTATTTTACGCACGTGAACTCCTTATTATACGCGGTATTTGTGAGGATTGCAACTAAAAATATAGTGAAGTTTTGATTTTTTGATTAGTACGGTTATTGAGTGTGCCATGCTGGAAGTGCTGTTTGATTTCTTGTTTCCATAAAATATTGTATTTGTTTGGTTTGGGAAAATTGCTCTGGTAATTTGTATCTGCATGATCCTTGTTCATGCCGCTCAAATTACTCATTTGAAGGGTGAAACCATGTTGTCCGGTCTATTTTTTAATGGGGGTTCATCGCAGCTGAATGCCGTGAAATATTGTCATCCGTTAATCTTCTGCATTACGATTCTTGAAATAGTATGATTTATCGAAATTTGCCCCATTATGTTTTGCTGTCGTAAGTTATTGTAATGACAGGTTTATTGCATGACATATGAGTGAGGCGATAATGTCTGGTTGGAACTCATTAAATTGTAATGTATTTCACATGCTGGTAAATCTTATAAAGGCAGGATATAGTATTATAATTATTGTGGAATAGTCATTATTTAAAATAAACTCTGTTTAAAGAAGGTGGATTTTTTGAGCTTTGTGCGCGGTAGTGGCATCCTTCAGCACATCACTTCCCTGTCAGGTGATTACGGTATTGGCGGCATCGGTAATGATGCTGCCCGGTTCATAAATTTTCTTGCGGATAGTGGACAACGTTATTGGCAGTTTTTGCCTCTGGGTCCGGGGAGTGATATTTTTGATAACTCTCCCTATATGAGTCTTTCCGCTTTTGCCGGGAATCCTTTGCTGATTGATCCCGATCTGTTGATTGAAGAAGGTTTTCTTGGAAGCGGCCGGATGCAGGCCAGCCCGGCATTTTCTGACTACTTTGTGGAATTTGATAAGGTTATACCCTTTAAAAACAAGATTTTTGCCGAGGCGTTTGAAAACTTTAAGATAACAAAGAACAGAGTTGCGTTTGAAGAATTTTGTCATACGCAAATGTGGCTTGCTGATTATTCCCTTTTTATGGCTCTGCGGGACGAATTTCATCTTAAAGCCTGGTATGATTGGCCCTTGGACTTGGCCTCCCGGCGGATTCAGGCGTTAACCGTTTGGCGTAATCAGCTTGCTGAGCGGATTATGTATTATGATTTTGTCCAGTTCTGTTTTTTTACCCAATGGCAAAGACTGCGGGGATATGCCAGGGGAAAAGGGGTGTCGCTTATTGGGGACCTGCCGATTTATGTCGGGTTGGACAGCGCCGATGTCTGGGCCCACCAGGATTGTTTTCGCCTGGATCCCAATGATTTCAGGCCGACCCATGTTTCGGGAGTTCCGCCTGATTATTTCAGTGATACCGGACAGCGCTGGGGTAATCCACTTTATCGGTGGAAAAATGAAGATGGAACTGTGAATGAGATGCTTTATGAATGGTGGAGAAAGAGGTTTCAGGCAACTTTTAACACAGTTGATATCTGCCGAATTGATCATTTTCGTGGTTTTGAATCTTACTGGGAGATTGAGACGGATCAGGAAACCGCTATTAACGGGCGATGGGTCAAGGGACCGGGAAAGGATTTTTTTAGAGCCATGTTTGAAGACATCAGTGAAATGCCGATTATTGCGGAGGATTTGGGGATTATTACCTCTGATGTTGAGAAATTGAGGGATGAGTTGGGTTTCCCCGGGATGAAAGTCTTGCAGTTTGCCTTTGATTCGGACGCAGGCAATAATTATCTGCCTCATAACTATAAAACATCAAATTGTGTGGTTTATACCGGCACCCATGATAATGACACCTCACTCGGCTGGTATCTTGAGGGGGCTTCTCAGCAAAATAGGAAACGGGCGGCCCATTATGTGAATAACCACCCCGGGAGCCGGATTAACTGGGACCTCATGAAGTTGGCCTTTTCTTCAATTGCGGATGTGGCGATAATCCCGATGCAGGACGTGCTTGGTTTTGGCAGTGACTGTCGGATGAACAAGCCGGGCACGGTTAATGGCAACTGGCGCTGGCGCTGTGCGGCCCGTTTTCTGTCGGATCAGCTTAAAGAGCGTTTGCGGGAAGAGACAGTGTTTTATGGTCGGGCATGAAATCATTAGCAAGTCTTTTGTTATCCGGGGTTTGATCTTGATGATTAGCAGTATTTTTTGGGAGATGAAGGATGGATTTTCTGGCTTTGCTTGGTAGCCCCCGCAAGAGAGGCAATTCTGAAATTTTGATGGATGCGGTGCTGGATGGGGTGAAAATGGCAGGAGGAAAAGTCGAGGTTGTAAGGTTGTGTGATCTTGATATTCATGGGTGCCTGGGTTGTGGCGGCTGTGATAAGACCGGTAAGTGTGTGGTTGATGATGATATGACTCTGCTCTACGATAAAATTATATCTGCTCAACGAATAATCTTGGCTTCGCCGGTTTATTTTTACGGGATCACGGCCCAGGCCAAGGCCTTTGTCGATCGCACCCAGGCTTTATGGAGTCGGCAGCGGGTGCCGGGGATTAATGAGGCATGGTTTAAGGATCCTGATCGTAAGGGTTTTCTGCTGTCGGTGGCTGCAACCAAGGGAGAAAGAGTTTTTGAAGGGCTGATCCTCACCATGAAGTATGGTTTCGATGCGATGGGGCTGGAATACGGGGGAGATTTTTTGGTCAAAGGGGTTGATCTTCGCGGGGATATGAAGAAACAGCCGGATAAATTGCGTCAGGCTGAGTTGTTTGGTTCCAAGTGTGTTGCGTGAACATACAAAGCGAAACGAATCCCAAGGGTACTTCCTCCGGTGCGCACCCTAAGGGGATTCGAAGTCTGCGCTTATCTGCCGCGGGGAGCTTCAATTTAACCATGTTGCTCCTGTCAGGTGATAACTTGTCGATAAAAGGTATTATCTTTTCATTTAAGGAAATCATTAGCTGTTTATCGATTTTAGGACTTATTGAACACACAGAGATTACGAAAATTATATGAATAACGTGGTGGGTAGTATAATCCTCCTAGGTTCGATTCTTTTGTTTGGGACCGCCGGTTATATGGTTATTGAAGGTAGCTCCTTTATGGATGCCTTCTACATGACCTTCATTTCCATTACTACGGTAGGATTTGGTGAGATTATCCCTTTGATCTCGGTCGGCAGAGGGTTTACCATGTTTTTGATACTGGTGGGCATGGGCTTTGTTTTGTATCTGTTCAGTAAAATAACCGAAACCGTAGTTGAGGGAGGATTAAGCGCCACACTCGGGAGGATGAAGATGAAGAAAAAAGTGGCAAGGTTGAATAATCATTATATCATTTGCGGTTTTGGGCGGATCGGGAAAGACATATGCAAGATTCTAGCTGAAAATGGTCGCTCTTTTGTGGTTATCGAGAGTGACCCCGGCAAAATTGAAAGCATCATCGAGCGCGGTTATCTGGTTCTGGAGGGAGAAGCAACGGATGATGAAATTCTTCTGGGGGCTGGAATTAAGGACGCCAAAGGTTTGATTGCCGTGGTTTCTTCCGATGCGAGCAATGTTTATATCGCTCTTTCCGCCAGAGGACTAAAATCTGATCTCTTTATTATGGCTCGGTCCAGTGGAGACGAGGGGGCTGAGACCAAATTGTTGCGGGCCGGGGCAGACAAGGTCATTTCCCCCTATTTTATTGGGGCGACCAGAATGGCCCAGCAAATAGTCCGGCCAACGGTTATTGATTTTATCGATTTGACAGTTCATGCCGGAGAATTAGGGCTGCGGTTGGAGGAAATGTACGTCTCCCAAAAGGCAAGTTTCCTGGAAAAATCGTTATTTGATTCCGGGATAAGGAGAGATTTTGATCTGATTGTCGTGGCGATTAAACCGGAGCATGGCGCAATGATGTTTAATCCCAATCATCAGACTGTCATGCACGGAGGAGATACCCTGGTGGTGCTGGGGGATCACATAAATATTAAGAGACTGGAAAAAGAATTATGAAATAATATGCCCTATCTTATTAATCTTTCGGGGAAAGATGCCGATAATTAGTGAGGGTATGCTTGTATGCAATAAAATTAAGATTTGCTGGATCAGGTGACTAATGACTGAAGCCGCTAATCCCAAAAACGGGGCCATGATTTTTGGCGGGCGTTTTGTTCTCAAGGTTGCCCGTGAGAAACTTGAAGCATTTTTGATTTCCACGGATGAGTTGGGGATGAAAGCGGTCGACTACGAGCAGATCATGAGGGAGATCAGGGCCAATGGTGTAATTTATGGGTTGCTTCCTGCCCCGGAGCCGGTAGCAGACGACACCTCTAGTTTTTGCGTGGCGCGTGGTCGCGAGCCGGTTAAAGGGCGTAATGCTGAAATAACGATGCATGTCAAGGCGTCCAATGTCCGAACCCCCAAATTCATGGATCCTTCTAAGGACCAGGTCGATTATCGGGAGCTTGGCGCGATAGTCAACGTCAAGGATGGAACGCTCCTCCTGGAAATAATCCCACCCACCGAGGGTGAGCCTGGGATGAATGTCATGGGGCAGAGCCTGCCCCCGAAACCGGGCAAGGAGATCAAACTTAAAATCGGTCCCGGCGTCGAAATGTCTGAGGATGAGTCAAAGGTTTTCTCCAGACTGGATGGCAAATTCATCATGATTGACGGAAAGCCGGCCGTTTATAGTGAGCATACGGTTAAAGGCAATATCGATATGAGTGTCGGCAATATCATTTTTGGCGGCACGGCCCTGAGAATTAACGGTGATGTCCTGCCGGGATTTCAGGTGAAATGTCGTGGCAGTATCTCAATTGGCGGTGGGGTCAACAACGCCTTGATTATGGCCGGCGGCAATATTGAGATTGGCGGCAGTGTGGTTGGGGAAGAGACGGTTGTCAAGTCCAGGGGTAATATTAAGGTAGAGTTTGTGGAAAATGGCCCTCATCTTGAAGCCAGTGGTTTTCTTGTCGTTGGTGAGTACATCATGCAGGGAGTGGTGAAGATCGGCCGGGATCTGGACGCCAGACCGAAAGGGACGATTATTGGCGGTAAACTGGTGGTTGGTGGTTCGGTATATGTCAATGAACTGGGATCGGAAGCCGAAGTTGCGACCGAGATTAATGTGGGGGTCGACCTTTCTTTGCAGGCCAAGAAAGATAAACTTAACGAAGAGCTTCCCTTGTGGTCCGGGCGGCTTAATGAGCTGATCAAGGACATCAGTGGTTTTCAGAAGATGAAAAAGGAAATGGGCCATGATTTTCCGCCTGAGAGGCTTGATAAGCTTAAAAAATATACCGAGGTTATGCCCAAGTTGATGGAAAAGGTCGACCGGATGTCTGCCCTGGAAATTGAAATCCAGGCGGAAATGGACCGGATGATCGATGAGTGTGTCTATATCTACGGTACAGTTTATCCCGGAGTTTTGATTAGGATTGGTAATGCCGTACGAATGATTACGGTTGAGGATGAGCAGGTAATTGCCCATTTTGACCGGATTTCCCGGCAGATCCATCTGCGCAAAATGACCGTAGCGGAACGCGAGGCCAAGGCGAATCAGGGCAGTACGATGGTTGAGTTAAAGCCGCTCGAAGTGGAAGAGTCGTCTTTAGCCTAATTTATTTGATCAGCGCCAGCATTTCCCTGACGGCCTGGTCTAGTCCGACAAAGATGGCCCGGGCCATTACTGCGTGTCCGATACTTAGTTCCTCAATGGTGCCGAGAGCTGCTACTCTGCTGGTGTTCAGATAGTTTAGTCCGTGTCCGGCGTTGACCCTTAGTCCTGCTTCAAAAGCCTCTTCCGCTGCGGTGGCAATCAAGTCGAATTCCTTTTCTTCCTCTTCTTCATTTGCGGCGTCGCTGTATCTGCCGGTGTGAATCTCGACGAAGGTCGCCCCTGCCTCTTTGGATGCTTCGATCTGCTCGGAGTTCGGATCAATGAACATGCTGACCGGAATGTTGGCGGCGCTCATTCTCTTCACTACTTTTTTCAGGTTGGTTAATTGACCGGCGACGTTCAAGCCTCCTTCGGTGGTCAGTTCCTTCCTTTTTTCCGGCACCAGGGTGATCATGTCTGGTTTAAGCGCCAGGGCGATTTTGATAATCTCTTCCGTTGCTCCCATTTCCAGGTTTAGTTTGGTTTTGACCGTCTGACGCAGCAGAAGAACATCACGATCCTGAATGTGGCGCCGGTCTTCCCGCAGGTGGACAACAATCCCGGCCGCGCCGGCCAGTTCGCAAATGCCGGCGGCGGTTATCGGGTCTGGTTCATTTATCCCTCTTGCCTGGCGGAGGGTGGCTACGTGGTCGATATTTATCGCGAGCTTGATCATCTGGTTTCTCCTTTGTTCGTAGCTCAATAATTTGCTTAATTTTTGTTCTTCGCTCTCCATGATCTTAGCTTCGCGGGGTGAGCGTTCATGGTCGTAACCCAAAAGGTGCAGTAAACCATGGATCAGCAGTTCGGTTACGCGGTGGTGAATGGTGATGTTTTTTTCTTGGGCTTCCCGGGCCGTGGTTTCAAGGGAGATGACAACGTCCCCAAGCAGGGGCTGGGACTCGACGATGTCAGCGTCGAGCATGGGAAAGGCCAGCACGTTGGTTGGTTTGTCTTTCTGGCGATAAGTTTTGTTTAGTTGGTGCATAGCGGGGTCGTCAAGGAACAGGATACTTAGTTCGCTGTCTTGATGTCCGCGTAATTTGAGCAGGATCCTCGCTACTCTTTTGATCCGGTTCAGGCTGACCCGAATGTGCCCGGTCGTATCATCTTTGAGATAAACCGGCATGGCTATTTACCTGTCTTCTTTTCGTAGGCCTTGATTATTTCCTGGACCAGTGGGTGGCGGACGACGTCTTCCTCGGAAAATGAACTGAAAGCTATGCCTTTGATTTTTTTCAGTATCTTTTGGGCGTGCAACAGGCCGGAATTACTGCTGTTTGGCAGGTCGATCTGCGTGATGTCGCCGGTGACGACTGCCTGTGAGTTGAAACCCAGCCTGGTGAGAAACATCTGCATCTGTTCTTTTGTTGTGTTTTGTGCCTCATCAAGAATAACAAAGGCATTGTTCAAGGTCCGGCCCCGCATGAAGGCCAAAGGTGCGATCTCGATCGTGCCTTGTTCAATTAAATCGGCTACTTTTTCACGGCCCAGCATCTCGTTGAGGGCATCGTGCAGGGGGCGCAGGTACGGGTCGACTTTCTGGGCCATGTCGCCTGGGAGGAAACCCAGTCGTTCTCCGGCTTCAACGGCGGGTCGGGCCAGAATGATGAATTTCACCTCGTTGCTGGTGAGAGCGGCAATGGCCATGGCCACCGCCAGATAGGTCTTGCCGGTGCCGGCCGGGCCGATGCCGAAAACAATATCGTGGTGGCGAATGCGGTCGATATAGTTTTTCTGGTTCAGGCTTTTGGGCGAGACGATTCCCCGGCTGGCCGTAATGTAAACCTGATCGAGAAAGATCTCTTTCAGTTTGGCCTTTGGCGAACGGCCCAGGATCCGCAGGGCATAGGCCACATCGGAGGGATATACCGGATAGCCGGACTTTAAAAGTTCATAAAGCTGCTCCAGTGCGTCAGCGGCGATCTTCAGATCGTGGGGCTGGCCGCTGAGGGTAAGTTCAGTGCCGCGCAAATCAGCCTTAATCCCTAAAGTTTTTTCGATGAAGATCAGGTTTTTGTTCAGATCCCCGAATAAAAGCTTAGCGGTTTCGGTGTCGGCAAAGGAGAGCTTATGTTTGGTCAATTTGCTCTGGCCCGTCAGTTGTCTTTAAAGATATTTAAATCTTTCAGGGCCTTGTCGATCAGCTCCTGAATATTTTCCAGACTGTTTTCTTTTTTCAGTCGCCTGCCGTTTACATAAATTGTGGGAGTGGCATTGACGCCGATCCGGCGTGCTTCCTCAAAATCATTTCGTACCTTCTCAACGGTAGCTGGATCTTCGATATCTTTTTTGAATTTCTCCAGGTCAAGTCCCAGCTTCTTAGCCATATCTTCCAGCTTTTCGTTGGTTAAAGCTCTTAAATCTACTTCGGCGAAAATCAGGTCATGGAATTCCCAGAATTTCCCTTGTTCACGGGCGGCCATCGCAGCGGTGGCCGCCGGGATTGCCATGTTGTGCATGCGGAGCGGGAAGCTTTTGTAAACTATTTTAACATTATTGGAATTTTTTTCGAGCACCTGCTCGAATAGCGCCCCAAGACGGGCGCAATGGGGTCACTGGAAATCGCTGAAAGCGACGATCACCACCGGTGCGTTCGGGTTTATCCCTAAAAATGGTGAGTCGGCCAGATCAATGTTGACGATGAAATCAACGAATATTTCCTGGACCGTTTTGTTTTTGTGGCTACTCAGGATTATCCGCTCACCGAGGCCGGGGACATCAAGCCGATTCATGGTCGGGTCAACCGGGACCGAGTCGTTGAGCTGGCCATCCTCGGCATAGATATTTACCTTGCCGCCCTCGGTCAGGACAAAAGTCCATTTGCCGTCGGCGGAAATCGCCACGTCAAGGGGAGGAGCGCTTGATTCTATGGTTGTTGATTTTTCCCAGTCCACTTTGGCAAAGCAGTTGGTGGCGAAAACAAGGGAAAAAAGAATAGTTGGAATAATAAAAAATTTTGCCATGTTGTTTATCCTTTTGTTGAAGGTTAATTATTTTATAAGGATTCGTCGAAGGTATTGATTTCAGACGGATTATATTATTTTCGACCATTTGAACAATCTCATCGAAATATCAATCCTGAAAATATTAAACCGGTTCATTATTTTACGCAAGAATCGATTGCTTGATCAGAACAATTTGTGACGGGTCCCTGTTCTGTTTTGTGTTTATATGCGAAGCAACTCCGCTAACAATATTGCCAGGTGTTCGACTCGTATTTTCTCTTCCCTGGAAGTCATCGTTTTGCGCCATTGGATCAGGCAACCGGTGCAGGTGGAGACGACTACCTCGGCTTTAGTTGAGGCGAAGTCGTTGGTGAGTTGCGCCATGATCTGCCCGGAAAGGTCGGGATGGGCCAGATTGAATAGCCCCCCATGGCCGCAGCATTGAGGGCCGTGGGGTAGTTCATTTAGTTTGAGATTTGGCAACCAGGAAAGCAGTTGACGCGGCGGAGCGGTGATTTTGTGTTTGAACCTCAAATGACAGGGATCGTGATATAGAATTTCGCAGATTTCCGGATTTATTTGTTCTGAGGTTATGGTGGAGATTTTGGTTTGCAGGTTTGATGATTCTGTAAAAAATGAGGAAAATTCAACGATCCGTTGACTGAAGATTAAGGCCTTCCGGCACCATTCATGATCATCGGCCAGAAGTTCTGCGTAACCCAACAGGTGACTGTAGCATGAAGCGCATGAAGTCAGGATCGGGCGGTTAAGCCCATCCTCGGAAAAGGCGTTAATGTTTTTTTTAGCCAGCTTTTTAGCCAGAGGCAGGTCTCCAGCGCTGTATGCGGCAAGACCGCAACAGACTTGATCTTCCGGCGACAGCGGGGGAGAACCGGTAGTTTTTTCAATTAACCGATCGGTGGCCAGGCCGATGCGTGGGTCAAGATGGTTGGCCAGGCAGCCGGTAAAATACAGGATATCTGGTTTCTGGTTTGTGGGCTGCCGATTTTTGACCGTTTCCAGGTAACTTTTTATCGGGGCGTTAGGGAATAACAGCGCTGGATCAAGTTCGGCAAGTTTCAGGCGCAGGCCGCTGTCTTTGGGTAACAGATCGATTAACCCTGCTGCTTTTTTTGCGATCTTTGAGATGCCGGCCAGCAGAGTCGGGCTGGCAAGACTTTTGGTGGCCAGTGTCTTTTTGATGGAATGTTCGCCGACCAGAAGGTCTGATTTTTGGCGGGTTTTCACGATCAAGGCCGGGATGTCGAGATCCCGCGGGCAGACCTCACGGCAAGCACCGCAAAGTAGACATTTTGCGAAGATATCTAGAAAAGCGGCGCTTCTCTTCTTGTCATCGGTCTGGTCCAGCAGGTGAATTTTTCCCCTGGCGGTATGTGACTCTCTGCCGCTGATCTGGTAAACCGGGCAAACAGTGGTACAGGAGCCGCATTTGGCACAGGTTGTCTGGTTGTTCATTTGTCTCTGCCGTCTGCCCCTGAAAATACTGGATTCCTGATTTTACCACAAAGGGCACCAAGACAACCCTTGTCTAATTTTGTGTCTCGGTGCCTTTGTGGTGAAAATAAAACGCTGCGTCGGGCGCTAGTACGGGGCTCTTTTTAGTTTTGCCAGAGCAGAAAGGATTTGATGTACGGGTCAAGGTTGCCGTCGAGCACACTGTCGACATTGCCCATTTCGCAGCCGGTCCGGTGGTCTTTGATCATTCGGTAGGGTTGGAGTACGTATGAACGAATCTGGCTGCCCCAGCCGATTTCCTTTTTGTCTCCGTGCAGGACTTGTTGATCTTCGGCCTGGATTTTCTTTTCCCGCTCATAAAGGTGGCCCTTGAGCATTTTCATGGCCGTGTCCTTGTTGCGATGCTGTGAGCGTTCGTTTTGACATTGGACCACAATGCCGGAGGGCAGATGGGTGATCCTGACCGCCGAACTTGTCTTGTTGACGTGCTGCCCCCCGGCTCCGCTGGCCCGGTAAGTATCGATCCGCAGGTCTTTTTCGTTGATCTCGACCTGGATATCGTCGTCAAGTTCTGGAAAAATAAAAACCGAAGCAAAAGAGGTGTGACGGCGGCCACTGGCATCAAAAGGTGAAATTCTGACCAAACGGTGGATACCCATCTCGGAACGCAATAAACCGTAAGCATTACGACCGGAGATCATAACGGTCACACTCTTGACTCCGGCCTCGTCGCCCGGCAACTGGTCGAGGATGTCGGTTTTGAAATTCTTGTCCTCGGCCCATCGGAGATACATCCTCAACAATATACTTGCCCAGTCCTGGGCCTCGGTGCCGCCTGCCCCGGCATGGATCGTCAACAATGCATTGTTAGCGTCATGTTCGCCGGAGAACATGCGTTCCAGCTCCGACTCGGCGACTCTTTCCTCGAGTTTGTCAAGGATAAGGGTCACTTCTTTTTCGGTCGCCGGGTCTTTTTCTTCGATCGCCATTTCCAGCAGCAGTTCCGCTTCTTCCCAGAAAGATTGGCATTCTTCCCATTCTTCGATCAGGTTCTGCAATTGCCCCTGTTCTCTCTGAATTTTTTGAGCTTTGTCGCCGTCGTCCCAGAAGCCGCGGGCCATGGTGAGTTGTTCCAGTTCGGCGAGTTGCTCTTTTTTGTTATCTAATTCAAAGATGACTCCGCAAAGCAAGGAGGCGCTCTTTAAGGTCTTGAAGTTTCTGCTTAAGTTCTGCTGACATGGGTTGCTCCTTTATTTTTTTTTGGAATGAAAATAAAAAGTAATCATTAATATGGTAATTGACAGCAGGCAGAAGACCGCAAAATTGTGCCCGCCATAATCGGTAAAAACAGTTTTATTGTTAAGCAGAGGAAGGTCATCGGCAACGATATACTGCTCAAAGAGCGGTGATGATTTATTTATGCGGCCCAGAGGGTCGATAAAACCACTGATTCCGGTATTTGCCGAACGGGCCAGGCTTCGGCGGGTCTCAATCGCTCGTAACACAGCCATCGATAAATGTTGCCACGGGGCGCTCGACCGGCCGAACCAGGCATCGTTGGTAATGTTGACCAGTAGATTGGCACCGGCGGCAACCTGTCGCCTGGCCAGTTCCGGAAAGATACTTTCGAAGCAGATTAATACCCCAAGTCTGGCGTTCTTGCAAGATAAGGTGGTCGTAAATTCGCCGAGGCTGAAATCGCCGATGGTCTCTACCAGGGGACCCAGGAAGCGCAGGATATTCTTGAGCGGCACATACTCCCCGAATGGCACGAGATGTTGTTTGTCGTATCGGCCGGAGATGGTTCCGTCAGGGGAAAAGAGGAAGGCGCTGTTGTAATAATTAGCTTCCATGCTCCTCGGTGGTATGCGGTGGGGCGCTCCGGTCAGGATAGATACATCGTTGAGCTCCGTTATGCCGTGGATTATTTTTTGAAGCACCGGGGCTTCCATGGGATAAAGAGGAACTGCAGTTTCCGGCCAGATCAGCAAGTCGGTTCGTTTTTCAGTTATGGCGGTGGCGGACAGGGAAAGATAGCGGTTAATGGTTTCCTGTCTGAATCTTGCCTGCCATTTTTCATCCTGAGAGATGTTGCCCTGGATCACCGCAACTGAAATATTTTCGGCCTCAGTGATCTCCTTGCTGATCTGCCTGGTGCGAAACTGATTATACGAAAAGACGGAAATAATGAGCAGAATGACCAGTAGGTAATCTGGTTTCAGGAGATCTTTGGTGAATTTTTTTCTATGCCAGAGATCGGTAATGACGAAATAGATAAACCCGTTGGTCAATACGATCAGGAAGGTGACGCCATAGTGGCCGCCGAGGTCGGCAAATTGGATTAAAGATGGGTAATCATATTGAGAATAGGCCAGGTCCTGCCAGGGAAAACCGCTGAACAGTCTGTTTCTGATCAGGTCGAGACTTACCCAGATTATGGGTGCAACCCATAAAACGGGAATAATTCGCCGGACCCAGCTGGTCAGGGCGGCGAAAGCAGCAAGATAAAGAGCCATATAGCAGGCCAGCATAAGCAGGGCAGGAACGGAAATCCACCAGGGCAGATGACCGTACCGGCCCAGGACAATTACGATCCAGTAGAGCATGCCGGTATAATAAAGGATGCCGCAAGCCAGTCCCGAAAGGGCTGCCTGGCCAGGTTTTTCTTTGTTGATCAGATAAAAGAGTGGCACCAGGCAAAACCAGGCCAAAAGCCCATTGCCGAAAAGCCCTGGCGCGGAGAAAAAGAGAAGCGTCCCGGAGAGAAGAGCCGGCATGAAATTGGTCAATATTTTTTGCATGGTCAAACTACAAATTTTCACTTAACGCTCTTTTGGATAAAAGAAACAGGGCCGAAATTGGCTGGCAGGTATTAGAATGGGGAGAGGTGATTATGTCAAGAAAACATCAACCGGCGACAGGAGTTTTCTGATCGGAGGCAGACCCTTTTGCGAGCTTGGCAATTTTTACTTTGGTTATTCTTCTTCTGGTGGCTCCGATCACATGCAGGGACAGGCCGCCGACTTGAATTATTTCACCGCTTTTGGGTAAGTGACCTAATTGGTGAATAATTAAGCCGCCAATTGACTCGTAAGGTCCTTCCGGTAGATCAACATCAAATATATCTTCGATTTCTTCCAGATCGATTTTAGCCGCGGCGATTACCGTGTCCTTGTCGAGAATCCTTAACTCACCTTCTTTGGAGATGTCTGATTCGTCGTCGATTTCGCCGACTATTTCTTCCAGGATATCCTCAAGGGTAATCAGACCGCGGACGCTGCCGAATTCATCGGTGACGATGGCGATATGGATTTTCTTGGCCTTGAAATCACGCAACAGGTCGATGATTTTGTGGTTTTCACCGACAAAGAAGGCCGGATGCAGGATCTCAGTCGCCGTGGGTTTGGTGGTGCAGGTTACATATTTGAGCAGGTCTTTGGCGTAGATAATGCCGGCAATATGGTCAGGGGTATCCGAAAATACCGGGATCCGCGAGAAGCCTTTTTCGGTGATAAGTTCAATGAGATCGGTTGATGAGGCTTTTTCCGACACACTTACCATTTCGGTCCATGGGGTCATGATCTCCCGGACCAGGGTATCCTTGAGTTCCAGGATACTATTAAGCATCTGGCCTTCTTCGGCCGTGATCAAACCATGTTCCTCCCCGTCGTCAATCAGTTCCTGTATTTCCTGTTCCAGGTCCTCGGCGGTGTCGGGAGCACGGTCAATGCCAAAAAAATTGGCTATGCGTCGAAAGATAGATGATTCGTTCGAATCAGGAGGAGGATCGTTGTCCCTCTCGGAGGTGTCATCGTTTTTATTTGGTGTTATTGACATGTTCTACGTTCGGCTTTTAGCAGGAGAAGTGTTTTTTTATTATCTACTTAATATTATGTCTGAAAAACAGGGCCATGGTAACGCCAAAAAAGGTCGGAAACAAGAAAAAAAATTGACGAGTCACCTGAAAATCGTTATAAAGGCCGCACTTTTTTTGGGTGGAAAGTTTGATTCTGATGCCTTTTCTCATTATTTTTGTTATTCATGCGAAAGGCATTAAATTAAAGAATCAGCAGCATATAGTCAGTTTGTCTAGTGTTGGCAAGCTTATTGATTTTGACTTCCGGCAACAAGTTGATTTTTTAATTTATTTATTTTTTAATATAATATTAATCAAATTAAGCAAAGCCGACAAATTGCTATACCCGAAGGGGTCTCTGTTTATTATCCACCCGGAGTCTATCGCTTGCCTGATGGGTATAAGATTCTCTAATCCTCTAATTCAGAATACAATTTTATCATAGCCTGTTACCATATACACGTTTTTATGTAGATGTTTTTTACAGAGGGTCTAAACTCCTTACCGTTGGTCATCTTTTGGGCGGGAGGTTGTTCTAGACTTTTTTGAACCAATTTAAGGGTGTTGACTTGAAAGATAAGGTACTGATTGCTAATCGAGGCGAGATCGCCTTGCGGATTATGGAAGCCTGTAAAGACCTGGGCTTGGATTATGTCGTGGTCTATACCCCGGCCGACGAGGATTCCAAGCATGTACGCCTTAATATCGACAGCAAGAGCAATCGCAATAAGGCGTGGCGGATATCGAGCTATACCGATCCCAATGATATACTGGCGGTAGCGGATCACACCAAGTGTACGGCCATTCACCCCGGCTATGGATTTTTCTCTGAGGATTTTCGTTTTGCCCGTCGGGTAACGGTCCGGGATCGTCCCTTAACCTTCATTGGCCCCAAATGGGAGGTAATAAAGGATTTAGGCGATAAAATTAACACCAAAAAAGTCGCAAAAAAACTTGGCATCCCAACGATCCCCGGGACTGATTCTCCCATTTATAATGAAATGGAAGCCGAGGACATCGCCCAGCAGCTCATGGATGATCAGGTTGAGCAGAAGGTGGAAAACCCATCAATTCTGGTCAAGGCCGCCGCCGGCGGTGGTGGTATGGGGATCGAGGAGGTCCACCAGATCGAACATTTCCGGCGGATATATCGGCAGGTCCAGAATTATGCCAAACGCCAGTTTGGCGATGGCGGAGTTTTGATCGAGCAGTGTTTGCGCGACTATAATCATATTGAAGTGCAATTGACCTGCAGTCGTCACGGTGAGCGGGTCCATTTCGGCACCCGTAATTGTACGATTCAGAGCACCGGTCGTCAGAAGCGTCTGGAGGCGGCCCCTGGTTTTGATGATTCTTGTTTTTCTTATGATTTTGATTCCACTGAAGTGCTGGATAAAATTGTCGAGTATTCCCTGAAACTAGCCTCTCACGTTCGGTATGATAATGTCGGAACCTGGGAATGGATCGTGGCCCGTAACGGACAACCCTACCTTCTGGAGGTAAATACCAGAATCCAGGTGGAGAACGATGTCTCTGCCCGCATAAGTTATCTGAAAGGGAAACAACCGAATCTGATTCGGGAACAAATCCGTTTGGCTTTGGGCGATCGGATCGGTTTCAGTCAGAAAAATATTGAGTTTAAGGGCGCCAGTATTGAGATGAGAATTGTGGCGGAAGATACGCATCGTGGTTTCGCCCCCTGGATCGGTACGATCACTAAATTTGATTTTCCCAGTTACGAGTGGTCTGCTGTTTACACTCATGTCCCTTCGGATCGTCCTTATGTCATTCCCAGTGATTATGATCCCAATCTCGCTTTAGCTCTTGTCTGGGGGGCAAATATGGCCGAGGCCAAGGAACGGGGGATCCAGTTTTTAAAAGATGTGGTAATTGAAGGACAGAATGCCAAGGGTGAACCTATTTTGACCAATATCCAATATCTGAACGAAAATTTTGCTCGACTTCTTACTTTTTAGACTATTTGTGTAAAACATCTACTTTTTAACGTGGATGAGACGAATAATTTAATTACCCTGAAACTGTTTTTAGTTGTAAAGGGTATCGCAATATCTACCCCTTGCGGGGATCTTGAAATGAATCCAGTTTTTATTGGATGAGGAATTTAAAGGCGTAACCAGATGGAAGATACCAGAAAACGTCTCCTGAAGACCGAAGAACGAATTACCTATTTAACTCAGTTAAAAGATGGCAATGAGTGGGGTAATCTTGCGGGTCTCCAAGGGAAATTTGAGAAATTAAGAGATGGCTTTTACGATTACTCCAAAGAAAAGTTGGTCCCGGAAGTTCGCAGCCTGGAGGATGCAATTTCGTTTTTGGAGGAAAGATGTGAAGAAAATCTGACTTCCATGGAAAGGGTGCGGATTGTGCGTAGTCCGCTAAGGTTTTCCTTAAAGGACATTCTGGAAAATGTCTACGAGGAATATACCGAACTTGGCGGTGAGGAGGAGGCTAATATCGATCCCTCTATGGTTGTGGCCAAGGCCAATATTGTTCGGCAGGTCAAGAACAAATCCGTGATTCAGCAGGTCATGGTCATCGGTCACGAAAAAGGGCACGGCGAAGAGTATCGTAACGGGGGGTGCAGCAAGCCCTGGGGTAACGAGAAGGCCATGCGATATATGCTGGTTGCCCAGACTGAAGGAATCCCCATCCATTTTTATATCTGCACCCCCGGTTCTTATCCGGTGGAGGATTATCCAGGGGCGGCACAGCAGATTGCCAGAAATCTCTATGTGATGACAAAACTCAGGGTGCCGATGATTTCGATCACCTCGGAGGGCGGTTCCGGTGGCGCCGAGGCGGTCGGCCTGGCCGATTTAAGGTTGATGTTTTCTCATGGTTATTACTCGGTGATTTCACCGGAAGGCGCGGCGGCCATTGAGGGTAAAATCAGGGAAGGCGAGAAGATGCCCAAAGACCTGATTGAGACCTGTGCCGAAAGGCTACGGATCACCGCGGCCGATAATTTACGCTCCGGCACTATCGATCGGATCATTGATGAACCGTTGCTCGGGGCTAAACGCGATGATTTTAATTTTTTCAAAAGTCTTAAGTTTGAGGTAATTCGGGCCACCGACGAGGTAATTCTGAAGACGAAAAGCCTCAAGGCTTTCCGGGCGTATGAAGTAAAGATAAAAAAGGCGGAGGAAGCCAATTCCGAAGATCCGCATATTGATATTTCATGGGACTTGAATAGTGATGAGATTAAACGTCTTCTTGCCCAGCGATCCAGGAAATATCGGTCGATGGCGACCAACGCCTTTACCGGCAAACCTTCAATTCGGACGGCTTTTTGTCAGAAAGTAGTGAATCGGGCGGCCAGAATTTTTTACAGCATCAGATATGATGTTCTGCGGCCCCAGCAAAAATATGCGCAGAAGGTCATTCAGGATGTTTCCGGAGAAAGTTCTGTCTTGATAAAACGTGTAACCGCGCCCTTTTCAGCGGCTTACGATTTTATTTCCCGTAAGCCAAACGGCAGAGCGGCCCGTCAGTCGATTGATCGTGGCATGAGCATGGGCGGCGAGCCTGATTTTGGTGATTTTTATGAAAGTCCGCTGGCTAATGAAGACCGGACGATCACCTGTCCCAACGCCCTGAAGCAGAATTGCAAGGACCTTTGGGTCCCGGATCTTTACGGTGAATTCTGTGGGGTATGTGAAAGTTGCGGCCATCATTTTCCGCTTGAATATGAATGGTATCTGAAAAATCTTTTTGATCCGGATTCCATTCGTGAATTCAATGCTGATATTGCCTCCACCAATCCTCTGGATTATGCCGGTCTGGATAAACGGATCGAAGAGGCGGTTGCCAAGACCCGGCGGAAGAGCGCCATCATAACCTTTGACGCCAAGGTCAGGGGGGTTGATATTGTCGTGGCCATGCTTTACAGCAATTTCAGGAATGGCACGGTCGGCGCGGCCGAGGGCGAGAAGTTTGCCCGGGCCTGCGAGGTGGCGCAGCTGAAAAGGCGTCCTTTGCTGGCCTATGTCCATACCACCGGCGGCATCCGAATCCAGGAAGGCACCCTGGGGGTTATTCAGATGCCGAAATGCACCATGGCTGTCCGTGAATATGTCGATTCCGGTGGTCTTTACATGGTGGTTTATGACAATAATTCATACGCCGGTCCGGTGGCCAGTTTTCTGGGTTGCGCCCATTACCAGTTTGCGATCCGTTCCAGTCGGATTGGTTTTGCGGGACCCAGGGTAATCAGGGAGACAACCGGGCAGGATATCCCGCCAGATTATCACAGTGCCAGGAGCGCTCTCAAACATGGTCACATCCAGGGCATTTGGGACCGCCGTGATTTTCGGCGTAATCTCTATAAATCACTGATGACCATGGGTGGCAGGAAGCTTTATTATCGGTAAGCTGGCCAGTTTACATCGTATTTTTTGCCGTAGCGGAGTTTGCCTTGTTATCAAGGGTGCTTTTTGGGGCCTGTGAGAAGGAATGAATTCCGATGATTTTAACAAAGGACTAAATCGAGTTACTGAATATGAACGAAGACATTGATTTTGACGAGGTTCTGAGCAAGTACCGTTCTGATCCGTATGATTATATCGACATTCATTCCATTCATACCGGCCGGATCCGTTTCAAGGTGAAGGATGGGTCCGAGGTGGAGGGCCCGAGCGGCGAGTGGCGTCATATTCCCGGGACCGTACTTTATGTCCTTGATCGGGAAAGAAACCCCAAATCGATCTATTCCAATTCCAACGGCATCGTTTCTGCGGTTCGTGATGATCTGGAAGGCCAGTTTGTCGAGGCGGGTGAAAAAATTATCACTATCCGTCATCCCTTGAAGAAAAGGGAAATCATCGAAGGTATTTTGCGGAAAGTATTGTTCCCTTTTCAGGCACCGGAACGGGCCAAATATTTCTTTTCCATGGAGATTCAGTCGCGGATCGAGAAATATGGACAAAGGCAGGTGTCAGTCAAGCCCGGCGAAGAGATCCTTACCATGTCCCTGATGAAAAGAGACACCCCGGTCTATTATACCGGTGAGCCGGGGATTATTCATTCCGTTTACTTTAAGCCCGGGGTCAGTGTTGATCAGGGGGAACCGTTATTTGGAATCTGTCCCAAGAATAAACTGTCTTATATCCAGAAGATCATCACTCGAGTCAAGGCTGAATGGGAATAGCCCAGACTCTTACTCTCCAACAGATCCGACAATTCATCCAGGCGGAGGAAATCCCCCTCCGCCGTCAATTTTTTTCCGAAAATACCGTCAACACCGTACTTAAATATGGGGCGGTGGTCGGCTCGGTCCTAGAAACATTTCCCCAATTGGACCGAGGCATGGACCATGCCCGGCGCCTTATCCGGCGTCATGAGGAAGCCGGCACCTCCTTTCCGAGTGGCCAGGTTATTGTGGCCGATGAACTTACCGGCGGCAAGGGCCGATTCCAGCGGTATTGGCACGCGCCTGCCGGCGGGGTCTGGCTGACGCTGGTTCTGGTTAATACCCTCCTGGCTGAAAATAATAGTTTTTATCCCCTGGCGGCCGGGGTCGCCTGTTGTGAAACAATCAATCATTACCTGCCCCAGGCCCGGTTGAAATGGGTCAATGATGTCCATGTCTCCGGCCGGAAGATCGCCGGCATCCTGATCGAGACCATGGTTGGCCCGATTTTCGGGGAGGAATATATCATGATCGGGGTGGGGATCAACGTCAACAATGACTCCTTCCCGGATGAACTTTCCGGCCTGGCGGTCTCGCTTAAAGGTCTGACCGGCAGGGAAGAGGATGTGCAATTACTGACCTGTCGACTGCTGGCAAAATTATCCTGGAATATGGGCCTTGTTTATTACGAAGAACAGCGCGGGATGGAGGATGATATTGGCTTGTCGGCCGGGGAAAAGAGGCGGGAGCATTATTTGCTCAGCCGTTATCGGCAGCTGAGCGATAGTGTCGGTCGGCGGGTCCTTTTTGGTCACGATGTGCAAAAGAGTCCTCAATACGAGGCGGTCGTGCAGGGCTTTGACCAACGTGGCGCTCTGCTTTTGCAATTGGACGATGGGACTATCGTCGAAGAGAACTCCGGCGAGATAACTTATCTGGATTGAGGCTGAGGTTAAACGGATGATGCTGTCGCCCCGTTGCTGGAAACGAAACCGATGTTCCGGCCTGAGTTATTACGGTTGTCAGTGGCTAGTTTGGTGTTTAAACCAGCCAACGGAAAGGAGAGACGGACACAGGTCCCTTCTTCGGAGGTGCTTTTGACCTCGATGCTGCCCTTGTGCAGGTCAACCAGCTGTTTGGTGATTGACATCCCGAGGCCGGTGCCGAGTTCATTGGCGGTGCCGCGACGTGAGGCCTTGGTGTATCGATCAAAAAGCGAGGGGAGGAACTCCGGCGGGATCCCGATCCCGGTGTCGGTGACCGTAATCAGGGCCTGGTCTCCGCAGGTGTCAAGGGAAACGATCACCCGGCCCCCCCTAGGAGTGAATTTAATCGCGTTGGAGAGCAGGTTGTTCAGGATCCGCATGAATTTGTGACTGTCACCTTCGATGATAATATGCTGGGCGCTGTGCATCAACTCCAGGACAATCTCTTTGGCCAGAGCGGTCTGCTGGAGGTTGTAGGTCGCCATATTGATCGTCGGGATCACATCGATTGGGAAGAGTTCGGTGACTTCGGTCTGTATTTCGTTACGGTTATGTTCCACGATATCGTTGATTGTTTCCAGCATGAAATTTGATGAGTCCATGATGACTTGCATCTTCTGTCGGCATTCTTCGGTGATCATACTGTCTTTCATCAGGATATGGGTATATCCCATGATTGCCGTCAACGGACTTTTCAGGTCATGGGAAGAAATGGCAAGAAACTCATCCCGGAGTCGATTTAATCTCTCAACTTCTTTGATGTTTCGGGTGAGTTCCTTGACCAGCTTTCTTTCTTCCAGATGACTCCTGATCCGGGCCAGAAATTCTTCTTCGATAAATGGTTTGGCAATGTGATCGGTCGCTCCGGTCCTGAAGATATCAAGGACCTCTTCCCGATATTTCACGTCACTGACCACCAGAATGGGGATATTGTATAACCCCAGTTTCTGGCGGAAAGATTTGATTAGTTCATCTCCCCAGATCTTCGGCAATCGATAATCGGTGATCACCATATCGATTTCGCTTAGATTACGCCGGGCCACCTCCAGTGCCTCGGGGCCGGAAGACGCCTCCAGCACTCGAAGGCCGCGCCGGGCCAGACTGTTGGTCATGGCCATTCGGCACAATTCATCGTGGTCGGCCACCAGGACCGTTAAATTGTCCGGCATCTTGGCGGGTTTAAGGATCCGGTTCACCGCTTTGACCACTTCATTCCAGGGGGCGACAATGTTTTTCGAAATAAAGACTGATGTCCCCAAACTGAAACCGAGATCACGGTCTGCTAAGGTATCGTGGTTGGTTACAAAAATAACCGGGGTCAGACCACCGACCTTGGTCGCGCGAATTTGAGCGCAGGCCGTAAAACCATCCATGTCCGGCAGTTCCACATCCATGGTAATCAGGTCAGGATGGTGCTCGGCGGCCAAAGTCACCGCCGCATTGCCGTTGGCGGCCTCAATTGTCTCATAACCATTGCGCCGCAATGTATCACCCAAGGCGATCCGGACCGAGCGGCTGTCGTCAACGACTAGAATGAGCATGGCTGATTCCGTCATCACTGGTTTGTGAATTGTCAGGGCAAGGCGTGATAATGTTTTTCATCCGCTTGTTATAACAGGTATGGTGCTGGGCCAGGATCTGTTCCTGGGTTATAGGGTTTAAACATTCAATCAACCTGAATTTTTCGATCAGGGGCAAGTCGCTTCTCAGTCCGTTTAGCGGACACTCGGGCAAGGCGGATTTAAAAGGGCATTTCATAAGGAGGCCGAGCATTGTTACCCTGGAATACATTAATACTTCGGATTGAGTGGAATGCATCTTGTTCTCCTTTTTTAGTAGTTTGTTGAAAATGGGGTCGGCGTTTTATGTTCATCCGTTGGTCGGATGGCTAACGACGACGGAAAATAACGGACTCCCCTCGCCGGGGACGCAAAAACTTGTTACTGGTCACTTTCATTCAACTCAGCCCCCGGCCGCCATTTGTCTTTCTTCGACCGGGGCCGTCAGGGCGGCGGCCATTGTTTTCATGTCCCGGATGGCTTTTACGGTCAGGGAGTTCAGCTCTTTTGCCGACATCACCTGCTCGATGTCGATGATAATCAGGAAACCGTTATCCTTTCTTCCCATGCCCACGATAAAATCAGTGAGCATGTCCTCGCGCATGGGAGGGAGCGGCTCGATCTCGTCTGCCCCCAGGTCGATTACGGTTTTGACCTTGTCGACCACAGCCCCGAAGATATATTCATGGTCCTCGGTTCTGGTTTTAAAGATAATGATCGTGGCCTGACGGTTGTCGGCCAGGGGCGGCATGCCCAGCATTTGGCCCAAATCCATAATCGGCACCACCTGCTCCCGAAGGCTGATTACCCCGCACATATAGGCCGGCATGGTCGGCAGTTTGGTCAGGGCCGGTAAATCTAGGACTTCCCGGACATGGTTGATCTTTACTGCGTAGTTCTCGTCCCGCATGGCAAAAGTCAGGTATTGGGATGTGTTTTCTAACTCTTTATTTTTGTCGGATGTCTTCATGATTCATGCTCCTTGTCAGCCCACATGGCTTTTCAAATTAAATTCAGAATCATCCATCTCCAGGGATACTCCCGTCTGTTTTTTATAGCCGTTGGCGGTTTGATGGGAGGCTAGGGCGGCGCCGGGAGTTTTTTCATGAAGTAGTCGCAGCGGGGCATTTACTTTTCTGCTTGGGGCTTGGTTGAAACCGGAAGATAGGCTCGTGCTGTCTATCTTAAAAAATGAAATAGTCTCCATGAGTTGTGAGGCCTGGGCCGTAAGTTGTTCGCTGGTTGAGGCCATTTCCTCGGAGGCGGCGCTGTTTTGCTGGATTACCTGGTCCAGTTGTCCGACCGCCTTGGCGTTTTCCTGGATCCCGCGTGACTGTTCGGTACTGGAGGCATCAATTTCCTGAATCAGCTCGGCGGTTTTTCGGATTTGCGGAATCATCTCCTGGATTATTCTTGCCGCATTAGAGGCGGTCTGCACACTGTCCTGGGCCGTCCCTTTAATCTCCTGGGCCGCCAACTGGCTCCGTTCGGCAAGTTTTCGCACTTCACTGGCCACGACGGCAAAGCCCTTGCCTTGCTCACCGGCCCGGGCCGCTTCGATCGCGGCGTTTAGGGCGAGCAGATTGGTCTGTCGGGATATCTCTTCAATGATCTCGATTTTTTGGGCGATATTGACCATCGCCGCCTCGGTTTCCGCCATCACCTTGCCGCCATTATCCGCATCGCTTGCCGCCTTGATCGAGATTGAGGCCGTCTGCCGGGCATTATCGGCCGACTGGTCTACGGTGGAAGACATTTCTTCCATTGAGCTGCTGATCTCTTCAATGGTTGCCGCCTGCTCGCTGGCCCCCTGCGATACGCTTTGGGAGGCCGAACTCAACTGGCTGCTGCCGGCGGCGACCTGATCGGCCGCTCCCCTTACATCATTCATGATCTCGCATAATTTGCCGATCATCCGGTTAAGGGATTCTGCCATCATGCCAATTTCGCATTTTGAATTTACCATTGCGGTCTGTGTCAGATCGCCATTGGCGACTCTTTGGATTACCCCGGCCATCTCGCCAACCGGCCCGGTAATTGAGCTGGTGATAAACACGCCGCTCCCCAGGCCGATGAGGACCCCGGCGATAGTGAAAACCACGATCAGGATATTACTGTTTTTCTGGGCGGCATCGGCCATGGTCATGGCCGATGCCATATCCTGGCCGGCCAGCTCCTCCACCTTGTCCATGGTCTGATCGCTCTTGTTACTGAATTCGTCGACCAAGGCCATGTGAGTCCTGGTTTCCTCTGCCATGCGCATCGCTTCATCCTTCTGGTCGAACATTTGCCCTTTCCCCATGGCCAGTTCGGAGAAATCCGCATGTTCTTCGACGATCTCCCGGGGCAGTAACTTTTCAAGCTTGTCAAATTCGACCGTCTTGCTCTGGAACTGATTCCGCAGATCGGCAGTTGCGGCCAGGATTTCCAGGCCCATGTATTCCTCCGCGATGGCCTGCTGCTCAACCATTAAGGTTTTGCTCTCCATCGCCGCGTCAACCCTCGGGTCAATGGCCCGGTCCTGGGTTAACTCGTCTTCATATTTCAGCAGACGACTCTTCAGCAAATTTTTGTGTTCATCGAATTGCTCCATCATGGTGTCGGCCTTGGCCTCCGCCGTCAGATGGAGGCGATGATTAGCCATCGTCTCCTTGGCATTTTCCTCAAATTTCGTATGCAGGCCCTGGGCATCTTCAATCAGTTTGACCATGGCGCCGGTGCTTTTGGCGCCGATAAACTCTGCGTGCTGATCAAAATCTGCGACCGTGGTATTGAATGCGCTCTCGATTTTTTTTAACTCATTGAGGTCATCGGTGAGCAGGAATTCGCCCATGGCGTCGCGGCCGCTGATCAAGGCGATCATCGACTCCATCGAGGCATCCGCCAGCGGCACCTTTTCATCCAGGATGAGATCGGTTGATTGGCCTACTCGCAAAAGACCGAACATGCCAATACCGCCGACAACTGCGACCAGCAGGATCACAAGTCCAAAGCCGCTGCCTAATTTTGTGCCGATCTTTAAATTTCGATACATGGTCGCTTTCATTTTTCGCTCTCCTCGTTTGAATTATCTCTCTATATTGTTTGTCTTCCTTGCAATATTTGAAATAGTTGTTTCGGCCATGAAAAGTGATTCTAAAAGATGGTATGATAAGTCGAAAGAAAATGTATATGGGGGAAAAGCAGTATATTGCATGAGTGATGCAAGTATGGTTTGGATTAACTGTACTGATGACCTGGGCATGATTGCCGCTATGTGGCTGGCGGTGGCGGGTTAGTGCCGGTTGAAGATGGTGGCGTAATGTTTGGTTACGACCAGATTTCTGGGTCGATCAATTCATTTTTTATGGCGTATTTCATCAGGGAAAAGGGGTCGTGAGTGTTGCTTTTCTTGTAAATATTGGCCCGGTGTTTTTCCACGGTTTTCGGACTGACGAAAAGAATGTCCGCCATCTGGTTTGAGGTATTCCCTTCCAGCATCAGACATAAGATCTGGCGCTCGCGTTCGGTCAGGCCGGAGGCTTCCTTGTCGGGATTTGCTTTGGTTTTATTTTGGCCACTGGCCAGAAAAAAATCGATTATCTTGGCGTTGATTTCCTGACTCAGGAAAAAAGTGGACTCCGAGGCGTTTAAGATCGCCGTAATCAAATCCCTGGGGTTGGCGGTTTTCAGGACGTAACCCATGGCACCTGCCCGTAGAGCCTTGTATACGTAGGCATCCTTTTTGTGCATTGAAAGGATCACGGTTTTGGTCTCGGCCGAGGCCTCGTGGATCAGGGGGAGCAAATCAAGGCCGTTCATGTCCGGCAGGCTGATGTCAACTACGCAGACGTCGGGCCGCAGGAGTTTAATTTTTTTCAAGGCATCCTTACCGCTGGCGCTCTCGGCGATGACCTCAATTTTGGCTTGATCTTCCAATAGTTCCCTGATCCCATCGCGGACCAGGGTGTGATCATCAATCAGCATCACTTTTATTGTTTTCATGGCTCCCTAATTTGTGATCGGTTCGTTTAACGGAATTAGTGCTTTAATGGTGGTTCCTGCCCCGGATTTACTATCAATGAAGAGATGGCCAGCAATTGAAGAAACTCGTTCCTCCATGGTCTGCAGACCGAAACCTTTGCGGCGGTTGGAATCTTTATTGTATAGATTTGGGTCAAAACCTCTGCCGTCATCCTTAATTGTTAATACTATCTCTGAGTTTTCTATTTTTAAGGTAATAAAAACATTTCGTGGTTTGGCATGTTTGGCAATGTTGTTCAGGGACTCCTGCAGCACCCGGTAAGTCACGATCTTTACATATTCCGACATTGCAGGGATGGGGGCTGAGATCTTGAATGTAACCTCAACCTTGTGTGGTTGTGTTTCCTTGAAATTTTTAACTGTCCATTCCAGGGTCGGAATAAAACCCATATCATCGAAGATCGGCGGCCGTAAACGGGTCGTGATGTCGCGACAGCAATCGCCCAATTGCTTAAAGGCGGTGTCTAATTTGGTGAAGTTCTTCTGTAGACCATCGTCGCGATCTAGTGAAATCTTCTGTTTGATTCGATCAAGATTGTAGTTGAACGTGAGCAGTAATTGACCGAATTCGTCATGCAGGTCCGCGGCGATTTTTTTTCTTTCCTCTTCTACTGACTGGCCCAGTCTGGTCGAAAGGTTGATGATCTTCTCCTCGGCCTTTTTGCGGGCCGTGATATCGCGTTCAATCGACAAGGCGATGGTTCTGTCCTCTAATTTGATTAACTTCGCCTTGACCTCCACCGGGAAGATCCTGCCGTCTTTTGTGACGTGGGTTGTTTCAAATTCGATCTGCTGGTCTAAGCTGGCTTTTCTTATCCGTTCCGGAATTTCTGTGGCATGGACTTTTGGTTCAATTAGCGAAATAGTTTGGCCGATTAACTCCTCCCGTTTGTAGCCGTGGATGTCGCAGCATGATTGATTCGCATCTATGATGATCGGAGGGTTATGGGCCAGGTCGAGGATAAAGATGTAATCTCCGGCTTGTTCGAACAGGGTGCGGTATAATTTTTCGCTGCGGGAGAGCGATAGCTCCGAGGCATTTCTTTTTTTTATTTCATCTTCCAGCGCGAGGACGGTTTCCTGTAGTGATATGGTCTTGGCGTGGATCTCCTGGGCCAGGTTTTTATTGGCATTAACCAATTGCTCTTCAAGTATTTTGCGGTTAGAGATGTCGCGGCTGAAGGCAACATTGTATGCGGTTGCATTAAATTGATTATAATTTGCTGAAATCTCCACCGGGAATTCCCGGCCATCTTTGGCTCGATGGATTGCTTCCAGGATTAATGTTCCATGTTTTTGTAGTTTTTGCCAGTGATCCTGCCAGTCCTCGGTTTTGAAGTTCGGGTCAATATCGAAGACACTCATCTGCCGTAATTCCTCAGGAGAATAGCCCAACTGCCTGGCGGCGGATTGGTTGGCATAGGCAAATCTGCCATCCGCTCTGACCCAATAAATGGCGTCGCTGGCCGTGTCGATCGTGAAATAAGCCATCTCCAGTTCATCCTGTCTGGTTTTGCTGATGGTCAGTTCCTGGTTAAGCTTTTGCACGAGTTTTATTTCACGGACAACCCGTTTCAGTTTGAGTTCAATTTCTTTCAGGGGAAATGGTTTGGTCAGGTAATCAATGGCGCCGGCATTGAGCGCCTCAACTATCTGATAAGAATCCGGATAACCGGTGCAGACAATGACCTCAACGCCGGGGAAGTGATTTTTGATCTGCTTAAGCAGTTGGATGCCGTCCATGTTCGGCATCTGGATGTCGGTTATTACAATATCAAAATGTTCCTGGTTTAATTTTTCAAGCGCCAACCGGCCGTCCTTTGCGGTAGAACATGAATAATCAAATAAAGTGATGTACTCTTCTAGTGCATTCAAGAGCTGTTTTTCGTCGTCGACTACCAGAATGTTTATGTTGTTTTGCGCTGCCATCAGGTTTACTTTGGCCTCGAAGCATAGTGGTTTGTGACGATTGCGGAAGTGCCCTTTGGTTAAACGACAAAATTATCTTATCGAAATTAAAATCAGACTTACAAGTAAATTAATCAGACCTTGGTCAACCTTGTTGAATATATGATGAGCGAATCGGTAAGTGTTATCATCCCCACCTGCAATCGCAGGTCTTTTTTAAAAAAGGCGATTGATTCCGTTTTGGGTCAATTATATCGGGACTTTGAACTTATTGTGGTCGATGATGGTTCAACTGACGGGACCGACGATCTGGTTGCCGGGTATGCTGCCGATATCGTCTATCTGCGCCAGGCGAACCGGGGGGCGGCGGCGGCCCGTAATACCGGGATCAGGGCGGCCCGCTATGATCTGCTGACCTTTCTTGATTCGGATGATCAGTTTGCCCCGCAAAAGCTGGCCTTGCAGGTCGCGGCCATGGGCGCTAACCCTGAATTTCTGGTCTCTCATACCGATGAAATCTGGTATCGGCGGGGTAAACTCTTAAACCAGAAGAAGAAACACGCCAGAAACGAGGGGCTGATCTTTGACCGTTGCCTCAAGCTTTGTGCGGTCGGCATGTCAACGGCCATGGTCCGGCGTCGGCTTTTTGAGCAGGTCGGTTTTTTTGACGAGGAGCTGCCCTGTTGCGAGGATTATGATTTCTGGCTGCGGGTGAGTGTGGACCATCCCTTCCTGGTGGTGGCCGAACCTCTGACCATAAAAAACGGCGGGCGACCCGATCAGTTGTCGGTAATCCATCGGGTCGGGATCGACAAATTCCGGATCAGGGCGATTATGAAGGTGATTGAGGCCGGACGATTATCTCCACTCCAGATGGCGGCGGCCAGGGATGAACTGAGCAGGAAGTGTCGGATCTACGGCAACGGTTGTCTGAAGCATGGTCGTCCGGCGGAAGGAAAATATTATCTTGACCTGATCGCCGAGCTGAACCTATAGTTTTTTATGGGCAAAAGATCCGTGAAAATTAATGATGTCAGCGTTTTTGTCCTCGAAGTCTGCTGTTCGGACTTTTTGCGGAAGTATCTTATTTAATTTATAAAGGGAGGTTTGTGATGAAAATTTGGGCATGGATGGTTTTGTTTCTTTCGTTGGTGGTTTTTA
This sequence comes from Pseudomonadota bacterium, assembly GCA_018823175.1. Classification (GTDB taxonomy): domain Bacteria; phylum Desulfobacterota; class Desulfobulbia; order Desulfobulbales; family JAHJIY01; genus JAHJIY01. The sequence goes on from JAHJIY010000042.1 coordinate 52,748, forward strand.
CCGGGTGCAGCGGGATGAAGATGGGTGGCGGTAGCGATGATCGGCAGGATGTTCTTTATACCTGTAATTGCGGGCCGCAATGTAAATGCAACTCGATGTCGATTAAGCCCGGTAAATGCAACTGCGGGATGGATCTGGTCTGGGGCCATCTGGTGAAGGTGGAGGGGGATGAGGCCCTGTTATGTATGTGCGCCGAGGGTTGTAAATGCGCGATTGATCCCAATGACTCGACCAAATGTGGCTGCGGTAAGGAACTGAAAAGGGTCAATCTGAAAGGCAGCGGTCTTTATTTCTGTAACTGCGGTGGGTCTTGTTCTTGTAACATTGTTTCCGATCAAGCCGGGCAATGCCGGTGCGGGATGAATTTAAAGAAAGTAGATTAGTTGTAAACGCTTGGGAAAACCTCAGTAATTTTAGTTGTTTAAAAGGGTGTCTGGATTTTGCATAAAATCCGGACACCCTTTTTTTGTGTGCCTGGTTAAAAAAAAAATAAAATTTGACGCAGTCGATTTTTTTCCCCTATAATTTTTTTATAGACCATTTGGTCGGAAGATTTTGCAGGAATTACCGATTAATAGCCAGTTCAGTTGACGGTAAAAAATTAGAGAGGGAGGAAGGCGTTATGGAGTTTTATCGGAATCTAAAAGTGGGACACAAGATGTTGTTGCTCTCGGCATTTTTGCTGGTTGGTTTTCTGGTGCTGGGGCTGGTTTACGGCTCCGGGGTCCGGACCCAGAATAAGGCCAATCTCGAGGATCGGCGGGTGGTCGGCAGTGATGAGGCGGTGCTGGAGATCGATATTCTTCGCCTTGAGGCCCGGCGGACGGAAAAGGACTTTATTGAAAGATTGGACCCTAAATATATTGAAATGCATCAGGGAATCACTAAGAAAATGCACGAAGCTATCGGTAAACTTGATGAACTGGCGGTCGACAAGAAGCTGCACGCCTTACTTGGTGAAATCGATGAAGACGCCGAAAAATACGTCAAGGTATTTGACCGTTTTGTCGCCGGCATGAAAGAGTTGGGGCTTGACCAGAACAGCGGACTGCAGGGCGAGTTGCGCAAGGCGATTCAGGAAGTTGAAAAGGGGGTGGAGAAGTTTAATGATGATCATCTTCTGGTTTCAATATTGATGATGCGGCGCCATGAGAAGGATTTCATCATGCGGGAGGATGAAAAATACGTCAAGGCCATGGCCGAAGAACAGGCCAATTTTGCGGCGGAGCTCAAAAAAACCGATATTCCGCCGGAGGCAAAGAAGGCAATGTTGGATGAGATGGCGGTTTATCATGCCAATTTCCTTAATTTTGTGAAGGGAACCGGCGCGGTAGCGGCGGAGAAAAAGGAGCTCAGCGCGGCAGCCGCCAACATTGAACCTTTGCTCGACGACATCATGGAGATTGTCGACAGTGAAGGCGAGGCCAATGCGGTTTTTCAGAAGGAACAGACTCGCCAGGTGACGATAATGTTTGTTATCACCCTGCTGGTGATCGCCCTGGTGATCGCCCTCGCCCTGTTCTTCTTGTCGCGTAGTATTACCGAGCCGCTGGCCGAGGTGGTCGCCACGGTCAAGAGAATTGCCGCCGGTGATCTGACCGTAGAGCTTGAAGTGAAATCAAAGGATGAAACCGGACAGTTGATGGCCGCGACTAAAGCTATGGTTGAAAAACTGCGGGATGTTTTCGGCAATATCCGGGCGGCCTCCGATCAGGTGGCATCCGGTAGTCTGCAGCTTAGTACCGGCGCCCAGGAAGTGTCCCAGGGCGCTTCGGAGCAGGCGGCCACCGTAGAGGAACTTTCCAGTTCGATGGAAGAGATGACCAGCACTATCAATCAGAGTGCCGATAATGCCAGGGAGACGACCAGTATTGCCACCAAAGGGGCGATCGACGCCCGGGATGGTGGCAAGGCAGTCATTGAAACTGTCCAGGCCATGCAAGAAATTGCCGAAAAAATTGAGGTGGTGGAGGAGATTTCACGCCAGACCAATCTGTTGGCTTTAAATGCGGCGATTGAGGCGGCCCGGGCCGGTGAACACGGCAAGGGGTTTGCGGTGGTGGCTTCGGAAGTCAGAAAACTGGCCGAGCGCAGTCAGGTGGCGGCCCAGGAGATCAGGGGCGTGGCCCGGACCAGTGTTGAGACTGCGACCAATGCCGGTAAGCTGATTGAGGCGATTGTGCCCCAGATCCAGAAGACAGCGGAACTGGTCCAGGAGATTGACGCGGCAAGTACCGAGCAATCCCGAGGGATCCAGGAAAATTCAAGGGCCATAGAGCAGCTTGACCAGGTCATTCAGCAGAACAGCGCCTCATCCGAAGAACTGGCTTCCACGGCGGAAGAACTTTCCGCCCAGGCTGATCTGTTACGGGAATCGGTCGCCTATTTTAAATTGCCCGGCATGGGGAGTCAAAAAGTAGCCGCATCAATGACTGCTCATAAATTCCATCGGGCGCCGGTCCATCAGTTGCCTTCGTCTGCCGGTCATGATAGTTCTGCCGGCCAGGCGGAGGAAGGTGGCGGTCGTGGAGTCAAGATTTCGATGAATGAAGGCGACAGCGAGTTTGAGCGGTATTGATCTTTTGGGTAAGGACCCTGCTGTTTAAAAAGGTTTCAGGGGTCATGGCAGTTACTCGCCACGTCTGCTTTCAGGGGATGTGACGCGCAAAGGGTCTAATAAAGGAATCATCATGGAATACGCCGAGGTTTTCCGCGAAGAGGCGGTTGAGCTTTTAGAAGAGCTGGAATCCGGTCTTCTCGAGTTGGAGAAGGACCCGAAAGATTTGAAGCTGGTCGGGCGGGTTTTCCGGGCCATGCACACGATCAAGGGTTCCGGGGCCATGTTCGGCTTTGACGATATCGCTAATTTCACCCATCATGTGGAGACCGCCCTTGATCTGGTAAGAGAAGGAACGGTGCCGGTCAGCAAGGAGCTGATTGATCTCACCCTTAATTCCCGTGATCATATCAGCGCCTTACTTGCCGCCGCTACCGGTGGTGAGGCGGCGGACCCGGAGCGGGGTCGGGAAATTATCGCCGCTCTGCAGGCCATTACCTCCGGCGCTTCAGGAAAATCAGGGAAGAGTGAAATTAAAAAAGCGCCGGCGGCAGAGGAAAAAACAGAAGGAAAGCTGACCCATTACCGGATTCATTTACAGCCGGAAAAAGTCTTTTTTGACGATGGTGGTGATGTTGAGCAGATTTTGGGTGAGTTGCGCAAGTTTGGCGAGTGCACTGTTTTTATCCATCAAGCGGCGGATGAGTCGGCGGAAGACGCGGAATCGGTTTGGGAGATTCTGCTGACCACAAAGCATGATGAAAACTCGGTGCGGGACGTTTTCATCTTTGCGGAATCATCCTGCAAGGTAGTCATTACTCCCTTGGCCCAAGAGGGCAAGAGTGATTTCTTGGAACATCGTAAACTCGGTGAAATTCTGGTGGCGCGCGGTGAGATCGACCAGGATGATCTGCTCAAAGTTCTGTCGGCGCAAAAACCTTTAGGCGAGATGCTGGTTGACGCCCATCTGGTTTCCCGGACCAAGGTGGAAGCCGCCTTGGCTGAACAGAATCTGGTTAACAAACAGATTGCCGTCAAGTCCGGCAAGGGGGTCGACAGTATCAGAGTTGCCTCCGACAAACTTGATCGGTTGATCAACCTGGTCGGCGAGATGGTTGTCACCCAGGCCAGGTTGACCGATGTTTCCGCCTTGCTTGGTGATATGCCGGCCCTGGTGGAACCGGTGGAGGAGGTTGAAAGACTCACCACCGAACTTCGGGATTGCGTGCTTAATATCAGAATGCTGCCGATCGGCACGACCTTTTCTAAGTTCAGGCGATTGGTGCGCGATTTGTCGGCCGAACTTGGCAAGGAAGTGCAGATGGAAACCGAGGGGGCGGAAACCGAGCTTGACAAGAATGTTATCGATCAACTGGGCGATCCGCTTGTTCACCTGATCCGCAATTGTCTGGACCACGGGATCGAAAAACCGGAGGTGAGAATCGCCGCCGGCAAGCCGGCCCAAGGGACGATCAAACTTGCCGCCTCCCATTCCGGGGCCAATGTGGTCATTGAGGTCAGTGATGACGGCCGGGGCCTGGATGTCGCCCAGATCAAACAAAAGGGAATCGAAAAAGGTCTGATCAAGGTCGATGAGGAGATTTCCGATCTTGATATTTTAAATATTATTTTTGCACCGGGTCTTTCCACCGCGACCGAGGTCACCAGTGTCTCCGGCCGTGGGGTGGGGATGGATGTGGTGAAAAACACCATCGAAGATCTGAAGGGGTCGGTGCATATTTCAAAAAGTGTGCCGGGGCAGGGAACTACCATAATGATTATGCTGCCTCTGACCCTGGCCATTATCGATGGTCTGCTGGTCAAGGTCTCGAATACTCATTTTGTTTTGCCGTTGGGTCAGGTCGAGGAATGTGTGGAATTAAGTCAGGATGATATTGACCATTTCCATGGCCGGCATGTTCTGTCGGTCCGGGATCAGCTTGTTCCCTACGTTCGGTTGCGTGATTTTTTTGAGATCGGCGGCGAGCGGCCTGAGCTTGAGCAGATGGTTATCGTTCATAATAACGGGCTGCGCAATGGTCTGGTTTTGGATGACGTGATCGGCGAGCACCAGACGGTATTAAAATCATTGGGCTGGGCCTATCGAAACGCAGCCGGACTTTCCGGCGCGACGATTCTGGGTAATGGCGAGGTTGCTCTGATTATAGATGTGCCGAGAGTGATCAAATGCGCCCAGCAGGAGGAAGCGGCCCTGACTGAAAAAGTGCATTAAAAGATGAGTTGTGCGGGACCTCCGGTTTTAAATGTAGATATTATGGGTTGAGGTGATGACCATGGGAATGGTTTTAAACAATAAAATGTTTGGAGAAATTACCAGCCTTGCTGGATTACGGTTTATAAAGTTACAACCGGGAGAGATGCCATGAATGAGAAAGAAAATACCCAGGCCAACCAGTATCTGACCTTCAGTTTGAGGGATGAGGATTTCGCGGTTGAAATATCAAAGGTTCGGGAAGTGCTTGATGTCACGACCATGACCAAAATTCCCCGGATGCCGGATTATCTGAGCGGGGTGATTAATCTGCGGGGGAATGTGGTGCCGGTTATGGACCTTGGTCTGAAACTCGGCATGGGGCCGATCGTTAAAACCAAGAATACCTGCATCATGATTGTCGAAATTGAGGTGGAAGGGACCCTGGTTGAGATGGGTGGCATTACCGATTCGGTCCAGATGGTCATGGATCTTTTGCCGGAGGATATCGAATCGGTGCCCAAGATGGGGACCAATCTAAATACCCAGTTCATTAAAGGCATGGGGCGGCAGGGAGAAAAATTTCTGATTATTCTTGATATAGATATGGTTCTGGCCAGCGAAGGGCAGGCCACTTTGCGTGATATGGACGCCGGGGTGTTGGCGGCCGGCGCTGAGGTTGCCTCGGGGGCGTTGGTGGCAGAGGCGAAGTAGATATTAATATTTATGGATAAAATTCCAGTGTTTGGAAATTGATTTTATATTGGTCAGTCAAAAATTATCTAAAGAAGGTGTTTCTCCTCGGCAGGTCGGTATTGAGTAGAGGCCGGGAATGGGGGGTAAAACTTTAATGGCAGCTACAGATCAAGGCGCAGCTAAAGTCTCTGAACCGGCAGATTGGCGGCTTGTTAAGCCGATATATCTCTCCGATCGTGAATTTAAACAGTTCAGTGCTTTTATCTACCAGATCTGCGGCATAAAGTTGCCGACCTTAAAAAAAACGATGCTGTCGGCCAGGCTTAACAAGCGGTTACGGCAGCTTAATCTGTCATCGTTTGAGGAATATTTCGAATATGTGACCAGCCCCGCCGAACAGGACAAGGAACTGGTCCAGATGATCGACGCAGTCAGCACCAACAAGACGGAATTTTTCAGGGAGGCGAAGCATTTTGATTATCTGGCCGAAACTGTTCTGCCTGAAAAGTGCAAGCGGCCGCAGCGGGCCGGGGTCCGGACCTTAAGGGTCTGGAGCGCCGGTTGCTCAAGCGGCGAAGAGCCTTATACCCTGGCTATGGTCCTGGATGACACCCTGAAAAAATATCCCTGGATGGATTTTAAGGTCTTAGGCACGGATATCTGTACCGAGGTTCTGGATAAGGCGGCTCTGGGGGTCTATTCCGATGAGTCCGTTGCCACTGTGCCGGTAGTTTTCAAACATAAATATCTGATGCGGGGCAAAGGAGGCCGGAAGGGGGTCCATCGGGTAGTGCCGGAATTGCGGCACAAGGTCTCGTTTAGCCGGTTGAACTTTATGGACCGGCATTTCGGGTTAAAGGAAAAGATGGATATAATTTTCTGCCGAAATGTCATCATCTACTTTGACAAGAAGACCCAGATTGAGTTGTTCCAGAAGTTCAGGGAAAATCTGGCCCCGGCCGCTTATCTTTTTACCGGCCATTCCGAGTCGCTTGAAGGGATTATCGAAAACATGAAAAAGGTAGAGTCAGCGGTTTATAAATGTCCAGGCTGAACCCTCTTCATACGGATTTGCCGGTTGTCATGCTACGGCCCGGTGAGTTGCATGTGGCTGATAAGCCCACTCTGATTTCAACGATTCTCGGGTCATGTGTGGCGGTCTGCCTGTATAGTCCGCGGAAAAAAGTCGGGGCCATGTGTCATGGGGTAATGCCCAACAGTGACCAAAAAGAAGAATGCGCCAGGTTTGTCGATTGTTCGATAAATCAGATGGTCAGCGAATTGGTCTCGCGGTACGGGGTTGTTTGTTCTGAACTTGAAGCCAAAGTGTTTGGTGGTGCAACTGGCTTTGATCGGCGCAATCAACCTGGCAGACAGTTGGTCAGTATCGGCAGGCAGAATATTGAGTCGGCGCGCCGCTGTCTGAATGAATATGGTGTGCCGGTCCTGGTGGAAAAGGTCGGGGGAGAAAAGGGGTGTAAAATGTTTTTTTATTCCCACACCGGCGAGGTTCTGATGAAATATTTATCACGTCAAAATATTGTGGAAGAAAATGGCCAATAAAATCAAAGTATTACTGGTGGACGATTCCGCGGTAGTCAGGCAGAGTCTGACTGAGATTCTGCAGACTGATCCGCATATCGAGGTGATTGGCGCGGCCCGGGACCCCTTTGTGGCGGCTGAATGCATGGCCAAGGAAGAGCCGGACGTCATTATCCTGGATGTGGAAATGCCGCGAATGGACGGGATTACCTTTCTGCATAAGATAATGAGCCAGCACCCAATCCCGGTGGTCATGTGTTCAACCCTGACTGAAAAAGGGGCGGAAACCACCCTGAAGGCCCTGGAGTATGGGGCGGTTGAGATTATTCAAAAACCAAAGCTCAGCGCCAAGCAGTTTATCGAGGAATCCCGGATCAGGATATGTGATGCGGTAAAGGCGGCGGCTCGGGTCAAGGTCAAGAAAATATCCACTTTCACCAGGCGACCGGTTGAAAAGAAACTTACGGCCGATGCGGTTCTGGCGGCGCCGACTCACGCCATGGTCCAGACCACGGAGCGGGTGGTGGTGGTCGGCGCTTCGACCGGCGGCACCGAGGCGCTTCGGGTTTTTCTGGAAGATCTGCCAAGTGACTGTAGCGGCATTGTCGTGGTGCAGCATATGCCGGAAGGCTTTACCTCGGCCTTTGCCAACCGCTTAAACGGGATCTGCCAGATTAATATCAAGGAGGCCAGGGACGGTGATTCGGTCCTGCGCGGCCAGGCCTTGATTGCTCCGGGCAATAAGCATACGATGTTGAAGAGAAGCGGCGCCCGGTACTATGTGGAAGTGAAGGACGGCCCGCTGGTCTGCCGCCATCGACCATCGGTTGATGTCTTGTTCCGCTCTACGGCGCGCTATGCCGGCAAAAACGCGATTGGCGTGATCATGACCGGGATGGGGGATGACGGGGCCAGAGGGATGTTGGAGATGAAGCAGGCCGGCGCTTATACCATCGCCCAGGACGAAAAGAGTTGTGTGGTGTTCGGCATGCCTCATGAAGCGATTAAGTTTGGCGGGGTAGATAAGATCCTGCCCTTGAACATGATCGCCCAGGAGGTCGGACGTTAGGATTGTTGATCGATGAGACTGCTTCGCGTTGCTCGCAGTGACGGTAGTCCTGGATTGATAAACTAAGATTGAGCTGAAGGGGTAATGGCTTGTTGGAAGGTTATAATCCGACCAGGTAATCTCCCTCATATTTTTTTCAAAAATGTTCTTTATTAGAACTTTTTAACCTGCGTATAATATTATATTGTTTCAAATTTTCCCGGTATTGTTTTGGATCATATCGTAAATATAAGCAAGGAAGGAAGTTATGGACCTGTTTAAGGATTTTACCCAGAAAGATATGATTGAACAGATTGTCCTCCTTGAAGACCTGAAGGATGCCAAGCAGGTTGATGCTTTGCCCGCATTATTTGATCTTTATGCTAATCCCAATCCCGATCAGGCGGTTGACGAGATGGTTTACCATGCCATTTATCAATTGCTGGCCGGGATCGATGAGCAGATTGTCAACGGGTTGCGTCATCAGTCGGACCGGGTGCGTCTTTTATGTGTCTGCCGGTCCAGGGATGGCAAGGCTGTCTCGGCCAAGCCGGTCCTGCTGGAGATGCTTAAAACTGTAAAGAATCCAGAGATGCTCAGTGAGGTGATTCATGCCTTGATCGGCTATAAAGACCCGGAGTTGCTTGCTGAGCTGCTGCCTTTTATTGATCATGAAGACGTCTCGGTGGTGGTCTGGGCCTTGAAAGGGTTGGGCGCAACCGGAGATGCCCGGGCCCGTGACGTCATGATTGAAAGGGTCAACCAGAGTAGTTGCCTTAAAAATGCGTCCGGTGAGTGTGAATTACGGACCGCGCTGGTTGTGGAGAATCTGGCGTTGTTTAAGGATGAGGTGAGTATCGCATTTCTGGTGGCCCATATCCATAATGCCAATCCGATGTTCAGAAGGGTAATACTCTCCGCTCTGATCAGTACGGGGTCAGCATCTCTCCTCGCTCTGGAGAAGGTCCTGGAGTCGGGCGAGCAGGATGAAAAAATTATGGCGGCCAATGTCATTGGATTTATCGGTGACAAGCAAGGGGCCGATCTTCTGTTGGCTCATCTTGAAGAGGTTGCCGATCTCAATTTGAAGTTTGCCATTTATGAGGCGCTTGGCCGGATCATGTCGATGCGCAGTGTGATCGGCTTGACCGATGGCCTGGCCGAACATGATCAGATGGTTTTGACCGCAGTCATTACCGGACTGGATAATCTGTTTAATCCCGGGGTGTTCAAAGTCTTGCTGAATCTGCTCAATCAAGCGGACACCCAGAGTGATTTGATTTTAAAGGTAGTGATCATGGCCAGGGCTACCAATATCTTTACCGCGATATACAAGGAGGGCAATCATGCCGAGCGATTGATTACGGCGGTGGTGGCCGGCGGCGGTGAGGCGATGGCGTTTTTCAGCAATGTCCTGTCCCGGATCGATACTGATCGCAAAGAGGCGGACCTCGTGCGCTTAAGTAAAGTGGAGGCAGGGAAAACTGCGGCCAGAAGAGTGTTGGCCGCCGACGATTCCAAGGCCATGCTCTTTTTTTACAAGGGCGGGGCTGCCGAGTTGGGGGTTGATATGGTTACGGCCCTTGACGGCAAGGAAGCTTTTAGTCTCCTGGAGAAAGGGGATAAGGTCGACCTGCTGGTTACTGACATGAATATGCCGAACATGGACGGGATCGAGTTGACTAAAAAAATTCGGGCCATAGATGAGTGGAAAGATCTGCCCATTTTGATGGCCAGCACCGAGTCTGAAAAAACCCAGAAGGAAGTCGCCATGCAGGCCGGAGTGAATGATTTTATTACCAAGCCTTTCACGATGGAACAGTTTAAGGCTAAGGTCGAATCGATGTTTTTGTAGTTGCACGCGCAGATTTGGCCGGATTTGCGGCGTTTTAAGTTGGTCCGTGTCGTAGTATTACAACGGAACAACTTAGAAACTTGCATCTCCAACAAACTTTGCTCGTGGGGAGTTTGTTGGAAAATATTAGACTTCGCATCGATAATCTCCTCATTTCTTGTATTAAATTATGTGGTTCTAATGTTCTTCTCTTTTTTTAATTCCCAACGCATATATAGTTCACATGATTTCAGGTAGCATGAAGAGCAAGGCTAGTCTTACGGCTATTGTTCTTGGGTTCACGCCAAAGTCTAATATCTTTTCGGTAAAATATAACAAATGTATGCCGGGGTATTATCGCCGGAACTGGTGATTGTTGGAGATTATGGTAAGATAGGAGCGAAAACGTTTGTCGTCGGAGAAGGTTAGCCTTATTTCATTCCCTCCCGGCCTAGTTTTTATTTGACCGAAGTTTTGATTTTCCTTAAGATTAACCAGTTTCCTCTGCCAAATTCTATTTTTTACAGGAGATATAATGAACAGACCATACGGCATTACCGTTAGTCGCCATATCATGGACAGTCAGCGTCTTCACCCCAAGGCAACCGGTGAACTATCCGGCCTGCTCACCGAACTGATCGTTGCCGCCAAGACCATCTCGGCTGAGGTCAATATGGCGGGTTTAGCAGACATCCTGGGGATGTCCGGCGATGTAAATATTCAGGGCGAGTATGTTCAGAAACTTGATGAATTTGCCAATACCACGATCAAGCGACGGATGGCCAACTGTGGCTATATTTGCATCATGGCCTCTGAGGAGGAAGCGGATGCCATTCCGGCAACTGAAGGTTGTGAGGGTAAATATACTCTGGCCTTTGACCCGTTGGATGGTTCTTCCAATATTGATGTTAATGTCAGTATCGGCACTATTTTTTCGATTCATCGGGCTGATACTGATGGTAAATCCGCCGGCAGCGAAAGTGATCTGCTGCAAAAAGGATCTAAACAGGTTGCGGCCGGTTATATTATTTATGGCTCAAGCACCATGCTGGTCTATACGACCGGCGAAGGGGTGCACGGGTTCACCCTGGATCCGAGTGTCGGCGAGTTTTATCTTTCGCACTCGAACATCAAGATGCCGGAGAAAAGTAAATACTATAGTGTCAATGAGGGCAACACCCGTTACTGGACCGAGGAACTGCTGCAGTATGTCAACTATCTCAAGGATGAGGACAGGGCAACCGGCCGTCCTTATAGCGCCAGGTATATCGGTTCTTTGATGGCTGATTTCCATCGCAATCTGATTGCCGGCGGCATCTTTTTATATCCCCGGGATAAAAAGAGCCCGATCAAGTCCACCGGTAAGCTGCGTCTGCTTTATGAGGCGGCGCCTCTGGCCTTTATTGCCGAGCAGGCCGGAGGACGGGCCATTACCGATGATGGGCGGGATATCATGGGAATTCAGCCGACCTCTTTGCATCAGCGGGTGCCTTTGATTATCGGCAGTAAGCATGATGTGGATATGGCCGAGAAATTCTTGTGCGGCAAGAAAAAGAAAGAAGATAATCTGAAAGGTTAATGCGGAATCAAGTTTTGAATTTATTCGGCACCGGCGTGACTCGGGGGACATTGCCCAGAATGTTTTCTTCCACCTGCATCGTGCAGCCGTAAGTCCTTTCCAGATTGGCGCCGGTCAGGACTGCCTGCGGGCTGCCGATCATATCGACTTTCCCGTTATTTAAAAGTAGCAGCCGGTTGCCGTACATGGCGGCCAGATTTAGATCGTGGGAGACCATGACTATCGTCATCCCCTGATCTTGTCTTAACTGTTCCATCAAGTCCATTATTTTTATCTGGTGGGCCGGGTCCAGGGAGGCGGTCGGTTCGTCCAGCAGGATAATTTTGGGCTGCTGGCAGATGGCTCGGGCAATAATCACCCGTTGTCGTTCGCCGCCGCTTAACTGGTCGAGCCTCCGGTCGGCCAGATGGGCCACATCGGTAAATTCCATCGCTTGTTTCGTCAGCTCATAGTCAGCCGGCCCCTCCAGGCCGAGCATCCCCAAATGGGGGGAGCGGCCCATCAAAATGGTTTCAGCGACTGTAAAGGGAAAATCCAGCGGCATTTGCTGGGGGACGACCGCGATCACCCGGGCCAGTTCGCGCGGGGAACAAGCAGCCAGTTTTTTGCCGATCACCTCTATTTCTCCCCTGAATTTGCCGGCTACCCCGGCCATGGTTTTTAAGATGGTCGTCTTGCCGGTGCCGTTGGGGCCGATGATGATGAAGAAGTCCCCGCTTCTGATCTCAAGGGAAATGTCTTGCAGGACATTAACCCGGCCATAGGATAAATAAAGGTTGGCAATGGAGATTGCAATCATCGGTTGGCCCGCCATAATAGAAAGATGAAGATCGGCGCGCCGATCAGGGCGGTGATGATCCCGACCGGCATTTCTCCTTCGGTGGGCAGGGTCCGGGCCAGCAGATCACAGATAATCAGATAAGTGCCGCCGCCCAAAATACAGGCCGGCACGAGCTGTCGGTGATCGGGACCCAGCATGATCCGGAAGATATGGGGGATGACCAGGCCGACAAAGCCGATCAGGCCCGATTGGCAGACCACCAGGCTGACCATCAGGGAGGTGGTGATCAGCAGAGTATAAAAGATCACCTGCACGTTTATCCCCAGATGGGCCGCGTTTTCCTTACCCAGTAACAGAAGATTCATCGGGCGCGACATCAGAAAGATGATAATAAAACATGGGATGATTGCAAACAGGATCGGCAGTTTATCCACCGAGAACATCGAGAGGTCGCCCATCAGCCAGAAGAGGATCTGCCGGACCTGGGTGGTTTGGGTGATCGAGATCAGAAACATGATCACTGCCCCGCAGAAGGCATTGACCATCACCCCGCCCAGGAGCAGGGAGTCTTTGTTGATGGTCGATAATGATCTGCCGGAAGAAAGGACCAGGACCAGGGCCAGGGTGCCCATACTGCCGATAAAGGCGGCGATTGGCACCCCGAAAAAGGGTGACAGGCCAAAAAGCATCGCGATAATGGCGCCGATCGCCGAGCCGCCGGAAACCCCGAGGATATATGGCTCGGCCAGGGCGTTGCGCAACAGGGCCTGAAAGACCAGACCGCCAAGGGCCAGGGTGGCACCGACCGTGGCGGCCAGAATGATCCGGGGAAAACGGATCTGCCAGATAATGGTGGCGGTCATCGGATCATGTCCGGCCCGGTTGAACAGGATATCAAATATTTCGGTAAAATTATGGCCCGATGAGCCGATTGACAGACCAAGCAAGGCGCTTGCCGCCAAAATAACGGTGAGGGTCAGGCTCAGCCTTAGAAATTTCCGGATGACTGGTCTGGAGTCACTTTGCATCAGGCTCTCCGAAAATTTCCGGGTGAATAATTCTGGCAAATTCTTCCAGTCCGTCAAGTAAGTGCGGGGTCGGGCGGTCGATCAGGTCGGCGTCGACCACGTAGAGCCGTTTGTTTTTGACCGCCGGGATCTGCGGCCACTTCAGCCAGCCCGATTTAAGTTCTTCCGGGGTGTGGCCGCCGGCCATTGAGGCGACAATGACAATCTCCGGCTGCAGTTTTAGGATATCTTCCCAGTTGTAGCGGGGATAAGGGTCCGGCCCGCCGGCCACGTTGCGGCCGCCGGCCAGGGTGATCAGCTCATGGATAAAGGTGTCCCGGCCCACGGTGATAATCGGCGCCGCGTCGATCTGAAAAAAGACCGCCGGTTTGGTGTCGGTCAAGGCGATTTTCTGCCGGATCGCGGTCATCCGGCTAAGCATCTCGGCCACCAGTATGTTGCTTGTTTCCTCGGCCCCCAATAACTTGCCCAGCCGTTTGGTAACCTCGACGATATCGTCAAGGTTGCGGGGGTCGATCACATAGACCGGGATGCCGAGCTCTTCGAGTTTGCTCACCGTATGTTCGGGATTGCCGTCTTTGATCCCCAGGCACAGATTTGGTTTAAGCGAGATGATTTTTTCAAGATCAAGCCTGACGTAGGAGCCGACGCGGGGCAGTTTCTGCGCTGCCGCCGGGTGGGTGCTGTACTGGGTTGCCCCGACCAATTTTTCTCCTTGCTCAAGGGCATAAACAATCTCAGTGATACTGGGGGCCAGCGAAATCAGGCGGCTGATTTTATCCGGGACCTGTACCGTCCGGCCGGCCTGGTCGATAATCTCACCGGCAGTGGCGGCTGTCGGCAGGCTCAGCAGATAAATCAGGATAATATTTATTATTTTTGTTTTCATTTCAATATGAACCTCACCGGGACCCGTACCCACATGGTCAGGGTCTTGCCGTCCCGGCTGGCCGGTTGGAACAGCCAGCTCTTTACCGCCCTTAATGCCGCCTGGTCCAAAACCAGATGGCCACTTGAGGTGAAAATTTTCTGCTCATCCACCCGCCCATTTTCGTTAACCAGGACCTCCAGGACAACCGTTCCCTGGTAGCGGTGTCGCCGGGCACTTGTCGGGTACTCGGGCGGCGGATTTTCCCGGTACAATGGTTTGGCCTCAATAATCGGTCGCCGGTCATGTTGGCCGATCTCGGTTGCCTCGGCTGTAATTTTGCCTTCCATAACCGGAGAGATCATCTGCGGGCTTGGGGTTGGTTTTGCTTGGGGGCTGATTTTTGGGGTCGGCTGTTCAACCGGGATCGGGGCCGGAATCTCCCGGACGATTTTATTAATGATCGGCATGACCGGTTGGGCGATCTCCTGTTGCGGTGTTAAAGGCGGCGGGGCCGATGCCCGGCGGCGGGCGGTAAGTGACAAACTTATCTTTCTGGCTTGCGGCGCAAACTCCTGCCGGCTCCCGTGCATGCCGAGGTCGGTGCTCATGATCGCGACATGAAACGACAAGGAGATGATCGCCGCGCTTATCAGTCGTAGGTTTTTACTGGTCAACATCGGCCTGCAGTGAAATTTTGCTCAGACCGGCCTGGTTGATCCGGTCAAGCACCAGAAATAATTTCTGGTAATTAATGGTCTGGTCGGCAAAGAGCAGGACTCCCGGTTCGAGTGCGCCGGTGAAATCTGCCTGCCCGGCTTTTGCTTTCAGGATCTCGGTAAGTTCGGCCAGGGGGACTTCCTGCTCATCGACATAAATTTTGTCGCTTAAGTTTTCGCCCCCGGCCTTCACCGTTACCGACAGGGTCATTTCCTTGGCAAGCGAGGCAGATGCCGAGGCGGGGAGGTCGACCGGCAAGCCTTTGTGCACGGCCATCGAGAGCATGGCGTAAATAAAAAAGACCAGCAGCAGAAAGACGATATCGATCAGCGGCAGCATCTCGATCCGGGCCTTTGGATTTACCGGCAGGTTTACTTTCATTCATTCCTCCCGGCTTGATCGTGGTTTCCCTGGATTAGTTTTTCGTAGACGATCTCCAGACTGGTCGCGTACTGCTCGATGGTGTGGGCCGCCTTTTGCACTCTGGAGTTGAAATAATTAAAGGGGAAGACCGAAAAAATCGCGATGCCCAGGCCGGTGGCGGTGGTGATCAGGGCCTGGGCGATGCCGGCCGTAACCACCTTCGGGTTTGCAATGCCTGCCGCGCCGAGCATTTCGAAGGAATCAATGATCCCGATTACGGTGCCGAAGATCCCCAGCAAGGGCGCCACGGTGATCATGGTGTCGAGCACGCCCATGAAACGGTTCATTCGTTTTAACTGGTCGGTGGCCGCCGCCTCCATCGCCTTGCTCATCGAAAAATCGCGATGGACGATGCCGGTGATCAGGATTTTGACCACAAAATCTCTGGTGCCGGCGACCTTGTTTTTAACTTCGTCCCATTTCCCCTGGCGGCACAGTTCCAGGACTTCGTCGAGCAGATTACGGTCCCGGTTCATCTTGACTGTGATCCAGAAGATGGCCCGTTCGATCACCACAAATAATACCATGCATGAACAGGCCAGCAGCGGGTACATGACCGGCCCACCATTGATGAAAATATCGTACATGTCTGTTCCTTTATCCGATTAAGGAGAGATCAAGAAAACTATAGCCGTCGTGGGTAATGATCTCACCCTCTTGCAGTATTATTTCCTGAGAAAAGATGGGGCCGTTGGTTACCACCGTATGAAATTCGCCTTCTTCGCCGCAGGCGTCTACCCCTGCCTGTTCCAGGTCGTTGATCGTCGGCTGATCCAGAATCCGGCCTAAAAATGAGTGGTCCAGTCTTTCATTTTTGACCGCGACGATCTTTGCGGTGAACCCGGTTTCGAGAAACTCATTTAACAGGGTTCGTCTTGCTTCCTGCCAGAGCGGCAGAAGGGGGATGATGCCCTTTGCGGCGCAGACCCGTTCGACCCATGCCCGGTGCGGTTCAAGATCGATATCTCCAAATATACCATATTCTATTTCTTGTTCCTTGATTTTGGCAAGACCGTCCAGGAAGACTTCTTCGTAGTTATCCCATGATGCGGATCCGGTCATCAGGGGGATGGCCAGGGAAGCGGCCTGGGCCTTGATGATCTCGGGATGCAGGCCGTGGGATCTTGATCTCTGACCGCTATTAGTCAGCATGGTCAAAAGCAGGGCCGGGCGGCCGCTCGCCTTGATAGATCGATATAGAGCGAGGCAGGAATCCTTGCCGCCGCTCCAGGAACTGAATATTTTCTTGTTTTTTATTTTCATGGTCGCAGGCTTCCGGCTCCTCTAATAAAAGGGAGCCGGAAGTAACAGATATTTTTAATTATGGAATTTCATCCCGACATAGGCCGACAGGCCGGGAGTGGCATAACTCCAGGCCTCTTCATACTTCTCGTCAAAGAGATTGTCCACTCGGCCGTAAAACTGGATCTGCTCGGTCAGGTCATAGGTGGTGGCCAGATTGACGACCGTATAGCTGTCCAGAGTTTCTACCGGGGCAGTGGTAATGCAGTCTCTTTCACCGGCCCAGTTCAGGTCCATCGAGATTGAGGCTTTCTCTCCTATTCTGTATCGGGCATCGAAGAATATCTTGTTCATCGGTCGTCGGGCCAGCCGCTTGCCGTTTGGATCTTCGGTGTTATTATAGGTGTAACTCAGTTGCAGGGTAAGAGATTCGGTCGGGGTGTAGCCGATTACCGTTTCCACCCCCTTGGTCCTGGTGTCACCAGGTTGCTGGGCGTAATGCCAGAGGACGAAATCATAGTCAATCCGGTCTTCAAATTTCATCTCAAAATAGGTCACGCCAAGTTTGAGTTGACCGGCGAGTAATTCCTGCTCCGCCCCGAGGTTCCAGCCGGTACTTTTTTCGGCCTCCAGCACATCACTGCCATAAGCGGAATACAACTCATAAAGGGAAGGGGCCCTGAAGCCGGTCCCGTAATTGGCCTTGAAGGTGGTCTTGGTGGCGGCAAGGGTGTAGGCTGGAGCGATCCGGTAAGTGAATTCGCTGCCGAATTTGTCGTGATCGTCAAGGCGCCCGCCGACCACCAGATCAAAATTGTCCCCGACCAATATCTGGTCCTGGAGCCAATAGCTGATGGTCTCGGCATTTTTGTCGGTAATGGCTTCGGCCGTACTTTCCATTTCTTCCCGCTGGTGGCCGACCCCGATGGTGATCAGGTTTGCTTCATGGAGATGCGCGCCGCCCTGCCAGGTAACCTCCCGGCTCGTACCGTTATAATCGTAGCTGGGCAGACCGTCGTTATCAAAGGAGTCACGGTTATGGTTGGCCGACTGCAGCGCAAGATCGGAAGAAAACTTGTCATCGGCAAATGAATTATGCAGGTTCAGTCGGGCAAAAAGCTCTTTGCTTTCAGCCCTGCTTTTTTTCAGGCCATCTGGTTCCGGCAAGTTTGATTTTAAAGGATCCGGGTCCCAACCGCCGATCCGATCACCAAGTGAACCCGTACTGTAATTGTAGTCATCCAGCTCAACGCTGGAATCCAGATAGCGGACCACTGTGTTGATCTTGAACTCCGGATTAATTTCCAGCCCCAGATTGGTCGACAGGGTGGTGTTCTCCCAGCCGTCCTCTTCCGAGGTATTGCCGTCGTGGGGGATCTGGTCGTTGTCGTCGTTGGCGGTTGAGAATCCTTTGCTCTCGGTGCGGGAGGCGGCAATGGAGTAATCAAGTTTTTTTACCTTGCCGGCTGATCCGCCATAGATCTTCCATGTTTCTTCGGAGCCGCCTTCAATTCCGGCGTGGATCTTTGGGCTGCCGGTCCCTTTTTTGGTGATGATATTGATTACTCCGGCTGTGGCGTTGCTGCCGTAGAGCACACTCATCGGGCCGCGGACGATCTCGATCCGCTCAATATTATCGGTAGTCAGGGTGCCGAGGTTTGCGCCGCGGTTTGCCTGGGACGGATCGTTGAACATGATGCCGTCGACCAGGATCAGGGTGTTTTTATTGTCCGCTCCGCGCATAAAGACCGAGGTGTTGGTCCCCGGGCCGCCATTGGCTTTGACGTCGAGGCCGGGCACCCCTTTTAACACTTCTGCGACCGTTATCTGTTTTTTCTGTTCAATTTCCTCGGCGCTGATCACGGTGATTGAACTGCCGCCAACCTTGTCCTGTAATGCCTCGGAACGGGTGGCGGTCACCACCACTTCGGTCATGGTTGCTACCTCTTGATCGGGCTCAGAATCGGCGGCCCAAACCGGGACGGCGGGGAGCAAGGTTGCCATGCATACTAAAATCTGGAACATCTTCATTGAAACTGCCTCCTGTAAAAGTATTTTGTCCGAGGCATAAAAAAATCCCCGGACCGAAAAAAATTCGATCCGGGGATTCCCAATAATATCCGCAAGATCCGATCCGGCCCTTGTCCGCGGGGCTTGATCAAATATTTTCAGGCCGGTCTTCTGACTTCCTCCCCCTTTCGGCAGCCTTCCCGTCCGTAAATGCGGACAGTGGCATGCAATGGCCAAAAGAGTTTCTCTTTCATCTGAAAAAGAGGAGAGGTTACAGCGGCGGGTCCGTCCCGGATTTACACCGGGTTCCCTGTTATGCTCTGCGAGCACCTGAAAATCTATGTATTCGTAAAAAAGTTAAAGCACCAAGGTGCGCATTTTTACGAGGCCAACAAAATCTGGCTGGCAGCCGGTATATTAAAAAAATATGACCGGCTGACTGATGCTCCCCAAAATAAAGTTTCAGGGATAAAAGTCAAGGTTATTTTTTTCCACTATTGTCGACTCTCTTAACTTTTTTAAAGTTGAATCTTTTCATTGAAAATCAGTAGAATGAAATTGGATACCTTTTCTTTTTCTGTTTTTACAGGCAAACATATTGGGCGGTACGATGAAAAAGATACTACTGGTTGACGACGAAACCGAGGAACTCAGAATTCTTTCAATAGTTCTTGACTGCAAAGAGATCAGGGCCGAGATTCTCACGGCCTCTTCCGGCGAAGAGGCTCTGGATCTGATAAAAAAAGAAGAGATCAACCTTTTGATCACCGATGTTCATATGCCGGGGATGAACGGGATGGAACTTATCATGGCGGCATCAGCTGAGGTCCCTGACCTTGCTTTTATCGTATTGACTGCCTATGCCACCGCTGAAATAGAGCGCGATGCGCTGCTTAAAGGATGCCTTCGTTTTGTGGAAAAACCTTATGATATAGAAGAGTTACGGGAAATCGTGATTGAGGGCCTGGCTCTCAAGAAAGGCTTTACCGGTACCATGGTCGGGATCAACCTCGCCGACCTTATTCAGCTCAATTGTCTGTCGAGTAATACCGGCGCGCTCAAGGTCAGTGACCGTAAAAAATCAGGAGTGATTTTTTTTGATCGTGGCGATATTGTCCACGCCATGGTTGGTGATGTTGAAGGCGAAGAAGCATTTTATCAGATACTGGCCTTACGTGACGGCAACATTGAAAGCAGAAAAAACGTTAAGGCTCCGACCCGGAGCATCGACAAAAGCCATGTCGCCCTGTTGCTTGAGGGAAGCCGCCGCAGCGACGAGAACGAAAACCATGAGCAAAACGAAACCGAAGAACCGGAAGCCCCGCAAATTGCGCTGTTCAGGAAACTGGCAAAAATATCAGGATACATTGGTGCCGCGATCCTGAAGAAAAAGGGCGAGATCGTAGCTTTAGATATAATTGAGGATAAACTTAATCTAAGTAGCGGCGGGCCGATTCTGGCCGAACTTTTCAAAAAGGCGGTAAAAGCCACCGTCCAAAGCGGCCTTGAAAAATGCGTCTCCACAATAATTGATGCCGCTGATGGTACCATTGCAATGTGCAGCGTCGGCCGCAAAAAAGAACTCATTCTGGTCATTTTGATTGCTCCGGGAAACAACCAGGCTCTTTTACAGATGAAAATGGCCCATTTTACCCAGGAAGTAAGTATCTAAAAGATTTTGTGATTACCAATAAGTTTCAGCCACAAAAGGAGTCATCGCAGACTTCGATCTCAACAATTTTGCAATCAGCTTGTTCCTGGAATTTATACCAGGAGATTGCCGCGCCGCTTTGCTCCTCGCAAAGACTTGCAAGTCTCTTCCTCAAAGCAGTTGAAAGTCGATGGTAATCACAAAAAGTTATGTTTTGAGGCTTGACAGTTCGGAACAAATCCAACGATAATTATTTATTATATCTTCAGGCTACCTCAAGGGTACTTCCTGTGGGGCGCATAAGTTTTGTTTACGCCGATTAGATGGCTCAAACGAAAGTTATGTGTCAGGGAAATTTTTTTAGGAACCATTGAACGGTATTTACTTGTCGATTGGTTGCCGTCAAAATGGTCATTGAGTAGACCAGGAAAATCAACCATTTCAGGAAGCGTCAATAAAGAAGAATGACTTTGCCTCAAACCCGTAAATATGTTTTTTCATGGGACCTTCTTGGCGATATTGCGGAGGGACGACCTAATCTTGGGCAAAACGCCAGATTGGAGGTTTATCGGCTGATGCATTTTGCCTTGGATCATGTCCGGGAGGCCATCTTCTTGATCAATCCGGAAGGAGGTTTCGAGTACGTCAATCAAGAGGCCTGCCGGATTATGGGCTATTCTTTAAACCAGTTTCTTGGTCTTGGGGTCAGCGATATCGACCCGGATTTTCCTTTGGAGCAGTGGTCTGCACACTGGCAGGATTTAAAAGATAAAGGATCGATGATCATGGAAGGTCGACATCGGACCAAGGCTGGTGTCGAGTTTCCGGTGGAGATCAATGCCAATTATTTTGAATTTGACGGTCGAGGGTACAATCTGTCCCTGGTCCGTGACATCAGCGAGCGGAAGCGGGCTGAAATCCTCCTGCGTAAACAGGAGCAGGAGTTCCGCACCCTGGCGGAAAACTCGCCGGATAATATCAGTCGCTATGATCGGGAAGGTCGATTCTTGTACCTCAACGAGAAATTAGCTGATTTTTTGCGGATAAATTCCGGCGAGGTCTTGGGGAAAAATCGAACGGAAATCAGGCCGGACGAATCATATTCCGACTATTTTGCCATGATGATGAAAGCCATGGAAACCGATACCATCCTGGAAATGGAACTTGAAATACCGGATAGGGAAAAAGAGGTCCATCTGATTCGATTCGTTCCGGAGCACGATGAACACGGCCGGGTGATAGGCGCTTTCGCCTTTGGTCGGGACATCAGCGATTATCTGCAAAACAAGAGAACTTTGCGCCGGCAGCAGGAGGAACTTGCCGCTAATAAGGCGGCGCTTTCGGTCTTGCTGGATCATACCCGGCAATCCGAGACCGAGATCCAGAAAAATGTTTTGGCCACCCTGGAAAACATGGTGATTCCGTATCTGGATGAGGCCATGGAGGCGGTGACTGAAAATGCCACCGCCTCTGTCGCCCTGCAGGCCGCCCTAGATTGCCTCAGGCAGGTGACGTCCCCGTATGCCAAAAAAATAGCATCACCGGAAGTTGGTTTAAGCCCCCGGGAACTTCAGATTGCCGATCTGGTTAAACAGGGGCTGACCACCAAGGATATTGCCGGCCGCTTTAATTTAGCGGTGGGGACGGTTGAATTTTACCGCGACCGGATCCGTAAAAAACTAAAAATTAAGAATAAAAAAGCCAATCTCCGGACCTATCTCCTTTCCATGCAGAATGGATGATCGTTAACCTGATGTGATCATCTCCTCTTAACGCAAGCCAGTCAATAATCTTCAGCCATATTCTAGATACTTAATACTAGAATACTCCGGTATTTATTCTAGGTTGCGCCAATTGTCGTCTCCAATGCACACTAAAAAGAGGGTTTTTTCTGGGTAATTAATGTCGGGATGTTTTCCGCCTATGCTGAATTCGTCATGCAATGGAGGTGTAAAAGTGAAAAAAATCTCATTGGAATTGAAGAAGAACGTCGGTGGCTGGGAGGAGCCGGTGAAGGATACGGGGCCAGCGTTGGTCCTAACCGTGCTCGCCCGGTTATGGGCCTGAGGTGGCCGCCATGAAAAGCATGGAAACAAGGCGCTTTGGCCGGGATTCATCGGAGTCGATAAAATTCGGAGGTGACAACAATCAGGTTGTCAAGGAACTGCGGGAGACCAATGCCCGACTTATCGCGCTGATTCAATCGATCCCCGATGTGATTTTTTTTAAGGACAATGATGGACGTTATCAGCTTGCCAATCGGGCCGCCGAACTATTCATGGGGGTTGATCTCCAAGGTCTGATCGGTCGAACGGATCATGAGTTACTACCTCAGGATCTGGCTGAGCAATGCCGGGAGAGTGATGAACGGGTTCTGCGCGAAGGGAGGCCCCGCAGTTTTGAGGAACAGTATTGTTGGGAAAATGGCGAGGCGAGTTTTTTCGAGACGATCAAATCCCCGATTCTGGACGAGGAAGGCAACCAGATTGGGCTTGTCGGTGTGGCCCGTGATATTACCCAAAGAAAACGGAATGAGGAAAAACTTCAGGCATCCAACGATGCCCTACAGGGACAGTTAAGGTTTATAGAGACACTCTTGGAAACTATCCCCCTGGCCGTATTCTACAAGGATGTTCAGGGACGTTATCTGGGATGTAACGAGGCCTTCTCAATAATTATGGGGGTTAGCCGGGAGGAGATCATCGGTAAATCCGTCTTTGACTTGTGGCAGGAAGATCTGGCCCAGGTTTACCATGATCATGATCAAGAGTTGCTTCGAAACCCCGGTCGTCAGATCTATGAACAGACAATCCGCAATTTACAGGGAGAATCCTTCCATGTCATGTACTCCAAGGATGTTTTTCTGGATGAAAAAGGGCAAGTCGGCGGCATTATCGGGGCCTTTCTGGATATTAGCAAGCGCAAGAAAGCGGAAAATGATCTCAAGATATTAAATGAAACCCTTGAACTGCGGATTAAGGAAGAGGTCGCCGCTTGCCGGGAGAAGGAGCAGATGTTGCTTCAACAAAGCAAGATGGCGACTATGGGTGAGATGATTGGCGCCATCGCCCATCAGTGGCGACAACCGCTTAACTTTGTCGGGCTTCAGGTTCAGGACTTGATGTGGACGTATCAATATCGGGAACTTAACAACATTTATCTGACCAAGGCCACCGAGGATATAATGGACCAGATCAAGTTCATGTCACGGACCATTGATGATTTCAGAAACTTTTTCAGGCCGACGAAAGAAAAGGAATTGTTCAACATTGGGCATGCTATCAGAGATACGCTTAGCCTTGTGTCAGCCCAACTCGCCCGTAATTTCATTCAGGTGAAAGTTGTGATTGCAAATGAATCCCTGGTGGTGGAGGGATATCCAAACGAATTTAAGCATGCCATGCTCAACCTTACCATGAACGCAAGAGATGCTCTGCTGGAAGCCGCCGAAGCTTGCCAAGACCAGTCTGGCACATGCGGACAGATATCTATTTCCGCCACCGAGCAGGATGAAGCCATCGTGATTACCCTCGCCGATAATGCCGCCGGAATTCCCTTACAGATTATCGATCGTATCTTCGAACCATATTTTACCACCAAAGAGTCTAGCAAGGGGAGTGGCATCGGCCTGTACATGGCCAAGAGGATTATTGAACAAAATATGGGTGGGTCACTCACCGTCCGAAACCTGGATCAGGGAGCGGAATTTCGGGTGGCTTTTCACGCTATCTGAGGTTCGGATTAAGATTTGATTGAGAATACTCATTCTTTTGAGAGAGGAGGTCGAAGATGTTTAAGCAAATGACGGTGGCCATGCGGTTGTACAGTCTTGTCGGGATGATGGTGTTTCTGTTGATCGGTATCGGGGTGCAGGGCTTGAAGAGCGCTAAGGACTGCAACGAGGGGTTGGATACGGTCTACCAGGATCGGGTGGTGCCCCTTAAAGATCTGAAGTTGATTGCCGACATGTATGCGGTCAATATTGTGGATACCTCACACAAGGTCAGAAACGGCAATCTCACCTGGGAGGAAGGGCGAAAAAATGTGGAGGCGGCTGAGAAAATTATTGAGGAACGTTGGCAGGCCTATCTGGCCACTACCCTGGTGGCGGAGGAACAAAGGCTGGTGGCGGAGATCACTCCCCTGAAAAAAACCATGGATAGCGCCGCGGACAAGCTCGCTGCGATTTTGCAGAAAGAGGACCAAGAAGCCCTGGCCAGGTTCACCATCGACGATCTTTATCCGGTTGTGGATCCGGTTTCCGATAAGTTCAGCGCCCTGGTGGACGTGCAGCTGGTGGTGGCTAAGGAAGTGTATGAACAAAACGACCAGGAATACCATCTGGCCCGGAATATTACCATCCTGGGCACGGTTATCGGCACGCTCTTGTCTTCCCTCATCGCCTTTTTTCTGGTTCGCAACCTCATCGCCCAACTCGGGATGGAACCAGCCCAGCTTGCCGAATTGGCGGGGAAGATTGCCGATGGTGATTTGACGGTTAGTTTTGCCACCGGGAGCAAGGGGACGGATTCCGGGGTTGCCGCCGCCATGAAGCGGATGGTGGCTAAACTCAAAGAGGTGATTGGTGACGTGAGCACTGCCTCTGAACAAGTGACCACCGGAGCCCGGGAACTGGCGGCGACGGCGGAAAACGTTTCCCAGGGCGCCAATGAACAGGCCGCCACGGTGGAAGAGATTTCCTCGGCCATGGAGCAGATGAGCAGTACGGTTGCCCAGAGCGCCGACAGCGCCCGGCAGACGGCGTCCATTTCCGGCAAGGCGGCGATTGATGCGGAGAAAGGGGGTAATGCGGTTAATGAAACCGTAACGGCGATGCAATCCATAGCCGAAAGGATCGAGATCGTTGAGGAAATCGCCCGGCAGACTAACTTGCTGGCATTAAATGCGGCCATCGAGGCGGCCCGGGCCGGTGAGTACGGCAAGGGATTTGCCGTGGTCGCCGCTGAGGTCAGAAAATTGGCGGAACGTAGTCAGACTGCGGCTCAGGAAATCAAGGGGGTAGCCAGCTCAAGTGTCGAGACTGCCACTAATGCCGGTAGATTGATCAACGATATAGTCCCGCAAATCAAGAAGACCGCCGAATTGGTCGAGGAGATAGATGCCTCAAGCGCCGAGCAGTCCAAGGGGATAGCAGAGAATTCCAAGGCAGTGGAGCAGCTTGATCAAGTTATTCAACAGAATAGCGCCGCTGCGGAAGAGATGTCTTCTACCGGTGAGGAAATGGCGGCTCAGGCTGCCCAGTTGCAGGAAATTATCTCGTTTTTCAAGTTGGAGTCTTCCAGATTCACTGCGCCACTGTCGGCGGTGGTCAGGAATCGGCCTATTGTCCAATCGGCTGGACCAACGGCGCAACTTGGCTGGGCCGATGAACTGGAGCCCTGTCCGGTTCAGTTTGATTGAGCAAGAGTGTCCGGGGCGTCAACCGATGAGATGGGAGGATAGCTGTTACTTTTTGAGATATTCTCGTCGGTATTTATTCTTAAATTATTAATCCGATCTTTAAGCCCTGTTATTCACACCGAGTGACAGGGCCAGGGTCAGAGGAGTTTAAAAACATACCGTTCTCTTCGTGAAATTTGTCGGCCATCAGATAGAGAGAGGAATAATAAAATTATTATCAAGAATGAATACTAATTTTAGTGTGGCGCTATTCTTTCTGTATTGTTATAAAATGGTGGTAGAGCACATCCTTGAACGGATTTAAATTGTAAATCAGTTCCTTAATCAAACTACCTATCTTTTCATTGATCCGGAAAATATAACGTCCTGGAGGAATAAAATTGTGATCACCGAAATCGGAAAGAATTTTTTTATGATTCGTAGTAA
The DNA here is from genome assembly GCA_018823175.1 of Pseudomonadota bacterium. Lineage (GTDB taxonomy): Bacteria > Desulfobacterota > Desulfobulbia > Desulfobulbales > JAHJIY01 > JAHJIY01. The sequence goes on from JAHJIY010000042.1 coordinate 78,786, forward strand.
CGAAGAAGAATTTCATCGGAATATTTACCTGAAACAGTTTATCGGCCAGGACAACTCAGCGGTTAATATGTTATTTGATCCGGGCACCAAGCTTGACTTGGCTACTTTGCTGCCTTTGATGAAGGAGAAGGCCGGCGGGATTAATCAGACCAATCTGATCTTTTTGAGTCATCAGGACCCGGACCTTACCGCCAATGCCGGTACAGTGATGGCTTCCGCTCCTAAATCATTCCTGATCACCTCGGTGGATACCTGGCGGTTGGTTAAAATGTACGGCCTGGATGAAAAAAGGTTCCGCTCCGTGGAGAGCTTTGACTCGTATGCTCTCAAGCTCAAAAAATCCGGGCATCGGGTTCGTTTCATTCCCGCTCGTTACTGTCATTTCCGTGGCGCCATGATGCTTTATGATTATGAGAGCAAGGTCCTTTTTACCGGTGATTTCATGGGAGGGGTTAATACCAGAAAGGGTGAAGGGATCTATGCCAATGAGGAATCCTGGGAAGGAATTAAATTGTTTCACCAACTCTACATGCCTTCGACGCGGGCGGTTCGCAAAACAGTGGAACGGATCTTTTCGATCAGTCCGTTTCCTGAGGTGATTGCTCCCCAACATGGAGATGTGATCCAGGGTGAGTTCGTCATGGAATTTCTGGAACGGATGGCTTTGTTACAGGTGGGAATCGATCTGGTTGATGACAACGCGCCGGAGATCGATCTGGTGATTCTGGGAATTAATAATTTTCTGGAACTCATCCAAATCAATTTTTCCGAGGTCCATGCCGCATTTCTGGAACGGTTTCAGAGGTCTGGTGATTTCACCTCACCATTGGTGTTTACGGCCGGCAAAGTAAGCGGGTTGAAAATTTCACCAGATTCCGCTCTGTTGCAGATATTTAATGTCTTGCCTGAAATAGCTGACCCTGAGGTTCATAAACATCTGAAGGGGATGTTTATAAATGTTCTGGACCAGTTGGATATTCAATTCCAGATTATGGAGCAGGAGTTGGCGGCTGGTTCCGGACAGGGGGCCGAGGAAGTCATGGGCCTGGACGATATGCTGGAGTAAATCCTGCCCCGGAATCTTTAGCTAATAATTGCTACATCTAAAAAAATATAACTTTTGCCGAGTTTGGTTATTTATCGGTCAAAACCTCCCGGATCTTGGTGGCCATGGTCGTCAGAGGAAAAGGTTTCTGGATGAAATGCCCTCCTTCGGGGAGTACCCCGCGCCCGGCGATGGCGTCTCCGGGATAACCTGACATGAACAGACACTTGACTGCCGGGTGAAGTGTGATGATTTGACCGGCCAGTTCCTGGCCGTCCATTTCGGGCATAATTATATCTGTTAAAAGTAGATGGATCTTCTGTTTTTGTTCTTCGGCGATCCTGATCGCTTGCAAGGGCGAGTCGGTGGCCAGCACTTGATAGCCGAGGTTGGTTAACATTTGATTTACCATATTCAGGATGGTCAGCTCGTCTTCTACCAATAAAATTGTTTCATTCCCCTGTAAGTCAACGACGTCATCCCCGTTTTCCTTGCGGAGCAAAATTTCTCCCAGATGTCGGGGCAGATAGATATTGAAGGTGGTCCCCCGACCAGGTTCGCTGTATACATGGATGGCGCCATTATTCTGCCGGACGATACCATACACGGTGGCCAGACCAAGTCCGGTCCCATGACCGACTCCTTTGGTGGTGAAAAACGGCTCGAATATCTTGCCGATGGTTTCCCGATCCATGCCGCAACCGGTATCGCTCATTGAAAGTTGCACATAATCGCCTGGTTTCGCCTGCAAATGCTCAAGCGTGAGGCCGTCTTCAAGAGTAGTGTTAGCCGTCGAGATGGTCAGGGTACCGACTCCGGCAATGGCATCACGGGCGTTGACGCAGAGGTTGGCCAGGATTTGGTCGATTTGGGATGGGTCGATGCGGATCGGCCAGATTTCGGTGCCTGGTTGCCAGAGTAGTTCGATATCTTCGCCGATTAGTCGGCGCAGCATTTTGAGCATGCTGGTGATCGTCTCATTCGGGTTAAGGACCTTGGGGACATTGGCCTGTTTGCGGGCAAAGGCCAAAAGCTGACGGGTGAGGTCGGCGGAACGCTTGGCGGCCGTGCGAATCTCATTCAGGTCGGCTACGAGTGGATGGTCCGGCTCGATCTTGGCGGCGGCCAGTTCCGAGTAGCCGAGGATGACGCTTAGCATGTTGTTGAAGTCATGGGCCACGCCCCCGGCCAGGGTGCCCACCGCCTCCATCTTCTGGGCCTGACGCAATTGCTCTTCCAGTTTATGTTTTTCCGTGACATCGTTGATGGTCTCAATGACCGAGGTTACCTCTCCAGTATCATCGAAGAACGGGAATGCTTTTAGTTCCACTATGTGCTTAAACCCGGCGGTGTCCGTATGAATATGTGAACCGGTGGCAATCTCCCCGCTTTCAATGGTACGGCGAACCGGGCACTCTTCGCCTGATTCAAAGCAAGGTGTTTCGCTGTGGTGGGAAATCTTGTAGCAGGCCTTGCCGACCACCTCTTCCTCTTCCCTCCCCGCCATCGAGCAGAAGGCCTTATTGGCTGAAAGAATCCGATAATCACGGTCCACCACGATAAACCCCTCATCAACCGTGTCCAGGATGTTGCGATTGAATTCCTCACTTGCGCGCAGAGACTCTACTGCCAGCGACCGTTGCTCTTCATTCAGATCACGTTCCCTCCTTGCTTTGAGGATCGGAGAGATGTTCGCAGCGATCATTTCCAGGAGGTCCCGGTCCTGCTCGGTATAGCCTCCTTCCTTATTGGCCACCGAAAGGATCCCAATGGATTTCCGGTCGAAGACAATGGGAACGGTCAGAAAGGAGGTAATGGGAATATGCCCCTCCGGGGTTTGGAAAGGACCATCTGAAAAAAAGGCCTCTTGCGTCACCAGCGCCTTGCCCCAGAGGCTCTCGCCCCAGCGTGTCTGCGGAAAAACAATGGATTTGTCCGCCACTTGACACTCGCTCCAGACATCCCTGGTCAAACTGGGGATCACCAGGTTCCCTTCGTTGTCGACGTAGCCGTATATCCCGAATCTGCTCTGGAAAACCTCAAGAAGAACCGCCAGAATCTCGCTGAAGACCTGATCATCCGGCACAGTGAGAAAAAAATGGGCGATCCGGTTTAAAATGGTCTGATTACGTTCACTTTCCTCGATTTTGGCTTTGGCCTCTTCCAGGGCCCGGATCTTCTTTTCGAGTTTGGCGCCGACCACCTTGCCGTATTGTTTAAGATACTCCTCATCTTCGGTCAGGATGGCGGAAGGAGTATGTCTGTTGTCGCCATGGGCGATGATCTCCTCGATTGCGGACCAGAATGTCTTCGGATCCTGCGGCTTGGTGAGGTAGCCATCGGCGCCCAGAGAAAAGGCCAGTTCCTTGTCCTTGTCCCCTTTGTAGGTTGCAGAATAAAAGATGAATTTTACCGGATCAAGCGCTCCATCCGCCCGGACCCGCCGCAGGAACTGAAAGCCGTCCATTATCGGCATCAAGGCGTCGGAGATGATCAGATCGGGGCGGGGGGAGGAGGCCGCCAGGGTGTAGCCCTCCAGGCCGTTTTCCGCCTCCAGGACCTCATGCCCCTGCCGTTCGGCGATATAACGCAGCAACCGCCGGTCTTCCGCAATGTCGTCAACGATCAGAATTTTCATTTATCACCTGTTCTCAGCCAGAATTTTTCGTACACTCTCCACGAAGGTCAGTGGGTCGATGGGTTTTTCAAAATAGGCGGTGCAGCCCGCCTCCAGAACCTTTTCCTGATCACCCCGCATGGCGTAGGAGGTGACGGCGATGATCGGCACCTGCCGACCGGCAACAGACTTTCGGATTTGCCGGGTGGTCTCGATCCCGTCGATGCCGGGCAACTGGATATCCATCAGGATGAAGAGCGGCTTGACCCGCTCGACCAGCAGCACCGCCTCTTCACCGGTGGTGGCGCCAACCACCTCATACCCCGCCCGTTCCAGGGCATAGGTGACAAGTTGCAGATTGTCGGAGTTATCCTCAACGACCAGAACCTTATTCATTTCCTTGTTCATTGCCATTCCCATTTTTTAATTGTACCGGAATCCGGAGGGTAAAACACGACCCTTTACCGAATTTACTTTCGACTCCGATTTCACCCCGCAAGGTTTCGCAAACGATTTTTTTGGTCAGATAGAGCCCCAGCCCCGTCCCCCTGATGCTCTTGTCGGCCGGGAGGGGGAGGCGGACAAAGGCGTTAAAGAGGAGCGGCAGATCCTCGTCCCTAATCCCCATGCCGGTGTCGGTTACGGTGATCTCAAGCCAGGAGTCGGCATCATCGTTTTTCCGGTTGACCGTTCGGGCCGCCAGCCGGACGCTTCCCCAGTCGGTATACTTGACCGCATTACTGAGCAGATTGATCAGGCATTGAGTGAGCCGGCGCCGATCGGTCCGCATCTGCAGATGGAGGGAATCGACTTGCAGCTCCAGCGACTTGTCGCGGATCTCCCCGGTGAAAAGGTTTGTTGACTCGTCAACAACTTCGGCCAGATCGAAATCAGACACCGTGACCTCCAGTTTCCCGGCCTCGATCTTCGAGACATCAATCACATCATTGACCAGGGCCAACAGGTGTTGACCGGCCCGGTGTACCGTAAGGAGATTCTTTTTCTGTTCCTCGGTTACCGGCCCCAGCCACTCCTCCGCCAGGATGCTTGAAAAGCCGATGATCGAGTTCAAGGGGGTCCGCAATTCATGACTCATGGAGGCGATGAACATGGATTTGAGCCGATCCAGTTCCTGCAACTTGGCGTTGGCCGCCGCCAGTTGAGCGGCATTGTCATTGAGGTCCGTAACCAGATTCATCAGGGCCTGGCGGGAATCGAGCAGCTGCCGGCTCTTGTTTTCAATTTCGGCGGTCCGTTCCTTGACCCGCACTTCCAGCTCTTCATTCAATTTCTGCAGGGCTTCTGCCGCCGCATTCCGCTCGGTGATGTCGCGGGCTAATCCAAGTATCACCCGACGATCCTCAAGAAGTAACAGTCCGAGTCTAATCTCGACCGGAAAGGTGGAACCATCTTTTCGTTGATGTCGTCCTTGCAAGGTTACAGGATGATCGAGGGTCAGTTTGCTCCAGAAATTCTTGACATGATCATGGCTGACGAATTCCGCGTCCACCTCCGCCACATTCATGGTCAAAAGTTCTTCCCGGGTATAGCCGAGACTGTCACAGGCCCTCTGATTCACATCCAGAATCCGCCCTTCCAGATCGTGGACAAAAAAACCATCGGCCGCCTGGTTGATCAGGGTGCTGAAACGTCCTTCACTTGCTCTCAAATCGCGATATATCAGCATGCTCGACAGACCGTCCGCCAGCCGCCGGCCGACTTCCTTAAAGAGACGTTCTTCCTCCGGAGTCCATTCGCGACCGAAGGAACACTGGTGAATGCCGAACTGCCAGGGTTTGCCGATCTTGGGGTGAACAGCCATCGCCATGAAACATTTGAAACCGAAGCGCTCCGATACCTCCGCAGGCAGTGGATACTTTGTTCCCGGTCCGAATTTCACCGGCCCGTCAGCGGCCAGGAGGATCCGGAGTGTCTCGGCAACCTCCGGGTCCATAGGCATTTCGATCCCAAGATTGAGGGCACCGGGATATTCCGGCTTGGTTCGCTCCATGGGTACATGCCAAGTGTCTGCTTCGGGATCACAAGGATACATCAGAAAGGCGCGGTCGCAATCCAGGATAGTAAGAACCTCGTCAAGCACATCACTCATCATCTCTTCAGGATACTCATTCCCTTGGATTGCCCGATTGACCAGATCCAGACTCTCATAAAATGTGAGATTGGTCCGGCGTTCCTGCTCCGCCAGTGTATGCTCGGTGATATCCTGAACCGTGCCCAGGGAGCGGACCGGCTGGTCATTTTCCCAGAAGGTTTCGCACTGTTCATGGACATATTTGACCCGGCCGTCGGCAAACAGCAGGCGATGATCGATGGCGTATGGCAGTTTGTTTTTGAGCGAGTAGGTGTAGGCCGCATTCACCATCTCCCGGTCATCTGGATGGATCGCATCCAGAAAGGCCTCGTAGGAGGCGCCGAATTTCTCCGGGTCGATTTCGAAGATGCGATAGATCTCATCCGACCAGGAAAGAACATTGGAGGTCAGGTCCAGATCCCAGCTGCCGACATGGGCTATGCGTTGAGCCTCCTGCAGGTCTATGGCGGTTTGTTCCAGCGCCGCGGTGCGGGCCGCAACCCGCTGTTCCAACTCTTCATTGGTCTGGCGAAGCTCCTGTTCCAGACGCCTGAACTCGGTAATGTCGCGCATGACAACCACGGCGCCGAGTTTCCGACCCTCAGAGTCGACAATCATGCTGCCGTTGGTCAGGATAAAACGGGGAAGGTGGCCTTTAGTGACAATGGCCATACCGACGTCTTTCACCTCAACACCCCTGAGGGCCATGGCCAGGGGGATCTCTTCGGTGGGCAGAGGGGTGACGCCGTCGGCCCGGAACAGATCGTAATGCTGCGCCCATTCTTCCTGGGGCAGTTGCATGGGATCTATACTGTGCCACTCCCTGGCCGTGCGGTTAAAGAGGGAGAGGATCCCATTGGCGTCACAGGCGACCACACCGTCCGCCATGCTTTCCAGGAGACTGCGGCTGAATTCGCGCTCCCGAGTCACCCCATCTTCCGCTTGCTTCAGGTCTTGGGAAATATGCACAAAAGGCTCTGTGAAACCGGTCACGATGATTGCTCGATAAAGGAGGAAAAAACCAGCCAACTTGAGGAAATGGCCGATCATATTGGCGGGGCCGTAAACGCTCAGATAACTGGTGAAGGCCAGTTCCGAGCCGATGGTACAGATGATGCTGCTGACAATGAGCGCAAACACCCGGGTGGTGAAGGCCGAACGGTGGCCGGCAAAAAGCAGGATCGCCAAAAGAAGGGCGGCGCTGATTAGGTATTCGCTGATAACCTTGAACGGCGTGAGCCCTTTGCCTTCGATAAAGCAGTCCGGGAAAATCCCTATGCAAATCAGGGTTATGGCTGCCGCTACCACGGGAAGACAGATGGCCAGGATGATCCTTTCGTCGGCCTTTCGTCTGACGAAAAGAGGAGCTACGCACAGCAGGATGGCTTGCAGGGCGCGGGCCGCTATCCAGAACTGAGTGGGAAGGTTGGCGCCATCCCCCGGAAAAACGCCCATACCTTTATATGCCAGGGTATGCAGCAGATCAATCATGGCGATACAACCATAGCCGATGCCAAGGATCTTCAAACCGCCGCTGGTCAGATATCGACGCGTATTCCAGGTGACGATGAAAAAGGTGAAGGATATGGCAATGCTGGTTGCTTCCACAAGACTGTGGAACAGGAGATAGCTATAACGGCTGCTGAGATACAGCCCCACAACTACGGCAAGGATGATGCCGAAGAAGGTGATTTGGCTTGATCGATTTTCGTCAGGCATCTCGTTCTCCCTTGAACCGCGCTGGATTGCCGTTAATGAACATGAACAACTGGTCGTTGCTGATCTCTACGATCTTTAAATGCCTTCGCCCGACTTCACGCATGGGGGGACTCCCGCTCCAGTTCCTGAATCTTCTTCTTCAACTCTACCATTTTCAACTCCCGACCCACAAAAAGCTGGTTCATCCTTTCCAGCTCCTCATTTTTGGCCGCGAGTTCGGCGGTGCGCAGCCTGACGCGCTCTTCCAGTTCAGCGTTGAGCTTGCGGATCTCCCCCTCGGCCTGCTTTCGGGTGACGATCTCCCAGGAAAAATCCCCCAGCAGTGAGGTGAGCTGAATATCACTCTCCGTGTACTCATCCGGCTTGTTGCCCACGCCGATCACAGCCACGATCTGTCCCTCCCGGAAAACGGGAATGACCAACTCACGACTGATCCGGGCATGTCCCTCCGGCATCCCCTTGCGGTGCGGCAGGGATGCGTAGTCGTTATGGACCACCGGCCGGCATTGCCGCACACAATCGGCCCAGACCCCTGCCTCTTCCACCGGGTAATGACGGCCTTTTCCTTCTGCCGTGCACATAGCAGAAAGGGTGTTGGTGGACCAGCTCTGCAGGGAGAGGGTCTGCTGGTCTTCCTTCACGAAGTGATAAAAACCGATGGAGCTCGCCGTCTGGGTCTCGATCTCATCCAACATTCTTTGCAGCAATTCAGCCATCGGAATATCCGGGCTCGATACTTTTTCTAAAAGCCGGAGTCGTGCCTGAGCCAGATTTTCCGCCCATTTTCGTTCGGTGATATCGATAAAGGAAACGATCACTTGCCTGATCGAGCGCTCCTCGTCATATTCCGGTTCGCCATTCACTAGCATCCACGAGATATGGTCATGGGAGGGAGCGTGTATGCCCACCACATAATCCCGCAGGGGTTGACCGGAGGAGAGCACCCGGCTGACCGGGTATTCCTCAACCGGCATGGCGCTGCCGTCTTCACGGAGGAATCGCCAGGCCGGATCGATCCGCTCCTTGTCCATCAGCTGCTCCTCGGAAAGGCCGAGTAATTTGCGGGCCAGAGGGTTGCTGTCAAGAACCCCCCCCTTGCCGTCATGGACCAAAATGGCAGCCTGCACCTTTTGAATGAGGGAGCGGAACTTCTCCTCGCTCTGCCGCAGCCGCTCCCGGTCCTCTACCATCCGGCGCTCCGAGGCCAGCAGACGCAGGGAGGCGTCGTTGAGGGAGTCTGCAAGCTCAATGATTTCCCGCGTTCCTTGTCTAATCGCGACCCGCTCCCCCTTGTGCTCATTGAGGCAACCCGCAAAAACGGTCAATTTATTGATGGCCCGAACCAGGGGCTGTAGAAAGAGAAGCAACAGGCCGACGCTGCAGATGACCCAGAACAGAGAGAAGAGCAACGCCTTCTTCAAGGTCTCGGCTTTGGCGGCGCGGATCGGGGAGAGATCGTAGGTTGCCTGAAGCCAGCCCAGCGGCGCACCGGCGGTTATGGGCTGCCAGACGATGAGTTCATCGCCCTCGATCAGAAAATCCGTGGTAAATGAGGCCGGCGGCGTGATGTTTTCGCCCAGTTGCCCTCGCTGGGTTTTGCCGTCGGGGGCGCTCACCACATCGCCGAGCAAAAAGCCATTTGGTTCGGAAACCCGGAGCCGCTTGATGTCCGCCGAATCTGCAGTCTGCAGCAGAAGACCTTCCAGGCCGGCATAGTCGTTCAGCACCAGGTGATAAGCGCAGCGTTCCGCCAGATTCACAGCCACGAGCGCAGCGTTGCGATGCATTGAGTCAGCAAGCATTTCAGACTGTTTCCTCGCCGTCATCCAGCCGGAGATTATGCCGGTGGTCAGCAAAATGGAGGAGACCAGCAGAATCAGCTGCGAAGAGAGGCGACGCGGTGCAAAGGGCATGTCATTTTCCCCAGTTAGATAACTGTTTCACTTCCACACCTTCAAGGTGTTGATAATCCCTTTGGTAATCGGCAGCAATCGGTGCCGGCAATCGAATTTGTTGCATCAGCGCGGCGCCATCCGTCGTTGCGGCTATTTTCAGAATGGCCTGGACGACAGTGGACTGAATCGCCTCCGGAACCCGGGAATGGGCGGCGATGGGGTGGGAGGGGATTTCCTCCGTCTCCAGAATGGTCCGGAGCCGGCGGCGGATATCCTCCGGCTCCTTGTCGAACACCGGGCTGAGCGTTGCTCCCGCTTCGACCTTGCCCAGGGTGACGGCCAGCAGCACGTTGCGGGTCGAGCCGGTGAGTTCGCTGGTGAAATGAAGGTTGTCTAAATCTTCAGACAGCACGTGTCTGACGTACACGGTTCAGAGATTTTTATCGCCGACGAAGGCGATTCTTTTTTCGGCCAGCTCATCGGCTCTTTGTACGGGAGAGTCTTTGCGGACGAAAAGCACGGCCCGGATGGACCCGCCGCCTTTCACCAGGGGAATATAGCCCTGCGCCTCATGGGCCACCACCACCTGGAGGGCATTGGCAAAGATGAAATCCGGCCCGGTCGGCGAAACGATGTCCCGTTCGAAATCGGCCATGGTTTCATAGACCTTCAGCTTGAATGGAAGCCCGGTTTCTTTTGCCAGTCGTTCCACGAACGGGATCCATTGGGTATGGGTCATCACCGGCTCCCAGGTGGGGATAATGCCCATGGTATAGGTCGCTTGCTCCCCCGCCGTCACGGACAGAGGACGGAATGCCATAAGCGTCAAAACGGCAAACAGCAGACATGCTCCAAATCCAATCCTTTTCATACCGATCTCCTTCAACTTGATAGTATTTGACAGCCATCGCCACCTACAGCTTCCAACTCAGACGCATCAAGACGGTGGTTCCCTCCAGAGCGTTCTCCACCGCAAAATCGGACAACACCTCCACCAGGGCGGCAAAGCCGGAGCCGAAATTCTTGAACAGGGAGGCCCCGGCCTGCCACTTGCGGATGCCGGTATCCGGCACCGTTGTCCCTCCTACCTTCCGGTCGTCGCTGAAGGTGTGATTGAGATGAGCTCCGAGGAGCAGATCGGGGCGCAGGAAATAACCTCCATACGACTCCAGGTTCACCTCATTGCCCTGCCGGATATCGGTATCATTGTTTTCCGTATAGATCATATATTTGGCCGTTCCCTCGAGGAGGACATTTCCCATCTGCTTGGCCCCATAGAGCTGCGGCCTGAACTTCCAGACATTGCCGCCCAGGTTAGCCTTACTTTCCTGATCATAGCTGCCGATGGGCACCACCGTCTGCAACCGCGTTCCAAACCAGGTCTTGGTGGCGGGATCATCCACCAGCCAGTAGGCGCCGACCAGCGACAGATCGCCGATGCCGCAGTCATCGTCGCCAAACAGATCCAGACAACCAACCGGCACGAAAGCAGAGAACAGAGCGGTTTTAGGCAGCAGGGTCTTGTTGTAATAGGTGTACTTAAAGGTATTTTGATACTGGACGGCGTCCGGGTCGGCCGCCACCGGCTTTCCATCCTTGTCCATGAGCCGGTCGGAGCCGTAGTACAGAGGGTAGAGGGAAAAATACGATCCCGCCGGGGCCGCGACATTGTCGTACGGCTCCGAGGCGTCACTCTCCCCCGGCGCAAAGCACAGCAAAATCCATAGAACCGCAAACCATCCATTATTTCTCATAGTGCCCTCCTTTCCTTAATTTTACATTAGAGTGTAACAGATCTGTTATTCCATTTTTTTATTCCTTTCCAGCGTCTTAATCCTCTCTTTCAACGCCACCATCTTGAGTTCCCTGTTCACAAAGGACCGGTTCATCAATTCGAGTTCTCGATTTCTCTGCTCCAACTCGTCAGTTCGTTCCTTAAGTGCCGCGACCATTGCTTCCAGGCCTTGCTGATGCTGTTTCAGCTCATTATCCACCGCCGCTCGTTCGCGGATATTGGCCAGCAACCTCTCCACCTCCCGGGTGGGCTGATCCTCTCCCAGAAAATGATCCGGCGGCACATAGTAGAAATTTTTGCAGACCATGCCGCCGTGGATGACCAGTGGATGGGTGGCGATGACGTCCTTGATGACCTCGGGAGAGAAGCGTCGGCGGGCATATTGGCAGATGGCCAAGGCCCTATTGGCCGGGAAAAAATAGTTGAGCTTGGCCTCATACTCCATCAAGCGTTGGACGCCTGGATCGCCGCCCAACATCCAGGTCATCTCACCGGTGACCCGGAGGGCGGAAAAACCAGTCTTGTCGGCCTCGTCCGCGGCCTGCTGCAGAAAATCGATCATGTGGTCCGGGTCGAAGAAACCCTCCCGCAAATAGCTCTCCCGTTTACTGACAATCGCCAGTTGCCCCGAGGCGAGCGCCGCCTCGACCCCGATCCCAACAGCCTGCATGCCGGTCATGACCATCTCGGCGGTGTTGTCATCAGCGGCATAGATACATTTTTCGCCGCGTTCCAGGCCGATTCGGATGAACGGCATGACCGCGGCAAACTGTTCTTCCCGGTTGTCGTAAATGAGGCAAAGATGGTCGTGGATGTCCAACCTTTCCAAGGCATTCTTGAGATCATACAAATGATTCTGAGTGGTGTCGGTCATGTCCTTTACCTCCATTTCGAGAAAGCCCATCACGAGCGCTTCACTGGCCGGATCGTCCCTCCAGTTTTTCTTCCTGTTCCTTGATCCTTTTCTTCAACTCGACCATCTTCAACTCCCGGCCGATAAAGAGCTTGTTCATCCGCTCCAGCTCCATGTTCTTCCCTTTTAGTTCGGCGGTACGCTCCTGTACCCGTTCTTCCAGTTCCTCGTTCAGTTTTCGGAGTTGTTCCTCGGCCTTTTTCCGTTCGCTAATATTCTGGGCGGTGCCGCGCAGGCCGCAGATAGCGCCTGCTTCATCCCGCTTGACCTCGCAGCGGGCCACGATCCATCGTGTTATGGGCGTTGGCTTGGCGAGTTCCAGATCGACTTCATACGATTCGCCCAGTTCCATGGCCCGTTTTACCGCTTCGTCCAGACGGGCGGCGCTTTCCGGGGTATAGACCTTCAGGTGTTCTTCGTACCCCGGCGGTGGTGAGCCGACCTCTAAACCGTAAATCCGGTAGTACTCGTCGGACCACCAGATGGTATCACTCAACGCGTCCCAATCCCACCCGCCGACCAGCCCAACCCGTTGCGATTCGTTGAGCAGCGTCTCCCGGATCCGCAAGGCTTTCTCATTTCGTCGCAATGCCTCCTCGGTCGCTTGTCGTTCGGTAACGTCTTCAAGGACGAAAACGACGCTCTCAATTTCACCTGATTCGGCGAGAAGCGGTGCGCCGTTGATGGAGAGAAAGATCCGCTTCCCGTCGGGCCATGTGATGGCGTGACGCACGTCGAAGACCGGTTGGCCCGTGGCCATCACCCGACTGAAGGGCAGCTCCTCGTCGGGGAATGGATTGCCGTCGAAATCGGTGATACGCCATTGCGGGGCGTTGTAGGTGCGCTGATCAAGCTCCTCCTGCTTTAAGCCGAGCAAAAGCTCCGCCCGTTGATTGGCGAAGGTCACCAGCCCCTCACGACTGACCAAGGTGATGCCGACGGGGCTGGTTTCCATGATCCGGCTGACGAAGGTCCGTTCGCGCCGCAACTCCTCTTCCGCCCGTTGCCGCTTGATGAGGTCCCACATCCCTTCCAGGAGCAAGGAAATCTTCGCTTGATCGGCTTCGGTATAGGCTTCTTGCCGGTTGGCCACCCCGGCCACAGCCACCACCCGATCCCGGTCGACCACGGGAACTCCCAGAAAACGGGTGAGTTCGAGATGTCCCTCGGGAAGACCCTTTTTATGGGGATTCGGCGCAGAATACTCATTGACGACAACAACTCGACGCTGCCGGATTGGCTCGGCCCATAACCCTGCTTCAGGAATCGAAAAATCCAACGGCTTGTTGATGGGGCAATGTGCCATGGCCTTTTCCGACCAGATTTGCGCCTCCATCTTTTGGTCGTCGTCGCTGATCAATCCGACAAAGCCGAGAGCGCTGCCGGTCAATTTAACGCACTGGTCGACGAGAAAAGAGATAATCTCCTTAAGCGGTACCGAGGCCATCGTTTGATACACCTCGAGGAGGGCCTTTTGTTGTGCCATGAGCTGGCGGATTTCCCCGGCTGCTTGTTTCCGTTCAGTTATTTCCTCCTGTAGTTTTTGATTGCTTCTGGTCAATTCTTCGGTCTGACTTCGGACTTCCTGTTCCAGACATTCGGTTAACTCCCGCAGGCGGATATGGGTTTGAATCCGGGCCAGGATCTCTTCCGGCTGAAAGGGCTTGGTGATGTAATCCACGCCACCGGCCAGAAACGCCTTCACCTTGTCGCGTTCATCTTCCAGAATACTGATAAAGATGACCGGCACGGAACTCGTCCGTTCATCCGCCTTGAGCCGTCGGCAAACCTCGAAGCCGTCAATGCCCGGCATGCGGATATCGAGCAGGATCAGTGAGGGCTGTTGCAGCACAGCGCTGTTCAAAGCGAGTTCGCCGTCCCTGGCCAGGCGCACCCGGTATCCGGTCTTAACCAGGACCTCTTCCAGCAGTTTCAGATTCTGGAGGTTATCGTCGACAACCAGGATTTCAGGCTGCCGTCCGCTCCTTTCATCATCTGTTTTCATTTTGCTCTCCTTTGACCAGATTGTCCAACAGAGCCAACAGTTCTTTGTATTGAAGAGTATCCGACATCCGGCGCAACCTGGCGCCAAGCTGCCGGTCGTGGGCGGTTATGCGGTTGATAACTTTATGAGTACGCGCGCCGTCAAGCAGCTCCGCTGCCCTGAACAGCTCTACCGCCAGCTTTTTCGGGAGCCGGGAAAGCTCACCGGCAGTCACCTCCGGCCCGCTCTCTCCTTCGGCGACCGACTCGACGTCTTCATATTTGAAGCGGATGCCGAGATAGCGGCTCAAGGCATCGTAGATTTCCCAATCGTGAAACGGCTTGCGAATGAAATCGTCGCAGCCGGCCGCAACGATCGCCCGCCGCTCCTCCTCCAAGGCATGGGCGGTGATAACAACGACCCTGGTTTGCCGCTCCGTATCGGCGGCCTTGATCCGGCGGGTGGCTTCCAGGCCGTCAATTACCGGCATACGGATATCCATGAAGATTAAATGGGGTTGCCAGTCGTGCCAAAGGGCGAGGGCCTCTTCGCCGTTGACCGCCTCCTTGATTTCAAAGCCGAAGGGGGCCAGAAGTTTTTTGAGCAGGAGACGGTTCTCCGGCTGGTCCTCAGCGATCAGCAGGCGGTAGCCGCTCACCTCTTCATCCACCCCGACGACCCTGCCTCTGGTCACCGGCTTTTCAAGAACCCCGGAGGGAAGAACCTCAGCCGGGATCTCAAAGAAGAAAACTGTGCCCACCCCATCCGGTCCGCCGGCCACGCCGATCTCGCCACCCATCAATTCGACGTACTGTTTACAGATGGCAAGCCCCAAACCGGTGCCTGCCTCGGTGGGAGGGCGCTCCCCCAACTGCACAAAGGGGGCGAAGATCCGCTCTTGGTTCTCTTCCCTGATGCCGGGGCCGGTGTCCGCGACCTCGAAACGCAGTCGCGCCTGCTCAGGATTTTCCATGACTTGAAGCAGAGCTCGGAGCACGATCCCGCCATGTGCCGTATACTTGACCCCGTTGCCGATCAGGTTGATGAAGACCTGTCTGAGTTTGCCGGCATCGACTAAGATCTGACGCGGCAGTTCCGGATCCTGTTCCAGGGTAAAGCTCAAACCCTTGGACGCGGCCTGGGCGTACATGATCGACCTGATTCCCTGGATAAGTTGGTGCAGATCGCAGGGCGACTCCTCAAGCTCCAGTCGCCCGGACTCGATCTTCGAGATATCGAGGACGTTGTTGATCAGGTGCAGCAGATGCTCGCCGCTGCGGCTGATGATCTCCAGATTTTCCCGTTGTTCGTCGGTGGCATTCCGGTCGTTTTTGAGCACCTGGGCAAACCCAAGGATGGCGTTCAGCGGCGTCCGGAGTTCGTGGCTCATGTTGGCCAGAAAAACGCTTTTGGCCCGGTTGGCGGTTTCTGCGGCCTCCTTGGCCAGCTCCAGTTGACTATTCTTCTCCTGCAGAGCATGCGTCCGCTCGGCCACTTCCTCTTCCAGATGGTCGCGGTGCTTGCGCAACCGCTCCTGGGCCGCGACCTTGTCGTGCAGCATCTTGTTGGCGCTGACAGCCATGCCGCGCAATTCAGCGAAGGTCAGGCCCGCCACCTCGATTTCGCGGTCGGCGAATGCGGCTTCATGGAAAAATTCGTCGAACCGGGAAAAATCCCCAAGCAGACGGCGGAAAACACGCCGCAGGGAAAGCAGAAGCAAGATACCCACCGTTGCCGACACCAACAGGATCCAGAGGATGTCTTTGCGCAAACCGGCCTTCAGGGAACGCTGGAGAATGGCGATATCCGTTTCCACATCATCGATATAGACGCCGGTGCCGACCATCCATTGCCAATCGTGCACACCCTTGGCAAACGACACCTTGGGCCGCTCTTCGCCGGTATCGGGTTTGCGCCAGGAGTAGTAGACATAGTCACCCGCTTCGGTCTTTGCCGCTGCGATCAAGCCCTGGACAACCTTCACCCCATTGAAATCCTGGTGGTCCCAGATGTTCCGACCGACCAGATCCGGCTGGGCGCCGTGGGCAAGGACCACCCCTTGCCAATCGTCAATGAAGATATAGCCGTTCTTGCCGTAACGAACCTTGGAGATATCGTCCAGTAATTCCTTCCGGGTATCGACTTCGAGATCCTTGACAGAGATAGTCGTCCCGAGGATCCATCCATAGGGCTTAAACAGTTTGATGAAAGAGAGATGGGGAGTCTCGTCCCCTTTCACGCCAGGTTGGCTCAACGAGTAACGATAGGTCCCTTCGCCCTCTTTTTTGGCCAGCTCGATCATACCGGCGATGGCCGGATGGTTCTCCCCGTCGCCGAAAGGAGGTGAGGATTTCCCGTCACCATTGGTTGCAGCGGGACCAAGAACGATGCCGCCCGAAAGGTCAAGGATAAAAAAATCGCCCTTGCCATGATACACATGCATGGGCCGCAGAACCTCAATGATCGTCCGTTTGATCTCTTCGGACGATTGTGTCACGGCATCTCTTTGCCGGATATTCTCCAGTATGGCGTACGCTTCGTAAACTTGCTCCTGCACCAGGCTGGAGCCTTTGGGAACAATTTGACTGCGGTCGAACTCGATACGTTCGAGAATGCGGTCGACCTCACGCTTGATCAACTGCTTTTGTTGTTCGACAAAAGCTGCCCGCATGGCAGTGGCGCGGTCTTTAGAATCATTATACCGTTGGATGACGAGCAAGAGGATGATACAGAGCACCAGAGCAGACAGAAGGCCGCCGACAGCAACCCAAAGAATACGTTGGAAACTCTCATTTCGGTCAGCCATTTCGCTTTCTCCTAAAAAATCGATATGCTCGACAGGCCATTTTTTTTAATCTAGTCAAACATATCATCATAAAGACCCGGTTCTTTGGTGAAAGATCGATTCACTGGCCGGATCGTTCCGCCGGTTTGTCTTCCAGTTCCTTGATCCTTTCCTTCAACTCTACCATCTTCAACTCCCGGCCCACGAAGAGATGATTCATCCGCTCCAGCTCCGCGTTTGTCGCTTCCAGTTCCGCAGTTCGCTCTTTCACCCGATGTTCCAGTTCTTCGTTTAGTTGCCGGAGTTTCTCTTCCGCTCTTTTCAGTTCGGTGATGTCCTGATGGGTGCCGACTCGTTTTATTTCGTTTCCGTCTTTGTCGTTGACCCTGAACCAGTGGTTGTGGATCCAGCGGATCTCACCGTCCGGCCGGATGATCCGGAAGTCGTGCTCATGTTCCATCTTCCCCGAGGCTGATTCCTCCATGGCTTTATGAAGGATAGGGAGGTCTTCAGGGTGAAACAGTTTAGCGCCAAGTTCCATTGTCGGTTTCTGTGGTTTGATCCCGAGGATATTGAAAAACTCATCCGACCAGAAGATCTCCCCGGTTATCAGGTCATGCCACCAGTTCCCGATATGGGCCATATGTTGCGCCTCAAGCAGGAGCCGCTGATTTTCCCGTAACGCCTCCTCCACCTCCCGGCGTTTCAAACGGGTACGCAGCACGGTGATCCCGAAGGCCAGATCCCCCGCCAGTTCCTCCAGGAGCTTGAACTCATCGCCGGTAACGGCGAATGGCTCGGTGGAGTAGATAAGAAGAACGCCGAAGACCGTGCCGTGTTCGTCCTTGAGCGGCAAGGCAATGCCGGAACGGTAACCATGAGAAAGGAAGACCTCTCGCCAGGGGGCCATGAGCGGATCGGTTTGGTAATCATCCACATGGGATGGCTCTCCGGTCCGAATGGCCATCCCGGCGGGCCCCTGACCCCATGCCGAATCGGCGGACCATGAGACATGAGCCTGGGCCACATGATCACTGTCATCACCGGCCCAGGCCACCGGCTGGATGGATTTATCCTCGTCATTTTCGGCATACCCCACCCAGGCCATCCGATACCCGGCCTCGTCACAGATGATCGTGCAGATGTCATTGAGCAGGGCCTGTTCTTCCTCGGCCTTCATCAGGATCTGGTTACAGTCGCTGATCGCCTTGAGTTTCCGATTGATCCGGCGGAGAGTATCCTCCAGCTGTCTTTGCTCGGTCACGTCCTGCACCGTGCCGACCCTTTTCACCACTCGACCATCCGGGGCAGAGACCGCCCGGGCTTCCTCGTGGAGAAAAAGGAGGTCACCGTCGGACCGGAGGACGCGATAATCAATGCTCCATTTCTCCACCCCGTCGCTGACCGCCTGTTCGACGGACTTCCTTACTTGATCACGGTCATCGGGGTGGACGGCTTCGATGAAGGTATTGAAGTCAGCTCCAAACTTTTCAGGGTCGATCCCGAAGATGTGGAAAGTTTCCTCCGACCACTGCAAGGTGTCGGACTCGATGTCCCATTCCCAGCTGCCGAGTTGGGCGATCCGCTGAGCCTCATTTAAAAAATTTCGGCTCTCGCGCAGGGCACGGGTTTGCTGTTTTACGGCCCGCCGCAACATGACACTCCAGCCAACGAAAGCGGCCAGTAGAATCATTAAGGCGCCGATCAATCCGGCCATCAAACGCCAGTGCTGCATGAGCCAACCACGCTCCGGCACCTTAAGGGCAAGCCATGTTGTGACAATATTGTCGTAGCGGCCGGATACTTTGAGGTGCTGCAGGCCGCTGTTGAGTTGATCGATCAATGCCCGGTTGCCCTTGCGGGCGGCAAAACAGAAATCCTGGGGGAAAAGGCCGATCGACGCAGGCTCAACATTGGTCAGATCATACTCCCGGACCAAACGCAGTCCGGGTTGCTCGGCGGCCAGAAAGGCATCAACCTTGCCTGAACGCAGCAGAAGAAAACCTTCCGCCTTCCCTTGGACGATCTGACGGGTAAAATCGGTGCGTTCCGTCAGCATCTCCAGGGCAATATCGTTCTGCTGCAAGGCGACGCGATGTCCGGCTAATGAGGCAAGATCGATGATCCCAGGCGCGGCGATCTGCCGGAAGATCGCCTGCTTGATATAGCTGTGCGGTTCGGAAAACTCATACTGGCCCAGCCGTTGCGGGGTCCTGATCATGTTGATCAGGTCGATCCTGCCTTCCTCCAGGGCCGCCACGGCATCGGGCCAGTCCATCGGGATGAAGCGGAAGGTGATCCCGGCATCCGTGCCGATTTCACGCAGCAGATCCGGGGTGAATCCCTTGATTTGACCGTCCATATCTACGAACTCATATGGCGCATAGTCACGGTCAATGGCCACCTTGTAAACGGTATCTCCCATTGCAGCGTTGCCTGGGACCGGGATACCGACCAGAATGGCGATCAAGATGGCTGGAAAGAAACCAGGGAGTTGTTTGTTCATGGATAAATCACCTCGAAACCGGCAAATACGTTCAGTTCCTGCGGCCCGGAGGTGTATGTATCAGAATATTCCAAGGTTGAAACAATTGTTTCGGTCATGATTTTTGCTCCGGTTTCGATTTCTATAAGTAAATTACACAATAAATAACTCTCTACTGTCAAATAGAACTGGAAACAAAACCGGAAACAAGAATATATAAATAAGAAGGTTTTTTGAAGCCTGGTAGATTGGCTAAATACCTGATTTTCCGTGATGGGAGTTGATTTATTGAAGTTCCCCACGGCAGATGAGCGCAAGACTTCGAACCACGGGGAATCTCCGGATGAAAGGTTACTTTCATCAGATTGGCTCACTAACCCCGCGGCAGGTAAGGGAGCTTGCGACACTCCGAGCTACGGGGAATGCGTCCCGAAGGAAGTGTCCTTGGGGTGCGTTTCATTTTGTATGTTCAGGAGACGGTATGAGGATGTTTTATCGGCGGAGAGATCGGTGGATCAAGTGGTTTGTTTAATCATAGTGCAGGGCCAGCCAGATGGTTTCGGTTTCGGGATCGGTCCATTCCACTCGGTGTCGCAGGTGAGCCGGCAGATGCAGGTGGTCACCCGGACCTAATTCCACCGCTTCGCTTGCCCCGGCCAGCAGCAAGCGGGCGCGCCCCTTTAGCAGGATGACCCATTCGTCCTGCTCCTGGTCATACCACTCGCCTTCGGGGGTGGCATGGCCTTTTGAGATTATGCGTTCAAGCCTGAAGGCATGACCTTGTGTAATCTTTTCAAACAATTCTGCCGGTAGTTTTTTTGGCAGATTCGAATAGATATTATCTATGGCGCCGGTCTCTTTCAAAAATACTCAGCCTTTTTTATTCTCCCTGGCCCAGGAATCGCGCAGAGTGACGGTGCGATTGAAGATTAAGGCCTCGGGGGTGGAATCTTTGGTCTCTACGCAGAAATATCCCTGTCGCTCGAACTGAAAGCTGTCGCCAGGTTGGGCTGCAGTCAGAGCTGGTTCCAGTTGGCAGTTGTCGAGGACTTCCAGGGAATGGGGGTTAATGAACTCCTTAAAATCTTTTTCCTTGTCCGCCTCCGGGTTTTCCACCTCAAAAAGACGGTCGTAGAGTCTGATTTGCGCCTTTACTGCATGGCGGGCTGAAACCCAGTGAATGGTGCCTTTAACCTTGCGGCCGTCCGGGGCGTTGCCGCCTTTGGTTGCCGGATCGTAGGTGCAGTGAATGGCGGTGATCGCGCCGGACTTCGCATCCTTTTCAAAACTTTGGCAGGTAATAAAATATCCGTAGCGGAGGCGGACTTCGCGTCCTGGTCCCAGGCGGAAGAATTTATTGGGCGGTTCTTCCATGAAATCGGTCTGCTCAATATAGAGCTCGCGGGAAAAGGGAACCAGCCGACTGCCCATCTCCGGATTCTGGGGATGGTTCTGGGCCTCCAATTCTTCGGTCTGGTCTTCCGGATAATTATCAATGATCACTTTCAGGGGATCTAACACCCCCATCACCCGGGGGGCGATTTCATTGAGGTCATCCCGGATCGCGTTTTCAAGGATACCCATATCGATGCGGGAATTACGTTTGCCCACCCCGATCTGCTCGCAGAAGTTGCGGATTGAGGCCGGCGTATATCCCCGACGCCGGAGACCGGAGACGGTCAGCATCCGCGGGTCGTCCCAGCCCGAGACCAGCTTGTCGTTTACCAGCTGCATGAGTTTGCGTTTGCTCATTACGGTAAAATCCAGATTGAGGCGGGCGAACTCGATCTGTTGGGGATGATGTTCGGTTTGGAGGGTGTCGAGGACCCAGTCATATAAAGGGCGGTGATCTTCAAACTCAAGGGTGCAGATCGAGTGGGTGATGGCCTCAATCGCGTCCGACAGGCAGTGGGCGAAGTCATACATCGGATAAATGCACCACTGGCCGCCGGTCCGGTGGTGGTCGGCGTGCATGATCCGGTAGATCACCGGGTCGCGCATGTTCAGATTGCCCGAGGTCATATCGATCTTGGCCCGCAGGACATGGGCGCCATTGCCGAACTCGCCGGCCCGCATTTTTGCGAAAAGTTCAAGGTTCTCTTCAACCGATCGGTTGCGGTATGGACTCTCCTGGCCCGGTTCGGTCAGGGTGCCGCGCTGTTGTCTGATCTCATCGGCTGAAAGGCTGCAAACAAAGGCCTTGTCCATTTTAATCAGTTGCACCGCAAAATCGTAGAGTTGCCCAAAATAGCCGGAGGCGTAAAAAATATTTTCCCCCCAGTCAAAACCGAGCCATTTCACGTCTTCCTTGATCGAATCGATATACTCGGTTTCTTCCTTGCTCGGGTTGGTATCATCAAAGCGCAGATGGCAGGCGCCGTTATAATCCTTGGCGATCCCGAAATTAAGGCAGATTGACTTGGCGTGGCCGATGTGCAGATAGCCGTTGGGCTCCGGCGGAAAACGGGTGACGACCCGACCGTTGTTCTTGTTGATCTTCAGGTCTTCATCAATGATGTTGCGGATGAAGTTTGTGGGGGTGTTTTCTTGTTCGTTCATAATATTATTTCTCACAAGAGTATACCAGCTCTTCTCTAAGGTACTGGTGAACCATTGCAGGCTGAGTTTTACCCAGGTTGACGCCTCTGGGATTAATTGTTCCGTGGTTTACGCGCCAATTAATAAAGTTTTGCCACATCCTTAAGTCTTGCCACTACCCGATCTTTGCCGATGGCCATCAAGGCGTCATACATGCTCGGCCCGGCCAGGCAGCCGGTCACTACGGTCCGCATGCCGTTGATAATCACGCCCGGTTTCAGTTCCAGTTCTTCTGCCAGTTTTTTGGCCTCGGTCTCGGCATTTTCCTGGTTAAAGTCGGTCAGCGCTTCATAACGGGCGGCCAGCATCGGCAACCACTCCTTTAACCCCTCATGTTTCAACAGATTTTTATCGACTGCTCTTTTTTCCGGCTCAAAATCATCGGCAAAATAGGCCCGGCCGGTGGTGGCGAAATCCTTTAAGGTATGGAAGCGTTCCCGGACCAGATCAAGGGTTGAGAGAAACCATTGTTTTTTGTCGCCGTCATAGCTTTCGTCCCACAAACCATCGGCGATAAATTCCTCTTTGACCAGGGCGCCGATTTCTTCGATCGGCATTTTCTGCAGATACTGGGCGTTGATATTGATCGCTTTCGGGTCGGTGAAAAATTTGGGATCGTCCTTCTGGAAGTTGAAGATGGAATTGGACTTGTTGATCCGCTCAAGGGTGAATATCTCGATCAGTTCTTCGGGTGAAAAGATCTCCCGGTCATCGCCTGGCGACCAGCCTAACAGGACAAGAAAATTGACCAGGGCCCACGGGATGAAACCGTGTTGCTGGTAAAAATGCACCGCAACTATTTCGCCGTGACTGCGTTTGGAGATCTTGGCCTTTTTCAGGTCCAGGGTGAGCGGCATGTGGGCAAAGACCGGCACCGGTGCGCCCAGGGCCTCGTAGAGCAGGACCTGTTTGATCGTGTTGGTCATGTGGTCCTGGCCGCGGATAATATGGCTGATCCGGTCGCGGATATCATCAACCACATTACATAAAAGGTAAAGGGGTTTGCCGTTGGAGCGCACGATGACAAAATCATCAATCTCACGGTAGGCCTGTTCAATGCGGCCCAGGACCTTGTCGTCGTAGCCGACCGCACCCTCTCTGGCCGGCACTTTGAAGCGCACGACATAAGGAATATGGTCATTTTCTTTCTGGGCGATTTCGTCGGCGGAAAGATTGCGGCAGGTGCCGTCGTATCCAACCTGTGATTTTTTGGCGGCCATCGCCGCTTCCCTTTTGGCGTCGAGATCTTCTTTGGTGCAGAAACATTTATAGGCGTGACCTTCGGACACGAGACGGTGGGCTGCGGCCACATGTTCTTCGGCAAATTCGGTCTGGAAGTAGGGACCTTCATCCCAGTCGATACCAAGCCATTTCAGGCCGTCCAGAATGCCGTCGATCGATTCCTGGGTGGAGCGGTCGGCATCGGTGTCTTCAATCCTTAAGATTAGTTTGCCGTTATGTTTTTTGGCGAACAGCCAGTTGCAAATCGCGGTCCTGGCCCCGCCGATGTGGAGGTAGCCGGTAGGGCTGGGGGGGAATCTCACTCGTACTTCTGACATCTTGTTCTCCTGTATTGATAGCCTTTTTAGTACGGCTCAACTGTGTTTAAACCACAGTGGCCTGAAGACCCAAAGGTTTTTTCTTATTATGAAGATGTCCGTTATATAATTTTTTTATCTGATAATCAATGATGATCAGATAAAAACGGGGTTGGCGAGACAAATAATCGAGGGGTTAGAGGTTAAGGGGCGAGAGAAGTTGTGCCTCGATGCGGCATTTGACGGTCTCCGGCGGTTCGTGTTCCAGGGCCAGGCTTAATTTATTAAGCTTCTCGGCCCGTTCAAGGTTCTGAGCCCGGCATGTTTTCCGGGCCTGGTCAATTTTGGCCCAGTCCGGGGTGGAAAGGAAATCATTGAATGACTCAATGATTTCAGGGGCCAGGACCTTGCGCAGGCCGTCAAGAAAACCGACATAAAAGGCCAGGGAGGTCTCCTTTTGTTCGGAGATGATATGACCAAGCATTCCTTTGGGGTGGGTGTCGGCCAGCATGTCTTTGATTGTCCGGGCCAGAAATTCAATAGCCGAACCTGGAAAGGCGCGGATTATTATCTTTAAAGTTGCGCTGTCCAGGGTCGTTTCGTGCATTTCACCGATTTCGTGGTGGATAAAGGTCGGGATCTCCTGGTCGACAATCCGGTCAAGGTTTTCCTGAAAGAGTTTTCGGTTTAGTTTGTCATCAGTCATTACTCCGTATAGAGCAAGGGCGTGTTGTAAAGGGGCCCGGCTTGATGAACGGATTTCCTGAATCTGGTCCCAGAAAAAGAAGCGGAGAGAATTGCGTCTTATGTAGATAATGCCGTCCTGCAGCATGGCAAAAGGACTGGCCAGTTCTCTGGCCATCTCCCGGCCCAGGATAAAAACCGGGCAGCCGTCGATGATTTTGCTTTCAATTTTCTCGGCCAGGAAAAAAATAGATTTCAGTGAGCGGCCATAACCGGCCCCATAGATCAGACTGGTGTCGGTGAGATGCCCGTTGATCAGGGCAACGTCGTATGGGTCGCTATTTTGATTGTTGAAAGATGGTTCCTGAAAATTATCTGAGGCAATGCTTTGCCAGTAATTTTCCTTTGCCTCGATCCAGTCCAGGAGTGTCGGGGAGTCTGGTTCATCCCATGGTTCCAGTAAATTTTCCCATTTATAATGATTGCGCAGTTTCAAGACCAAAGTGCAGATTGAATAGATCCCATTGTCTCTGGCGTCGGAGATGTCGCAGTTGTGCTGAGTGGTAATCTGGAGGTTTTTGACTTGCATATCTTTCCTAACCTGTCATGTAAGTATCCGGTAATCTTGGAAAAATTATAACTAAATTATTTTCGGGAAGCGTAATTTTTTGCTTTACTTGGTGATAGTTGGTTGTGCTACAATTTATTATAGCATTAAAGTCAGGAGGGAGAAAATGATTGTTGATCCGGCGAATGTGGTGAATGTTCCGGCTAATAACAAGGAACAGCGCCCAGCCAATGTTGAGAAAAATATAGATCAGGGTCAAAAAGCCGTTCCGGCCAAAAGCCAGCTAACTGTAGTCGGCCCTGATGTGATTGCTGAAATTTCGGCTGCCGGCCTTGAAACGGCTAATGCGGTAAAAGAACCGGAAAGGATTGCCGAGCAGAACGAAATAAGAGATGATCTGAATCAGGATATTTTGGGGAAAACTCATGTCGGTCGCCGATATCGTGAGCATCAGGAGTTTAGAGAGCAAATGAAACGAGGGGTTGATGTGATAGTTTGAGGGTCGAGGAGGGAACTCCGCAAGGTTTGGGAGAAAGGTTGTTTCCCCCGCAATCTTTTCTTCCCAGGAAGAGAGTCGTGCCAACGGGCAGGCTCTCTTTTTTTTAGTTTTGGGAATGGGCGGTTTAAATCTGTCCTGAATCCGTGAGCGTTCGAGAGCGGCGTAGATGCAAGGCGACGACGATGTTGATAATACTTGGGTATATCAACGAGTTGTCAACACAGCAGATGCGCCGCTCTCGTGCGCCCCGTTGGGCGGCGGGTGAATATCTAGCCCCGCGGCTGAACAAGTATTTTTAACGCAACTACAACAACCTGATCTGATAAACAGCTCAAAGCCGTCACGGATTCAGGTATGTGGACTAATTTTACCCTCTTGCTTACCTGATTATTGAGTGTAATAAAGATATATCATTAATGTTATTTGCCAAAACAAGGAGTGAGGATATGGAAGCTGAATTTTTAAAATGGGATGAGTCATTTCAGGTTGGGGTCGCGGAGATCGATGCGCAGCATAAAAAACTTTTCGCAATCATAAACAGTCTGCAAGAGGCGGTCGCCAAAGAAGACGTCCCGGCGAATGTTGTCGGGGATATTTTGTTCAACATGGCCAGTTATGCCAGTGAGCACTTTCGGAGCGAACAGGTGTATCTGGAAAAGCACCCTGATTTTAAAGATCATTTGCTGGAACATTGGGATTTCACTAAAAAATGCATGGGGTTGTCTCTATCATTCCGGAAGCAATCTGCCGTTTCGCAAGAAGCGCTGAATTTTCTGACCGTTTGGTTGCGTGAGCATGTGTTGGAAAAAGATATTCGCTTTTTTAAGGAATTGAAGGGGTAAAGGAAGATGGCAAAGTTGATTTTATTAAGGTCGTGGCGTTGTTTTTAGTTAGTGCCTGTCCATAAATGGTCTTTTCGCCCGATCTCTGCGTTATGCGAAAAAAATAATCCTCGGAATATCAAATATATGCCTGCGGTTATTTTTTTCGCATGCCTTGATCTCGAACAAAAATCCTCATTTCTGGACAGAC